>NZ_JAUSBX010000117.1 GCF_030651835.1 Methylicorpusculum sp. | reverse complement strand
GTATGGGATGTGTCTATCGAGGACCGCCGTGAACCCCTCCATGGGGGCTTGACGGCAGCAATCCCTGCTGCCGACATCCTCGCTAGCCACACCCCATACCTTCATAAAGTTAACCATTTTTTGAGTATAAAGGGAGTAATTGAAAAGCAAGACTCAATTCAGCCGCTCGCACTCTTGTTAGACAGTTATATGAAAATAAGCAAATTTAGGTTTAGGTCTTTACCGTCTGACGCAACAATTGCAAGCAGGCGCGACTGGCGGCTAAGTCCAGCGCGCTGAAGTCGTCTTGGGTAGTCAAAAGTGGATTGGCTCCTGCCTGCATCAGTTGCGCCACCACCCTAAACACTTCCAGCCCCAGCCCGGTTTCCGGTTTATCGCGTTCGACCCAGGGATCGGACAAGCCGTCGGGAAATAATGCAGGCGTTCCGCTCGTGCCGTGCCGCCAGCCAAGCCGCGCCGTCGCTCATCGGCCCCATCAAGGACGTGAGCGAGGCGAGTTCGCAGTTGAAATGGGTTTTTATGGCGTTGTGACGGGCTTGGGTGGCCAAGTTCAATCGGTCGGCATAGGTAAGGCCGACACTATATTCAGTCGTCATAGTTGCAGGTGTTGGTGAGTGTTTCCAGGCGTTGTTGAGCGGTCAGACGCACGTCTTGTTCAGGATCGTCGAGCATTCGCTGCAGCAAATCCGCTTCCGCTCGCAGAGCCACTTCGTAGCGCACGGTCCAGTCGGGATCCTGGCTCATCATGACCAAATCATCGACGTCCATACGCTGAACAACGATGCGGCGTATTTCCACTTCGGCGTCATGCGTCATCAAACCCAGACTGACGCGGGGAATCCGGGTGGCGACGATGCGCCGCACTTCGCTGTCCGGGTCGGCCACCAAGCGAAACAAGCGCCCGTGCGGCAGGCGCCGGGCCACATAGACCCGCACCAGATAGTCGTGGTCAGCGGCCATCAGTTCCAATTCGTGTTCCGGCAGGCGGTCGGCGACGGTGATTCTGACTTCGCGGTCGCTGTCGTTACGCAACAAGGTCAGCCATTCCAGCGGCATCCGGTACCCCAATACGCGGCGAACCGCTTCGTCGGGATCGCTTAACAGCGGTTCCAGTTTATGGATGGGTAAATAGTGCCTGAAAGAAAATCAAAATATGCCATATAATACAATATGTTATAATTAATACGAAGCACCAAGATCTATCGTGCTGGCACCGATTTTACCACTTATCCGCCTAAAATAGGCTTGTCAGTGGCTAAAACCACA
>NZ_JAUSBX010000129.1 GCF_030651835.1 Methylicorpusculum sp. | reverse complement strand
CATCGGCAATCGATTGAATGCTTTTATCACCGCGTTGCAATACTTTACTCAGGGCTTGCTGTTTAAATTCTTCACTATAACGGGTTTGCATTTTGTACCTCTATAAAATTTTAGAGGCGACAACTATCCTGACACTGAGGGCATCCCTGTTGCAGAAGCCTTTTCAATCAACCACCTACACCCACTAAAATTGGAGGGGATGAGCAGATACCTTTAAGGATAGATTGATTTATTCGTTACTGTGAAAGTGCGGTGTGTAGGATGTGCTGAGATAAGAAGCGCATCAATCGCGAACTTAAAACTGTGTATTTCAAAAAAATGGTATTACTGTGCAAAACTCGTAGAATGCAAGGATGACGAAAAGGGCCTTGACTCAGGGAGTCATGAGGGAAAAACGATAGGTTTTAGATTGTCTGCTCACCCCTCCCGTTTTATTGGGTGTAAGCGATTGATTTGATTCAATCACCTACACCCTCAATTCCGAGCCTGCGAGTAGTTACGTTTTAGGATCTTGATAAAGGGAGAATCTTCCAAATGAATTCAGCTTCACTCTGGACCCGGTTCAAATGTGCTTTAACGTTCCTCATCCTGATGGTAATACCTTTTCCCATTACCAGTCTAACCGGATTTTTCGTGGTTATTTTTAGACCCGTTTGGTTTAAAAAACTCGTTGATAGTATTTATATGGATAAGAACCACTGATATCCGTATATTGCCAAACTGCAAGACTCACTTGACCTCGCCGACTGTTATGGCTGTGCAATCTGAAACGTCTGATCGCGATAATTCAGAACCAGGCTTTTTGGCAGAATCTCTTTAATAGCCACCTCATCTTTGGTCAGCTGGCCTGCTTTATATTTGACCATGTTGATGATGACAAAACGCTCAGCCGGATCTCTTGCATAGACAAAAACATTGATCGCCATTTTTGGGACCGATTGCCGAAAGTCATTAGGCAAGTCCGATAAATAGGGAATTTTATTCGCTGAATGAGGCACTGGCTCCTGATTTTGTTCCGCTGCCAAAGCGATAGCTGTCATATCCGGGACCGGCTCAATAACTTCATCAAAGCTCCGATTATCCACGACAGAAGCCGGTTTGTCGGCATCTTCAACGGGCTCCTTTATCTTAACCGGGACCGGTTTAGGTGGAACGGGTAAAACGGGCTTTAACGGATTAGTCTTAGGTTTGCTGGTTGATATCTGTTCAGTTGCTGGAACCGGCTTTGGGAGCGGCTGATTTTCCCTGATTTTTAGCGGTTCAATCGACTTGGTTTCTAGTTTGTCTTTAGATTCGCTATCGGCCAAAACGACAGAGGGTACGACAAGCGCAGCATCAATCCTTGGCGGCTCGGGTAAATTTTGAACATACCAGATGATCCCTGCGATAGCCGCTACATTACCCAAAATCGCTAAAGCGATCCAGCCAATGACTGCCGTCTTGCGCTCGGGCGGCTGCATCAGAATTCTGTTGGTCACCGACTCAGGCTGCTTGGACTGGCGTTCCTGCTCTGATTTTCGTAAGGCATTAAGAATGTAAGACATGGTATTAATCGGCAATTATTAAACGAGGCGAGTTTGGTGAACTTGTCAGGTTGTCGAGATAAAAAAGCGTTCGGGTACCGGCAATACCGTCCTCAGTTAAATGATGCTGCAACTGAAAAGCTTTGACCCGTTTTAGTAAGCCGCTATCAAAAAAACGCGGATCACTTACCTGTTCATCAACCCCATCATTAGCTGTCAATTGCCGGCGTAACCAGAACACATCATCGGACGTTTGACCCGGGTAAATCGCCTGGACATTAGGGAAAGGCGAATGCCAGATGATCAGATAACGGCCGTTCCAGTAACGCAGTACATCGGCAACAGGAAAACTCACTTCCCGGCCGTGCTGAAAGATCGCCTGCCTCTGTTTTATCCCGGTCATCAGAAGATAACGTTTGGACTGATCTGTTGAGGTGAATTCCAGAATGACTGGCCGTCTCATTGATATCAGATCTTTCCAGGTAGCCGATCCACTGACACAAATAAAACCCTGCTTCTGCACCGAAGTACAATCCGCCCTGCCGGAAACAGGAGGCGATTGCCCCCAGACTCTCAATGCATTTTCAATTCCCGCGCTCAATGTCAAATCAGGATTAGCTAGCCAGTCATCGAACTTTTCTGCCGCTTTGGCAGGCTGAATAGCTACGACGGCTATGGGGGGGGGTGTTTCGACCGGTGGTGTATTTTTGGCAGCAGCCATAACTACCGAAGGCTCCGATAATTGCTTTACCGGCTCGATGGTTGATGCCAGTCTTACCAAATGATCCATATCTTTGTAATAAAACAGGCCAAATGCAACGCAACTCAACAGTAACAGTGTTAACAGCAATATCTTTCGCGAACGCGAACCAAGGAACGGTGCCAATGTTTCACGCGCAGCGGCATCAATAATACTGGGAGTGATGACGCGTGCATTATGGGCATAAGCGCCCAGCAGAGCGCGGTCGCAGAGGATATTGATAATTCTGGGAATGCCTGACGAGTATTGATAGACTTTTTTGATCGCAGTGGCTTTAAAAAGCTCGGTATCGCCATTGCAGACATAAAGACGATGCCGGATGTATTCGCGGGTTTCGGCAAGTGATAACGGCAGCAAATGGTAACGAGCGGTAATCCGCTGATTGAGCTGGCGCAATTCCTGTTTTCTAAGCAACCATTGCAACTCGGGCTGACCCACCAGAATAATTTGTAATAATTTGCTCTTGCTGGTTTCAAGGTTAGTCAGCAAACGAATCTGTTCCAGCACTTCCATACTCAAATTTTGAGCTTCATCGATCAGCAATACGGTTCGCCTGCCCTTGGCATGGGCTATCAGCAAATACTGATTTAACGCATCAACCAAATTTTTGAGTGAGGGCTGCGAAGTGTTGTAATCAATAGAGAGCTCGTCACAAATAGTAGCGAGCAATTCCAGCGCATTCATTTTAGGATTTAATATCATTGCGATATCAACATGCTTGGGCAAATCCTGCAACAAACAGTGGCATATGGTCGTTTTACCGGTACCCACCTCGCCGGTTAGCGCAACAAAGCCCCCGCCCTCGTTAATGCCATATAAAAGATGGGCCAAGCCCTCCTGATGCCGGGCGCTCATATACATGAAGTGCGGATCAGGGGCTATCGAAAACGGATTTTCGGAAAAATTAAAGTATTGTTTATACAATTTATGGGGCTGCCAGATAAGGAAATCACGACTATTTCTTATTCTAACTCTACTTTAAACAAAAACCGAGTTTCAGCTAGTCCGTTGACATTGCCGGAGCGGGGCATCCAGGCAATCCCAGCAGGGGTGACGCTATGAACAGAATTCATAAAGTCGATACTGTTTCGAATTTAGCTGAAGCTCGTAAGCAATCAGGCTGTAACATGTTGTATGTAACCCGCAATCTAACCAAGGCAAAAAAATGAGCATCAAATCCAGTTTATTAAAAATAGCGATAAAATTGACCCCGAACATACTGATCGTCTGGGTCTCGAATATCATTCTGAAGGGCATTGTGGAATTGACAGAGTTTAATTTTGATGTAGACGCACCCCGACTCTATGTTCAAATAAGGCTTTACGGTGAAGAACAAACGATTGAAGTTTGTGTGGAGGATTTTGCCGTATTTAATGATGGCGAATCCTATAGAGTGATCATTCATCATGCGACATCTGACCGTCCCTGGTTAAATAATTTATTATCCCGCATCATTGGCAAAGCCTGGAAAATCCCAGCCATACCCAAGCTGACTTCACAACTTGAAATTGTCGCCGAATTGTTCAAAGCCAAACCACCCGCGTTGGAAAGAATCGATTAAGATTATCCAGCTAATTCAATGAGATCCCTTCGCCCTGGCCTTGCTGGTTTGCATGTTTTTTGCGAAAAAAAACATTTAACGCCTTGGCCTTGAATGTTGGATTGGCTAACTCCTTAAATGTCCATCGCCATAAGCAACCCATTTGTAGGTCGTCAGCTCGTCGGGTCCGACCGGACCCCGGACATGCAGTTTATCGGTGCTGATGCCGACTACCGCCCCCAAACCATAATCACCGCCACCTGACAATCGTGTCGAGGCGTTAATCATGACGGAGGCTGAATCAACCTGCTCTTCAAATTGCCGTGCCAACGTCAGGCTTTGCGTCACAATCCCGTCGGTATGACCCGATCCATAGTGGTTGATATGCTCAATGGCTTCATCAATACCACCGACGATCTTGACCGAAAGGATTGGCGCCAGATATTCGCTATGCCAGTCATCTTCTGTTGCCGGTGAAATAGTGGGCAGTAGCTTTTGCGTCTGTTCACAGCCTCGCAGTTCAATGTTGTTTGAATCCAATGCGGCATGAATAAGCGGCAACAGATGTGCGGCGCAGTGATGATCGACTAACAAAGTTTCCACCGCGTTACAGACCTGAACGCTTTGGCATTTTGAATTAACCACGATGGCGACGGCCTGTT
Organism: Methylicorpusculum sp.; assembly: GCF_030651835.1. GTDB lineage: Bacteria > Pseudomonadota > Gammaproteobacteria > Methylococcales > Methylomonadaceae > Methylicorpusculum. The sequence goes on along the minus strand of NZ_JAUSBX010000129.1, from coordinate 6,079 downwards.
CCGGGTTCGCATCGGCTGCGATATAAAGGTGACAAATGCCATCGTAATGTTTAATAACTGGAATTCGGGTGCCTTCGGCAATGCGCTTGATCAGTCCTTTTCCGCCGCGAGGAATGAGCACATCAATATAGTCATCCATTTTGAGCAGTTCTCCCACCGCTTCGTGGCCGGGAATTCGGATGATCTGTATCGCATATTCGGGTAGACCTGCATTAACAGCACCTTCAATCATGGCATCGGTAAGCACTGTGTTGGTTAGCAGGGCTTCCGATCCACCGCGCAAGATGACGGCATTACCACTTTTTATACACACCCCTGCCGCATCGGTTGTGACATTCGGGCGCGACTCATAAATAATGCCGATGACACCTAGCGACACCGATTTTTTGTAGACCCGCAGCCCCGCAGGATTGGTATGCCCTGCCAGTATCCGATTGAGCGGGTCCGGCAGTTGTGCTACTTTTTTTAATCGGGACTGCATGTATTGAAAGGTTTTATCGTCTATCGTCAGACGCTTGATCATCGCATCCGATTGCCCTTCATCTTTGGCTTTGATGATTTCCTGGGCATTGATTTCCAGAACCTGATGCTTAACCGACTCAAGTGCGTCAGCCATTTTAGCCAGGGCAAGATTGCGTATTGACTCGGGGGTTGATGATAACTTGCGTGACGCAAGGCGGCTTTGCCTGGCAATGTCTTGAACAGTATGAGTACTCATATATTTAACGGTGGTCGCTTTTTGAGAGAATTAGGATTGACAGCATTGATGGACTGTCCGGATGAACAACGATAAAACTAAAGGGCTTAAGATCACCATTTTATGACAGATGGGAAACATCCAAAACCTAAGCCTATGCAAGACCCTTTTTAATAGTCAATTGAATAGGTGATTTTTCTTTAAGTTCCAACATTTTATAACTGAAATTTTTCGGTCAACCCACTAAACCGCTACGCGTTAATGAAGTCTGCGTGGAAAAACCAGAGATGATTCCCAGCATACCCACTGTTTTCCAATTGATCACTCACACCATCATTAGCCTTACAATGTTTACAGTGGGGCATCACGTGAGTCGTATAGGATGTATGGTACAATTGGCATCAACACCTCATAGTGACTAAGAATATGTTTTTAAAAGACTTCTACAATATCCAGGATGGCAATGTCATTATTGCCACTGAACAGGCCAGCATGTTCGCCAAAGAAGTGGCGCATGATTTCAACCCCTTACATGATGTCGATGCCAAACGTTTTTGCGTACCGGGCGATTTACTGTTTTCCCTGGTATTGGAAAAATATGGGCTTAGCCAAAATATGCACTTTGTCTTTTCCGGTATGGTCGGACACGGCCTGTTATTAAACTTTCCCGACACTGAAGCCGAGCGGTTTGAAGTGACTGATAGTCAAGGCAAACCCTATTTGCAAGTAGAACGGTCAGGAGAAATCAGTCAAGATTCAACTTTGATTGAAAGCTTTATTCGCGATTATGTGGCTTTCTCAGGACAAAATTTTCCTTATGTACTGGTTCCGTTATTAGCCAAGGAAAATATTACTTTTAACATTAACAGGCCGCTTGTGATATACGAAAGTATGACGCTTACGTTTGATCACCTTAATTTTAGCCAGGCCTCCGTTAAAATGTTGGATCCGAAAATAGAAGTCAACGGCAAACGCGCATCAGCTTTTTTACATTTTCAGATCAAAGCGGACGAAGAAGTAGTGGGTACGGGCTTTAAAAAACTAGCTATCAGCGTCACGAATGGTTTTGAAGCAGATTCAATGCAGGCATTTGTCAATGACTATTTGGCTAAGAAAAGCGCTTACCAAGAAAGTTTGACTGTGGCAGCCAATTAATCCCTAATTAAGGCGGTAAACGGCATGAAACCACTAGCTATCGTTATATAAGCGGCGTGCCATTTACGGTATCGAAATACGTTCGCCAAGTCATTAGCGGTTGATGAAGACAGCATAGCGGAGGTGGTGACTTCGGGCCGAGCAAAGTGGGAGATCGAAAGTGAAAACAATAAGCCAAAGCTTAACTCCATTATGCAGGGTGTTTTAAACAGAACCATACACCAATTCAACACATTTCGTCGGCGTGACCAAGAGCGCTCCTATGATTTTCTTGACCAACAAGGTAGTTTGGAAAAGATGTAAAATCCAAGTAATTGCTTCAAATCAATAAACCACTCAATTTTTGCATTCCAGATTTTTTTTGTGACTCAAAAAATCCTGGTCAAGCTGTCAACATATTTTCCCAATTTCACTAATGAGTATTTTTTAGCCAGACTATTCTATGACTCAAATTGACCTATCTGATCACGATGCAATCGATAAATAGTTGCAAAGAATGCTAAGAAATACCCCTATTGGGACTATATCTTATTGATAAAAATCAGAATAATTGGGTGCCTTGCAGCAAGTACCTGACAGACAATCCATCAAGGATTATCAACATGCCGCCATTAGTCTGCTAGGTGGCGAGATTAATGAGTTATACGATATGAATCAAATTGAGCGAGTGAAATATACGAATTTGGATGCCTCACTGGAACGTTTTTTTGCTCGCATTGGTCTGTTTCAGTGGTTGTACATGCCGCGTTTAACAAACTAAACAACCACCAGCTAAAGCAGGTGGGTTAGATTACTCGGCACTTAATATCCTGATCTCCAAAGATTGGGCAGCTAATTCGGCTGGTAACCTGCAGTAAAACAGGACTATTGCTGCAAACCTAAAGCACTGCCTCCTCTTGATTGGAGGGCTTAAAATTTTGAAAGAGGGTTTTTAATAGCGGATTGGGAAAGTGACGTTCCGGGGTGATCGCATAAAAGCGTTCCTTGACTTCTGCGATCTGAACGCACTCGACTAAATGTCCGCTCAGCAATTCGTCACGCACCACCACGGGCGGCACCAATGTCAGTGTTCCGGATTCTCGCGCCAACAGTCTCAGCATGGCCATGTCGTCCACTTCGGCAACAATTTTGGGCCTAACACCGGCCTGCTTGAGCAAAAAATCGAAAGCAGTCCGAATTTCGCTTTCCATGCTGGGCACCAATAATTCGGCATGGTGCAAATCCTCCGGAAAACGCAAATTGGCTGGTGCCGTTCTTGCCTGGCAGACCAGGCTGGCAATTTGCTCATCCAACAAATGACATTGCCAATTTCGATCCAGGGCATCGGGTGCCGGACGATTGGACAAGATCAGATCCAAAGTGTGTTCCTGCATTTGCTGCATTAAGGTTTTAAGACTGCCGGAATGCAATACCAGCTCAATATCGTCCATAGCCAGCAACGGTTTAATTAAATCCAACTGAAAATTGCGTGATAAGGTGGATACTGCGCCGACACGTAATAAACACCGGCTACCCTCTCCTCGGCGTTGCATGACACTCGATAGTTCATCACCGGCGCGGAAAATGGCGTGAGCATAATCCAAAGCAACATGACCGGCTTCGGTCAAAATCAACTGTCGTCCTTCCCGTTCAAACAAATTTTGCCCGAAGCTTTCTTCGAGTTTGCGCAGTTGAATACTCAGCGCAGATTGCGAGATATGAAGTTTTTCTGCGGCACGGGTCAAGTTGTTTTCATTGGCAATAACCCAGAAATAACGCAAGTGGTGATAGTTTAAGTTGGCCATGATCGTTCAAGTTCGCAGATGCAAGCGGTGGTAACAGGATTAGGGCAATCGATATATAAAATATAACGATATTGCAGAAAATATCTATTAGATTAAAGCACTCCTTACGGATAGTCTATTGGGAAGTCATCAAACCTCATTATTTTTCATAACGCCCATGCCTAAAACACTTGTCTATACCGATCTTCGTGCAGGTTTTTTTGTATCTCTCATTGCTTTGCCTTTGTGCCTGGGTATCGCCATGGCCTCGGGATTTCCTCCGATGAGCGGCCTGATTACCGCAATCATTGGCGGACTCTTGGTGTCTCGGGTGAGTGGTACCCAACTCACGATTAACGGTCCTGCGGCCGGTTTAATCGTGGTGGTGTTGGATTCCGTACTTACCTTGGGTGCGGGCAATACTGCCGCCGGTGTTACCTATACGCTGGCGGCCATTGTGATATCGGGCTTGATCCAAATTGCCCTGGGCGTATTACGCGCCGGCAAACTCAGTGCCTTTTTTCCTTCATCGGTGGTACACGGGATGCTGGCGGCCATCGGCATTATCATTCTGGTTAAACAAAGTTATGTGTTGCTGGGAGTTCCTGCGGAGACGGGTTCTATTCTGCAACAAGCGATGGCCATACCGAAGGCAATAAGCCATCTGAATGTCCCTATTGCCATGATTGGCTTGACCGGGTTGGCCGTCATGATAATTTGGCCTCGTCTTCCTTTTAAATTAAGTCGAACGTTACCGGCACCGCTTTGGGTTTTGTGTTCCGGTTTGCTGTTGACGTTTTACTTTGATTTAGATCATGTGCACCGTTATCACTTTGTAGTGACTCAGTTTTTGACGCAGAGTGAATTTTTAATCGGGCCTGATTTTTTGTTGAATCTTCCAAACAATCCGCTGGATGCGCTGTATTTTCCCGATTTTGCCCTGATCGGCACGGCTAAATTTTGGTTCTGCGTCTTTAACATCACCCTGATCGGCAGTTTGGAAACATTACTGAGTGCCGCAGCGGTAGACAAGTTAGACCCCAAGCATCGTTGTTCCGATTTGAACCGTGATTTGATGGCCATTGGCCTGGGCAATACGCTCTGTGGGCTAGTCGGCGGCTTGCCGATGATTGCGGAAATTGTCCGTAGCTCGGCGAATATCAGTTATGGCGCACAAAGCGGCTGGGCGAACTTTTATCATGGCGTATTTCTGCTGCTGTTTATCAGCTTGGGTTCCGATTTGATCCAACAGATTCCGTTGGCTTCACTGGCCGCATTGTTGGTTTATACGGGTTTCAGACTCGCCTCGCCCATGGAGTTTGCGAAAACCTTAAGCATTGGTTTTGGTCATTTTCTAGTGTTTATCGTGACGCTGATCAGTATTTTACTGACCGATCTATTGCTGGGTGTATTGATCGGTATTGTCAGTGAACTGGCACTGCATGGGTTACGAGGTCTCAAACTGGCTCAGATATTTCAGGCCGCTTACCGTATTGAGGAACAAGAACCCGGGAATTTTCATGTACTGGTCCACGGCGCTGCCGTTTTTTCCAACTTTATTGCGCTAAAAAGCATGACCGGCACGTTACCCAAAGGCCAGCAGGTAATTTTTGACTTGAGTGAAGCCAATTTGATCGACAGCACGGTATTGGAATTCATCTATCACTTTCGAGCAGAGTATCGCAGAGCAGGCGGTACCTGCGAAATAGTCGGCTTACACCAGCACCATGCGGTCGCCAAGCATCCCTTGTCCGTCCGACGCGCACTGAGGGTCTAGCGTGCTGCTGGTCAAAGATATGACCTTTTTTACCGATGAATTGAGCCATCACAAACCTCATCTGTATACCGATTCGTGTCTGGCTCGCGCTGCACAAAAGCATTTGACTGAAATGACAGAGAACTCGAAAAAATCCAAAATTTGCTTGGGGAATATCTTTGGCTTAATGACTTCGACAGCAGCAAGTTCCCAATTTGACACCAAAGAAGTGTAAGGTGAGTTTGGCGAGGATGTCGATAGCAGGATCGCTATCGTCAAGCCCTCATGAATGGATTCACGGCGTGCCTCGCCAGACTTACCTTGTCCCTAATTAACGCTAAAAAGCTCAAACTGGGAATTACTGCTTCGACAAGTTAATGGGTGGCCCCAATGTTCGTAAGACATGCTGGTTAATTTAAATTGTAAAAATCACTGATAGATTGGTATGCATTAAAAACAAACCTCGAATCCAAGAATCATTAAGAAGCCGAAAACTTAATACATCTAAAATCAGAATAGGTGAAATCAGATGAACACATCTAAAAAGAGTTTATTTTTACTTGGGACGTAACTATTCAGACCCCCACTAAAAAACTGTATTTTTAAGCCACCAAGACTTATTCTGTGCGCCATGCAACTGAGCGATCATGATCTAAACCAACTGGATGAAGACAAGCTTCTTGACCTGCCGGAAGAGGATTTGCGTCG
>NZ_JAUSBX010000108.1 GCF_030651835.1 Methylicorpusculum sp. | reverse complement strand
GCGGACTTTTTTTGAACATCTTCGCGCTTTAATGCAGTATCTTCCATTCGATGACTGGGATCATTTGATGCGGTTTATGCTGAAAGGACTCAACGGCACAATTCCTGACTCCGGGTAGGGTTTTAAAATGAGAATTGCTGGAAATTCCTACGTAAGTTACGAAAGCAACGAATATGGTTGTAATAAAAAACAATAATTCCGTCAATGTTCCTTCCTCGCTATGAAACTGTGATTATTCTGAAGAGTTCGCGTGCCAAACACCAATTTGTTTAATAATGCCTAACAAATAGCTTATAACTCAGAATCGCAACCAAAGGAATGGGAGACCACCGAATTGAAATGTTGATTGAGCGCCATCTCTTCTCAGTTCGGTGAGGACGGCGGATCAAAAACTGAGTCGATCAGCCTCGCTAAGCTCATCCAGCATCTTTCCCATTTCAAGATAGCGATCAGGCAGTTGCTCCGCCGTGCCAGTAAATACGTTGAAGTAAACCCACAGAATCAAACCTTCCTCACCAAGATCATCCTTGACAAGGTCGCAGTACGAGCTAAGGGCAAGCATTAGCAAATTCAGATTGTCAATCTCGTCCGGTCAAGCAAGATATGATCTCGAGCGTCCCTATCAGCGTGCTTTGGGAAGTTAGCTACACGATTTCGCTTAGACCACCATTCGCTTGCTGCATCGGACGATATAAATGCACTCACCTCTTCATAGCTCTTTGATTTCGTTATTGGCAATTGCTCCGCTATATCAAGAATCCACTTCATTGCCTCTGGGTTATTTGTAAATTGCTTGGGCAGAGTATCGCTCCGGTAGTCACGCACTACGTAAAAGATTGATGTAAGAAAATAATCCGCAGCCTCGTTTCTTCCAAATTTCTGTTTTAAGTCTGCAATCAAGCGTTAAGCGGCGGAGGCAACCGTATGAACTGCCAGCCCGTCCTCGCCCGAGAAAAAAATGCGAATAGCGGCCCTCAGTTGACGCTGCGTGGCGACTAGTTTTATTACGTGGGTACGGGAGCTTGTTATTGAATCTGTGATGGCCAACTATTGCTCCTTTTTTAGATAATTGATTGCATGATAGTGCCGTAGACTGAATAGAGCAATTGCAGACTTACTGAAAGTGACTGGTGATCGGAGTTTATCTATACGGTAGCTAAGCACTCATTTTCGTCCATCAGATCCTCCTCTATCGTGTGCTTGGAGGCTCAAGCTCTGGAGTGTCCTGGTGGACTCCTCAAAATGTCGAACCTTGCCTGTCTCCCCGGCCGGCAAAGCCGGGGGATTTCTCATTGTTGGTTAATAATAAGCCGTTGCTGGGTTCGCAGAAGTAGTCTGGGGTAGTGACTCAGTGATATTGCCAATTTGCTCGCCGAATACCGGACACCCAATTAGGCACAGGATGCCCCAAAAACTTGAAATTGGAAATGACCTCGACTTGCCGGTTATTGGCCGTTAACGAGCATTGACAGCCCAACCAACTATTGCACATAACAAGCTATCGCGCTCATCAACGGTCCAACTATGTTTTGCACAAAACTGAGCTATTAAAAAACATGAATCGTTCTGATTTCCAACCCCAGAATGCAAATAGCCCTTATTTCTTTTGGTTTTGTGCGAAGATTGTTGGATACACTGATTTCGGCCAGGACAACCCATGAACCTCAACCACAACCCAACAAGACAACAGCTAAAAGCCATATTTTCTGCTTGCGACGATACCATCGGTCATCATGTCCTTTGGGTTTCCAGAAATGGTGACGTGGCCTTGACGCCAATGCCAAGCGAACGGATTCCTGTCGGATTTGACCAAACAAACCCGGATTTGCTTTTGCGTTATGAAACCTTCAGGCAAGGCACCGGCTATGTTGGCCATCAAGCCGCTGAGGATGAAAAGTTCGTGGACAGAATATTCAAGAGCCTGCAGAGCGAATGGGCGACCGTTACGGAAACATCCTCCCAGTGTTATGTTGATTTGTTCTGAGTATGTTTCTTCTGGCCGGTACCATCCATCGGATTTTCGCTTAAATCTTCGCCTGCACAACTGGCTGAGATTTTCTCATCCGAAAGATTGAGATCGATCTCAACCAACTCGGCTCCCATTATTTCTACGTTTTTGTACAGATCACTGAAATCCACGTTCAATTTCACTTTAGGGATGATGCGTTTCTCAAAATACCATTTTTGGCGAGATGGTAATGTCCCACCATTTCAAAGCCGTTGACCGCTGCAGTCTTGCCTCAAGTTCACGGACCTGATCAGCGGCTAATTTAACGCCCTTTTCATAGACGC
>NZ_JAUSBX010000103.1 GCF_030651835.1 Methylicorpusculum sp. | reverse complement strand
GCGTCTTCCAACGCGACCTCCGGCGCAGTTAATTGTGGTGATTCCATTGTCTCTGCTTTCGATTTGCTCATGATTCTGACCTACCTTTATACTCTAATTTCCGAGGGGTAGGTGTCTCAGGTCATATTGGCACAGGGGGCTATCGGACAGTAAATCTTTCAAGGCAGTCGATAGTGAGCGGTAAATCAAAAGCCAAGCCTGTTGCGCAGCTTTTTCTTCCGGTTCGACATCGATTAAGGCTTCAGCCAAATTTTCGCCCGCATCTTCAAATTCACCCTGAAAACCTTTTGTTGCCGCCTTGGCGAGTTTAAAGAGAAAATTTTTGGGGTCGATTTTCAGTGGTCGATTCCAGACAGAAACCCGTTTTCGAAGCATTAACTCGTTTTGAATATCCATGTGCGAACGGTAATTGAAGTGAGCAGAAAAACTGTGTTGATTCTGTCTGGCACTCAGTGTAAATGAAAATGGGGATCAGGTTTTGCTTGTAGCCTGGCCATGCTGCACTATTAACCGGCGTCGAAATTTTGTCAAATTATGATCCGATTGAGCGTCCAATTTTTTTCAGGCAGTTACACAAAAAACTGTTCAAAAATGATTTTCGAAAATCACCAGCGTGTCGATTTTTGTGGGAAAAACTCAACACCGATTAAAATTTGTCCGTAGAGCTGCGGTTCATAAATAGTTTGCAAGTGGCGGTTGTACCCAAAAAGCCGTCGTTGAGTATACACAAGGCTGAACGGCAGGACTGGGTCGGCTGCCGACGATCAAATCTTACACAACCTAGCCAAGAGCTATCCGACAGTCAAATTCCAACCGCTTGATCAAGTTCAATGATCAAGATTGTCAGCCTTCATTCCAACCTCATTTTGCAAATAGCCAATTAATGTTGGTGATCAGGTTTTTTGGAATGACCCTGACCAAGGGCTAAGTAGCGGTATCTTCACGATAGATGCCGTCCTGACCGAAAACGGTAAATTGCTCCACGGCAGCGACATCTGCCCTCTTAAAAATGATGCAGGCTCGCAAGCAGAAGTCTTTGCCCATGAGCTAAGTTAACATGCTAACGAAAGGCACGCTAAAACAGGTGTCTTTCGAATTTCACAGCCAGACGGTATCGCGCATAATGCTCATACCGTCTTCCCAGAATGTGCTTTCAGAGTGCATTGTGGAAAGACGGAATTTTTGCAGTTCTCTAAGAGAGCTCAAAAGCAAGTGCCCATTCAGCACTCAAAATAATGAACCTGTTAAGCGCCTTCGGCGTGATGATTTTAACGGCATTGCCGTTTTTTAACCCTCTGGGAGACTATTTCCTTTGAGGGTAATGGTCTCCATTTTTACTTTACTGTTATTAAGGAGCACCATCATGTACAACAAATCGCAATTAATTGGACGTTTAGGCCGTGATCCTGATGTTCGCTTTACTGCTGGAGGCAAAGCTGTTGCCAACTTAGCCGTTGCGACAAAGGAATCCTGGAAAGATAAAACTTCAGGCGAGCGTAAGGAAAGTACGGAATGGCATCGTGTCGTTCTGTTCGGAAAGCTTGCTGAAATTGCGCGTGATTATCTTCATAAAGGCGCTTTAGTTATGCTTGAAGGTCCTATCCGGACACGCAAGTGGCAGAAAGATGGCGTTGATCAATTTACGACTGAAATTCATGCCGACATAATGAAAATGCTAGGAGGCAAAAATGATAATTCTTCTGGATCATCAACGTCTCCTACAGCTAATTCATCCCTGTCATCCAGTTCAGATTTTGACGATGATTTTGATGATATCCCGTTCTAACGGTCACCTTAGACGCAAATTAGCCTGAACAAGGCGCTGTTCCGTCTTTTCTGAGCGTCGCTAACTATTAACCTTTGCCCTTTGGGACATCATTTGTCCCTTTGGGATATGTGATGTTCCTTCCTTTTCAATCTTTTAGGAGTTACACCATGACTGGTAATAAACAATCCCTGTTCAAGAAATTCGCCGATAAATTCAACTTTAAGGACGAAAAAAGCCTCACCGACACGCTGAAAGCCACGGCTTTCAAGGTTAAAGACGGTGTAGTAACTGATGAACAGATGACGGCTTTGTTGATCGTCTCTGATCAATATGGGCTGAACCCGTTCACCAAGGAAATATTTGCTTATCCCGATAAGCAAAATGGCATTGTCCCTGTCGTATCAGTTGATGGCTGGTCTCGTATCATCAATCAGCACCCCGATATGGATGGTCTGGAATTCGTCTATGACAGCACCTGGATCACTGATGTTCCAGACGCTAAACCCTGCCCTGCGTCGATCGAGTGCGTTATTTACCGGAAGGGCAGAACCCATCCGGTACGTATCAAGGAGTTTTTAGATGAAGTCTACCGGCCTCCGTTTCAAGGTACTAAAAATAATCAGCCCTATTCGATCAGCGGCCCTTGGCAATCTCATACCAAGCGTCTGCTTCGGCACAAGTCCTTGATTCAATGCTCTCGTATTGCCTTTGGTTTCACCGGTATTTATGACCAGGATGAAGCTGATCGTATTATCGAAGGCCAGGCAGAAGTTATTATCAATCCTGCTTCAGATCCAAGTGACAATGCCAAGCGCATTCTTCCTAAGCTCATCAAAAGAGCGTCTGAAAACGCTTCATGGCAAGCGGCAATTGATTATGCCGGCGAAAATTTCGCTGGCATTGATTTGAATTTCATTACGCAGGAACTCAATAAGGCTAAAGCAGTTGCTGAAGCCGTATTGCTTGATGCTCAGAATGAAACTCAATTGCCACTGGAACAAGGCGATTCGGCTCCTCATGAGAAAACCATGCCTCCATCTGGAGCTACTGACCCAAAAAAGCCAAACAGTCAGCATTTTACTAAAGCTCGCGAGGCTTTAAGCTGATTGTTTCGTTCTAACACTTAACCCTAATGGGCATCCTTTATGCCCATTTTGGGAATACAGGGTGCCTCTTTCTTTTGGAGAGTCATCATGATTAAAAAGTTATTTCTTAACAAAATACCGGTAAAAAAAATATCGCCTGACGTGTTTGTCAGACGCAATTACGACAAGTACGACCAACCAACCGTGATCCGTCGTCACGGCATGTATTTTCGAGAAAAACTTTGGAAGGTCAAAAAGTCAGATCGACATACGGGAGATTGATCATGAAAGTGATCAGTCTCACGCAGCGAACGCCAGACTGGCATGCGTGGAGAAATTCGGGTATTTCAGCATCGGAGGCCGATATCGTCTTAGGACTCAGTTCTTACAAGACAAGGTATCGTCTCTGGGCTGAAAAAAAAGGACTCATCCTACCTGAAAATCTAGATCGAAATCCGCATGTTCGGCGCGGCATTCGATTGGAACCAGTCGCTCGTCGAGCTTTTGAAGATCGCCACAACACCCTGCTGTTACCCCTGTGTGCGGAATCCGATGAGCACCCGTTCCTCCGTGCTTCATTTGATGGTATTGACGACAACGGTATCCCTGTTGAAATCAAAGCTCCAACGGAAGCCAACTTTCGTGACGCCCATTGTGTTGACGATCCTGAAACATCATCTTCCATCATTTCAGAAGAAGATTTTCGTGATGCTCAACAAAATCGAAAGGAATCCAAGTTATACAAGCGCTATTACTTTCAAGTTCAGCAACAGATAGTGGTTGCGAATTCGGACAGGGCTTGGCTTTCGCTTTATCTCAATGAGCGCGAGTATTTGGATATTCCGATTCCTCGTGATGACGCGATCATCAACACGATCATTTTCGAAGCAAGAAAGTTTTGGGAATGCTTGAAGACCAATACACCTCCTGAGAGAGATCCCACTAGAGATGTTTTTATCCCATCTGGTGTAGAGCTCGATCACTGGAAGGCATTGGCTTTCTCATACCACAATGCCGAGGCAATGATTTTCGATTACAAGTCTAAAATTAACGCGCTTGAAGAAGAACAATCTCAAATCGAAAGCAACTTGCTGCAATTGATGGGAGATTTTGCGCATGCTGAAAGTGCTGGTTTGCGTGTTAGTCGTTTTCTGCAGCAAGGCGCCATTGATTACAAAGCAGCTCTCAAATCATTGGCTCCTGATCTTGATCCCGCTTTTTTGGAGCAGTTCAGGAAATCGCCTTCCGAGCGTTCTCGCTTCACGAGAAAAGATGAAGGCCATGCGTCTGTGCCTTATTCCATGGAAGAAATCATGTCTTCCATTCAACAAGATGATTACTGGTTTTAGCTGACCATCAGTCATTTTTTCATTTACCCACCGGGGAACCTCGTCCCCGTGTGGGCACGCACGTTCCCCTTGCTTTTTTGGAGGTGTCATGTGCGCAAAACCTACTTCAAAGGGAAAGACCGCTCTTTCAATTTGGATTTATTTGACGATTGGGACTGGCTATTTGGTCCGGAACCTGTCGTTGAGGAAATTCCCTTGTGGTCGGAACAAGACATCATGGACATCAGCGAATGTCTTCTAGAGGATTCGTTGAGGAACCTGTTCGATACGCGATGTTCGATGAAAACCGTTGCGGAAATTCATCAATGGATGATCGCTATCAACGATCCCAATCCGTTTAGTTTTGTGAATTGCTGCAAACTGGCCGGCCTTGATGCCGACGAACTTCGAGATACGATCCTTGATCGCTTGAAACGAATTCGTCGTACTATTCATTTACATTAACCCATACCGGGGAAACACGCTTTCCCCTATCGATGGGCATTGTGGTGTTTCCCCTTTTTTTCTTGAATTAGGAGAAACACCGTGTCCGAAATGAAAAATTTCGCCGTCACCTACACCATCGACTATCAACATCGCGTGGTTGTTGGTGTTTCGGCTTTGAATACCGAATCCGCCATCGAAATTGCCACCAAAGCATTTGATGATGGTGTGATTTGGGACTATACGCCTGAGATGCCGCTTCTTTTCGATGCTTACGAAGAAGTTGAAGGCGAAACACTGCAATTTTCTGCTGAAGCAATTCAGGCTTTTCCAGAACCCGATTCTTCGGTCACACAGATCAAAGCCAATCAGTTTGCGTTTTATTGCGCACAGGCTTTGTTGGCTGGCGAAACACCGACAGCGCTTGAATTTGCAAACAAGGCTTTGCCCCAAGTCGTTCCTTCCCAACCGGAAGAATCGACCTGGCAAGTTAAAAGCGAAAATGGTTGCGAGCCTTTCGATGTGACCGCTGTTAATCAGGAAGAAGCGCTTCGTGACGCTTTGTTCGCCATTGGGTGGTCAGTTTCACCCAAAACGTGATCTGTCACTGGTTGTACTCATTTTTTTTAATTAACCCATTGGGGAGATGTTTTGCTCCCGATTCAGGGTCCTGCATCTCTCTGTTCATTTAGGGAGAAATCCATGCACAACGAAAACATTGAAAATGCCTATGCGTATCAAGCCTGCCAGTCGATTTTGGCCGGCGATCAAAAAGCCGCAATTGACTACGCCAAAAAAGCATTTCCATCGCTACTGGATGAGCCAGAAACCGCTTGTTTGACTACTGTCCAGTTGCTTGATCTTGCTCAAGATCATCATCTTGATATTTCACTGTCTTTAAACGGGGGCTATCGCACAGGGTTTTATTTGGGGGCAAAATCGCCACTAGGCCTTCATAACCTTAAAGGATTCGATGGACTGTCTCATCAAGTACGGCCTGTCGAGCTATTGCGTTATTACTCAGATCCATTTGAAAAGGTTTGGCGTATCGATCGTAAAACGCCCGCAACATCGGTCTATCGGACTTTATCCGGTCTTCGTCAATCGATAGTTAAGCGATTTATCAGCCTCTCGTATTGTTCGCCGCTGATTTACTTCTATTAACGCGATTGATTTTTATCTTTAACCCAATAGAGGGACGCCCTATTTCCCTCTATCGGAAATTGGGCGTCACTCTTCATTTTAGGAGAGCACCATGACGCTTAACACGCAGACAGCGATTGTTTCAAAAGAGGTCGGATCATTTCTCGTTCGGAAAGTACCCAGTATTTTTACTACTCGTACTGGCAAACTCGACATTGTGATTCACAAAGAAACCGACGGAAGTTGGGGCGCTTTGTATGATGGCAAGCGCTATTTCATTGCGATGATTTTTGAAGCCGAAACCTATCGGCCTATTCGATCCAGTCATTCGGTTCCGAAAGAACTACTGGATAATCTGGTTGCATGGGGATTTTGATCATGAAAGCCAGACTCGAAGACGGCTCGATCGTCACCCTCGAAAAAGACTGTCGTTGCATCGATCACGAAGGACCTCATTGGCTCCATTCCGATCACGTGTACCGCCAACTGAATCTTCAGTTGCTCGGTCAAGGTATGTCGCAAACACAGGCTTTTGCCATCGAAGAGCGCGCCCGGTTAACGCGCAAACTTGCCATTATGAAAGCTAAACGCATCGCCGAACTGCTCGCATAACCGTATTCCTATCCAGGAATAGTCCTGTTAACCCTCGCGGGATCATTTCCGCCCGGGAATGACGCCGCGAATTATAATTTTCAATTCAAGGAGTCATCCATGTCTCACACCCTTTCTTACAAACATTTGGTCATCAAATTCCCGCATGAAACAGTGCAGGAACAACTGGCTGATTTTCCGCATTCCTTTTGGCGAGATCAGTTCATCTTGCTCGAACTCTGTGGTCCCAGCAATTGCACGACTTTTCATCCGGTCACAGGACGAGAAGTTTATGCCAGAAACTGGACCACTCGCGCCAAAGGCGATGCCACTGAAATCATCGAAGAAGCCTGCCGTTCAGCTGCGTATTGCGAAGGCCGGAATCTTCGCTTCTACAGAGAACGCGAGACAACTCCTGAACGCTATATCCGTCGGGTTCGAAGTGCTTTGTCTGCACCGGTATCCGTTCAAGAAGCGAACTATTGGGGGATTTCATTGCACGTTCAACTCGATCAAAAGCTCGTCAAAGACGCCCCCTATGCGATTGACCTACTCAATCAGCATGCGTCCTGGCACGAGAACGATGCCAACGAACGCTATTGGATGTTGTACCCGTTAACGTCCTTAAAGGATGCCGCCATCTTGTTCAAATTTCGGTTTTTACCTTTGTCGCCATGGTGCTTTATAGAAACCAACGGCCCTTGTTTTGAACATGAAGCCCGTGGACTTTTTTCATCATCAAATTCACGCGCTGCCTAAATGCTTGGGGTTTCAATTTTTTTATTAAATTTGTCTGCAGTTTTGGCTTGTTCCTCAAGAACGCCCTAACTTAACTAGACAAAATTTTCATTCCACCGAAAGACGACCTTATTCAGGCGTCTTTCGAATTTCACAGCCAGACGGTATCGCGCATAATGCTCATACCGTCTTCCCAGAATGTGCTTTCAGAGTGCATTGTGGAAAGACGGAATTTTTGTAGTTCTCTAAGAGAGCTCAAAAGCAAGTGCCCATTCAGCACTCAAAATAAAGAAACTGTTAAGCGCCTTCGGCGTGATTTCTACTTTTTTTCTTTAACCCGACCGGGGATCATTCTCCGTTTCGGATTGATGGTCACCGGTCATTTTTATAAGGAATTATTTATGAATCTGTCCCTTAGTAACCCAGTCGTTCAATCTCAAGTTGCTTCCGACTTGTCTTTAAAGCAAGCCCGTTATGACCGGCTTCATCATTTGAGACGACTTCAATGGCTCAGCCAGCAAGAACCATGTTGGTCATGTGGAACGCCTGTGTCACCGTCCGATGAATACCAAATTAAAAGGGCGAGCAAGCTTGTCCTAGATATGCCTCCAATGGCTTTTAACCATTGCGACATCAAGAATAGCGACTACGTTGCTTTACTCGATGAATTCGCATTGAAAAACGCTCTTTAATGAAGCATTTCTAAGCGTAATTACTAATTTAACCCCATCTGGGAGAACTCAATCTCCCATTCGGGCGCATGTTTTCTCTTGGATGGATTTCCTTCCTGGCGGCCGGGGCTTAGTTGATGTTCCCCGACAAGCGGAGGGCATCAAGTAAGTCTCGGTTGTTGGGACATTACTAGGAGAAAAATCATGTTTTACCACGCTATAAAAATTGGAACTAAAGTTCGTCCCTTTTGTGAAGATGCACTTCCTGATGTAACTACTGATTCTATAGGCGAAGTTATTATGTTTAAAGAAATCGGTCGCAACCGGAGAGATTTTTACACCATCATTCGCTGGGATAACGGGACAGAATCTTTTCTGAATGCCAGGTTCTTCTTCAAAGCCGTAACGGTCGTCGAAGAGGTGGTGGGATGAATACATCGACCCTAAAATCGCACCGTGTTAGAGATTCGGCTCGCGGTGATTGGCTGTCTGTTTTGGATGCCCTTGCCCCAGAGTTGCAAATCGCTATTGATAAACCGGGTCGGCACATGGCCTGCCCTGTTCATGGCGGTAAAGATGGCTTCAGGCTTTTTCGTGATGCCAATCTTTCCGGTGGGGGCGTTTGTAATACCTGCGGGTTCAAACCCGATGGGTTTTCATTATTGATGTGGTTAAGGGATTGGAGTTTTCCAGAAGCGTTGTCGGCTGTTGCCAATGAGCTTGGACTATTAACTGATTCCAATCACAAAAAGCCTGTTGTTAGACGTAAGCCTCTTGAGTATTCAAAAGCCTCGGTTGACAATGAAAGCTTGGAAGTGATTTTTCAGAAAATTTGGCGGGCATCTAAACCTATCAGTCATCCTGACTCCGAACCGGTAAGACTTTATTTACAGTCGCGAGGGTTGGATAGCGCTATCCCAGATTGGCCAGCTATTCGATTTCATCCCAATATGCAGTTCAAGGATGAAGACGGAAACGTCATTGGCCATTTCCCCGCCATGCTGGCATTGGTCGAAAAAGGTAATGAGTTGATTACCATCCATCGAACCTTCCTGACGCAAGAGGGATGCAAAGCCCCGGTCGATTCACCTAAAAAAATCATGCCGGTGCCGTCTAACAAGCTTTTTGCCGGTTCCGCTGTTCGTTTAGGTTGGCCTGGTCGAGTTCTTGGTGTGACTGAGGGCATTGAAACGGCTTTTGCTGTTATCGAGGCAACCGGTATGGTCACATGGCCTTTGATCTCTTCCACGAACATGCCTCAGTTTTTCATTCCTATGGGGGTTGAAAAGCTGATTATTTGGTCTGATCTAGATCGCTTGTTTGTGGGTTCTTTTGCGGCTCAAAAACTTGCCGAATGTGCTGAAGCTCAAGGTATTGAAGTGGTCATACATGAACCCAAAGGCCCTTTGCCTGCCGATGTTAAAAGCATTGATTGGCTGGATGTCTTTAATGAGGTCGGTCCGAATGCTTTTGCGCTTCGGTCTTGTTCTTCACTATAGGAGGTATTCATGAGTCGGTATGTCTTTAATGCTTATCAGCTGGATACGACTCCTGGCAATCTATCGTCGCCCTTTTCCCCTTCATTGGATTGGACAGGCGACGATAATGCCTATCTTCTTTGGCTAAGAGAGCGATTCCGGTCAAGCCCTGAAGTCAGGGAAAGACTTGGCCTTGCGCACAGGGCTAACCGTCGTCCCAATCAGGAACTTGATATTGTCGGTCCTTACCGCCAGGTTCTTCGCTATGCCATCGATAATTATGGAAAAGCCAAGCAGGTAAGTCTGTGAATTTGCTTTCCTCAACCCAAAACCGAACCTGATGCTTTCAGTGTTCGGTTTTTTTTACTCAAAATTCTTGAAATCAAAACAAAAGGCACATCAAAAAGCTTGTCTTTCGATGCGGTGGAAGCCTCCTTTTTTCATTTTAATGGTTATAAATTTATCCACTAATTTAGTTTTTGCTCATGAAATCCATGAATCAGATAGTTAATATTTCCAGGCACAACTATTTCTTTTTTATCTTTTTTTTGTTCTTTTCAGTGCCAAGCAGTTCAGCTCAAACACAGCAATCAGGCCCACAATCGCTCAATCAAAGCAACTCATCTGAAAACCTTACTAACAATGCTCAGACTCAAATTGAAGAAGCGGCCGAACACTTCGATTCGTTCGCTCTGCTGATGCCACAAGTGTTGAATTCGAAACTCCAGTCTTTTTTAAAGCACGGTTTCAAAGTGTTTTTACTCGAAGACCCTCAAACAAAGCCTGCTGAAGAGCAGATGATTGACTCTTTGATCAAAGGGCTACAAGCATTGGGCAACTCACTCTCAGAGGATTTAGCGAATAACCCTATTCATCAAGACGTTAAGCCAATACCTAAAAAGCCTAATCCTAAACAGTAATAGACAATGACCCCTGTTGGACACTTGATCACTGCTGCATCAATGGCAACGGCATTCATGCGTGTCAATGGTTTATCCTGGACTCATGGAATTGCAGGTCTTCCTGCCTTCTTTGTTGTCAATTCATCACTGGATATGTCTTCTTCCTCAGGGTTGACTTTAATCAGTCTCGGCATGGTTCTCGGCGCCAGAGGTCCGGATCGTCTTGAATTTCCTGTTTTTAATCGATTAACCAAGGTCAGACGATCATTAATCCCACATCGCACATTGACGCATTGGCCTGGCTTTTGGATATTGGCTACGGTAATTTCTTACGCTTCATTTTTTGCAATGGATGACATCCTTTTCCAGTCTATTGCATGTGTCGCAATCGGATTTTGCATCGCGTCATGGCTTCATTTGATCATGGATATCATGACACCCACCGGGATTCCTTTGCTCACGCCTTTTGGGAAGCGAACAACGCTTAATCTTTACAAAACCGGATCCTTTGGTGAATGGTTGTATATTTTGGTTTTTTTAATATCCTCTCAGTTGTTAGCAAGCTTGCTTTCCCGTTTTTTCGCGTGAAATAGATTAAGCAATTCGTCATATCGTCATAAATTCATCTGTAGGAATAAATAATGGCTTTGGATACTTTAACCGTCTATGCTGCTTCGAAGACTGAACATCCCGATCATCTACTTGTTCGTGTTTATTGGATGACCGGCAAGAATCGTCGCAAAGCGATCGATGTCTCCTTTCCATTGAGTTGCCATGATTGCCAGGCTGCCGCTGAAGCTGTAGCCATTCGTTATCTACTTAGCGAGGCGAACATTTTTAATGTCAATCGAACGGGCCTAAACTTAAAGCTTGTCTTTTCAAAAGGCGCAATCAAAAAAATGGCCAAAAATGCGGCCAACAGAAAGAGCTCCCTCAACAATCGAGATCTTTATGAATACGGCTACCCAATCTATACTCGCTACGCTGAAGCCCAGATAGAGGTGTCAAAAGATAAATTTTGGTTCCCAATCCAGGAAGAAATTACTGAGGTCCCGGTTGTCAATAGCCAAGAACTCAAAGGCATCGAAAAGATTGATACAGATTCCTTGGGCGTTATAGCCATAACCCGACATGCCATGGAAAAATATGGTGTGCATTGCGGTACGATCGACATGAACACAACCTGGAAAAACATCAATCGTCGATTTAAGTCTGGGAAAATCGAGCAGATTGAATTGCCATCAAAGGTTTTTGTCCACAAATTGAAAAAATATGGCTCAGCCCCGGAAGTATGGAAGCATCCAGACAATCCACTGCATTATGTTTTTTGTAATCGCACTAATCACAAACTCCTTGTGACAGTATTCAATAAGGATCCTGATGAACTAGTCACATTCAATCCCTCCTTATATAACAAAATCTGACTAAAATTATAGAAATACGATCTATCTCGCTGTTTTCTAAGGTTAGCACGCTAGACTATCACCGTAGTTAGATATTTCGTGACAGATAAAGGCAAACCAGTCGTGAGGCTGAGACGCAAAGTCACCGATCCATGGCATTATGTCAGGGGCAGCGGGATTACCAGAGTCGCGTGACTACCATAGTAATATGCTAGTCCTCCAGGATCTATGGATAACCTCAAAGTCCCTGTCTCAAAATAGGAGACAGGAAATGTTCACTTTAGCAAAAGCAATAATTGCTTCAGGCGCATTGATTTACGGGGCTGCCAATATCGATCCAGTTACCCCTCCAGAAAACACTGGTTTTTCATCAAAACCAGCGACAACTAAGTTCGATTTTGCTCCAGATCATAAAGCCCCTGACACTTTTGCACGTAATGTTAGCGACATTGAAGCCAATGTCGAACAAGCCTCAGAGCACTTCGATGACTTTGCGATGCAAATTCCTGGTGTTTTGGGAAAAAAACTTCAATCTGTCATGAAGCACGGTTCTAAAGCAATCCTCATGGAGGACTCAGAAACCAAAGCTGCCGAAGAAAAAATGATTGGTTCTTTGGTTCAAGGTCTAAGACATATTGGCGATGCGATGGCCGCAGATATGGTTCGTTCCGCACAAAAGGCTCGCGGCTAGAAATTTGGGCTATTTGCATTCTGGGGTTGGAAATCAGAACGATTCATGTTTTTTAATCGCGCCGTTTTGTGCAAAACAGGGTTGGATCGTTGATGAACTCGGTAGCTTGTTATGTGCAATAGTTGGTTGGTCTGTCAATGCACGTTACCGGGCCATCACTTGTCAGTCGGGATGACTATTCAATTACAACGATTAATACATTCTATAATCCAGTCGAATGTCCGGTATCCGGCGAGCAAATTGAAATTATCACTGTGTCATAACGGCCAAAACCGGCCAAAAAAATATATTTGATCACTGACTGCAAACTGGGTCATTGCCGCCAATGATTTGGCTTGGGTCAAAAATCCAGTTAAAACCTAAGCCACGTATGAAAATCACGGCGTTGCTGGTCCGGAATGTTGCGTAAACTAAGCTGCGACTCGAACGCCTGGCTTAAGGATACGGTAAGGGTCAACATGACAACCTCCAATTACATCTATTGGCTCAGTTTGGATGATATACGGAAGGGAAAAATCCTTGCAGTTCACAGATTTATTGTTGCAACCCAAGTTTCGTCGTAGATATACTTTTAACAGCTTAGTAACTTGTTAAATTGCACGGAGAACTAATGAGCATTTTATATTTGGTGAAAAAAAATGATGAATTCATTTCATTTTGTTCATGCAAAGAAGGTCTGGTTGGTGATCCTGGGCAATTAGATTGTCCCTGGTGTGGTTGTGGCTGGTTATTTTCCTGCACAAAATGTAGAAAAGCATTCTCTTTTGCTGTAGCAGCTGAAATTGACAAAACATGGGAAGAAATTGCAGAAGAAGATCTCTATGGTTTCAATAAAAAGCAACCCACACCTGAAGAAATATCAGAATGGGTTGAATTCATGAAAGCCATGCAAAGTCAGATTGAACTTGGAAAAACATACGTTTATCTTGACGGTGTTTTTTTACCAGCTGAAGAAGAACACTTTTCAATGGAAGGTTTGTACGCCAAGCATAAATTTGAGCATGTACCTCAGGTGGCTGCTCTTCAAAATTCAGAAATTGAAAAATTAGTTTTATCAAACCCTGAGTACTGGCGTAAAAATCAAATTTAACAAGTCGCTCAAGCACCAGTCGCTTCGCTCCTTGGACAGTTTTTAAGTCGCGCTTTTGTGGTTTTGCTACGCAAAAGTATTCGGGGTTTGGGCGTACAACCCCTAATCAGTATCTATGGAATGTGGCTTTTAGTCGCACGCCCACAAAATTAACCCGTCAACAACCCCTTCGACTTGTTCCGGCTCTTTGGCGTTGAGCGTTGCAAAAAGGTCATCGACAAGTAAAGTCAAAGCTTCCGGTTTATCAATGCTGACAAAACGGTATGCCCTGTCATACTCGCTATTGCATTTTTTCGGTATCCAGATTTGAGGAAACGATTTCACGAGAAATCCCTGTTTATGTAATATTTCTGCGGCTGATGGTACGCCTTTGCTGGTGAGCCAGTTAATTTCTTTTAACGTATAGTGTGAGCCGACCAAAACGACCACGGGCCGATCTTTGGGCATGGCCGCTACGTTTTTAGCCATCCATGCGTTGCGTTCATGAGGCGTATCAATACCGGTATCGATCGCACTCACCTCCAGGCATGGATGACGGGATTTAAG
>NZ_JAUSBX010000097.1 GCF_030651835.1 Methylicorpusculum sp. | reverse complement strand
AGCAATTCTCAGTTTGATCTTTTCGGCGTCATTTTGGGCTGGGAAAAGCCTTTTGAGGAACGCCGTAAACCCTTCCATGGGGGCTTGACAGCAGCATCCCTGCTGCCGACATCCTCAAAAAGCCTCCCCCAGCCCTTTCCCCCTTCAAATTGAGAATTGCTGGATTTGTTCAGCGCCTCCCCTTATGTCACAAAATTCTAATATAATGCCCTCTATATTGTTTCATTTTAATTTCAGGAATTATCGCACATGAATCCCTCTGAATGGTTTACCGAGAAAGTCCCCGGTGCCGAATCGGCTTTTTCATTAAAAATCAAACGTAAATTGCACGAAGAACAATCCCCGTTTCAATTTATCGAAATTTACGAAACCGAAACCTTCGGTAATCTGATGGTGATCGACGGTTGTACCATGGTCTCGACCCGGGATAACTTTTTCTATCATGAAATGATGAGTCATCCGGTATTGTTCACGCATCCCAATCCCAAAAATGTCTGGATTATCGGCGGCGGCGATTGCGGAACCTTAAAAGAAGTTTTGAAACACCCAGGCGTTGAGCATGTCGTTCAGATCGATATTGATGAACGCGTCACCCGGTTGGCTGAAATTTATTTTCCGGAATTGTGCGAGTCGAATGAAGATCCTAGAGCGGAATTGAAATTTATCGATGGGATCAAATGGGTCAAAGACGCCGCGCCCGGTTCCGTCGACATTATTATCGTAGACAGCACCGATCCCATCGGACCGGCGGAAGGATTGTTCGGTGCCGAGTTTTACCGCGATTGTTTTAATTGCTTGTCGGATACCGGCATCGTGATTCAACAAAGCGAGTCCGCTTTGTTCCATCTCGAATTAATGGGCGAAATGCGTTCCGCCATGCAAGGTGCCGGTTTTGATCATCTGCAAACCGTGTTTTTCCCACAATGTATTTATCCTTCCGGCTGGTGGAGCGCAACGATGGCATCCAAAGCCGATCTGGGCCATTTCAGAGAAGGAGATGCCGCTAAAAAGGGCTTTGAAACCGTTTACTATAATATCGATATTCATCGCGCGGCACTGGCGAAGCCGGAATTTTTCAAGCGTGCTTTTGGGTAATAACTGCACTTTGCCCGGCGATATTTAGAAATGCGCGAATTAAGCACTTTTAAACTGATCGACAGAATCACTACGCTCTTACGTTCTGAAGAGCGTAAGCGCTATCTGGCGATGGGATTACAGCCCATTCATGTGCAAATTCTGGAATATCTCGCGCAATGCAATAAATTGAGCGATACTCCTGCAGCAGTAACCGAGTATTTTGGATTAACCAAAGGTACGGTATCGCAGTCTTTACAAGTCCTTGAACGCAAGGGCTACATAGAAAAAACAGCTAATCCGCAGGATAGACGGATTCTGCATTTGAACTTATCCCCGGAAGGCAAAGGCCTGTTGGACGATATACTGGGGGTTAATATGCTCCCCCATGCCTGTAAAACGCTGAATGATGATCAATTTGAAGAGATCAACAAAGCCCTGAATACGGCACTGATCGCCTTGCAAGCCGCTAATAACCTGAGAAGTTTTGGTGTTTGTCATACCTGTAAAAAAATGTCCGAGGTCGACAATCACTATCTGTGTGAACTAACACAAGAGCCTCTGAGCCAGGATGACACAATGCAAATTTGCCGAGAACATGTTCTGACGTAATCAGCGGATTAGCGTAAACTGTTACTCATATTTTTTAAATCATTTGAGCGAGTATTTTATGTTTGACCCAAAAGCACTTGATGAAATTGCCAGCCGTCTTGCCAACGCGGTTCCGCCCGGCCTGAACAACCTTAAAGAAGATCTGGAAAAAAACTTCCATGCGATTCTTCAAGGTGCGCTGGGTAAACTGGATTTGGTGACACGGGAAGAATTTGAAGTTCAAAAAGCCGTGCTGGCTAAAACCCGTGCCAAACTGGAAGATCTGGAAAGCCGCATAGCCGCCCTGGAAAATCCGAATCAGCAACAAAGCAACTGAGTTATTTCGCTGGTCTTATCAGTTTGTTAAAACACCCCTGGAAGCTAGCTTTCTCAGCGTCCAGGGTAATTAACCCCCCTTAAATCGCATTCTATGTCGCTGGCAATCGTTTACAGCCGTGGCCGGTCAGGTATTTCCGCACCGCTGGTTACTGTCGAAGTTCATATTGCCAATGGGCTTCCTGCCCTGAATATTGTTGGCCTCCCCGAAACCGCCGTTAAAGAAAGCAAGGACCGTGTGCGGGGCGCCATCATCAATTCACATTTTGATTTTCCAATGGAACGGCTGACCGTTAATCTGGCTCCGGCTGATTTACCGAAAGAAGGTGGTCGTTTTGACTTGGCTATAGCGCTGGGTATTCTCGCCGCTTCAGGACAAATTCCGAAAAATCGGCTAGCAGAATTTGAATGTATAGGTGAGCTATCGTTAGGCGGTGAATTACGCCCCATTTCCGGAACATTGCCGGTAGCCATCCAAGCCAGAAACCAGGGAAGAGCGTTGATACTGCCTCGCGAAAACAGCGCTGAAGCTGCACTGGTGCAAGGAATTCAACTGATACCCGCCGAGCATTTGTTGCAGGTTTGCGCACATTTAAGCGGACAGCAGATTATTGAAATCGAGATTGAAAGCGCCGTACCGGAACCTTCGAATGATGAACCCGATTTTGCAGATGTGCATGGCCAATACCTTGTCAAACGCGCCTTCGAAATTGCTGCCGCGGGCAATCACAATTTACTGATGCTTGGTCCGCCTGGCACAGGAAAATCGATGCTGGCATCCAGATTGCCGACTATCCTACCCTTGTTATCTGAAGCACAAGCCCAGGAGACAGCAGCCATTGCATCGGTTAGCGATCAGGGATTGAATGTTGCCAATTGGCGAAAACCGCCTTTCCGTGCGCCCCATCATACCGCCTCAGCAGCCGCGTTAGTTGGCGGAGGCAGTAATCCTAAACCGGGCGAAATCTCTTTGGCGCATAATGGCGCTTTATTTTTGGACGAATTGCCTGAATTTGACCGGAAAGTTCTGGAGGTCTTGCGTGAACCACTTGAAACCGGGCATATCACTATTTCCCGTGCAGCCAGACAAGCTGATTTTCCGGCCCGATTCCAGCTTATTGCGGCCATGAATCCCTGTCCGTGCGGCTATCTGGGCGATCCTTCAGGCCGTTGTCATTGCAGCTCAGAACAAGTGGCGCGATACCGCTCCCGCATTTCCGGTCCGTTGCTCGATAGAATCGACATGCACCTGGAAGTGCCGCGTGTTTCTCTGGAGGTGTTAAGGAAAGGCTCGGCTCAGGGCGAAGAAAGCAGCTCGCTAATCAGGACCAGAGTCATGAAGGCCCGCGATACAGCCATTGACCGGCAAGGCAAAGCCAATGACGCGCTGTCCGCCAAGGAAGTCAAACAACACTGCCCGCTCTCTGAGCAAGGCCATCAATTGCTGGAACAGGCCATGGAAAAATTCGGCTTATCACACAGAGCCTATCACCGCATTTTAAAAGTAGCCCGAACCATTGCCGATTTGGCAGGATCACCGTCTATCGAAATAACGCATCTCAGTGAAGCAATCAGTTATCGCAAACTGGACCGAGCATTAAAATAAGCCCATCTATTTTGCAGGATCCCTTTAGCGACGATACCGATAGGGGTTATCGACTACCCTGTAACCTTTTTGATGTCGGGTATAGTAAGTATCGCCTGCGACATAATAATCGACGCCCCGTTGCTTGACGCGATGATGCAGCCTTGGCAGCGAGATGACAATAGCCCCGACAGGCGCGTCAATCAGCATGTAACCGTTTTGATTCGGCCGATAAAAATAGCCCTCGTAATAGTAGTACTCGTTTTGGTTGTAATTGAGTCGCGAAGCGCCATAGGGTAGGGGATTAATATATCGGCCCGGGCGATAATCACTCCGATAAGGCTGCGAATAAGAACGCTGTTTCGGCTGAGTGCTGTGCCTGCGTACTTGCTGTCGTTCCGCAGGAGCAGAGCGTGATTTCGTATAACTATGCCGCATTGAATTTTGCCCGTCATCGGCGCCTGCATCAGCTATAAAAACAAGGCCAAGCCCTAAAAATAGGGCCAGTTTTGTAAGGTAATCAAACATAACGCCTCCTTTTATGTGCCACATCATAAATTGCCATGACACATTCAATGGGGATAAGTTTCCGTTGATGGACAAAGGCATTAATTCCCAGTTTGACGATAAAAAAGGGGTGGCTTAAGCTTTGCGAGGATGTCGGCAGCAGGGATGCTGTCGTCAAGCCCCCATGGAAGGGTCTACGGCTTTCCTCGCAAGACTTACGCCACTCCTTAAAGCCACATATTAAAAGTTCAAACTGGGATTTGCTGGGACAAAGGCCAAATCAAGCGGCCTTTGCGCCCAGTCGTTTTAATTCAGATTGATTATTTTGTTACTTCCGGTTTTTCAGACCGTCTTGTTTGAGCTTTTTCACGCCATTTGTCATGACGGCGCTGTTTCATTTCTTCCAGTTTAGTAAATTGCTCGGGTGTCAATATTGTTTTCAACTGAGCCTGAGTTTCGTCGTGTATCGCTTTGAATTTTTCACCTTGTTCTTTGAAAACTGCCCCCACTTTGGTTTGCTGCTCTTCGGTCAAACTTAATTCCTTGCTCATCCTTTCCATTCGCTTTGCCTGATGACCTTCATCATCGCCTTTACCGCCTGGATATGCGGCTACCGCTAAAGGAAATATCAGTGCTATCAGAATCGCAATATGTTTGGTTTTCATAATAATGTCTCTCGGTTAATGATTGAAAAGAGAGCGTCTTATTGCCGCCCTTGAGAGAAACTATACGCAGCAAATGCGTAAACATTTTGCAGCGATTGTGAAATAAATGTGGAAGTTTTTTACTCGCTTTTTTGAGGATCATACCGATACCCGGCGCCGTAGACCGAGTGAATAATCTCTTGCCCTGGAATCAAGCCGGTTAGTTTTTTTCTCAGCTTCTTAATATGACTGTCAATGGTTCTGTCAGACACAATGCGTTGATCCTGATAGATCAAGTCCATTAGCTTGGAACGAGAGAAAATGCGTCCAGGTTGCTGATAAAGCGCGTAAAAAAGCTGAAATTCAACCGAGGTCAGTTCGATGCTCTGCCCGCCATACTCGACTTTATAACTTTCCGGATAGAGCGTCAGTGACTCATCGCAGGAAGTTGTTACAGGGGGTTGATGTCTGCGCAATACGGCTTTAACGCGAGCCACCATTTCCCTGAGGCTGAAAGGTTTGCATATGTAATCATCAGCGCCCATTTCCAGACCCAGCAACCTGTCGATCTCTTCAATACGCGCTGTCACGATAATAATGGGGACTTGACTGAAGTTACGAATATCACGGCATATTTCCAGGCCGTCCCGCCCCGGCATCATTAAATCCAGCAAGACTAGATCGGCGCTGTTATCTTTTAACCAGGGCACCACTTCAAGCCCCTGATTTAAACAATGCGTTTGAAAACCGGCGTTATGCAAATAATCAACTTCCAACTGAGCCAGTTTGAGTTCATCTTCAACGATCAGGATACGACTCATGATGCTACCGGCAAGATAATTTGAATTGCAAGGCCGCCCAAAGCCGAGGGGGCCGCTATCAGAGACCCTTCATGGGCATGAACAATATTGCTGCAGATGGCAAGGCCCAAACCTGCGCCGCCCAAGTGACGGTTTCGCGAGCTGTCAACCCGATAGAAACGATCAAACAGGTGCTTTAAATCCTGCTCAGCAACGCCCGGACTGCTGTCGGCGAGTTCAATGATCAGATTTTCTTCTAAGCGCTTTACCATAATATGTATTTGCCCGCCGTGATCGGTGTAGTTAAGGCTGTTAGTCAATAAATTCCGAAATAATTGTGCCAATCTATCCGGATCCGCATTAATCTTTACCGGTTTGTTGAGGTGATTGGCGAAGCGAATACTGATTTCCTTGTGGGTGAAATCAGGCGTAAATGCAGTCATATCGTCTTGTAAAAGCAACACAGGATCCAGCAGTTTTTTCCGGTAACTCAAGGCACCCTGGTCGGACAAAGCCAATTGGTACAGGTCATCCGTCAAACGGTTGAGACGCATCACATCTGCTGATAATGATTCGATCGCTTGCGGAGTCAACGGCCGAATACCGTCCATCAACGCTTCCAGTTCCCCGCGTAAAACGGCCAGAGGTGTTCGCAGCTCATGTGAAATGTCCGCCACCCAACGCCTACGGCTTTGCTCGGCCTGCTCCAATGCTGCCGCCATATCATTAAAATTGCGCGCCAGCTGACCCATTTCATCGGTTGACTCAACAGGCAAGCGGGTCTTGTAATTACCAATAGCCAACTCTTTGGCCGCCGAAATGATCCGCTTGAGAGGCCGCCCCAATTGGTAAGCCAGAAACCAGGCGATTAAGGCGGAAAGCAGTACCATCCCCACGGCAATCCCGATCAACAATTTGGCCTGTCTTTCCATGAAAAAAATATCACTGGGTTGATTCACCGCACTGCCCGGCATAAGTCCCAGATAGCCTACCGTTTGTTGATTATGCTGAATTGGATGCAGGGTTAATTGAGACAATAACTCGTTACGACCAAAAATAATCGATTTTTCGGTATTTAACAGCATAACGCGCAGTTCAAACGGTATTATCCGTCTTTGTTTAATTTTTTCAGATAATGCGGGCGGCCACAGATTTTCCGGTTCCAGTTGCGCCTGTCTGATGATGTGCCGGGGTGGACGGTGCCTATGAGAATCCGCGCGCCAGAGCAATAAAATCCAATTCTGCTTGCTTGCCGCCAATTTTTCCCAGCCTTGAGTTTCAGCATAATGCTCTTCCAGTTCTTCAACCAGTGTGTTCACCCGTTCTTTTTCTCTTTTTTCGACAAATTCTGTGAAACCTTTTTCCAGGGACCACCGGGTAAAAAGATGCATCCCCATGACCACCACTAAAGTCGTCAGTAAAAAGGTTAAGAATAATTTAACTCTGATTGTCATGAATGGCTCGCGGGGTTTGCTAACGATGAGCTGAGGCTAGGTTTCGAGAATTGTCATGCCAAATTGTGCAAAAAATAGGGAAATACAGCATCTATCAAAGAAACGGCGCTGTTTAGAAGGCTGGCGGCTTAAGGTGGGTTTTTCTTGCATCCTGTATTCAAAGGCAATCCATCCCTGGATTGTTTTGGCATCTCCCTAATACCCTCTGCTGTGTTTTTCCTCGACCATCTCATCGATTAAAGCCATGACATCGGCGCTGGCTTCCTCCGAACGCCGCATCGAAGCAATGATATTCTCTAGTAAGGATTGATTAACTTGCCAGTCTTCTCTCGATCCACTATAGGCTTGTTGTGTGTATTTATGAACATCCGAATGAGGAAGATTAATTTTTGCATAAGCATTAGTTGTTCTGAATTTTTCGTAACCCAAGCCTTCGAAATACCATTTGCCGAGTCTACAGTTTTTATGCGACACATTGATCGCATCCGATTGCGAACAATGTAGGTGGTTTTCAATAGCAATATAGCCGTTTTGCTTGTAAACGATATGATCCACTTTAGTCAGCAACGCAAAGCTCTTGTCTTTTGCGTAAGCTATGTAATCAACAGAGTTTTTTGCAGATTGCGATAACTCCGCGAATTGGCCTCTGAATTCATTGACATTATCCATGATGTTTTGAGAGATATCGGCTGAGGTTTCGGCTTCGTCACGCATTTGTCTTACACGTTTATTGAATGAGTCCAGCGTTTTAGTCACTTCAAGTGCTGCATTCTTGGTATGTTCCGACAGATTTTTTACTTCCTCTGCCACTACGGCAAAACCCCGTCCATGCTCACCCGCTCTGGCCGCTTCTATGGAAGCATTTAAGGCAAGCAAATTGGTTTGATCAGCGATACCGGTAATCATGGACAGCGATTCTGTCACTTTTTTACTGTCATCGATCAACGCACTGATCACATCAGTCACCGAATGAATATTGTGATTGATATTGGTCAGCGATTTACTGATCGTGTCAACGGAAGATAGGCTGTTTTCAGCATTATTCCCGGTGTTGGCGGCAATATCTTCCACTTTCTGCATTTGCTCACTGATGCTGATTAAATCTTGTTGATTGGATTTCAGGTTATTCAACAAGTTGGACGTATTAAGACCATGCAATCCGGCTGAAAGGCGGTTCTTTTTAATCATAATTTCGTTTTCCGCCATCAGTTTTAAAGTGATGTTGACTGATTTGGCTGACGTTTTAATCAAGCCGGGAAAACCATCCGCCAAGGTATAACGGTCATGATTACCTTTAGAGACCTGATCGAAACAGGTCGTAATTTCCTTAAAATAGGATTCCATGATATCCAGCGTTTCATTTAATTCCCAGGCAATTTTGCCCAGTTCCCCCATACCTTTGGTGCCGGTAATGCGATGGTAAAGTTCGCCGTCATTAGTTTTTAAAAGCACATTTTGTATTGCGGTTATGACTCTGAAATACCGGTTAGCAGAATTCTGGGTAATGAGTGCAATGGCGATCAAGGCTAAATTGATCAATAAATTGAGCCATGAAAATTCGTAGGCGAAGATATTGAGGGCCATGTTCGCCAGAGCCAACAAAGAAACGCTGACGGCCAAATAAAATACCGTTGTTTTCAGGTAAGGGATATTTGCGCTGGAATGGTCTGAATTTGCACTCACCTTAAACTCCTTTGGGTTTGTATAAACTTAACACCAGGCTGTTGTAATTTTTTGCTCCGACTTGCGTTACGACATCGAATAAATATCCCAAGGAAGCATCCGGCGCGTCTTTTATGGAAGAAAGATTTTCGATTGCCAGCATTTCTTTATAAACCGGTATAAGAACGTCAAGAGCCGATTGCGGAGGTTTACGTCTAACTGAATAATAACCTTGTAACTTTCCATCCCGGTCATAATCCGGAGTAATATTGGCAAAGACCCAATAGTACCCGCCATCGGCGCATAAATTTTT
This sequence comes from Methylicorpusculum sp., assembly GCF_030651835.1. Taxonomy (GTDB): domain Bacteria; phylum Pseudomonadota; class Gammaproteobacteria; order Methylococcales; family Methylomonadaceae; genus Methylicorpusculum. The sequence continues at coordinate 42,929 of NZ_JAUSBX010000097.1, read as the reverse complement.
GGCAAACCCAAAAAACTCCTCGCCCGCTTTCAGGGTATTCCACATAAATCTGAATACGCCTCTGGGCATATCCGGATGACGAATTACATTGTGCTGAACACCTAGTAAACTGGATTCAGGATAACCGGCAATTTCCATGAAGATCCGGTTCGCATAAGTTATTCGGCCTGTTAAATCAGTTTTAGAAACAATAAAATCCTGATCACCTAGTTTCTTTTCATTGTTATTGGGGACTATTTTTACTTTCATATCACAACTCACCTTTAAATTTCTGCGTTAAGTTTAGGCGAAATTCATTAAACAGTTAGTTGAATCAAGGGGATTTACAAATAGATTTGGCGCCAATAAAACTGCGGCAAGTAGGGAATTTGAGAGATTCACTCACTGAGTGAAAAGGATTTGGTTTGGTTTGCGGGGAAAATTAAATTCCAACTGGAATCCGGAACATGCCGCTGGAAACACCGGGGTATCCAGCGGCATCATCGCAAGTAAATTAATCGATGACGTTATGTCCGCGGTTTCTCAGGCAATTTTTATACGCGCGTTTGAATCGATCTTCTGAGTCTATACCCATCTTCGACCCGCCGCCCATGGCACCTGCAGTCGCGCCAATCGCCGCACCTGTTCCAGGGCTTCCGGCAATCGCGCCAATCGCAGCGCCGGTTGCGCCGCCCAGCAATGCACCTACGCCTGCGCCTTTGGCTGTTTCCATGCCGGTTCCTCCTGAAGCCTGACGGGCGAGTTGATCACATTCGGCCATATCCTGGCTAAGGCGGAATGAGTTAGGGTTGTTGTAGGTATCCACAGTCGGAGTCCATCCAGTCTGGGTTGCACAGGCCGAAATCAATAAACCAGTGGTAAGGGCGATTATTGTGTTGGAAATTTTCATGGTTTTTACCTCATTTTTAGTTTTTGTCAAAATACCTTCAAAGACCTGAATAGTCAGTGAATAAGCTTGATCAATTATTTTACAAATAGCCTACGGAACACCTGCAATTCCCAGTTTGATTTTTTCAGCATCATTTTCGGCTGGGAAAAGCCTTTCGAGGAATACCGTAAACCCTTCCATGAGGGATTGAGAGCAGCATCTGACCGCCAAGGAGGGTGAAAATGCAGATTTTGTCCGGAATAAAAATCTGCCCTGCTGCCGACATCCTCATAAAGCTTCCCCCAGCCCGTTTCTCCTTCAAATTGAGAATTGCTTACGGAACACCCTGTTCCGCTAAAAAACGCTTTGAACTTATAGAATACGACTTAAAGCTCGCTTAAAACGGCTAAAGGCGCTTTGTTAACAACATCTTTTAAACTCCAGTAACCGGTAAGACCAATAAATAAACCGCTAAATACAGGCAGTACGAGCCATATATAGAAATTGGGCTGATAATCCAGATTCAACACAAAGGTATAAAGCAGGTAAAGTAGCGTTTCTGAAAGCAGCGCAGCCAAGAGCCCCGAACTCAGCCCAAGCAAGGTAAACTCGATCATGTGTGTTTTGCGTAAAAATGAGCGATGCGCGCCCAGAGTGCGCATGATAGCGCTTTCATGAACTCTAAGATCAATACTGGTGTATACAGCGGCAAAAAGTACGGTAAATCCCGCCATTAACGCAAAATAAAGCAAATAATTGATCGCCTGAGTCAGTTGCGCCAACAGCCTGTTGAACTGTTTAAGTATCGCATCCACTTCCAGTATCGTTATGCTGGGGTATGTTTTGGCAAGTGTATTGAGCCAATTTTTCTGAGTCTGAGGAATATAAAAACTGGTAATCAAAGTGCTGGCAAACGAGTCCAAGGTTCCTGGCGAAAAAACCATGTAGAAATTGGGCCGCATCGTATCCCAACGCAAATCCCGGATACTGGCAATTGTTGCCTTAACTTGTTCGCTACCCACGGTAAATGTCAATTCATCACCCAGTTTCACATCCAGACTTTCAGCCAGTTTTCGTTCAACAGATACAAGCCCGGTCCGGCTGTCCGTCCACCATTGCCCTTCGGTAATTTTATTTTCCTCAGGCAGGTTGGCAGACCAGGTTAAGCTCAAATCTCGATGAATGGCCCGCTCCCCTTGAGACTCTTTACTGACAATTTTCTGAACCGGCGTTTCGTTGATGGCTACCAAACGGCCGCGTACCACCGGAAAAAACTGACTACCGGAAATTTTTTGATCGGCCAATTCCTGTTTGAAGCTCGCCTCCTGATCCGGAAAGATGTTCAGGACAAAATGATTCGGCGCGTTTTCGTGCAATTGCTTTTGCCAATCGTTTAACAAGTCGTTTCTAACCGAAAAACTTAACACCATCGCCATCAGCGTAATACTGAATGCCAGAATTTGACTGACGCTCGTTTGCCGGTTGCGCACCAGACCTTGCACGCCGAATCTCCAAACGCCGCTGAGTTTGGGCAATTGTTTCTGACAAATCATCAACAACGCATGAATCAATAAACTGAGTAACAGCGTTAAAACGACACCTGCGCCCAGAATCGTTGATGTCATTCTGAAATCTTCGGTATATCGCCAAATCAAAACGGCCACCAGCAGCAATGCCATACCATAAATCAGCCAGGCACTGTTCGGTAACGGCGCAAGATCTCGTCTCAACACTCGCAAAGGTGACACTTGCTTCAGACGGAGCAATGGCGGAAATGCAAACCCCAACAGAATAGCCATTCCGGTACTTAAACCCAAAAAAACCGAAAAGTATCCGGGAGCAGCAATTTCATCAGGTATCAAACCTTTCAGCAGGTAAAACAGACCGTACTGAGCGATAAACCCCAGAAGACATCCAATCGAACTGGCCAATAATCCTAAAATTAAAAACTGAACACCGTATAAGTACAACACTTCATTTTGTTTACAACCTAAACAGCGAAGTAACGCAGTGGTATCAAAATGGCGTTCACTGTACCTGCGCGTTGAAATGGCAATCGCCACTCCGGCAATTAAAACTACAACAATGCTCGACAATCCCAGATAGCGCTCGGCCCGTTTCAGCGCATCGCCCAATTCAGGTCTGTCCTCATGAATATCCATTATCCTTTGAGAGGGGTTGAGTTGAGGCTTGATGGCCGTCTTGAATTGATTAATGGCCTGAACATCACCGCTGAACTGGAAGAAATAATGAATATGACTGCCGGGCTGTATGACTTGGGTGGCCGCTAAATCATCCTCAGCCATCATGACTCGGGGTGACAAACTGTAAAAATCCCCTCTTTTATCGGGCTCATGGGTAATGATGCGAGTAACGGTCAACGGCTTTTCGCCCACAGTTAACTGATCACCCACTTTGATTTTAAGTGCGGCCAGGATGCGCTTTTCCACCCAAACCTGACCCGGCTCCGGACCTTTGGTGACTGTTTCCTCTTGAGTCAAATCACCCTGGGTATTTCTCAAAAAACCACGTAACGGATAAGCGGAACTCACCGCTTTGATCCCTGCCAACAGCATTTCGTCATTTTCGATCAGTACGCTGGAAAACTCGACGGTACTGGAAGTATTTAACTCCAGTGAGCCCGCCTGGTTCCGCCAATTTTCATCAATAGGCGTAGGCGTTGCGATGACCAGATCGGCCGCTAAAAAATCGGCTGACTGCAAGACCATCGTTTTCTGCAAACGATCAGCAAACAAGGTGATTGCGGTTGAACACGTCACAGCGATCACTAATGCAGCAACGAGTATCGTTAACTCACCGGAACGGCCATCCCTGAACAATAGTCGAAGCGCCAGACTGAATCGGCTCATACCATACACCCTGATTCCAGCCGGATTGTGCGTTGACAACGCGTGGCCAGTCCCTGATCATGCGTCACCAAAATCAGGGTCGTCGCATTCTCGCGGTTCATCTCGAATAATAAATCAATGATTTGTTCGCCTGTCTTACGATCCAGATTCCCGGTAGGCTCATCCGCCAATAAAATAGCAGGACCGGTGACGAAGGCCCTGGCCAAAGCCACGCGTTGTTGCTCACCGCCGGATAATTGCCTTGGCGTATGTGAAAACCGATGTTTAAGTCCTACCCGCTCAAGCAGATGTTCTGCTTGCGCTTGTGAATTTTTAATTCCCCTCAGTTCCAGGGGCAGCATGACATTTTCGACGGCAGTCAGGCCAGGAAGCAATTGAAACGATTGAAAAACGAAGCCTATCAACTCATTGCGAATCGCCGCTCTTCCGTCTTCGTTCATTGCCGTCAGATCATGACCGTCGACAACCACGTTACCCTGCGTCGGAGTGTCCAGTCCGGCAAGTAAGCCCAGCAAGGTTGATTTACCGGATCCTGATTCGCCAATAATCGCCAAACTCTCTCCCGGTTTGATTTGTAAATCGACAGATGACAAGATATGCAGATCACCGTCCCCTGTTGGTACGGTTTTGCCAAGATTTTTGGTGTAAATAATATCGCTTAATGTGTGTTTAGTTTGAGTCAGCATAATGTCCAAATATATGTTTGCCGTATGGTTGTCCATCGTTTCAGCGACTGCTTCAGCCGAAGTGATTGTCGTTCTGGGCGATAGTATTAGCGCTGGGTACGGAATTGAAGCCGGTAAAAACTGGGTTAACTTGATTGAGAAAAAACTCGAGGCGGAAAAGTTCCCGCACCGGGTATTTAACGAAAGTATCAGCGGTGACACCAGCGCCGGAGGACTGGCTAGAATTGACAGCACTTTGGCTCGTCATAAACCCCAATGGCTTTTGCTGGAATTAGGCGCTAACGATGGATTAAGAGGTCTAACACCGCAGCAAATGAAGGCTAACCTAACTGAAATTGTTCTTCGCAGTCAAAAAGCAGGGGCCCAAGTACTCTTATTGGGCATGCGACTGCCTCCCAATTACGGGAAACGTTATATCGATATGTTTTACAACATTTATCCCGCTTTGGCCAAAGAGTTTAACCTTAGCTTTGTGCCCTTCATTCTTGAAGATGTGGCTTTAGACAAAGCCTTAATGCAGCCTGACAGACTTCACCCGAATACCGCTGCCCAGCCAATTATCGCCGAAAAAATATGGGGTTATCTAAAACCCTTATTAAAATAAAACCGGCCCTGCCTTTTAACTTTCATACGTTTTGTAACCGCAAAACGATTTTGAACCTATATGGAGAGAGCTGCCATGACCAGCCTGACATTGGAAAAAGCCAATACTATTATTAACGTAGCGCTCGCAACAGCCAGAACATTAAATTTAGCACCGCTCACCGTCGTAGTTCTGGATGATGCAGGACATTTAAAAGCAATGCAGCGGGAAGATGGATCAACAATGATCCGGCAGCAAGTCGCTACAGCAAAGGCATGGGGTTCGGTCAGCATGGGCATGTCATCCCGAAGCCTTGCGGATGTTGCGGAGCAGCGCCCCAACTTTATGAATGCTCTTGTCAATATTGCCGACGGCAAAGTCATGCCGGTTCCAGGCGGAATCCTCATTCGTGATCATAATAACAGAATCATCGGGGCAGTAGGCATTAGTGGAGATGTTTCCGATGAAGACGAGCGTTGCGCAATTGCCGGCGTTAAAGCGGCTGGATTCTGAGAATCATTCCTGAATACCAGTAATCACCGACGGCAACTCATCTGCCGAGGGTGATTAATTGCCAAACGCTCTATTAAGTTTACTTTGCAGGAGCTGGCTCCGGGGCAATACTTTTAGCTGGCGCCGATGGAACATCTGTTGGTGTAGGAACTGCGTCGGTTGAAGATACCGGAGCAGGTAGCTTGGTCGCCTGTTCCATTCTTGTAATCCGCATACCTTCGCCGAACAGCGTACCCACGACCATAACCATAATTAATGTTATAGAAGAAACCAGGAACCGCGTCGGTTTCTCCAAAAAAAACATGGGCCATTTCGGCTTGATCATCCCGGTAATAAAAAATATAACCGTCAAAATGCCAAGATTGGCAGCTGCAATCAATTGTGGATTCAAGTTTTATACCCTCCTTTCTGATAAATAACGAATTATCGATAGTATCAAGTTTTTTTGCAAAGGCTATGGTGATTCCATCGAAAAAGTCAGATATTTTTTTCAAGCGGAAGCTTTTGACTAACATTCCAAAATAGCAGCATAACCCATTGTTTGAATCACAAGCATGACCACTTTAAATAAACTCAATAAATTTTGAATTGTTAGGTTTCGAGATACAATGTGTTTCCGTAAAAGTAACAATTTGTTTTCAACTAGAGGTTATCCATGAAAAGTTATATTTCGTCTCGTTTCTTAGCCGGCATTTTAATTGCTGGTTTGACATCTTTTTTTATGAGTCCTGTTGCGATGGCTGGTGACACTGAGCATGAAACACAATGTTTTAATGAAATTCAGGGAAAAATTCCATGGAATGAAGATAAAAACATGAATTGGGAGCCGGAAAATGTGAAACAACTCTGCAAGGGCACTTCCAAACCCACCCAACCGGGTGAATGCTTTCTTGCTGTTAATTCCGGTGAAGTCAAGTGGGGTAAGGGAAGCAAGGCCGGTGAGTGGGAATGGAAAAACGTTATCAATTTATGCTCAGGAACCGATGATGCCAAGAAAACAGTTAATTGTTTCAATGGTGCCATTAGTAAAGGCCAAGATTGGCGAGATGCAATTTTGTTTTGTCAGCGAGGTCATGATAACAAGGTTGAATAATTGATATAAAACCGAATATAGCCCGACTTTTTAGTCGGGCTATATTCGCGTTGAAATGAGATAATCATCGAGCCAAAAAAGCGTTTAACCTGGAAAACTTAATACTTAAAAGTTTCCAAATGCAAAGTTGCATTTTGATAATCATTAATTATTAAAACGATAAACCGTCGATGGTAGGATTTGTTCACACGTTGATACATATTGAGATTAATTGAGCAACCTATAAGCTGATATTTGCCTTAAAAGGTAGGGGGATCTCAAACCCTCCCACCCACTAAATTAAAAAATTATTAAACGAGCCGGCAAAAACATCTAGGCTAAGGTTTCGATGAAATTATAGAAAGCTGAGCTATTTAGAACACAATCACCCTTAATTACTAAATTCAGTTATTCAAAACCCTAGGAAGCGAGATGCGCACCAAATTACCTTTTGATACCACTAAGCCTATTGTAGGCGAGGCAAGCATAGAAATTGATAAACCGATAGATGAGGTTTTCGGCTTCATTGGTGAGCATTTTTTTGACAATTATCCAAAATGGGCGGTTGAATTGGTTGACTTTGAACCCTTAGATGGTAAACAGGTTTTTAAAGGTGCAAGAGCCAAACAGGTGCGGAATGAGAACGGTGAAAGAGTCGAATCCATATTCGAGATTTTAGATTTTACGCCTGTCTTCAAACTTATTTTCAAAGGATTAAATGCTCCTTACAAACATAATTATCTATTGACAAACAATACCGAAAATAAGCTTACGCGTTTACATTTTCGTTTTGAATTGTTGGAACTGGAGTTTTTTATGCGGCCATTTCAAAAATTGATACGCATAGCCATTGAAGATGGCGCTGAAAACACCGTTGAAAATATAAAAAATCTGCTAATAAACCAATCCCATTGATTTAATAAAATAATTATAAAATCGGAGCTTTAGTTATGCCCTTCATTGTTGAAAAAGATAATGGTTTAATTCCACAAGTACTTTCTGCCATTCTAGATGAGTGTGTGAACGGCGTCACATTGGCCGATCCGGATTTAGAAGATGCGCCCATTGTGTATGCGAACAAAGCCTTTGAGCGTCTAACAGGCTACACACAAGAAGATATCATTGGTCATAACTGCCGGTTTCTGCAAGGTGAAGATAGAGATCAGGAGGCACGTTTTCAAATTGCCGAAGCGATGAATAAGCATGAAGCAATTGAAGTAACATTGAGAAATTATAAAAAAGACGGCACGCTGTTTCATAACCGGTTAAAGATCACTCCTCTATTCGATAAAAAAAATCGGGTTATCTATTACTTGGGGGTGCAATACGATATAACCGAGCAAGTCAATGCCACGAATGAGATTAAAGAACTGAATGATTTGATAAACGCAATGCCGGGTAAATAAGGTGCCCAGCAATGACCTCAACAAGATATTGAGAAGGTGTTAGTTCATGAATGATGGTACCAGTGCCGCTGCTGATTCCGGTATGCTGATTAATCAAACTTTGTTTGGTCTCGCAATGCTCGCTTTTCTTGTGTTATTAATCGTTGAGAAACGCAAGCCCTTCCGCAACTTCCCGATGAAGGTAAACAAAGAGTCTTTCGTTACCAATACAACAGCATTTTTAGTCAATAACCTCATTTTGACGGTAATAAAAGCTTCTTCATTGTTTCTTGTCGCCCAGCAATTTGCATCGCACGGACTTTTAAGCGATCTGGATAAAGGCCCCTTGAAATGGCTGCTGGCCTTTGCCTTTTATGATTTGGCCATTTATGTGTGGCATTGGCTAAGCCATAAAAACGAATTTTTATGGCGCTTTCATAAAATCCATCATTCGGATAAAAGTTTTAATGTCTCCACTGGATTCCGCTTTCACGTTTTCGATTTATTACTCGAAATTGGTTACAAATGTCTATTTGTCATCCTGTTTGGGGTCGATGCATTCCTGATTTTGTCCATTGAAATCTTTGAAATGTTTTTTATCTTCTTTCACCACGCCAATATTGCTGTACCGAACGAAGAAAAACTCTCGCAAGTCATTATCACCCCTTCGTTACACAGAACTCATCATTCAACGCTCAGGTCTGAACACGACAGTAACTACGGCATCGTTTTTTCAATTTGGGATAGAATTTTTGGAACCCGCAACGAACTGGTTCCTGCCAATATCGGCCTGGATATCATCGAAGCTGAAAATTTCATCCAGCTGTTTTCACTGGCATTCATTACTGAAAGAAAAATTTTAAAATTGCTGGGCTGGATTCCTAAAGGAAAAAAATAATTAACGGCCAAGCTTAATCCTCAAAAGAACCCGCTAGATTCTTCTAAAGCCCTCTTTCATCTCGAGATCCACTCAAGGATAAGGCCTTTGGGATTCAGGCGACCGATCTGGCCGGTCTCCCGTTGGCGTTGCTCAGCAAGAACGACTTGCAATGCATTACTTCTGTTCTTATTGGGTTAATTGCTCGAACCGAATTCCAGGTACAAACTAATGATAATAAAAACTAAAAAAACGATTCCTGCCTCCGAAATTACCGATCCCTATGTTTTTAAGGAAAGACGCAAAATAATAAAAGCCTTGTTGGCGTTAACGGCGATGGGGTCAGGTATCGTGCCGGTTTTGGCCGACAACAAACCCCGCTGGACCAACTTACCGGAAAGCAGCTTTTCGGCGGATCTGATGACAACACCCTCAGAAATAATTGAAAACTATACTAATTATTATGAGTTTTCTTATAACAAGCATGATTCAACAAAGTTAGCGCAACAATTGGCCACCGACCCTTGGTCGGTAGAAATAAGCGGTGAAGTGGAAAAATCCGGCACTTATTTTCTGGAAGATATTCTAAGGCAGCAGACATTACAGGAACATATCTACCGGTTTCGCTGTGTAGAAGCCTGGTCAATGGTCATTCCCTGGGTTGGCTTTGCTTTGGGAGATTTATTGAGAAAGGCCCAGCCTTTATCGACTGCAAAATTTGTAAAATTTACGTCGGTTTACCGGCCGGAAGTGATGCCCAGACAAAAGCAGAATAACATGCTGGAATGGCCTTATTCTGAAGGTTTGCGCATCGATGAAGCGATGCACCCGCTTACGCTGCTGGCGGTTGGCATGTATGGCGATACGATGCCAAAACAAAATGGCGCACCCTTACGTTTGGTGGTGCCCTGGAAATACGGTTTTAAAAGTATAAAAGCCATTGTCAAAATCGAACTGCTAAAAAAAGCGCCCACTACCAGCTGGAATAAATTTGCGCCTGGGGAATACGGGTTTTATGCCAATGTCAATCCAAACGTTCCACACCCACGCTGGAGTCAGAATAGTGAGCGGTTACTCGGTAGCGGCTTCTTTACCCCCCGCCGTGAAACCGAATTGTTTAACGGTTATGGCGAGCAAGTCGCGGGACTTTATAAAGACATGAATTTGCGGCATTTTTTCTGAAGATGGTGAAATTCAACAAATTAAAGTTAGGTATCTTTATTGCCTGCTGGCTACCTTTGCTCTGGTTACTGCTGGATATCATTTTGGATAATCTGGGGGGCAATGCCGTTCAGGCAGTACACATCAGGCTTGGTGATTGGTCTCTGCGTTTTCTGTGTATGGTTTTGGCTATAACGCCCATCCAAACCATGACAAACTGGCGAGGCATGGCCGAGTACCGGCGAATGTTCGGCTTGTTTACCTTTTTTTACGCAACCCTGCATCTGCTGGCCTATTTAGTCCTGGATCATTTCCTGGTGTGGCCCATTATTGCGACCGATATTCTCGAAAGTTCCTACATCTGGTTTGGCATTGCCGCGTATCTGATCGTTTTGGCGTTAGCGGTTACTACGCCAAAATGGGTCATCAAACTGATGGGGAAAGACTGGAAAAAACTCCACCGATTTATCTATTTAGCAGCTGGTGCGGCGATTATGCATTATTTCTGGCAGCTCAAAGGCAATCTCGCTGAGCCGCTGTTCTATTTATTGGTCATAATCCTGCTGCTTGGCTTTCGTGTGCTTGTCTCATTTAAAAACCGTGTAGTTAGCCGCTTGATGCTCCCTAAGGGCCGAAGATAAATTCTGTTGAGCTCCTGGCTCGACAGTTCCTCTTAAACTTCAAATCAATTCTGTGGCCGTTTCAAAAATCCCACCAACAACTGAATCCGCGGCACCTCAATATTTAAAGTTAACGGAAAAATGAGGGATTCCCAGTCAAGCCAGCAATTCGCAGCTTGATGACAAAAAAGGGGGTCTAAGCTTTGCTGGGTGTCGACTGGAATGATGCCGTAAGCCCCGAAGGATGGGGTTACGGCGTTCCTCGCAAGGCTTTCACTAACCATGAAGGCTACACGGGAAATAACATTTTAAGTGACTATTCAGGACAAAAGACGAAATTAAGGCCTAATCAAGCTGAAGATCGTATTTACCTCAAAGGGTATTTGATCTTTGAGGTAAACCGCTTTTTGACAGCAACACTATCTGACTTTATCCATCATTCCTTTTACTGCCTGCAACAAATCAGCAGGCAGCACGATCGTTTTAGCATTATCCGATTGAGACAGCAGACGCATAGCTTCAATGTATTTTTCACCCAATAAAAAGGTGACCGGCAATTCGTTGTCTTTAACGGCTGCAGTCACGCTTTCAATTGACCGGGCACTGGCTTCGGCCAAAACAACTTTGGCTTTTGCATCTCGCAACGAAGCCTCAAGACGACCCTCAGCTTCCAGAATGGCGGCCTGTTTCGCACCTTCAGCTCGTGTTACGGCAGCCCGGCGCTGCCGTTCGGCGGCACTTTGCTCTTCCATTGATGCTTGCATGGTTTTTGAGGGATTGATGTCCTGAATTTCGACGGTTTTGAGCGTGATACCCCAGTCGGAAATGTCATCGGAAATTCCGGCTTTCAACTTTTCTTTGATCATATCCCGGGAAGACAACGCGGAATCGAGTGCCATTTCTCCGATAATAGCCCGCAATGCGGTTTGTATCAGCTTTTGTATGGCCAATTCATAATCTTCAACACCGTAGACCGCTTTTTCCGGCGAAACGATATTGATATAGGCAATCGCGTTAGCCACAATGACTGCATTATCCTGCGTGATCACTTCCTGAGCGGGAATATCCATCACGATATCTTTGGTGGTTATCCTGTGCGTTACCGAATCGATATAGGGCACAATAAAATTCAATCCCGGAGTCAATGTGCAGTAGTATTTTCCCAGACGCTGCACAATATGCTTGTATCCCTGGGGAACGACACGAACACCCTTGAAAACAGTGATAACGACCAAGCCGACAAATGCTGCAGCAATATATAAACCTTCCATTTGATGCTCCTCAATTAAACAGTGTTTGAATTGGATTTGGATGTACTGACAATCAGCGTATTACCTGAAATCTCGTGGACAACCACCCGGCTACCGGGCTCCACAGCGTCTTCGCAAATGAATTGCCACTCGTCATTCCCAAGAATAGGGATAGTAAACCGCAAGGTTCCGCGGCCCGCATGAGCGCCGTTACACTCGATAACCAGACCGGTCTGACCAATCATTGATTCTTTGGCCATGCCCGACAATGATTTTGTTTTAAACGTAGGCGAAATCCATTTAAACCAGACCCAAACATTGATCAAAGCCAGGATGACCCACAGCAGCAACTGACCCGATAAGGGTATGGGCACGAAGAACAAGAGTCCACCCACCACGACCGCACTGAGCCCGAACCACAGCAGTATAAAGCTGGGCAACAGAATTTCACCGCAAGCAAGAACCAGTCCCAGCACAATCCAATGCCAGTAAGCAATGTGAGCATTTAACCATTCAAACATTTATCTGCCTTTGCGATAAGGTTAAGTAACGACTTGAATTATAGACTAAAAATTAAACCGGCTTTTTGCCTTTGCACTATAGCCCTTTTTAATCCGTAATTCGGAAATAGCCTCTTTCAGCAAGCTAAGATCCTCTTTGGTAGGCGCTTTTCCGTAGCGATAACGGATAAACAAACCGGTAATCCTGTCCACAGGGCCCGCGAGTTCAGGAAAAACCAGATTGATCCGCCCGGCAAAATCCTGAGGTCCCTCTCCGGCTCTGATTACCAAGCCTCTTGCTGTCATTTTTTTGCAGAAACGGGCATACAATTGCAGCGCTTTATCCTTGGGCTTTTGCCTTTGCCGCAACAAATACCCACTCAATAGCGCTGTAAAAACCGCTATCCCGGCAATCAGCCAGTAAATCATTTTGTTCAGACCGGCAATGCCTAAAGAAGCCAAAAACGTCAATTGATTAGCCGAATGATAGTTGATGACCCAGCGCTGCCAGGAATAATCGAGACTACGCCAAAGTTCACGCGTTGTTTTTAACCACTCAAAGGATCCCTGCAAATTGCGGCGCGGCACCAATTGAGCCAGTTCATCGCCAAACTGCTGCTGAAAATAGCTGGTTTGATCGATTCGTTCCGGGGCAACGGCTGCAGTAGGATCATATCTCACCCAACCTCGGTCTTTAATCCAGACTTCAGCCCAGGCATGCGCATCGGCCTGCCTGATTTCCAAAAATCCTCCGACTTCATTTAACGTGCCGCCTTGATAACCGGTCACCACGCGCGCAGGAACTTTAGCCGCCCGCATCAGATAAACAAAGGCAGCCGCATAATGGCTGCAAAAACCGGTGCGGGTTTCGAAAAGGAAGGTCTCGATCGGATTAGTTTCCATCAATGGAGGTCTCAATGTATAGCTGAAGCCCTCTTCTCTAAAATGCCGCATGATGTTGCCGACCAACTGTTCGGTTAACTGCGTGCCGCTTTGTAAAGCTGTAATCAAGTGTCTGATTTTGGGTGATACTGCCCCCGGAAGTTGGGTATTTCTGACCCGCTCATCTTCCTGCAATAATCCCGTATTGTATTGAAGCAAAGACGTCAGCTGATATTCATTGCGTTTATCGGGCTCTTTGCGCGTCAGCATTTGATAATCTGAATTTTGAAAAAGCTCGCCCGGAAACCCGGCGGGCATGTCTAATGCGTAGACCCAGGGCATGTCTTGCGGCTCCATTAACAGCGTGTAGCGGTAGGCATCACCGTTAAACTCAGGAACTGACGGCTTCATTCCCGTTCCCTGATGACGTCCTTGCATCCAGCGTTTACCGTCCGTATAAGAAAAAACCGGCCCCCGCCAGTAAAGCGAGGCAACCGGTGGAATATTGCCTGTAAATTTGACTCGGAAAGCCAGTTCGTCAGAAAGCCCCAAATCACTGATAGAGCCCGGCTCCATACTGTCTTTCAAACCGGTCATGGCTCTATTCGGATCTTCGAACAACAACCACCGGGGCGCTTCTACCCTGGGGAAAAAGACAAAAATGATCAGCGTCAACGGCAAGACTTGCATCAAAATCGCCATCGCCTTTTTAAGCGAAGCCTTAATATTGGCTTGACGGCCGTTAATCATGATCATTGCGGCCAACAACACGCTGCAGACAAAAACGATATAAACCGCCATGAACATGCTTTGTTCGTAAAGAAACTGCGAAGCGGCAACAATGAACGCAAGATAAGCTATTAAATAGATATCACGCTGTTGTTTAATTTCCATCAGTTTTAACGACAGCGCGGTCATGAAAAGACTCGTACCGGGGTCACGTCCAAACCATCCTAAATGCTGCTGATAAAGCAGGGCAAGACCAGTGAAGGTAAGTCCATACAGTAGAATTTTTCCGGGTAACCAGCGTGGATACCAAATCCCCATAAAACGCCAGATCAGCATGACAAAGAAAAAAATCACCAAAGGACCGGGCAGATGGCTGCTGTGCGGCAAAGCAATCAAACCGATGGCAGTCAGCAAGAAGACAAAGAGGGTACGGTTAGTTAGAACATCCATAGTCGGCTCATTTTAAAAGAGCGCAAGCGCTTCCAGACAATTTAACTGATGGGTTTTGCCATGATCGGGAGAAAGGCGAATTCCAGGAATGATCAAACCATAGATCAATCCCTGCTGTTCAGCATCCAGAACCCACCGGCAAAGTTGACTGAGCCTTTCTTCCACTGAACCTGACGTTTCGTCGTAATCCAGCCATAACTCAGAACCTTGTGTGCCGCTGTATTGCTTGACCAATAAACCTTGTTGTTTGGCAAACGCCTTCCAGTGAATACTTTTTATCGAGGCCCCAGGATAGTAGGTCTGAACGCCTGCAAAGTCATCAACACCTCGCTTGGTGATACCAGACACCGCCGCTCCGCTCAGTGTTTGAGGTAAAGGCAGTGGATATTGCCAGGGCTTGGGATAGACCAGCGTTTTCAAATTAAATCTCAGCGGCGACCAGGCTCTGAATAAGCCCAGCGGGTAATAACTGAAACAGGTAATCGTGTTCGCATGGTGCCAGCCTCGACGCGATGTCCTCGATTGAAGTCTTGCCTGACAGTTGCTGAAGGCCGCTATATCAAAGCTTAGGGTGTTTTCCAGCGAAAGTTGCACCTGCGTTCTGGCGGTTGCAGTTTGATTGTAAATCAGCACTTCAAAGACGGCGTCTTCTCCCGCAAATACCGGTGCGCTCTGTCCTTGTTGTAATACCAGCCCGGACAGCGATTGATAGCTATGCAGGATAGTGACAAAAAAAATGCTGGCCAACAAAAAGGTCAGCAAATAAGCCAGATTATTGTTGTAAACAAATGAGATCAACAACAACAGAAAAATTAGAATGACAAAACCGAATCCGGGTGCTGACGGCAAAATAAAGATTCGCCGTTGATTGAGTTCAATCGGCCCATCAACCGGTTTCTCGCCACGAAAAAACCGGCTTAATCGAAAACGGTCTTTTAAACTGAGCGCATTCAAAACACAGGGACATTTTCAAGAATGGGCGCAACGATTGCCTGTGAATCGTGACTGCCGGGTTTAAGTCTATGACCGGCCACAGACGGCAGGACAGCTTGCACATCTTCTGGCAGAACGGCGTCACGGTTGGCCATATACGCCCAGGCTTTGGCGGCATGAAGCAAGGCAATTCCGGCTCTGGGCGAGAGACCGGCGGCATAATCCGAACTGATGCGCGTGTAAGCGATGATGCCTTGCAGATAATCCAGCAAGGCATCGGACACATGCACATCAATGACCTTTTGCTGAATGACGAAAAGCTGCTCAGCGGACATGTGAGCCGTCAGTTTTTCAATCAGACTTCGCCGTGAACTCCCCTTGAGTAATTCACGTTCGGCTTGATGATCCGGATAACCCAGTTCTATCCGCATCAAAAAACGGTCCAGTTGAGATTCTGGTAACGGAAACGTGCCTAATTGATGGGAAGGATTTTGCGTTGCAATGACAAAAAACGGCGTGGGTAGCGGGTAAGTCTTGCCTTCGACGGTCACTTGTTGTTCTTCCATCGCTTCTAACAACGCGCTTTGCGATTTGGGCGTTGAGCGGTTGATTTCATCGGCCAGCACCATCTGGTTAAAAATGGGTCCCGGATGAAACTTGAAGGTGTGATTATCAACATCAAAAATAGACGCCCCGATAATATCGGAAGGCAGCAAATCACTGGTAAATTGAATGCGTTGATAATTCATACCCATCAAAATTGCCAGCGTATGTGCCAAAGTGGTTTTACCTACTCCCGGAATATCTTCGATCAGTAAATGCCCTTTGCAAAATAAACAACAAACAGCCAAACGAACTTGCAGGGACTTGCCGAGGATGATGTGATCGGCACGGGATAATAATTGATTAATTAGCGTATGCATAAATTCAAGGGTCCAAGTTACGGTTCTATTCTGCAAAACAGGTCACAGCGCCCCCGCTCAGATAGGATTTAATTTTAGTTATTGACTATAGCAGGATGAAGAAAAACCGTTTTTTTCAGGCTCCTGTTTGTCCTTTTTCTGCCGGATTAATTTTAAAATCGAAACTCACTTACTCGTTAAGCCTGTGGTATCCTCTTCAGCCAGGAACTAAATTCGATTGCCATTATAGGCAGCTAGAAAAATGGATTTAAATGACAAGTGTTAAAAGGTGCCCCAGTGACAGAATCCGACGATATTCGCTCAACATTAATCGATATGCTGGAAGAACTTGATGATCGTTTGGCAAGAATTACCGATGACGTTAAACATACACAAGAACCTTTAGCCAAAGATTCAGAAGAACAAGCGATACAAGTTGAAAATGATGAAGTGTTAGATTATCTCGGCAATTCAACCCGTGCTGAAATTGATCAAGTCAAACGCGCAATAGCAAAGCTTGAACATGGACACTATGGAAATTGCGAGGTATGTGGAGAACCTATCTCTAAAGCGCGTCTGGAAATACTGCCGTTTGCTCGTTTATGCGTCCGTTGTGCTGAAAAAGCCGAAGAATAAAACCGTGTAATTAAGCTTGCGACGAATGAGAGAAGCCTTTACCGATAACCTCGCTTGCTATGGGTAAAGGCTCCTGATTTTTATATTTGGCTTTGCGGCAATACTTGGTTTTATCCCGAAAGACATGGGCTTTATTAAACGTTCGCGCATGTTTGGCGACTAAGTTCAAAACCACCTCTTTGCCGGTTTGCGGGGTTTTCTTGCATTTTTTCATCGGGGATACTCCTGATAGATAAAGGATTTCTTGGATAACCAGTCGTTACAAATTAAAATAACATTTTATCTGACCGTAAGACGCTTGTGAAATTCAATAAAAAATTCGATGTAGTTGTGGTAGGTGGCGGACATGCCGGAACAGAAGCCGCTCTGGCTGCTGCGCGTACCGGTGCCCAAACCTTATTGCTGACTCAAAATCTCGAAACTTTGGGACAAATGAGTTGTAATCCTGCCATAGGCGGTATAGGCAAAGGACATTTGGTCAAGGAAATCGACGCGTTAGGCGGCATCATGGCCCGCGCTATCGACGAGTCGGGCATTCAATTCCGTATCCTCAATGCCAGCAAGGGACCCGCGGTCAGAGCCACACGCGCCCAGGCAGACCGAAACCTTTACCGACTTGCCATACGAAAGGCACTGGAGAATCAACCCAATCTGGCGTTGTTTCAGCAAACCGTTTCCGACTTGATTGTCGAAGATAACCGCGTGGTTGGCGTGATCACCCAAATGGGGCTCAGTTTTCATGCGGGTGCTGTCGTATTGACCGCCGGTACGTTTTTAGGTGGAAAAATTCATATCGGCTTACAAAACTATGCCGGCGGCCGTGCCGGCGATGCTGCGTCCATTGCGCTGTCAGAGCGCCTTCGGGAATTGCCGTTTCGTGTTGATCGCCTAAAAACAGGCACACCTCCGCGCATCGACGGACTGACCATCGATTACAGCAAACTCGAAAAGCAACACGGCGACGATCCTGTCCCGGTATTTTCTTTCCTGGGCAGACGCGACCAACACCCAGCCCAGATTCCCTGCTATATCACCCGGACGAATAACCAGACTCACGACATTATCCGCTCGGGTCTGGATCGTTCGCCGATGTACAGCGGCATTATTGAAGGCATTGGTCCCCGTTACTGTCCGTCGATAGAAGACAAAGTCGTGCGTTTTGCCGATCGAGATTCACATCAGATTTTCGTTGAACCGGAAGGACTTAATACCAACGAAGTCTATCCGAATGGCATCTCGACAAGTCTGCCTTTTGACGTTCAATATGCGCTGGTTCGCTCCATGATCGGTTTTGAAAATGCCGAAATCATTCGTCCGGGTTATGCCATTGAATATGACTTTTTTGATCCAAGAGACCTGAAAAGCTCTCTCGAAACCAAACATCTGGATGGTTTGTTTTTTGCCGGCCAAATCAATGGCACCACGGGCTATGAAGAAGCCGCAGCTCAAGGCTTGATCGCAGGCTTGAACGCGGCACGCTTAACCAAAGACCTTGAAGCCTGGTGTCCCGGACGCGATGAAGCTTACATGGGCGTCATGATCGATGACCTGATTACACGCGGCACGCAAGAGCCGTACCGGATGTTTACCAGCCGCGCCGAATACCGCCTGTTACTAAGAGAAGACAATGCCGACCTCAGGTTGACTGAGAAAGGCCGCGAATTAGGCTTGGTAGACGATGGCCGCTGGATGGCATTCGAAATCAAACGACAAGCTATTGATACCCTGCAGGCTGATCTGTCCAAAAAATGGATCAGACCGGACACGGAAGCAGGCCGGCAAGCGGAAG
Source organism: Methylicorpusculum sp. (assembly GCF_030651835.1). GTDB lineage: Bacteria > Pseudomonadota > Gammaproteobacteria > Methylococcales > Methylomonadaceae > Methylicorpusculum. The sequence continues at coordinate 24,223 of NZ_JAUSBX010000097.1, read as the reverse complement.
CTTTCTGGAATAAGCCGCTACTGCGCGAAGCCAATCTGATGGACTTGCTGCGACGGCCTGAAGTTGAAATCCAGCAATTACTAAGCTTCCTGGAACTGGGCGACATTGACGAGCAAGTCTCGGAACAGGTTGCGATAAAAGCCAAATATGCCGGGTATATCGACAGGCAGCAAACAGAAATCAACCGGGCCCGGCGTTACGATCATTTGCAGCTACCCAAAAGCCTGGATTACAAAGGCGTCTCCGGACTGTCCAACGAAGTCAGCGAAAAACTGATCAGGCAGCAACCGGAAACGCTAGGCCAGGCTTCGCGCATTCCCGGCATCACCCCGGCAGCGATTTCGTTGTTATTAGTCCATCTTAAAAAGAAAAGCGCCTGATGGAGCCTTGTCGGAAAAACCTTGTTTCAGGCCTCGATCAACTGGGCTTGTCAATCAGCGAACAGCAAATCGATCTGTTATTAGCATTTATTCAACTGATAGAAAAATGGAATAAGGCCTATAATCTGACCTCCATCAGAAACAAGGATGAAATGGTTACCCTGCATTTGCTCGATAGCCTGTCCGTCCTTCCTTATGTCAAAGGCTCGCGCATCATCGATTGCGGGACAGGAGCGGGCTTACCGGGACTGCCCTTGGCCATTTGCTTGCCTGAATACCATTTTACGTTATTGGATAGTAACGCCAAGAAAACCCGTTTCGTGCAACAGGCGATACTGGAACTCAAGCTAAAAAATGTCTCTATCCACCAGAGCCGGGTCGAAGACTATCAGCCTGAAGAAAGGTTTGATTGTGTCATTACTCGCGCGTTTACACACTTATCCGAAATGATTTCATTGACTGCTCATTTATTGGCTGATGATGGGGTCTTGCTGGCCATGAAAGGCCAGCATCCTGAACAGGAACTGGCCGCCGTCAAAGCCAAGACAAAGGTAATACCGCTGGTAGTACCGGGGCTTGCGGCCGAGCGATGCCTGGTTCAAATTGAAACGGCCACACATGCAGAGGTCCTCTAGTGGGAAAAATAATTGCTATTACAAATCAAAAAGGCGGGGTCGGTAAAACAACCACCAGCGTCAATTTGGCTGCCGCGCTGGCCATGGCACAACGAAAAGTCCTGCTGGTTGATATCGATCCGCAAGGCAATGCCGCTATGGGCTGCGGCGTCGACAAAGAACATGTGGCTTATTCCAGCTGCAATTTGTTATTGGACAAAATACCCGTAAGCGAAACCATCATTGAACAAAAGCAATGCGGTTTTTCAATCATCCCCGGCAATTCCGATCTGACGGCTGCCGAAGTTCAGTTGATGAGCGCAGAAAACCGCGAAAGACGGTTGGCCGTAGCACTGGAACCGATCAAAGATCAGTTTGACTACATTCTGATTGATTGCCCTCCGGCCTTGAACATGCTAACGCTAAATGCCATGGTGGCGGCGCACAGCGTGCTCATTCCCATGCAATGCGAATATTATTCACTGGAAGGCTTATCGGCACTGATGTCGACACTGAGAAACATTCAGACCGTCAACCCCGGATTACACCTGGAAGGCATACTCAGAACAATGTTTGACAATCGCAGTCGCCTGACCAAAGATGTATCGGATCAATTGCTGGAATATTTTAAAGACAAAGTGTTCCGCACCTGTATTCCCAGAAATATTCGGTTGGCGGAAGCGCCAAGCCACGGATTACCGGTCATTATGTATGACAAAGCATCACGCGGCGCCGTCGCTTATATTGCACTGGCAGGCGAACTCATTCGAAAAGAGAAGGAAGAATAAGCGATTATGATTAAAAAACGCGGTCTTGGCCGGGGTTTGGATGCGTTATTGGGTGAAATGCCCGCATCCAATCATACTGCCTCTCAGGAAAAATCAAACGCCATTCAATCGCTACCGATTGAGTGGTTGCGGCGCGGAAAATATCAACCCAGAAAAGACATTGATCCGGAAAAACTGCAGGAACTGGCCGATTCAATCAAATCCCAAGGCGTTATACAGCCGGTAGTTTTGCGCAAAACGGGTGAAAATCAATACGAAATCGTCGCCGGAGAACGCCGCTGGCGCGCCGCACAAATCGCAGGCTTACAGGATATTCCGGTCATTGTCAGAGAGATTGATGACCGTTCAGCAATGGCCATCGCCTTGATTGAAAATATCCAGAGAGAAGATTTAAACCCTCTGGAAGAATCGGAAGCGCTTAAAAGACTGCTGGACGAATTCTCGCTCACTCACCAACAGATAGGCGATGCGGTCGGCAAATCGAGAACCACCATCACCAATTTATTGCGCCTGATGGATTTGCACCCGGAAGTCAAAAAGCTTTTGAGCAGTAAAGCCCTGGAAATGGGCCATGCCCGAGCTTTGCTTGCATTGGATGGCGCAGAACAGGTGGCCGCCGCACATAAAATTGCTCGGCAGGGCTTGAGTGTCAGGGCTGCAGAGCGCCTGGTAAAAGACATTCAAAATGCCACCGAGAAAAAATCCGCTCAAACACCCGATCGCGATATTCTCAACTTACAAGACGACCTGACCGCCAAACTGGGGGCTCAGGTTGCCATCAATCAAAAGAAAAACGGTTCAGGCAAACTGGTCATTTCCTATTCCAGCCTGGATCAACTGGACGGCATCATTGAACAGCTGGGCAGAAAAGAAGAATTATTGATAGGGCAAGAATAGCTGTTTGGCTGGATAAACAGCTAACGAGATCAGCGGAAATACGAATATCTCTTTCCCAAGCTCCAGCTTGGGAATGCCTACCCTCAAGCTCAGCTTGATGAACATCTGTTTCTGAGCAAATTAAAGCTATGGGCCATAGGCTGCGTTGAGAATAGGAACCGCATCAAACGCGACAGATGCGATTCGTGCCTCACCGCATGCTACCTCGCTGGATTTGCGAATTACCTAACAAATAGAATATTGCGGAGGTCTATTCAAGCATGCACATCGATACTTTGAGCAGGTATTGAAGCAGATTCCAATAATTGTAAAACCGCCTCCCCTTGTTGCTCCTGGATATCTTGTGCTTTATTCAACACAGCAAGCTGAACTTGCTGCCCCGTTTTTTGAACTGACATTAGTGTTGCGAGTGATGTAATGGATGAAACAGAATCAAGCATGGCAATCTCCTTTTAAGCGTTAATCAGACTGATACGGTTATCGGCATACACAGCAAAAAACACAGTCACTCTTTTGATATCTCGTTACCAAGCTCCAGATTGGGAATGCCTACCCTCAAGCTCAGCTTGTCGAACAGCTGTTTTCTGTGCAAATTAAAATATGGGTCGTAGCCGCTATAAAATTCTGAACGAAGCCTATCCTTACTTCCACACCTTGACGGTTGCTGGTTGGCAGCCCGTTTTCACCCGGCCGGAAAGTGTGCAACTATTGTTCGATAGCTTCATTTGGTTGCAGGAAAACACCGATTTCAGACTCCATGCCTATGTGATCTTGGAAAATCACTTGCATTTTATTGCAAGCGGTAGTCAGCACAGCAAGCGCATCCAACAATTCAAATCATTTACTGCAAGACAGATTCTCGATTTATTAGAACAACGCAAAGCAACAACCTTGCTGAGTTATTTTGCGTATTACAAACGCAAACACAAAACCGAAAGCCACTATCAGTTCTGGCAAGAAGGGTCACATCCGGAAGAAATGAGTAATGACACTATGCTGATGCAGCGATTAGCCTACATTCATAACAATCCTGTCAAACGGGGTTATGTGGACTTGCCAGAACATTGGCGTTATTCAAGTGCTCGGGCTTATGCAGGGCAAGACGCTTTGTTACCTGTTGTTTTGCTGCATTAAAATACCAAGCAGAGCTTGAAGGTAGGCATTCCCAAGCTGGAGCTTGGGAACGAGACAACGAGTCGTGTAACTGGCGCGGCTTCCGGCCGGCCTAGTTCACGTGATAGTTAGCCATCTTTAAGACACCGAATCACCGGTGTTTTGCTGCAATATCTTGAGTAGCATTCGAAGTGTGACTATTTCGCGCCGTTGAAACTCGCTTACCACATGCGGAAGACGCAAATTGATCTTTTCGTCACAACTATAAAATAAACATCGATTCTTAAACGACATTAAACGTCCCTCGGTGCTTTGATCCGGAAAAAGGATGAACTTTTCTATAACAATTCCATTTTCTGTAACCTTATATGCCTTCGGCATATCATCAAGCAATCCGTCATGTATCACATGGTTTCGGACGGACTCGATTTCCCGGACAAGCATGCAGTCCTCAAAGAGCGTGTCTTTCGTCCCTTCGATAGAAATTTGTTTTCGATCCCCAAACTGCACTTTCTTTGATGCCAAACGCGGGTAGGCGGAAAAGTCGGTCTTTATCTTCTCTATCTCAATGCCAAGCTTCGTAATGTAATCAAGCAAGCTGTGCAGACGGATATACATAAACCCAAGGGTGGCATGGAGGTTTGTCACTACAGGAGACGTCATCCACCTTATTCCATTTTCTTCCATTTCTGACGGCATCAAGAAGAACTCATCAAGGTTCAAAGCTCGGTAAAACTCACCTTGTAGCTGAATCACTTCCTTGCTGCATTCTTGGATTCCACTGACCAGTTTGCGGCAATCAAATAGGTAGAGGGCCATATTAACCTCTTTGCGACCTAATTTACCTAGAAGCTGTTCGAACTGACCTTTAGAAAGGCGAGACTCTGAATTCATCCCCGCCTCATAAACGAATGGTGGGCAGATCTTCAAGAATTCGTAGTACAAACTTAGATCGCCGAATATTGATACTGCAAATGCATCATGAATCTGTACGCATTCTCGCTCGATATCGTGTAGAAGGTTGCCTCTAAAGGGGACCCAAGTACCCTGTGGCTCGCGAATAAAATAGATCTGATCAGGATTACTTGGCGTATTCGTCGGTATTCCATTCAAGGAAAGGTAAACAGGTCTAGTTGAAACTTCCATTTCTTTTCGCAGCTAACAAGTTATTAAGCTGTTAACAGTATATCTACCGCGAAACCTGGGTTGCAACACTAAATTTTTGAACTGCAGTGTTTTTCCATTCCGTATCTCATCCAAACTGAGCCAATAGGTGAAATTTTAGGTTGTCATGTTGACCGTTACCGCATCCTTAAGTCAGGCGTTTGAGTTGAAGCTTAGGAATAAGCACAAAATAACCTCCACAAGCTTGACTGTGTGTGGGGTTCGGTGGATCGTCTGACAGGACGCCGTGAATAAGTCCGTGTCGGCTTTACGGCAGCTCCATGTCGCCGACACCTGCCATCGAGCAACCGAGACCTACATAAAATAGGGAAGTTATTTATGACCGAATCCTAAGTCATGGACAGCGTACCTGCTGCCCAAAACTTAACCATACTCTCGGACCTCGCGACCACGAAACCCACCGGTTCAATATCTCGTTCCCAAGCTCCTGCTTGGGAATGCCTACCCTCAAGCTCTGCTTGACGAACATCTATTCCGAACAAATTAAATCTATGAGCCGAAGGATACGGTGAGGCACGAACCGCATCCTTCGCGTTTTTCTCTTGAAACCACATCCCTAAATAACCAGCGCCGGTGCAAAATGAATCCGATTGTGCCGATAGTTTAGGCTTGGGCCAGTTGTTGATATTAAGTATTAAGGGTATCCATTAAATCAATCATAAATTCCATCTCTTCGTCTTCGACGTTGATTAACGCATCAAAGCCCAAATTGTTTAATACGTCCTGTCCTTTTTCATCCGAAGGCATGGCTAACAGTAAATCACGTAGTTCGTCACGGCGATCAGTCAGTCTGGGGCCAACCATCAAAACATGTTGAATCACGCCTATTTGACTATGTACCAGCACTTTAAGCTGCTTTTTGATCATTCCGGACAAATCATCAAACGCTTCCGCTAAAAAAATACCGGCATCCGCTTCGCCTCTCAATAATTTTTTAGCCACTAAAACATAGGTGTCGCAGAGATGTAAGTCGATATTGCTGCTGGTCAAATCGGCAGGCTCCAGCATAATCATGCCCATTAATCGTACATCCGGGTCTTCGGTGGCCGCTACTCGGGTACCCGGCGCCAAATCGGCGACATCCTTAGCAGGACTTTCGGCGTTGACGGCAATTATGGCTTCGTCGGATAAGCCGTGGGCTTTGACCAGCGGCAGAAAACCCCTTTCCCGCACCAGCATTGCCGCATCAAATGGATTGGCATAGATCAAGTCAATCTGATCTTTAACAATCGCCTCATGTTGCGCCTGAAAGCTGTTGTACATTTCAAGATGGATGCCCTCTCCCAGCTGTTTCTGCAGCCAGGTATTAAAGATGTACCAGCCGGGAAGATGATCAGGGGTAAAATCAGGACTAACCGTAAGCCTAAAAGTCATAAGGGCGCTCCGTTCTGTTACATCAGAGTAGGGTATAGTTTGATACATTCTTCCACTTTGGAGCGCGAGGGCTTTCGCCGGACGGAGGTATAACCGACTATTTGTCCTTTCCGGATATTGGGAATGACCGTTGCCTTAACCCAATAATAGCCGCCGTCTTTACGCAGGTTTTTTACAAAGCCTTGCCACTTTTCGCCTCTCAATACCGTGTCCCATAAATCTTTAAACGCCGCTGCGGGAATATCGGGATGCCTTAAAATTGAGTGTGGCGCATTGATCAACTCCGCTTCCGTATAGCCTGACATTTCAACAAAAGACTGATTGACGTGCGTGATAATGCCATTGGTGTCGGTGGTCGAGACTATCAGTTTTCCGTCAGGGTAGGGCGTCTCCACCTCTGAATACAAACATAACCTTTTGATGCCGCCGTATAAATCAAGCATGACTTCCTTGTAATCACCGATGATATCTTCGGGCTTCATATCGTTAATCATGGAAATATTCTCCTGTGCCGTTTTCAGCAGAGCCATTCAAGATCAATTTGCAGCAAGAATTTTGTGTTTACAATAATTCGGCAATGCTGCTCGCTGCCCTTTTTACATCAAGAAAAATCAGTCCCAGTTTGGCATTGGGTTTGGCAAGAACGGTTAAAACAGCCTCATCGCCGGCATAAGTCATCAATACATAACCTTTAGCGCCTTTGATTAATACTTGCTCTAATGTACCTCTGGCCAATTCCTGCGCGGTTCTGTCACCCAAGGACAACATGGCGGCACTCATTGCACCCACTCTGTCTTCGTCCATCCCTGCCGGTAATACCGAAGCGATCATTAAGCCATCGGTTGAAATGACACCGGATGCTTCTATATCGCCCGATGTCCCGTTTAAGTCTGTTAAAACAAATGTCAACATATCTGCTCGCATAATGTTTTTCCTCAAAGTCGTTAAATTAAAATTGTCTGTTAATTCGCGTAACGAATGGTTAACGCCCACACTAACGACACAAATTCAGGCTGGTTAAAATGCGGAATCCCGGAAACAGCCACAACAAAACGGTTTTTACCGATAAATAAAGGCCAAAAACCGACCTGACTGTTGCCAAACGAATCAACCACTGACCAGGCATGACTGCCCAGCCCCATGTTATTCAATAAAAGACCGGACCGGCGTTCGTGTACCGTCGCAATTTCCGCACTTAATGCGGACAGTTCTTCAGCGACCTCATGCGGGAAACCCTGAGTTACAAGATAAAATCCTTGCTGGTCGGCCAGCAACACTTTGCCTTTTTCTGAAAGTGGCCCGAGAAAACCCGGCAAAATTTCTTCCAAAGCACCATCAGGATAAGTCAGCGGCTCTTTCAGCCCTTGTATCCAACCCAGTTTTTGACAGTGATAAAGCTGATCCAGGCATTTTGCCTCTTCGTCCAACTCCATCAGCTGCGCCAGTATTTCACCTGTCAATTCCGGTGTCTGCCGTTGTAACTGCAAATTTCTAAGAAACTGCCGTGCCCGATCAGCTTCTTTGGTCGATACCGTAGCGTAGGCACCGGCGGGGGTTGGGTAAAGATAAAGCCCCTGATTCAGCGTGTACTGATTCATTATTCTTCCTCTAATCCGGGATCCAGCGTAAACAGCAACGATTGCACCAAAAGGGATACATCGTTTTTTACTCGGGCATCGACTGCAAAAACCGGTGGCGTGATACCCAGCACTTTAAGTTGCAGATGGTAATCGTCGATAGTTGGGGTCGCACTGATATCCATTTGTGTAACACCGATTGCTACTCCGGTTTCGCCGATAAATTTGTCAAACGCGTCCAGAAAGAACTTCATATCCTGAAAAGGGTCACTGCGGGTATTATCCAACAGCAAAATAAGTCCGATACCGCCGGTGACCAAAATATCCCACATAAAATCAAAGCGTTCCTGGCCTGGCGTGCCATACAAATGAATTTTTTCGCCCCCTGCCAAATGGATCAGGCCGTAGTCCATGGCTACGGTGGTTGACGACTTTCTGGCCTTGGTCATGTCGCTGGCGGCAGCATCCGTTTTTATTGGCGGCACATCACTGATGGAATTGATTGCGGTTGTTTTGCCTGCGCCAACCGGCCAATTTCCAGACGAAAGCGTCAATGCTGTGAAGTTTTTCCGGCGCCAGCGTTAAAGCATCCGGATCAACGGTAAAAGGCTTAAACGAAAAATGGGCATGATGTGCTTCTTTTTGCTTTAGACCGGCAAAGGCTCTGATCTGCTTTTCGTCCGCATCGACCCAAATTTCATGGGTTTTAGGCAACAAAATGAGTGGCTTCCAACCGAAGTCAAACGTCAGCATCTCCTGTTTTTCGATGCCGGTTTTAACCGCAGATAAAATACCCCCTAGAAAATATTCATCCGGGTTATAGGTGGCCTGCGCAAATTGCGCAGGGTCATTGACGTCCAAGCCAGAGACACTACCAATATAAGTATTGAATGACGCCTCGGTCATTTGCACCGCGGTTTGATGCTTGGAACTGTTGTTTGGGCTGGAATGAGGGTATATTTTTAAGCTCTGTATTTTCGCAGCAGGGACCACCTCCACCTCCTTGTAAGTTAAGCGGCTCGGAAGATAGGGCGCTTTTTTGATGATCATTTGCCAAGCCCGCCGGTTTAATCAAGGCTTTTTTTGGCCATGCCCAACGCAGCAATCATCTCATCCGTTTTCACCGGTTTTTTGAATCCGCGAGGAAATAAGTTTGCCATCAGGAATTCATTAACAGATCAAAAAATCCCAATCGCAGAGATTTCTGTTGCCACCTATACTTGTTCATTTGTATACCTCTCATAATAAGCACAAAAGGAATCTGCAATGAATTGGTTTAGTAATTTAAAAATTGCCCGCAAAATCATGTTGTCTACAGGTCTTCTCATGCTGTTGATTCTGTTGACAGGAAGCGTTGCCCTCTATGGTTACAATGCCATGCGGGCATCGCTGCAAACCGTTTATACGGATCGATTGGTTCCGTCGCTTCACCTGGGGGAAATCATGGATTTGATGAATGCCAATATCCGAGAGGTGCTGCTGGCTATTCAGCATGATCCGGTAGTGCCAGTTTCAAAAGCACACGAGGCAACCCATCATATCGACCGTCATATTCAAACTGTAAAAGACAATATTGAAAAGATCAGCGCAATCTGGCAAACCTATACGGCTTCAGAAATGACACCGGAAGAGAAGCGCTTAGCTACCGAATTTTCAGTGACCCGTGAAGCCTTTGTTAAGAAAGGTTTATTGGAAGCACTGAATTTACTGGAAAAAGAAGATTTTGAAGCTGCCGCGCTGCATATGGTAAAAACAGCGTTACCGCTGTTTAAAACCGCTACCGACAATGAAAGACTATTGTTGCACTTGCAGCAGGATGTCGCCAAAGCTGAAATGGAACGGGCTAATTTGATGAATGAGCAATTCATCGGCCTGATGATAGGCGTAGCCATCATGGCCTTCCTGGGATTATTCATCTCATTATGGATATCCAGGCGTATTACCGGACCATTAAACACAATAGTGGATATTGTCGGGCAAGTGGCTGAGGGCGATTTAAGTGTAGCTATCGATATTCATAGTCAGGATGAAGTGGGTCAATTAGGCGAATCGCTCCGTAACATGTGCGACCAGCTCAGCAGGGTTGTTACCGAAGTCCGATCCGGTTCCGATAATCTATCTAGCGCATCACAACAAGTCAGCGCTACCGCACAAGGAATGAGTCAGGCGGCCACCGAACAAGCTGCCAGCGTAGAGGAAACCTCAGCATCCATTGAACAGCTGCAGTCCTCGGTTCAGCAGAACGCTGAAAATGCCATGGCAACTGAAAAAATATCCAGCCAATCCGCGAGTGAAGCAAAACAAGGAGGTGAAGCGGTTAACGAAACGGTAAGCGCGATGAAAAATATTGCCAAAAAAATTGGCCAAATCGAGGATATTGCCTATAAAACCAATCTACTGTCTCTGAATGCTGCGATTGAAGCGGCTTCAGCCGGTGAGCACGGTAAAGGCTTTGCTGTCGTTGCTGCTGAAGTCAGAAAACTGGCTGAAAGCAGCCGAATAACCGCTCAGGATATCAATGAGCTGGCCATAAACAGTGTCTCCATTGCGGAAAAAGCAGGTTTGATGATTAATAACGTGGTGCCAAGTATCGTCAAAACATCTGATTTAGTACAAGAAATCACCGCCGCATCCACTGAACAGTCCAGTGGAATCAGTCAAATCAATGAGGCTATGCGGCAACTGGATAATGCGACTCAACAGAATGCCGCGGCCTCCGAACAACTGGCGGCAACCGCAGAGGAACTGAACGGTCAGGCCGAGCAACTTCAACAAGCCGTTGCTTTTTTAAAAATTGAGTAATCGTAGGAGCGGGGGAATAAAAAATTTATAATTTTCAATCGATCCAATCCCAATGACGGTCATCAAACGAATGCTCTCGATTCTGCTGCCTTATCTGCTGCTGCTCCTTGCGGTGTTTTTGTTACAACGCAATCTTGTATATTTCCCCGAAAAGCATTCAACCATCAAGCAGCAAGAGTTGGCAGATCAGCTAAATCTGAAACGTTGGCCGTCAGCTGACACGTATCTCGGGCTGATGTCCAAATCACTTAATCCAAACTATAAAGGTACAGTCATCGTCTTTCACGGCAATGCGGGCTCTGCACTAGACCGTAGTTATTATTTTGACGCGCTGGAAAAGCTGGATTACCGTGTCATTGTGGCAGAGTATCCGGGCTATGGCGCCAGAGAGGGAGCTCCCTCTGAACCGGCATTGCTCGCTAATGGCCTTGAAACCGTAAAAATGGCACTAGCCGACTTTGGCGGCCCGGTTTTTTTGTGGGGCGAATCGCTTGGCAGCGGGGTCGTCGGAGCCATTGTAAAGTCAGGTCAAGTGCCCATTAAAGGTATTGTATTAATGACGCCGTTTGACAGTCTGGCCAATGTTGCCCAACACCATTACTGGTTTCTTCTGGCCAAATGGTTAATCCGCGACAAGTTCAATACGCTTAATAATTTGCATGATTACTCAGGGAATACTGCGGTTTTAATGGCTGAAGATGATCAAATCATCCCCAATAAAAACAGCTTAAAACTGTTCAACTCACTACCCCATCACAAGCGGCTCTGGACATTCAAAAATGCAGGCCATAACAGCCTGCCTCTGTCACCCAATTTACCCTGGTGGCAAGAGGTCATGCATTTTGTGGCGGGAGAAAAAGAGGTATTTCTTTAATCGCCTATTCTTAGCCGCTTTTTCAGTCTTTCAACCCCCTTCAAAAAGTTCTCAACCAAGCTTCGGCCAGGACTTTATTGGGATGCATGAGTTTCCGGATAATCACAGTTCAAACAGGCAACATAGAAACATAACGTTATACTTGCCATTTTGTGTTCAATAATTCCAAATTCCCGATAAATCCAAGGCATAACGCTAAGCATGAACTTAATAAAATTGATCGTATTGCCTGTCCTTTTTTTACCTATCCTTTTATCCGGCTTACTTATCCTGGCATTGGAAGATGAACCTAAACTAAAAAAACAGGCCGATATGACGCCGGCGCGGATCGCCAGAGTAAAACAGCTCATTCAAATGAACGATCCTCGCAGATTAAGGTCTGGCGCGGTTGTCATGGCCAGGCTAAGACAGGAAGAACTGGATTTGGCCGTCAATTATTTTGCGAATCAATATGCCCAGGCTGTTGCGGGCCTGGTGATCGAAAAAGGCAGGGCTATTGTAGAAGCCACAGTAACATTACCCGCCAATCCGTTTGGCCGTTTTATCAATGTTAAGCTCGAAATCAAACAAACCCAGAAACTGCCGCTGATTGAACGTTTGCAGCTAGGCGACTTACCGATCCCTGCCGTTTTAGCGAATAACGTGGTCAACTATCTATTGGCGAATAGCCAAACCTTATTTGATTGGCAAGAATTTAACAAAACCGTCAGGAATATCAGGTTCGAACCCCGGCAGTTGGTCATCACGTATCAATGGCGAACTGACTTGCCGGCCCGGTTAAGCGGCATATTGCTTTCCCCGCAGGAGCTGAGTCAAATTGAGTTTTATCAAAGGCGTTTGGCCGAATTGACACAAAAAAGCCGTCCTCCCATTAACTTAACGGACTTAATGCAACCCCTGTTTAGCGAGGCTAAAGAGCGCAGTCAAAACGGCGAGGCCGTAAAGGAAAACCGGGCAGTCATATTGGTACTCGCTTTTTATGCTAACCAGAAGAATTTAAGCAAACTCATTTCACAAAGCAAAACCTGGTCACGTCCTAATTGGAGATCGGTAAAGCTCCAGAACCGTGAAGACCTGACCAAGCATTACCTGGTTTCTGCACTATTGGCTGCTTATGCCGGTACGCCCTTGGCGGATGCTGTTGGGTTATACAAGGAAATTGAGGATTCGAAAGGCGGCAGCGGCTTTTCGTTTATCGATATTGCCGCCGATAGAGCAGGAACGCTCATGGGCGAGCTGGCTGTCGCCGGCGAACAGCAGGCAAGGCAGGTACAATCGCTACTGGCAACGGGAGCTGAAAGCGATATTATGCCGAAGACATCCGACTTGCCTGAATTTATCTCGGAAGCCGAGTTTATGCGCCGGTATGGCGGCACGCAAGGAAAGGCCTATCAGCAAATGATGAATGAAATCGAACGCCGCATCCTGGCTTTACCGGTCAACCGCAGTTAGTCGAGTAAAGAACAGGCTTTAGCCTGGTCTTAACTCTGCTGGACCAAATAATTTTCGCATCTGCTCACCCGTCCATTTTATTGGGCGTAAGTGATTTATTGAAAAAGGCCTCTGCAACAAGACTGTTGCAGAGTGCGACAGAGACGTATCACGCGTCGTTTGAAATCAAATACCTACACCCTCAATTGAAAGCGGGCGAGTAATTACAATTTTTCTAAATTGATAAGACGCTTGTCCGTTCAAACAGCTGATAACCCACTTCACCTGCTTTCTTTTGTTTGAGCTGACGCCAATTGTCAGGCAATCCATTTAGCACCAGATCAGCCTCGGTCTCTACATAGATTTTGGCCGTTTTCGTCAACCAGTTTTTATCTTCCAGCCATTGACAGGTTTGCAGTGCCAGATTTTTAGAAAAAGGCGGATCAAGAAAAACCACGCTGAAGGGTTCGGAATTGCCCGCTAAAAAACGGAAAACATCACTGTTGATTACTTTGATCTGATTCGCTCCCAAATGAACACAATTTTCATGCAATTGCCGGCAGGCTTCCTGATTATGCTCGACCTGAACCACCAGTGAAGCACCTCTGGAGGCTGCCTCAAAACCCAGAGCACCGCTGCCGGCGAAAAGATCGAGGCAGCGGCTACCGGGTATATCGTAATGCAACCAGTTGAAAAGTGTTTCTCTAACTCGGCCGGGAGTCGGTCTAAGCCCCGGCGCGTCGATAAACGTTATTTGGCGGCTACGCCACTCACCGCCAATGATTCTAATTTTATTTTTCACGCAGCTTGACGGCTTCTCCGACCGTCACGGTTTGCAGTAACTTGGGGTCAACGCGGCGCTTGAAAGCATCTTTAATGTCGTTAACCGTCAACGCCAGGACTTTTTCGGGAAAAGTATCCAGATAATCCAGCGGCAAGCCATAAAAACCAATCATTTCCGCATAACCGGCCAGTTTGCTGTTGGTGTCAAAGCGCATTACAAATCCGCCGGTTAAATTTTTCTTGGCCGCTTCAAGCTCAGCTTCTGTCGGCCCTGTCTCAATAAAATCCGCCAGTGTTTGCGTCATGACATCCAAGGCTTGTTGAGTTTGATCATTACGGGTTTGCAGTCCCATGCTGAAAGCCCCTTTTCTAAACATCGGTGCAAATGAGCTGGATGCACTGTAAGCCAAACCGCGTTTTTCCCTGACTTCCTCAAACAACCGGGAGACTAAACCACCGCCACCCAGAATATGATTACCTACGTACAGCGCAAAATAATCCTCGTCTTTTCTGTGCATGCCAGGTATTCCTGACAAGACATGGGTTTGCGTGGAAGGAAATTCAATATGCTGCAGCTTGGCATTTGCAGGCAAACTGACTTCCGGAATATCGGCCGGTTTTTGTCCTGCAGGCAACTCAGCCAATAAATCTTCTGCAGTTTTGGCAGCTTGTTTTTTTGTTAAATCCCCGACAATCACGACCAAGGCATTAGCGGAAACGTAATATTGCTTGTAAAACTTCTTAAGATCGTCCGCAGTCAAGGCGGTAACGGTTTCAATTTCACCGGCAGATGAATGTGCGTAGGGATGATCACCGTAAACGACTTTATTAAAGGTTAAGTCAGCTAAAGCCGAAGGTGATGACTCCCGGTGTTTTAAGGCCGCCAATGTACGATTTTTTTCTCGGTCAAAATCAGCCTGATTAAAGACGGGTTGGGTCAAAATTGTTTTCATCGTTTCAACCGCCTTATCGAACAAAGGCGGATCGGTCAATGTACGCAGCGATAATGAAGCGGTATCTCTGGACACGCTGGTTCCGAAATTGGCGCCGACGCTTTCAAACCGCTGCGCCAGTTCGTCTGCGCTCCATTTACCGGCTCCTGTATCGAGTAAACCCGAAGTTAAGGCGGCGAGTCCATGCTGCGCTCCATCTCGGGCGCTTCCGGCATCGAAGGTAATGCGTATATCCGCCATCGGCAAATCCTGCGCATAAATGTAAAATACGCGGCTGCCCTTAGGAGTCTGCCATGTTTCAATTTTTGCAGCAGCCCAGTTCAGCGGACTGATTGCCATCAATACTAACAGTAAAAAAATACGCATCAGTTGGCTCCCTCATTGGTTTTTTCAGTTTTCTGTTCGGCAATGGGTTGAGGATCAAGGTAAGCGACGCTTAACGAATCATCCTTAAAGTATTTTTGAGCCACTTCCCGCACTTGTTCTGCAGTAACCTCACTGACTTTCTTGACGTACTCTTTCTCTTTTTGCCAGCCTAATCCAACAGTTTCCAGCATCCCCATTTGCATGCCTTGATAAAACATGGAATCGCGTTCGTAAATTGCGTTCGCCAAGACCTGAGCTTTGATTCGTTGTAATTCGTCTTGTTTTACCAGCTCATATTTCAGCTTTTCAATTTCTTCTTTCAAAGCAACTTCTAAATCATTAGCGGTTTTTCCTTGAACCGGAGTTCCTTCCAGCATGAACAACTCATCCAATCGTGAGGCCAGTCCGTAACCGGCACCCACCGATACAGCCAATTGTTTGCCTCTGACCAGATTGGTTTCCAATCGTGCGCTACTACCACCGTCTAAAATGCCGGCCATGACTTCCAGTGCGTAAGCTTCCCATTCATGCTCGGAGGTCTTTAGCACCGGCACTTTATAGCCCATCACCAAATAGGGAAGCTTGGCAGGAACTTTGACCACCATTCTTCTGATGCCCAATTGGGGAACTTCCTGTTGCGGCTTAATGGCTACAATTTCACTGGGTTTGAGTTCGCCAAAATATTTTTCGGCCAGACTGAAAACGGCTTTAGGCTCAACATCGCCAACAACCACCAAGGTCGCATTGTTAGGGGCATACCAGCGCTGATACCAGGCTTTTAAATCTTCAATCGTATAATTTTCGATATCGGACGGCCAGCCGATAATCGGATTTTTATAGGGACTGTTGGAATAGGCCATCGCGGTAAAGTGTTCCTGCGTCTTGGCCCTCGGATTATCGTCCGTGCGCATCCTGCGTTCTTCATAGACGACTTGCAATTCCTTTTTCAACTCTTCATCCAGCAAATTCAGATTGCGCATACGATCGGCTTCCAGTTCAAAACTCACTGGCAGGCGCGATTTTTCCATGGTTTGAAAATAAGCCGTGTAATCTCTACCGGTAAATGCATTTTCATTACCGCCATTGGCCGCTATGATCCGCGAAAATTCACCGGGTTGCAGTTTGTCGGTACCTTTGAACATCATGTGCTCAAGCATGTGTGATATTCCGGTAATACCGTTGGGTTCATAGCTGGAACCTACCTTGTACCAGACTTGGGAAACCACTACCGGTGAGCGATGATCCTCTTTGACCAGAATTTTTAAGCCGTTTTTAAGCTGATGTTCGTGTACTTTGGTTTCCGCATTCACTGATGATGCGCCTATGACCAGCATGAGCCCCAGGATTTTTACATATTTCATAACGTCCTCTTTGTAGAAATGTTAGCGCTTCCGACTATTTCATTAATCAATAGTTCACTGTATTCTATTTCAAAATGACCTCGTTGAGATTGATTAAAAAATGAATAGCAAGACCATAATTCAGCCACCGCTCTGGAAAAGTTATCTGGTCCTTTGCAAGCCCAATGTTGTTGCAGAAATGCTTTTTACTGCAATTGTCGGCATGTTGTTGGCGGTGCCCGGTTTACCACCTCTGGATTTAGCCTTTTGGGGCATCATCGGCATTGCCTTGGCCGCCTCATCCGCTGCAGCGGTCAATCATTTCATTGACCGTGAAATTGATATAAAACTTAACCCTCAGCGACCATTACCCCAAGTTTTTTTACAACCTAATCAGGTGTTGATTTTTGCTGCCATTCTAGGTGTCGCGTCAATGGTCGTCTTATTGGTGTGGGTCAACGTGCTTACAGCGGTGCTAACCTTTTTATCCATGTTCGGCTATGCGATCATCTACACGCGCTATCTCAAAAGAATGACGCCGCAAAATATAGTGATCGGCGGCGCATTCGGTGCGACCCCTCCTTTATTGGGCTGGTGCGCCATTACCAACGAGATACACCCTTATGCCCTGCTGTTGGTCTTGATCATTTTTGTTTGGACGCCCCCCCATTTTTGGCCGCTGGCAATCGCAAAAAGAGAAAAATATGCGCTGGTCAATATCCCGATGCTGCCGGTTACGCATACCCTGGAATTCACTCGCCTTCAGATTTTGTTGTATACCATCCTTTTGCTGATTGTCACCTTACTACCCTATTTGACGGGCATGAGCGGGCTTATTTATCTGGGCTTTGCCGTTCCGTTGGGGCTGGGTTTCATCTATTTTGCACTGTTGATGATGCGTACCAAAGACGACAAAACCGCGATCCGAACGTTTGTTTATTCCATCGTTTACATTACGCTGATGTTTGCCGGGCTTCTTGTCGATCATTATGTACCCATGCTCAGAGCGATCTAACGATGCCGATGCAAGCTTTCGACAAAGAAGAACATCCTTTCGCACCGTTTATCCGCATTCTGGGTAAAGGTAAAAAAGGCACGCGGGCACTGACCCTTGATGAAGCTTATCAGGCCATGCACATGATCATGGCCGGTGAAGTGCTGCCTTCTCAACTGGGCGCTTTTTTGATGTTAATGCGGGTTAAAGAAGAAACGCGCGAGGAACTCGCAGGATTTGTTCACGCAGCACGCGATTCGTTTACTCTGCCGCAGGACACATCACCCGCTGACCTGGACTGGTCGTCCTACGCCGGTAAACGGCGGCACTTACCCTGGTTCCTTTTATCCGCATTGCTGCTTGCCGAAAATGGCGTCAGCGTTTTTATGCATGGTGCAGGCGGGCACACAAATGGCCGAATTTATACTCAAAACGTCTTACGCTATTTAGGTATTGAGGCGGCCACCTCTATGCAGGAAGCGCAACAACAGCTGCTTTCAAATAAATTCAGCTATTTGTCACTGGAACATTTTTGTCCGCAGCTTTTTGAAATCATTGAACTGCGCCGCATTATGGGCTTACGGTCACCGGTTCATACCCTGGTCCGCCTGCTCAACCCTTTCAATGCCGCTTACAGTATCCAGGGCATTTTTCATCCCGGTTACCGCCAGGTTCATCAGGAAGCGGCTTTATTGCTCAATCAGCCGCATGTGTCGGTTTTTAAAGGGGAAGGCGGAGAAGTAGAGCGAAATCCTGATGGCGATTGCCTGGTTCAAAGCGTCCACGAAGGCGTTTTATCTGATGAACTGTGGCCTGCGTTATTTCAGCGCCGTCATATGAAACCGGATGATCTTGACCCTCAGCAATTAGTTTTGTTTTGGCGAGGACAACTCAATGATGAATATGCCGAGGCAGCGGTGACAGGCACAGCCGCTGTTGCATTAAGATTGCTGGGCAAGGGAGATACTCAGGAGGACGCTTATGCCCTGGCGCATGATTATTGGAACAACAGAAATAAACAAAGGTTTTAACTAAACGTTACTCGATCTTGGCCGGGCAAATCGCGGAACCCCTTTAACAAAGGTTTTTTCCAGGTAAATATACTCCAGCCCCATCAAGGTCTCGCCATCCTGGTGCTTGACCCACACCACTTTAACTTCACCCAGCATATCCAGGCGTTTAAAATCGAATGCAGCCACAGTACCCTCATCAACCAGGATGTGCTGCGGCAAACGAATCATTAAACCGTCTACTGATACATTAACCGTCATAAAATGGCAGCGCTCACCATTCAAAATAATAAGCCCGGGCGCTGACATGCTTTTCCGGTAAACTTGTCTTTCGTAAAACAAATTATCAATGTCATGTTCGATTGTCCGAAACTCCATAGCCAGATACAAATGCCCGTCAATAATATCTGATCTGACAATCTCAACTTCTCCAGCCAATCGCATCTCATGCAGGTAAACATCAGCCAACGGCTTCATTTTGATCATCTCAAATAATTCAGCGACTTTGTGTTCCGGCTCTTTGGTAGCAAGTTCAGCCAGCATACCGGTAATGGAGATATTGCTCAGCGTAATCTCATACTCTTCGCCGCCAAGATAAATAAAACCGTGTGAGGTTAATTTTTTTCGATAAAAACGTTTTTCGTATGACATAAATTACCTTGCATCTCTTGGGTACGTCAGATTTTGGTGGCATCATAGACACGGCGATCAGAGCAATCTAAAAACCGGTAATACGAGACACTTAAGCATTACACTCATTGAACTTGCCCATTCGGCCGCTTAATCTCTGTTTTCTAACTGAGAAACCGGAGTTTTAAACCCAATATAAAGTTCGAATCATTATTCTAGTTGATTATCCGGCTTTGTCGCCTGTCTTAGCTGAGGATTATTTGGCTACACGTTATGAATAACAACCATTCACCCGCACTACAATTTCCTGCTTCATGGATTTTAATCAAGTTGAAATATAGTCTACTACTTTTATCTGTTTTTGCCTTATCCGCCTGCACATCTTCGCCGCCCAAAAACCCCGATAATATCTGTTCAACCTTTATTGAAAAGCCTGATTGGCTTAAAAGCACCCGCAAAACCCATAAAAAATGGGGCACACCGATTCCGGTTCAAATGGCTTTCATTTATCAAGAGTCTCGTTTTGTGGCAGACGCACAGCCACCTAGAACCCGACTTCTAGGCTTTATTCCCTGGTTCAGGCCAACTAGCGCGTATGGTTACGCGCAGGTACTGGACGGAACTTGGGATGATTATAAAAAACATACCGGCCGTTTGTTTGCCAGCCGCAGTAATTTTGCTGACGCAACGGATTTTGTAGGTTGGTATAACCATATCAGCCACACCCGACTGAGTATTCCTCTAGGGGACGCAAAACAGCTTTATCTGGCATATCACGAAGGCCATGGCGGTTTTAGACGCAAAACTTATTTACGCAAAAAATGGTTATTGAATGTAGCAGATAAAGTTGCGGGGCGATCTCAGATGTACCTTAAACAAATGTCACATTGTCAAAATGATTTAAAAGGCACATCGTGGTTTTTTTGATAGACTATGCGCTCCATTACAATTAGAAAGGAGAATCCGTGAGTAAACTTTATACCCGCGCTTTTTCGATTTTTGCCGCCATACTGATAGGATTTACTGTGTTTTCCATAGCCAACGCAACCACACCGGAAGAAAATAAAGCGGCAGGCATCGCGTTTCTAGCCGAAAATGCCAAAAACCCCGCCATAAAAACAACCACTAGCGGTTTGCAATATGAGATAGTCACTGAAGGCTCAGGCGCATCACCCGCTGCAACTGACAGTGTCACTGTTCATTATAAAGGCACTACCATTGATGGCACTGAGTTTGATAGTTCATACAGCCGCGGTGCTCCTGCTACTTTCCCGCTAAACAGAGTGATTGCAGGCTGGACTGAAGGCGTTCAACTGATGAAAGAAGGAGCAAAATACCGTTTCTACATTCCTGCTGAATTAGCTTACGGAACCCGAGGAGCCGGCCCTAAAATCGGTCCTAATTCCGCTTTGATTTTTGATATCGAACTGATTAAAGTCGAATAAGCGGTTCACTACTTATAGAAAAGCTCAAGGTGCAAGGCAATCAACTTCACCTTGAGCTTTTTTTTGCCCAAACCATTGCCCCTTCCACAAGCATATGAATACGTTTCAATTGTTTGCCACTACACCCAAAGCCATGGAGCAGATTCTAGCTGAGGAACTTAAACAATTAGGTATTACTGATGCCAAGTTAACCGTTGCCGGTGTTGCCTTTGAAGGCTCACTGGAAACCGCTTACCGGGTCTGCCTGTGGTCAAGAATTGCCAACCGGGTTTTACTGGTACTGAGTACTTTTCCTGTCCTTAATCAGGAGGATCTTTATAACGGCGTAAAAAAAATCAACTGGTTCGAACATATGAAACCGGACGATTCAATGGCTGTGACATTCAGCGCCAAAAACTCTAAAGCTATCAACAACACGCACTTTGGCGCGCTTAAAGTCAAGGATGCCATCGTTGACCAGATGCGAGCCAAATTCAATAAACGCCCCGATATAGACACAGAACAACCGACAATACGCATCAATGTCTATCTGAATGGCGAAAACGCGCAATTGAGCCTGGATCTTTCCGGAGAAAGTCTACATAAAAGGGGCTATCGCGATACTCAAGTCAAAGCGCCGATAAAAGAAAATCTGGCCGCAGCTATCTTACTGCGCGCAGGATGGCCCGACATCGCCAAACAAAATGGAACACTGATAGACCCGATGTGCGGCTCAGGTACCTTGCTGGTCGAAGCCGCCATGATAGCCGCTGATTATGCTCCCGGTCTGCTGAGAACGCATTATGGCTTTTTAGGCTGGAAAAAACATGACGCCGCATTATGGCAAAATTTGCTCAGTGAAGCCGAATTACGCAGAAACACCGGTATTGAAAAACTGCCCGTCATTGTCGGTTTTGATAAAAGCACTCAAAGTATCAATGCGGCATTGACGCATATCGATAACGCCGGATTGAGCCAAAAAATTCATGTCGAACGCCGTGACATCGTAGATGCAGAACCCGCCTCCGACTGGAATCCGGGATTGCTGGTGTGCAACCCTCCGTATGGCGAGCGCTTGGGGGATGAGGACTCGACATCCGAACTCTACCGTCAATTCGGCGAAATATTAAAAAGCCGATTTAAAGGCTGGCGTGTCGCCCTCATTATAAGCAACTCGGAACTTGGCTTCAGGCTGGGCATACGCTCACAAAAACCTATCACACTTTATAATGGCGCCCTGGAATGCACACTGTTGCGCCTCACAGTGGATGAGCCTGCGTTCTTTATACCGAAACCCAAAAACAGAGAAGAAAAGCTGCTTCAGCTTGCTCAAAACACGCCGTCTGAATCAGTCGACAACAGCGCTGAAATGTTTGCCAACCGGGTCAAAAAAAACCAGAAAAAACTGGCGAAATGGGCAAAGCAGCAGAATATTCAGTGTTATCGCGTTTATGATGCCGATTTGCCGGAATATGCTGTCGCGGTTGACCTGTATCAAGGCGACAAAACCTGGATCAATGTTCAGGAATATGAACCGCCAAAAACGATAGACCCCGACAAAGCCGATCAGCGTCTGGCCAGCGTTATAGCAGAAATACCCAAGCTCTTTTCGATTCCCGCTGATCAGGTTTTCTTGAAAATCAGGCGTAAAAAGCAAAACAAGGATCAGTATGAAAAGCAGGGGGATCAAGGCCGGTTTCATGTCATTGAAGAGGGCGGTTGTAAACTCCTGGTCAATTTTGAAGATTATCTGGACACGGGCTTATTTTTGGATCATCGGCCGATTCGCGCCAGAATTCAGCGGGAAGCTAAAGGCAAACGTTTTCTGAATCTGTTTGCCTACACCGGGAGCGCTACGGTTCATGCGGCAATGGGCGGCGCTCAGTCGACGACCACAGTGGACATGTCTAATACCTACCTTGACTGGGCTCAGAAAAATCTGGCTTTGAATGGCATAAAAGGCAATCACGAAATTATTCAGGCCGACTGTAAAACCTGGTTGCAGACTGAAGCGGACCGGCTTTATAAAAAACGGCAATATGATCTCATATTCCTGGATCCTCCTACATTTTCCAACTCAAAACGGATGGAGGATGTATTCGATATTCAAAACGATCATGTAGAATTGATTTCAGATGCGGCAGCACTTATGGCACCGGCGGGTGTGCTCTATTTTTCTACTAACTTTCGACGTTTTAAAATGGACCAAGAAGCGCTCTCGGGATTGGTAATTGAAGATATATCAGCGGCAACACTGCCGGAAGATTTTGCCAGAAATCCAAAAATCCATTATTGCTGGAGAATTCAGAAATGCTAAAACAAGTCAGGATATTGGTTTCAGGACGGGTGCAAGGCGTTTATTTTCGGGCTTTTACCCAAAAGAAAGCCAAGAAACTCGCTATTACCGGTTATGCAAAAAATCTTTCCGATGGCCGTGTTGAAATCGTTGCATCAGGCTCCGAAGAGGCCATTGATCAATTAATCAAGTGGTGTTACAAAGGGCCCATTACTGCGCGTGTTGATCATGTGGAAACGGAGTCACTGAACGGGGAAGCAATACCTCCCGGTTTCAACGTGAGTTAAACAGCCAGACACATCTTACCGATTTTCGGGCTTGTACTTAAAAGTTAAACACCGAAGCCTTAACTACCGGCATTTCAATTAACCATTCACACACGGAGTCATTATGGCTGTTAAATCCAAGCGGCTTTTTCCATGGCTGATACCTGCGCTGATGTTTGCATTTGCTCAACCGGTTGCGAGCGAACAAACGAGTCATCAGGCTGCACCTAACGGCTTACAGATTCCAAAAAACTATAAGGACTGGCCGGTTTTAGGCGTCTCGCATAGAACCGATAAAAACTCATTAAGAGTGATACTGGGTAATAGTGTTGCGATAAAAGCGGCCCGAAACGGTCAAACCCATCCATGGCCGGATGGCACGATCCTGGCCAAACTGGTATGGAAGGACAGCGAACATCCGCTCTGGCCTGCAGCCACAGTTCCTGGCGATAAAGAACATATTGAATTTATGTTTAAAGACAGCAAAAAATTTAAGGCTAATAATGGCTGGGGCTATGCACGCTGGGTAGGAAAGGATCAAAAACCCTACGGAACAAATGCTCAGTTTGACCTTGAATGCCACAGTTGCCATACCACCGCAAAAAATTCAGACTTTGTTTTTACCAGACCGGTCAAACTGCCTTAACTCAAAAAAGGCAGGGCCACACGGTGCATTAGCGATAGCATAATGCAGCCTATCCCCAAGGAAACGCTTTGTTTTTATGCTTAGGTGAATGCCTCGTGTAATCATGACCAAAGCGCTGCTTGATTATGAAGATGTTTCAGCTTTAACTCTTTTTCCCTAGCCGACCGCGTCATTTGGGCAGGGATTGCCTAAATCCAGGCGCCATGGATAGGATAGCTCGAAGTTTACCAACGATGAGGCTTGACGGCAGCATCCCTGCTGCCGACACCCCCGCAAAGCTTACACCTCCCACTTTTTTATCATCAAACCGGGAATTGCTTCTATAAACTCGAAACCTTTGTAAGGGATACCGCAGGCATAAAAATCCCGTCATAATGGTGATTTTGCGAAATACCTCAGGCCGACAAAGATGAAAGAAGCCATTGCCCCGTCCGTCATGTTTACAGAAGAGCTTTCGGAATTGATTACCCGCTTGGTAAA
>NZ_JAUSBX010000095.1 GCF_030651835.1 Methylicorpusculum sp. | reverse complement strand
CGACGCAAATCCTCTTCCGGCAGGTCAAGAAGCTTGTCTTCATCCAGTTGGTTTAGATCATGATCGCTCAGTTGCATGGCGCACAGAATAAGTCTTGGTGGCTTAAAAATACAGTTTTTTAGTGGGGGTCTGAATAGTTACTCTGGATGTACACAGTCAATCAAAAAGTCTTTAAAAATCGGCAAAATTAATTCAGAATTAAAATGAATACCAAGTAAACATACATATGACTTTTTCTTTTTTGAAGAAATATCAAAAGTATATCCAGTTATATTCAAGCCTTCTTCTAGGTCTAAACTTATTTCATAATTTTTGTTTTTAACAAAAACCAGAATATTTCCTAAAGAAAAATTAATGATTTCTTTAACTGCTAATAACGATGGAAAATTACAAATTTCCCCATCTGTATAATTAATTGCTTTGAGACTGTAATCATCATGACCGTACCGAGCGCAAAATTTTGCATCAACTTCAACGCTAATATCTTTTTTATAACCTGTATGTTTTACAATATTTTTTTCTTCAAAAAAATTTTTGTTTTTTAAAAAATTTATAGAACCTAAGTCGGTATGAGAATCTGCACATAAACCATACTCTTCAAATATTACTTCAAGTTCTTGCTTGAAAGCTGATCTAATATTATGAAAAAAATTCCCCCTTTGCTCCAAAGCAATACGAAATGATTTGCTTACAATGCTATTTGGAATTTTAATTCGGTAACTTATTGTATCCATAAAGACCACATGCTTAACGCCGCAATCACCGGCTAGTCCGGTGCATTGCCTTGTTAAGGCTGTCCTCGATAGTTTCTTTAAAGTCAGGGTCAAACTGTTTTAGATAGCTCAATGTGACTTTCATAACATCCTCTAAAGATGGTGGATTATCCACTATAGGATCAATAGTTCTATTGCTGGAATCTCTAAAATTAATAATTGCATCGATAAACATATAACTTGGTATAAAGCGGCAAATATTATCTCCGGCAGTTACCGGAATTCCTGCCAGTTTCACTTGATTGGCCTTTGGCTGAACGTTATATACAGCACCACCACTCATACCGTTAACATTTTTGTGACAAGTTTCCCCTTCGGTTATATCAAAAGAAATATAGCTATCATTTTCGTCGATTATGTATCTTCCAGGAATAGTGTGCCTTTGGATTTTTGTCGTATGGGTGATATTTTCACTTTGCGGGGTAAAATCAAATGAATTTCTTTCAAATGGGTAGCCTGTAACTAAAAGAATTTGACCATTGAAGAATTCTTCTTCCTTAAGAGCGCTGTCCATACTTGATATCTCTATGAAGTGATCTGGTATATGGAATTTTTGTGGGTGAAATACTTCAACAAGACATATATCAGAGCTGTCAATACCATTGATCTCTTCAGAGATTAGCTCTCCGACATTCCATACCCTTTTCGGAAAAAGAAAATCATATTGCGACGACCATACAGCTCGGTTTTTTGCAGGAACCCAAAATGGAGACTCATTTTGAAGTTCACCCTGGATATTGTTTTCGATGACGTGCCTAGCCGTAAGCACAAAGAATTCATCGTTAATTTTCAATAGCACTCCGCTACCGGCTCCATACATCTGGTCGACATGGAAGTAACCTCTAGATTCCATGCTTTCGTACAAGTGGTTGAAAAAGAACCTGCGAGTCGACTTTGCAACATTTGAAGTCGCAGCTTTATCAATATATTTTTTGAGCTTCTTTTGAGTCAATTTGCTCATGATTAGGTGCTTTAACAAGTAATTAACCGGAGATGGGGTCAAGTCTTGCAATCCAGCATTCGACGAAAGCAGTAAGCAAGGATTTTCACAAAATGCGTTATTGCAAGACCTGACCCCTTTTTCTACTTTTTCCTATTTGGTTAAGCCCGTAGGATGCGGTGAGGAACGAACCGCATCAATTGCGAACGATGCGGTTCACGGCGTTTACGGCATCCTCCGGGCTGAAGGGAGTTGAGTGGAAGGTATGGTTTGCTCCTTTACTTTTCATCTTCATTCCACCACCTCAAATCATGAATATCTTGATGAGATGTCAAAACCTTATCGAGAGCGGAAGCGACTCGGTTGATGTCGGGTCTCGCATCTATTTTTCCGAATAATCCTTTTCTGACCTCGGGCTTTGAGGGCTCTATAAAACAAAGAAAACGGTTGTCGCCTGGTTCAAGCTGGTTGCTGCATCCAATAAACATCTTAAATTTTTCATTTTTTATGGGTATCTGCCATCCCCAATCCTCGGTAAAGGGCTCCTCTGGGGTGATCCCATGAAGGGAAAGCTGAGAGCATAGGTATTCCGCAAGACGTTTGCCCCAGATTCCAGGGTTGATCTCCTCCTCTTCATTCGGGTAGGAGGGGAATGCATCGGAAGTAAATTCAACGTGTGTACGAAGGCTCATATGTCTAGCGAACAAGTAATTAAATGGTTTCGGCATATCATCCCTGATCGCCGTACTCTAGGCAATAAGCTCTGTTACCTTATCAGTACATTGGCTGTAGATCACGTTATACAGTTTATTTTTACCGCGGTAATAGTCGGCTATGAAGAGGTGAACAGTCAACCATAGCTCGGTAGGATGCGGTGAGGAACGAACCGCATCCTACGGGCTTTATCTTTAGAGGCGGTTAAAAACTCCTTTCAGATAGCCCCGTCAAGTTATTGTTAGCCCGATACCATAAATTCGCAGCTCATTTTTACATGAATTCCCGTGAGTTTTTGCTGTTACGGAACAGTAAGGGCTTTTCATTGGGTGCCAACGCAACGGCTGCAGCCGAGGCAATGGCGGCATCTATAACCTGATGGTTCGGTGATTTGCTGCAAACCGGGTCGGTGTTGTACATGTCGCCGGTCAGTAAATAAGCTTGGCAGCGACAGCCGCCGAAGTCTTTGTGTTTTTCGTCACAGCTGCGGCAGGGTTCTTTCATCCATTCCTGACCGCGGAAAAAGTTGAAGGCTTTGGAGTCATGCCAGATTTCTTCAATGCTGAGATCTTTGACATTGGGGCAATCCAGTCCGGGTAGTTCGCGGGCCGAGTGGCAGGGTAACGCTACGCCGTCCGGGGCAATGGTCAAAAAGGTCGTGCCCCAGCCGTTCATGCAGGCTTTCGGGCGGTCTTCGTAATAATCCGGCACGACATAATAAATTTTCATTTTACCGGCGACTTTTTCTTTATAAGCCTGGGCAATCCGTTCCGCCTCTTCAAATTGTTCCCGGGTTGGCAATAATAAGTCACGGTTGGCATGGGCCCAGCCGTAATATTGAGTATTGGCCAGTTCCAGATAGTCAGCGCCCAGTTCTTCCGCCATTTCCAGAATGTCTTGCATTTGATGAATATTTTCACGGTGTATCACCACGCATAACACCATGGGATAGCCGTGTTTTTTGACCAGATGGGCAACTTCTTTTTTATGGACGTAAGAGGCCGTTCCGGCAATATGGTCGTTTAACTCCTGGGTGCTCGCTTGAATGCTGACTTGGATATGGTCAAGTCCGGCTTCTTTGAGCTGCACGATTTTTTCTTCAGTCAGGCCGTAGCCCGATGTAATCAGGTTGCTGTAGTACCCGAGTTGGCGGGCGTGTCTGACCAGTTCTGTCAGATCTTTGCGGGTAAGCGGTTCGCCGCCGGAAAAACCAAGCTGAACGGCGCCCATTTTTCGGGCTTGTGTCAGCACGCGCATCCAGTCCTCGGTGCTTAATTCAGATGGATATTTCGCATAATCCAGAGGGTTGGAGCAATAAGGGCATTGCAGCGGGCAGGCATAAGTCAGCTCAGCCAGCAACCAACGCGGCGGTGTATTATTAGTTTTGTCGAATCCAGCCATTGTGTAGTGCTACTTCCAGAAAAGCGTTGATGTCGTTGCTCAAACCCGTGGTGGCAAATTTTTGTTCAAGTTCATTGATCAATTGATCCAGGGTTCGGGTGCCGTCACACAGTTTTAAAATTTCCGCTGAGCTGGTGTTCAGTTCAACCATGCCTTCAGGGTACAAAATGACGTTTTTTTGCTGCGCTTCTTCCCATTGCAATCGATGGGTGGGTGAGAAGCTGATGATCTTGTCGGGTTGAATAGTCATTATTTTTCGATGTTGAAATAAGGCGGCATTTCGTTCACGTAAGCCAGGTACATGGCATCGGCCATGGTCCACAGAACATTAAGTTTAAATTGCAGAATCTCGACCATGCGTTCTTGCTGCTCACGGGTTTTGTACCAGTCCAGGGTGATTTCCAGGCCATGTTCAACATCGCGGCGCGCTTCAGTCAGGCGTTTACGAAAATAGGTATAGCCTTCTTTTTCAACCCAAGGGTAATGCGTCGGCCAGTTATCCAGTCGCTGCTGGTGTATTTTGGGTGCAAATAACTCGGTTAACGAAGAACTGGCGGCCTCGTGCCAATCAGCACGACGGGCGAAATTGACATAGGCATCGACGGCAAAACGAACGCCCGGCAGGACATATTTAAGCGAAGTGATTTCATCACGCGTCAGGCCGACGGAAATACCCAGCCGTATCCATGCTTCAATGCCGCCCGGATCATTGGGATGTCCGTCATGGTCGAGAATGCGTTGTATCCAGATAGCGCGGGTTTTACGGTCCGGGCAATTGGCCAGAATGTTGGCGTCTTTAATCGGGATGCTGACCTGATAATAGAAACGGTTGGCAACCCAGCCTTGAATTTGTTCCTTGGTCAGCTTTCCCTCATTCATTAGCGTGTGATAGGGATGATGGATATGGTAATACTTTTCCATACCGCGCAATTTCGCTTCAAATTCTTCCCGGTTCCAAGGCGTATTATCGCTAGCTGTCATTGTTTTCCCGTTGGCAATTTTTTATAGTTCAATTTCCAGGCCATCATAGGAGACTTCGATTCTGTTTTGGTTCAATATTTTGAACGCATCGGAATCCTCATCCAGAATGGGATTGGTATTGTTGATATGGATCAGTATTTTCCGGCTATCAGGAATGGAGTTTAGGACTTCAATCATGCCACCGGGACCTGATTGTGCCAGATGTCCCATCTCCTGGGCTTTTTTGCTGCTGGCGCCGCAGGCAATCATTTCGTCTTCTGTCCAGAAAGTACCATCGACCAGTAAGCAGTCTGCGTTTTGCATGGCGCTGAGCACATGAGGCTCTATTTCGCCTAGGCCGGGTGCGTAATAAACGCGTTTTCCTGTGGATATTTGTTCGATGATGACGCCGATATTATCGCCTTCATGCGGGTCATGACGATGCGGAGAATATGGCGGTGCTTTACTTTTGAGCGAATGAGTATAAAGGCGGATGTCATCAATGGCGTCTACGGTAAAGCTGCTGCCATCCAGGGGAACCGGATGATGTTTTACCGTGCAGTAATGTTCCAGCATCTTAAATACGGGGAAACCGGTAGTCAGATCCTGTTTGACCATTTCGGTGCAATACACATTGAGGGGTTCTTTGCCTTCGCGCAGCATCAGCATGCCGGTCGTGTGATCAATTTGACTGTCGATAAGCAAAACCGCTTTGATGCCGGTATCGCGTATGCCTTCCTTCGGTTGAATGGCTGGAAAGGCTTCCAGCTGAGCTCTGATATCGGGCGAGGTATTGAACAGCAGCCAATTTTTATTATCGGTACTCACGGCGATAGAGGATTGAGTCCGGGCTTTACCGTTCATTTGTTGATGCCGTAAGCGTCTGCAATTGTTGCAGTTACAGTTCCATTGAGGGAAACCGCCACCGGCTCCCGATCCTAAGACTCTGATTTTCATGGTAGTCGAAATATAGCGTAAGAAAGTGCCGCAATGATACGGTATTGAGAAAAATCAGGCAAAAAAAAGGGGTCCTTTCGAACCCCTTTTTTGCGTTACCGGTAAAAAATTAACGGTTGTAAATATACATGGTGACTTCAAAACCAAAACGCAGGTCAGTGTAGCTTGGTGTTTCCCATTTCATGATGAATACCTCCAGAAGTATTATTGATAGTTCTTATGCTAGCTTGATCAAGTAAGCTCAAAAGAGTATACGACGAACTTTTAGGTTGCGCAACTATTGCCGCGGAAGGATCTTAAAGAGTTTGAGCCAAGTTTAATGCACTGATTTATAGGCGATTGCTGAGCACAGAGCTGATAAATTTTGTTAAGGGGAGTGCAATTATTTGTAATGTCAAGGCTTATAAGGTTATTATCAAACCTCACCATATATTAAAAATAATTAAAAAAGAAATCCTTGAGGAGGAAATATGGGTGTTACCTGGCTATTCATTGTGATGTTTGTTATCGCTGCTTTTGCGTTTGCCCCATTAGGTTACTTTATATATAAGTACACCATCAATAATGGTAAACCTTTTGGTGAGACCGAGCCGCACGGTGACAGTCCTTCCAAAGTTAATGATTTGGCTGAAAAGGCCATCGAAATGTTTAAAGGTTTTTTACAAAAAAATAAACAATAAACAATAAGCAATCTGTCATTCGGTTAATCATTCATGCAGTCCGTTTGGGCTGCATGAATGATTTCAGCATATTCGTTGTTATCAACTGCAGGTTGGGCAATTGGGATTTTTTCTCAATTTCATCTCAGTCCATTCCATCGTCAAACCATCAATCAACAGCAAGCGGCCGGTCAACGTTTTACCGATGCCGGCTATTAACTTGATTGCTTCCAATGCTTGCAAGCTTCCGATAATCCCCGTGATGGGCGCGATAACGCCATTAGTCGCACAGTTTTGTAATTCTTCACCGGTATCTGAATATAAGCAGTTATAACAGGGGCTGTTATCCCTGCCAGGCGTAAAGGTGGAAATCTGCCCTTCAAAGCGAATGGCGGCTCCCGATACCAGCGGTTTTTGATGCGTCACACAAGCGCGGTTGATTGCAAACCGAGTTGTGAAGTTATCGCTGCAGTCCAAAACAATATCCGCGTTTAATACAGCATCCAATAATTCTTGTCCTTCAACGCGTTTGCTGAATGCACTGACTTCTGTTCCAGGATTTAAGTTTTTTAGCGTGCTTAGGGTTGAAAATGCTTTGTTAGCCCCAATATCGGCCGTGTGATGGGCAATCTGTCTTTGCAAGTTTGACAGATCGACGGTGTCGTTGTCGTAAAGGGTGATTTTCCCTACACCGGCAGCGGTCAGATACATGGATGCCGGCGAACCTAGTCCGCCTGCTCCGATGATCAGAACATGAGCGGCCAGGAGTTTCTGCTGGCCCTCGACATCGACTTGCGGCAGCATGATTTGTCTGCTGAAGCGCAGGAGTTGATCGTCATTCATAAGTTGTTTAGTGGATTAAATTTTGAAAGTTATGATGCCAAAGAACTTGACAGACTGCAAAACCTGATTATTATTAGCACTCATGAATAGCGAGTGCTAATAATCCATTTTTTACCTTTGTTTTAATTTTTTCAGGAGATATTGATGAAAATACGTCCTTTACACGACAGAATAGTTGTTAAACGTGTTGAAGAGGAAACGACAACCGCTGGCGGCATAGTTCTGCCCGGTTCAGCCGCTGAAAAACCCAGCCAAGGCGAAGTGTTAGCCGTAGGCCAAGGTAAAGCGCTGGACAACGGTACGGTTCGCGCTTTGGAAGTTAAGGTTGGCGATAAGGTGTTGTTTGGTAAATATTCCGGTAATGAAGTCAAAGTTGATGGCGAAGAACTGATCATCATGCGTGAAGACGACATCATGGGTATTTTGGGTTAAGTCCAAAACACTGGATTTATCATAAACATATAACATTCAATAGATTAGGAATTAAGATGGCAGCAAAAGACGTAAAATTCGGTAGTGATGCGCGTACATTAATGGTGCAAGGCGTTAACATTCTTGCCAACGCAGTAAAAGTAACTTTAGGTCCTAAAGGCCGTAATGCGGTTTTAGATAAAAGCTACGGCGCACCTACAATTACTAAAGACGGTGTATCGGTCGCAAAAGAAATAGAATTAAAAGACAAATTCGAAAACATGGGCGCCCAAATGGTCAAGGAAGTGGCGTCTAAAACTTCTGATGTAGCTGGTGATGGAACAACAACTGCAACGGTTTTAGCCCAATCAATTTTAAACGAAGGCCTGAAAGCAGTTGCTGCCGGCATGAATCCGATGGATTTAAAACGCGGTATTGATAAAGCGGTTGAAGTAGCCGTCAAGTCTATCGAAGCGGCTGCAACACCGTGTACTGACAGCAAAGCAATTGCTCAAGTAGGCACTATCTCTGCCAACTCTGATGAGTCAGTCGGTCAAATCATCGCAGAAGCGATGGAAAAAGTCGGCAAAGAAGGCGTTATCACTGTTGAAGAAGGTTCAGGTTTAGAAAACCAATTGGACGTTGTTGAAGGTATGCAGTTTGACCGTGGTTATCTGTCTCCTTATTTCATCAACAATCAGGACAGCATGAGTTCTGAGCTGGAAAGCCCATTTATCTTGCTGTACGACAAAAAAATCTCCAACATCCGTGATTTATTACCGATATTGGAAGGCGTTGCCAAATCAGGCCGTCCTTTATTGATCGTTGCTGAAGATGTTGAAGGCGAAGCTTTGGCTACGCTGGTTGTCAACAACTTGCGCGGTATCGTTAAAGTGGCTGCTGTTAAAGCGCCAGGATTCGGTGACCGTCGTAAAGCGATGTTGGAAGACGTTGCCATTTTGACCGGTGGTACTGTGATTTCTGAAGAAGTCGGTCTGAGTCTTGAAAAAGCCGGATTGGAGTTATTGGGAACTGCGAAAAAAGTACAAGTTACCAAAGAAAACACCACTATTATCGACGGCGCAGGGACTGAAGAAAGCATCAAAGGCCGTGTTGCGCAAATTCGCAAACAAGCTGAAGACGCAACGTCTGATTATGACAAAGAAAAACTGCAAGAGCGTCTGGCTAAACTGGCCGGCGGTGTTGCGGTAATCAAAGTTGGCGCAGCGACTGAAGTTGAAATGAAAGAGAAAAAAGCCCGCGTTGAAGACGCATTGCACTCAACCCGTGCAGCGGTTGAGGAAGGTGTGGTCGCAGGTGGCGGAACAGCTCTTATTCGTGCATTAAAAGCGCTGGATGGTTTGAAAGGTATCAATCACGATCAAGATGTGGGTATCAACATCCTGCGTCGTGCGATGGAAGAACCATTGCGTCAAATCGTTAAGAACGCTGGAGACGAATCTTCAGTTGTCCTGAATGAAGTGGCTAAAGGGACTGGTAACTTTGGTTACAACGCCGCTACAGGTGTCTATGGCGACATGATCGAAATGGGTATCCTGGATCCAGCGAAAGTAACTCGTTTTGCTCTGCAAAACGCAGCATCCGTTGCTGGTTTAATGATCACAACTGAAGTGATGGTTGCTGACGCTCCAAGCGACGACAAAGCACATGGCGGTCCTGATATGAGCGGCATGGGTGGTATGGGCGGAATGGGTGGCATGGGCGGCATGATGTAATTGCTGACCCAAGCGCTTTAAGCTTGAACCAAGCCCCGGCTGATTTCAGCCGGGGCTTTTTTATGGGCATGATTTGTAACTATTCAGTGAAAACGCTGAAGGATACTTGTGGGACTTGCGTAGGTTGGGTTAGCTCGATAGAGCGTAACCCAACAATCGAAGCCATCAGCATCAGATAAACCGACGTGTTGGGTTACGGCTATCGCCTAACCCAACCTACGCTGAATAGATACCATAATTTTTATTTAACACGCGTGATGACAGATGACTCAAGCCAAAGATCGGAATTTCGATCAGCTCATCGATAAATTCGACCGCAAAATATATCAAACTGCGAAAGGGGAATGGCGGCTGAAATTATTAAAGGAAGATCTGACGCCTTTTTACGATGCCTCAGACGCACTGACTATCTGGGATGCCGGTTGTGGTTTTGCCCAAATCAGTCTCTGGCTGGCTAAAAGAGGTCATCATCTGACACTTTGCGATGTGTCGGAAAAAATGCTTGAGCGTGCCAGGGAGGCTTTTATTAATGAAGATGTGGCTGCCGGATTTTATGTGGAGTCGGCTCAGACTCTTGCTTTAAAACTTCCGCAGTTTGATGTGATCTTGTTTCATGCGGTGCTTGAATGGCTGGCGAATCCCTTGCCAACCCTGCAAACCGTTATCGAGCAGGTAAAACCCGGCGG
The DNA here is from genome assembly GCF_030651835.1 of Methylicorpusculum sp. GTDB lineage: Bacteria > Pseudomonadota > Gammaproteobacteria > Methylococcales > Methylomonadaceae > Methylicorpusculum. The sequence goes on along the minus strand of NZ_JAUSBX010000095.1, from coordinate 41,546 downwards.
GCACTTGTCTTTGTTGTTTTACAATCGGAATACCATGGTCTTCGGTAACGTTCTAAAAGGCGGCTGGCGCTGGAAAAACGTATTGGATGACAGTTATTTGGGTAAAGGCTCCAAGTTGACGCCGCCCAATCCGCAATACCCGCACGATGTAATAGACTTCCTTGAAAACAATCATTTTAAGATCATCACTCATACCGGATTACGTGTTTTTCATGATTATCTGAATCACGAGACCTTAGCGCAAAGCAACGCGGACGAACTGTTTGAACTGGAAAGCCGTTATTGCCGGCAACCCACATTCCGCGACATGGGGCGCTATGTGCATCTGGTTGCCCAGCGTTTATAAACAAAGGGTTCCGGTTTACTGGCTATAAGCAATATCGAGCACGGTGTATCTGACCGGTTTTTGTTCGATAAAGATCGTCACTTCATCGTCAAAGGTTTTTTTCAGCAACACCTTGGCAAGCGGTGAATCCAGACTGATATAGTTTTTGGCCGGATTAAGCTCATCCGCCCCAACGATTCGATAGGTGACCGGCTCGCCGGATTCATTTTCCAACGTAACCCAGGCCCCGAAAAAAATCTTATCCTGAGCAGAAGGCGCTTGGGAGACGACAGTAAGCGAGGGCAAACGCTTTTGTAAATAATGAATGCGCCGGTCAATGCCGCGTAATTCTTTTTTGCGATAAATATATTCGGCATTTTCCGACCGGTCACCTTCAGCGGCAGCGGCTGACAGAGCGGCGGTGACGTCCTTACGTTTGTCGCATAACGCCCGTAATTCGTTTTCCAGCGCTTGATAACCGGCTTGGGTGATATAGGGAGATGATTTGGCTTGGGGTGGTTTCCAGCGGCTCATGGGGTTTTATATTCCAGTTTTTAATATTTTCAGACAACAGAGACTTTATTTTATATCATAGCCGTTTCTTAAATTATCAACAGTAGGTTCTTCCCATGCAAGTCGCTGAAAATATGGCTGTTTCTATTCATTACACATTGACCAATGACGCCGGTGAAACGCTGGACAGTTCAATTGGCAGTGATGCGCTGGTTTATCTGCATGGACAAGGCAGTATCATTCCCGGACTGGAACAGGCCCTGCTTGGTAAAGCCGTTGGCGATAAGTTAAATGTCGAAATAGAACCGTCAGAAGCTTACGGCAATTACGATGAAGACATGGTGCAAGTTATTCCGCGTCAGATGTTTGAAGGAATCGATGTGATTGAAGTCGGCATGCAGTTCCATGCAGATGTCAGCTCAGGCCCCGGTGTCGTGACGGTCATTAATGTCGAAGGCGATGATGTTACCATCGATGGCAATCATCCTTTGGCCGGTATGAAATTATTTTTTGACGTGGAAATAACCGATATCAGAGAAGCGACGATGGACGAATTGGCTCACGGCCATGTGCATGGTGCCGGTTGCAGTCATTGATAACCCCCTATTGCCCTAAAATCACCCGCTGAATTTAGCAAAGTAGGATGGGCACGCTGCGCTTTGCCCATCCTACCTCTTATACAGCTCAAACATATTGCCCGGCGCACCAGCCGGACGCCCAAGCCCATTGGAAGTTATAACCACCCAGCCATCCGGTTACATCAAGCACCTCACCAATAAAATAAAGCCCCTGCACGTCATGACTCGCCATCGTTTTCGATGAAATCGCATTACAATCGACGCCGCCCAACGTCACCTCGGCGGTGCGGTAGCCTTCCGTCGCATTGGGTTTGATCGTCCAGTTGTTAATTCGGTCTGCCACAAAATCGATCTGAGCGGCAGATAAGTCCGCCAAGTTGCCATTCAGTAGCGTTTCATCGATCAGGCAGGAGATCAAGCGTTTCGGTAATAACTCGGACAACACTGTCTTTAATGCGGATTTGGACTTTGTTGTTCTGAGTTGCTGCAGATGTGCGGCAAGATCGGTCTCTGGTAATAAATCGATCGTCAACGGCTGGCCGGGATTCCAGTAATTCGATAGCTGCAGCATGGCCGGGCCGCTTAGCCCTCTATGCGTAAACAGGATGTTTTCGGTAAAGCTGTGCCCCGCACAACTCGCCCTGCACAGCAATGCGATACCCGATAAGTCGGATAATTTTTCCTTATCATCCGGTTGCAGCGTAAACGGGACAAGGCCTGCCGAAGTCGGCCAAACCGGGATGCCGAATTGTGCGGCGATTTTATAGCCGAACGGCGTAGCGCCCATTTTTGGAATCGACAGACCGCCCGTCGCGATCACCAGTGAACTGCATAAATAATGTTGCAGTTTGGTTTTGACCAGAAATTTTTGGTCAGGACGTTGTTCGACGGCTTCTATGGCGGTATTCAACGCAATGTTGACATCCGCCGACCGGCATTCTGTCAACAGCATAGCGAGAATATCCTTTGCGCTGTCATTGCAAAACAGGCGGCCGTATTCACGCTCATGATAAGGGATTTGAGAACGTTGAACCGAGTCGATAAAATTCCACTGGGTATAACGGCTCAAGGCTGATTTACAAAAATGCGGATTATGAGAAATATAATTTTCCGGCTCGACCGAGATGTTAGTAAAGTTACAACGACCACCGCCCGACATCAGGATTTTTTTACCGGGCTTTGCTGCATGTTCGAGGACCAGCACCTTTCGCTTGCGCTTGCCTGCTTCAATTGCGCACATCAATCCGGACGCTCCCGCTCCGATTATGATGACATCGGTTTCCAACATGGCTTACATCCGGAAAAGCGGCGAACTATACAAGAAACCCGGACGAATCGCCAGTTGCTGATAACGTAGTTGAGAAGGTCTTGATTTTTACCGATTCGCCATTGCGAATGCGTTTGAGGATAACGCTGTGATAAAGAATGCGTGGTTGAGTTTATTGAATGTGTTTAGGGCAAGCTCTTTTAGTTGATTGCCGAATGCTGTATTGAACTGGACAATGCCGCTTTTCAAGATAAGCTGTAAACAACCTAAGTTTTAAATAGCTGGCTGTTCGGCTGTATTTAACGGGCAATCTTTTTAATCTATCGTTTATCCCGCACAAGACGGGAAGGGGTGTCGCATGGGTCCTTATTATCGGGGTACATCGCAAGGTATGGGCGCTTTTTTTGATATGCTTTATGAGCATCCGATTTTGATGTTGCTTTTCGTCGGCGGCGCAGTGGGTACGGCTATCTATTTTTGGCGCAAAAAAAGTACAAAAGAACAATCAGGGTTGTGATTTTTAATTCCCCGGTTTTCCCTTAAAAAGCTTTTTACAAATCATTCACTCCTGTAGATTTCATTTAACCCATTTCATCCAGCCAATTTGGGACATGTGCCGACTTTAGTGGGCACATTGTCGCGTCAATTAAGCCAGGCAGTATCCAGCTACGCTATCCTAATTCATTATTGCAAGGCCTTATCTTGTTCGATTCCAGGTCATTTATCCCGATTTTTGAAGACTGTACGTTACCGCACCGACCTGTTTCTGGTTTGTGCGTATTTTCTCGACTGAAAAGCATCGATTTGATCGATAGTCTAAACTTCGTTGTTGATACGTTTTGCCTTAGTACGTGACAAAGCTCCGTATTTGTCCCCTGGAAATAGGGCATGCGCCAGATTCAATCATCATTGAAAAAGGCTTACAACCCCAAAATTTTCGATAAGCAGTTATATTTAAAACCGATATTTTGTAAAAACAATCAGTCAATTTTCAAACATTTTTGGGAGATCACCAATGAAGATTAAAACCCTCTTGGCCTTTACGGCCTTTACTTTTTCAATATCAGCAGTTTCAGCAAATGACGAACTGCGCGGGTGTTATAGCATTAAAAGCGGAACTGGTGGCTCTAGCGCCATTCCGCTTAATCCTATGAATTCTGATTCTATTGAGGGTAGTTTCGAACAGATGGGTCAATATGAAATCCACTTGATTAAAGCTAAATCAACAAATAAACCAAAGGCGGCACTTAAAATGGACGGGCCATTTAAAGGAGAAATCATTGGTCAGAATGAATATGGCATCACTTTTCTAAATCATGTTTTAGGTTCTTCTGATAAAGCGGGTCTGATTTTTACGTCAAATGATGTTGCGATTCCATTAGGTTTTCCTGATAAAAAGGGGCAAATACCCATTTCAGAAACCATGAATCCGGTTAAAGGGACGGGAAAGTTTAAGTATCTTGATTCGGCCAACAGCAACATTCAAGTCAACGGTGTCATTAATATAGTTACCGGCAAAAACCAATTTGATGGAATGGCGGGGACCTTGTGTTTTAAATAAGTTATCGCCCTAAAAAACAGCCATTCATTCAATTCCTGCGGTTATCCGTTTTAATTTTCTAACGCCCATAAAAAAGGCCGGTTTCCCGGCCTTTTTTAGTCGTGTTTTATTTCAATAGACCTTGTAACAAACCGTTTAACTTATGTACGAACGCGGCAGGATCTTCCAGTTGTCCGCCTTCGCTGAGTACCGCCTGATCGAACAGAATGTGCGCCAGATCGTCAAAACGTTGATCGTCTTGCTCTTCTTTAAGGCGCGTGACTAACTGGTGATGTGGGTTTAGCTCGAATATGGGTTTCGATCCGGGCATTTTTTGACCGGCTTCTTTCATGATGCGCTCCATATTGAGACTCATGCCGTAAACATCGCTTACCAGACAGGCCGGGGAGTCGGTCAAGCGGTGCGACAAACGGACTTCGCTAACCTTGTCTTTTAATGCTTCTTTGATTTGGCTCAGTACCGATTCAAAGTCTTTGTTGACGGTTTCCTGCTCTTTTTTCTCTTCTTCGTCTTCCAGTTTGCCTAAATCCAGATCACCTTTAGCGACGGATTGTAAATGTTTGCCGTCAAAATCGGACACGCTGGATATCAGCCACTCATCAATTCTGTCGGATAACAACAAGACTTCTATGCCTTTTTTGCGGAAAATTTCCAGGTGCGGACTATTTTTGGCGGCAGCAAAGCTGTCTGCGGTCACGTAATAAATTTTTTCCTGGCCCTCTTTCATGCGGCTGACATAGTCTTCCAGCGACACGTCTTGTTTTTCGCTGTCCGTATGGGTTGAAGAGAAGCGCAGTAACTTGGCGATACGTTCGCGGTTGCTGAAATCTTCTATAGGACCTTCTTTGATGACATTGCCGAATGCCGTCCAGAACTGTTCGTATTTTTCAGGTTCGTTTTTGGCAATACCTTCCAGCAAGCCCAGCACTTTTTTAACCGCGCCGGATTTGATGTTGCTGATTTGTTTGCTTTGTTGCAGGATTTCCCTTGATACATTAAGCGGCAAGGAACTGGCATCAATGACGCCACGAATGAACCTTAAATAGCGCGGCATTAACTGTTCGGCATCATCGGTGATGAAGACTTTCTTGATATAAAGTTTGACGCCGTGTTTGGCATCCCGGTCCCATAAATCAAACGGCGCTCTTGACGGTACATAAAGCAACAAGGTGTATTCGTTGGTGCCTTCCACTTTGCTGTGGACATGAGCCAAAGGATCTTGAAAATCATGGCCTACGTGTTTGTAGAACTCATTGTAATCTTCATCGGAAATATCCTGTCTGGCTTTGGTCCATAAGGCTGATGCGCTGTTGACGGTCTCTTCTTCGATTCTGGATGGCGCTGTTTCATTGCCTTCGTCGTCTTTTTCCGCCGGAATCACTTTGTCCATGACTATCGGCAAAGAAATATGATCGGAGAATTTTCTGACAATGGAGCGGAGGCGGTAACCGTCTAAAAATTCGTCTTCGCTTTCTTTCAGGTGTAAGGTGATTTCGGTGCCGCGGGTTGGTTTTTCAATGGACTCCAGTGTGTACTCACCTTCTCCGGCTGATTCCCACAACACACCCTCTTCAGCGGATAAGCCGGCTTTGCGGGTTTTAACGGTCACTTTATCGGCAACGATGAACGCGGAATAAAAACCGACGCCGAACTGGCCGATCAATTCGCTGTCTTTGGCTTGGTCGCCTGTTAATGACTCAAAAAACTGTTTGGTTCCGGATTTGGCGATGGTGCCGATATGCTCCTGCACTTCCTGGCGATCCATACCCACACCGTTATCGATGATGGTGATGGTTTTTTGGTCTTTATCGAAATTGATACGGATTTTTAATTCGCTATCACCTTCGTAAAGCGCATCATTCGATAAGCCCATAAAACGCAGTTTATCTGCCGCATCAGAGGCATTGGAGATTAATTCGCGCAAAAATATTTCCTTGTTGCTGTACAAGGAATGGATCATCAAATGCAGCAGATGCTTAACTTCGGTTTGAAATCCGCGGGTTTCTTTTTTGGCTTCAACAGTCATGCTTATAGATTCCTCAATTCAGTTAATAGGGTTTCTGTCAATGTGGGGATGGCAAGTCTATTTTTCAAGCCGGTTCTAAACAAAGAAATAAAATCGAGCTTTCTTTATTTAAAAAAGAGCCGTGGGAACCTGCGGCGCATCGACTCACTGAGTTAATCAAGTTTGCTGATTGCAAAAGGGTGTTGTCAAAAAAATTGTTTTTTAAACGGTTGATTAAGAGACTGCTTGTATTTGAGTAATGCCTTTATAATAGAGGCTATTGAGAGGATTTATTTATTGTATCTGCTTACCCCCTCCCATTTTATTGGGTGTAGGTAGTTGATTGAAAAGGCTTCTTCAACAGGGATGTTGCAGAGCGCGACAGGAACGTATTGATGCGTCCTTTGAAACCAAGCACCGACGCCCTCAATTCAAAGTGGGCGAGTAGGTATGATTTATTTTCAGTTTAAACAGCCAGTTTATGATCAATAATGACTTTTATGGCGAGAAATACCTTCTATTTTCTTGTTTTGTCTGCTGCGTACATGCACTTTACGAAACAGGAGAATGGATTTATTTGACGTTCCGCTGGACACTTTTTCATCACCGTTTAAACTTCACCAGATGAAGCAATCGCTAAAAGCAAAGAAAGTTCTTATCGTCGAGGATCAAGCCACCATGCGTAAGGCGATCCGGGAAATGATCTATGGGTTTAACATGAAGCTCATAACCGAGGCCGCCAACGGCTCTAGCGCCATCGCCGCAATGCGAAAGGAAAGTTTTGATATTGTGCTTTGCGATTACAACCTGGGTTCAGGTAAAAACGGCCAGCAGATACTGGAAGAAGCCAGATTCAGGAAACTGCTTCCATTCTATGCAGTATTTATCATGGTGACGGCCGAGCAAACTCAAAGCATGGTCTTGGGGGCAATGGACAATAAGCCCGATGAGTACATGACCAAGCCTTTTAACGCGGAACAGTTGCTTAACCGGATCAAAAGAAATATTTCCCGCAAAGAGTATCTGGGCGACATAGAGAAAGCGTTGGATTCAGGCAACATCAGTCTTGCAATTGCGCATTGCGACAAAAAGCTGCTGGAAAACAATCGCCTCATGCATACACATCTCCTCAAGCTGCGTGCCCAACTGGCCATTAAAATCGGAGATTTCAAAAAGGCCAAAGCCATTTATCAGGCTGTGTTAGAACAAGGTGAATTGAATTGGGCCACTCTGGGCTTAGGAATCATCGCCTATTTGCAAGACGATTTTGGCGAGGCCGAAGCTGTTTTCCGTAAATTGATTGATGATTATCCGATGATGCTCGAAGCATTTGACTGGCTGGCCAAAACGCATGAGGCGCAAGGAGATTTTGCCGGGGCTCAGAAAACATTGAATGAAGCGACTGCATTATCTCCCCAGGCAATCTTGAGGCAGCAGAAGTTGGCGACCATGGCCAATATGAATGGCGAGTTGGTCATCGCCGAAAAAGCCTATAAAACAGCTATCGATCTGGGCAAAAACTCCGTTCATCATTCTTCAGAGGATTTTGCCGGGTTGGCCAAAATTTATTCGAAGACTGACGCGAAATCGGCGCTCAAAACTCTAAAAGACATGCGCTCGCTTTATTTTGGCAATCCTGAAGCGGAGCTAAGAGCTGCGTTGCTGGAAACAGAAGTTTTTCACCAGTTGGCCGATGAGGAATCATCGATGCAGGCTTATCAAACAGCGCAAAAACTGAGTCTGGAGCTGGGTCGCAAGGCGCCTACCGACCTTAGATTGGAAATGATTAAAACCAGTTATCTCAAAGGCGATGATAAAGCGGCAAATAAACAGCTTGAGCAGCTGATTAAAAACCATGCCGACGATGATCACTTTATGGGCGATGTCAGAAAAGTACTGGACGAGACCGGAAATGCGCAACAAGGTGAAAAACTGATAGCGCGTATCAAGAAAGAATTGGTCGATATTAATAATAAGGGTGTGGATTTATTTAAGCAGGGCAATATCACCGAAGCCACGCAGGTTTTCCAAAAGGCGGCAACGACCATGCCGGAAAACAAAACCATTATGATTAATATGGTCAAGATTTTGTTGCATGATTTAAAGTCCAGTGAAGTGAGCAAAGAAAAAATTCAACGCATTCAGACGTTTATCAATAAGGCGTCGCAATTTGGGGTCAAAAAAGAAAAAATCGAACATCTACAGGCTCAGTTGAATAATTTGTCGCATAAAATCAATTCAACGGCGTCTTAACAATGAGTCAGGAAGCAAAATTCAGTGATATTCTTGCCTCGTCAGTACATGATTTAAAAAACTCACTTCAAATCGTTCGTTCTTTGATCAAAACGCTTGCGTTAGAGTATGCCAATTTGGAAAGGCCGGAATTCAGGGTGCTGGATTTCGAAACGGCACGAATGAACAGTTGTGTCATGCAGTTGTTAATTCTCTATCGGCTGGATGCCAGTCACTTCAAACCTCTGCTTGAAGAGTGTCGGGTTCTCGATATTCTGGAAGAGGTGGGGTGTCAGCAAAGCCTGCAGATCCAATTACGACAGATTTCGTTCACAGTGGAATGCTGCGATGATTTGTTTTGTTTTTGCGAGGATACGTTAATCAATACGGTGCTGGTTTCTATCGTTAACAATGCGCTGCGCTATTGTCGTCAAGCCATTCGATTATCAGGGCGGCAGCAAGATGACTATGTTTGCTTATGCATTGAAGATGACGGTCCCGGTTTTTCTTCCGGCATCATGGCGGGCACTCAAGGAGTCAAAAGCAGTGAGCTGGAAAAAGGCAATACCGGACTTGGGCTTCATTTTGCTTCAACCATTGCAGAACTTCATAGCCAAGGTCAACGCCGTGGCTTTGTAGTCATAGACAATGAAAGTACACTGGGTGGCGCAAGATTTAGCTTGTTTCTCCCATAGGATCAAGGCCGGCCATCAGCAAGCAGATCGTTAAAAGGGTATGCCAGGGGTCGCCCATTTGCGCTCCCTTGATTTGTCGATCGGCTTTAGCGCTTAATAGCAGCGCCTGATCAAGTTTGTTAGTATTCAAGCGATGTATGGCCGCATCAATCAGAGGTTTGCGTTTATCCCAAACCTGGTTTTTTGAAAAGGCCTGATCTTTAGAATGTCCATCGCGTAAGCTCTGTTTGATCTTACACAACACTCTGATTTCACGGGTGATTGACCAAAGCACAATCGGTGCGGCAACGCCTTCGGCTGCTAATCCCTCTAAAATCTTAATGATGCGTTCGGTTTTTCCTGCCAATAGGGCATCGGCCAGATTAAAAACATCATAACGGGAACTGTCAGCCACTACAGCCGTGATGTCTTCGTTTTTTAATTTTACCGAGCCGTATAAGACATAAAGCTTCTCTATCTCCTGAGCCGCAGCCAGAAGGTTTCCTTCTATGCGCGAAACCAGAATTTTCAGCCCATCACTATCGGCACTCATTCCCTTTTGTTGCAGACGTTGCGCTAGCCAATTCATCAGTTCCTTACCTGTCAGGGGCCAGACTTGAATCATGATCCCTGTGGCTTCGATTGCCTGCACCCATTTTGATTTGCTGGCCGAGGCCTCGAGTTTTCCTGAGGTGATGAGTAAAATCGTATCTTCTGGGGGACGCTGGCAATAATGAAGGAAAGCTTTGCTACCCTCCATTCCCGGTTTGCCGTTAGGTAGACGAAGATCGATGAGTTTTTTTTCGGAAAAAATGCTCATCGATTCAGCGGCGGCACTCAATTCTCGCCAATCGAAATGAGCATCCACCGTCAATACCTCCCGGTTATCAAAGCCGGCTTGTTTAGCCGCTTTTCTGATCAGGTCTGCCGCTTCGCCTGACTGCAACGGCTCGTCACCGCTTATTAAATAAACAGCTTGCAGCTGTTTATTTAAGTTAGCTTCCAGTTGATCCAGTCTTAACCGCATTGCTGATTATTTGCCGGTCAGATCGGATCGAGCTGTATTGACTATCGTTTTTACTGCCTGCTGATAAAGTTCTTGTTGAATAATCACTTCTTCATTGGTTTTGGCAATGATGGCTTCCTGATCGTTGTAATATTCACGGGTAATTTCAATGGATTGAGGTTTTTTAAGGACATTCCCCGACGCGTCCTGCAATTCATAATCCAGTGAGTAATTGAGCTCAAACTCGCTGGCTTTTCCGGTGGAACTTAGTGAAAGAACCCGGCGATCCATTTTCTCGTTAAATACGGCGACAACCAGGCCCGCCTGATTTATCTGTTTGACCACATCCACGGATGATGCTTTCAGTGTTTTGGTAAATTGTTGCTGCAAGGAATTGGATGCATTTTTAAGATAAATCTTGCGCATTTGCTCAGGCAAATCAATCGCGCCGCGCAATTGATAGCCGCATGCCGCGGTCATTAAGACCAAACCTAAAACCAGCGTTCTTTTTATCATCATATCGATCTTACTCAATTACCTTGCTCATCAAACAACAATATTGACCAGTTTATGCGGTACAACAATGATTTTTTTAACCGGCTTATTATCGATAAAGCGCAGTGTGTGCTCATCATTCAAAGCGGCAGCCTCGATTGTTTCGCGGCTAGCAGATGCAGAAACTAAAATTTTACTGCGCAATTTACCGTTTACCTGAACCACAATTTCCAGTTCATCCTGTTGTAATGCGGAAGGGTCCGAGACCGGCCATTTTTCAGTTATTACGGAACCCGGGTGTCCCAGTCCTTGCCATAAATGCTGGCAAATATGAGGCACAATCGGTGCAAGCATCAACACGATGAATTCTAATGCTTCTTGACGAATAGCCAGCGCATTGTCAGATGTGTCCGAGAATTTAGAAACCGAATTCAGCAGCTCCATATTGGCCGCAATCGCCGTATTAAAGGTATAGCGTCGGCCAAGATCATCGGTCACTTTGTCCAGTGTTTGATGTACCTGACGCCTGATTGACTTTTGATCGCTGTCCAGCGATTGTTTGTCCAGAGCCGGTATAGCTTGCGAATGAGTGACATGAAGATGAACCTGCTTCCATAAGCGGCGTAGAAACCTGAAGGCCCCTTCAACGCCGCTGTCCGACCATTCCAGCGATTGTTCGGGAGGGGCTGCAAACATAATGAACAAGCGAACCGTGTCGGCTCCGTATTCGTCGATAAGGGCCTGAGGATCAACCGTATTGCCCTTGGATTTGGACATTTTGCTGCCGTCTTTTAACACCATGCCCTGGGTGAGCAGTTTTTTGAAAGGTTCGTCGTTAACAAGTAAACCTTCATCGCGCAGCAGCTTGTTGAAAAAGCGCGAATACAAAAGATGCAGAATGGCATGCTCAATACCGCCGATATACTGGTCAACAGGCAACCAGTAATTGGCGTTTTCATCCAGCATCTTGTCGGCTTTAGGGCTGGCAAAACGGGCAAAATACCAGGAAGATTCCATGAAGGTGTCAAACGTATCCGTTTCCCTTCGCCCGTCTTTGCCGCATTTAGGGCAGGCCGCATGCGAAAAAGTCGGATGAGCAACCAGAGGCGACTGTGAGCCATCCAGCACAACATCTCTCGGTAGTTCCACGGGCAAATCTTTTTCCGGCACAGGAACAACACCGCAATCATCGCAGTAAATCACCGGAATTGGCGCGCCCCAATAACGCTGTCTTGACACGCCCCAATCCCGAAGGCGGAAATTGGTTTTGCGCTGGCCTTTGTTTTCCGTTTCCAGTTTTTTAGCAATGGCCGAAAAAGCGTCTTGAGACGTCAGGCCGTCGAATTCGCCGGAATTATTTAGAATGCCTTTGTCTGTAAATGCATGGTCGTTGATGTCATCAGGACTTCCGTCTTTGGCAAAAATAACTTGTTTTAGCGGAATGCCGTATTTATGAGCAAATTCGAAATCGCGTTGATCATGAGCAGGGACGGCCATGACGGCACCGGTGCCGTATCCCATCAATACAAAGTTGGCAATCCAGACCGGCACTTGCTCGCCGGTAATGGGATGTGTCGCTTGAATGCCCGAATCAACACCGCGTTTTTCCATAGTTTCCATCGCGGCTTCCGATGTTTCCATGACTTTACATTCTTCAATGAAGGTCGCTATTTTTGGATTGTTATGGGCGGCTTTTAGCGCTAAAGGGTGTTCCGCTGCGACTGCCAGGTAGGTCACGCCCATCAAGGTGTCAGGACGAGTTGTATAAATTCTTAAAGGTTCGCCCATTTCCGCGACTTGAAAATCCATTTCCACGCCTTCAGACCGGCCTATCCAGTTGGTCTGCATGGTTCTGACTTGTTCCGGCCAGCCGTCCAGGCCATCCAGGGCTTGCAGTAGTTCGTCAGCATACGCGGTAATTTTAAGAAACCACTGAGAAATCTCTTTGCGCTCGACATGGGTGCCGCAACGCCAGCAGCCGCCGTCGATAACCTGTTCATTAGCCAAAACAGTCAGGTCATACGGGCACCAATTGACCGGTGCGGTTTTTTTATAAACCAGGCCTTTTTCAAGCAGCTTGATAAAAAACCATTGCTCCCAGCGGTAATAGGAGGGATCACAAGTCGCCAGTTCCCTGTCCCAGTCATATCCAAAGCCCAGTCTTTTGAGCTGGTCACGCATGTAATCAATATTTTCATACGTCCAGTCGGCGGGGTGGACGCCATGTTGCATAGCCGCATTTTCAGCCGGTAAGCCAAAGGCATCCCAGCCCATCGGTTGCATTACATTTTTCCCCTGCATCCGGAAAAATCGGCTGATCACATCGCCGATTGTGTAGTTTCTGACGTGGCCCATGTGTAACTTGCCACTGGGATAGGGAAACATCGATAAGCAATAGAATTTCTCAGCATCAGACGATTCGACAGCTTTAAAGCTGCCTGAGTCTTCCCACGCTTTTTGAACGGCTTGCTCAATAACTGAAGGCTTGTAAATTTCTTCCATCGAACTCATCTTTTCGGGCCAAAATCGTTAGAATACAGTACACTTGTACAAATCAAAAGTCTCATTTTAAGGAGTCAATAACATGAGTGACAATAAGCTTATCGAAGCCTATAACGATCTGATGGGGCATCTCTATGAGGTCATGGATGATGGTATTCATTCATTGGCCAATGCGCTGGAAAAAGCCAAGGAAAAAACCAGCGAAATAGGTGGGGTGACTCAGGAAGAATTATCAAAAATATCCGATTATGTTAAGCGTGACGTTGAGCATGCGGCTCATGCCTTGAATGAAGACGGCACTGACGACCTATCCGAATGGTTAAAGTTTGATATCGATCTGATTGAAAATTTTGCACTCGATGCGTTTATGAGTGTCGCCGATAAAACCAGTGTGGAACTTGCCAAGCTAAAAACTCTTGCCGAGCAAAATACTTACCATAGCGGAGAAGTGACAGGACCGGGAACATTTGTCTGTGATCAGTGCAATAAAGAGATTGCATTTAAAACAACCAGTGTTATTCCCAAGTGCCCAGCTTGCGGCGCAGATACGTTTGTCCGTTGTTGATAATATTAAGGTTAACTTTATAATGCACTCAATTACTCATCTGAACTCATGGTAAACAGTATGAAAAGGGTTATTTTCAACCAGAAAGGCGGCGTTGGTAAATCGACCATCACCTGTAATTTGGCCGCCATTAACGCGGTTGAAGGCAAAAAAACCTTGGTCGTTGACCTGGATATTCAAGGCAACGCTACCCAGTACCTGTTGGGTGGAAACGTCACTAATTCCGACCAGACCATTGCTCACTTTTTCAAAGCCAGTTTGAGTTTAGGTTTTTTTGGCTCCAATGATTCGGGGCTTGAAAGCGTCATTCATGAAACGCCTTTTCCCAATCTTTATATCATTCCTTCTCATCCTGAATTGGAGCCTCTGCAAGCGCGTCTGGAGTCACGTTATAAAATCTTTAAGTTCAAAGAAGCTTTGGATAAGTTGGAAGGTTTCGATACCATTTATATAGATACACCGCCTGTTTTAAACTTTTATAGCCAATCCGCTTTGATTGCGGCGGATAAATGCCTTATTCCGTTTGATTGCGATGCGTTTTCAAGAGAAGCCTTGTTTACTTTAATGCAGGCCCTTGCTGAAGTTAAGACCGATCACAACCAAAATCTTGAGATTGAAGGCATCGTCGTCAATCAATACCAAAAACAGGCCAACTTACCCCGTCAACTGGTCGAAGAGTTAATATCGCTGGGTCATCCGGTGCTGGACGCAAAAATATCTCCCTCGGTAAAAATCAGGGAGTCACACAGCGAAGCGAAGCCGCTTGTTCACTATGCGCCTCATCATAAACTGACCGATGAATTTAGAGCGTTACACATTGAAATCAATCAAAAGCGAGTGTAAATACATGCCCGGCAACTGATTGAGCGTTTTATTTGTTGAGGTTGTCATTCAGTGCGTCAACTTAATCAAAGACGAAAAGACCGCCCTCCGGCGGTTTTTTGTTTTCTGGACATGGGCGCGGAGATGCCGGTATCGATTATTTTTTTTGTGATTTCAGTGTGACAAGCAAAAAACTGGTCGTATTCTCAATAAGAATCCTGCCGCTTAAGCTTTTTTGTTTTGCGAATATCTTGGGTGATTTTTATCAACGTTGAGATTGGGCTGATAATTTTGTCGAATGAGGGTGTAATAAATCGTCAGAGTCCAATTCGATTGTTTGCTGAGGATAGTAAAGTTAGTTGCTAAAATTCTGAATGCGCATGCTTTATAAGCAAAACCGAAAAAAATCAAGGATGTGCAATATTTCTTGATATTTCTAAGGACTTGATTCGAATGGTGCCTGGAGCCGGAATCGAACCGGCACGCCCTTACGAGCGAGGGATTTTAAGTCCCTTGCGTCTACCTATTCCGCCACCCAGGCATTATTGAGTTGACTATGTAGAGCGGCGCATTTTACATGAGGTATAAACTCTTTTTCCAGTGTTTTTTTATTCAAGGAAGATATTAAGTCATTTTTAACTTAGGAGGGTCAGGATTGAGCCGAATTTTAATTTAGCGCTTCACCTTTATTGCCAAAAGCAATCGAGTACAATGATTGTTTATGAGTGGATTAATTTTGTTTGCGGATTTAAATGAAAAAGCTAGCGGGTAAAATTTACCGAACGTTTGGGCTCACAAGCCTTCTTTGCTTTGGGTTGCTGAACAGCGCCTTGGCTGATCGTCTGGTGGTGGGTGATTTTTCAGGGGATTCATTAAACGGATGGCAACCCAAATCATTCGGCAGTGAAACAGATTATCGGCTGGTGAGCCTTGACCAGAAGTTGGTTTTGCAGGCAATCAGCGAAAACTCAGCTTCCGGCCTGTTTAAAAAACAACGCATAGATTTATTGCAAACCCCGTTTATCAATTGGCGTTGGCGCATCGAGAATCGATTGAGTCTGCGAGACGAACATAGCAAACAGGGTGATGACTATGCTGCCCGGGTTTATGCGGTTATTGATGGGGGGCTTGCTTTTTGGCGGACCAAGGCAATCAATTATGTCTGGGCGGTATCTTCACCTAAAGAGGCCGTTTGGCCTAATGCCTTTGCCGGTAATAATGCGATGATGGTGGCGCTTAGGTCCAATGAAGATGCGACCGGAACCTGGTTTTACGAAAAACGGAATTTGCTGGAGGATTTAAGACAGCATGTTGATAAAGACAGCCGTTACATTGACGCTGTTGCAGTCATGACGGATACCGATAATGGCAAAGGAAAAGTCACTGCTTACTATGGCGATATTTATTTAAGTAAAGATTGAGATGATGAGAGCGACCGCTTTGAATACTGGCGAAACTGATTTTCCAGCCATTCTCAGAAAGAATCTGGAGATTCTGCAAGTTAACTTGGGGTACGTTTGTAATCTCAGTTGTACGCATTGCCATGTCAATGCCGGTCCCAAAAGAACCGAGGTGATGACGCTAGAGACTATCCGGGAAGTGCTGGCGTTTATAGATCAGGCCAAAATAAAAACGCTGGATTTGACCGGCGGGGCGCCTGAGATGAATCCCCAGTTTACTTATTTGGTTAGCCGGGCTCGAGCGATGGGGGTCAAGGTAATTGATCGTTGTAATCTGGTGATTCTTGAAGAACCGGGCTATGAACAGATGGCTGCATTTTTAGCCGGTCATGAGGTTGAAATCATCGCATCTTTGCCGTGTTATCTGGAGGATAATGTTGACAAACAAAGAGGCAAAGGGACTTTTCAATCTAGTTTGGCCGCTTTGCAGCGTTTGAATGCCCTGGGTTATGGTCAGCCGGGTAGCGATTTGCAACTCAATCTGGTGTTTAACCCTCAAGGTGTCAGCCTTCCTCCGGAACAGTCCTCGCTGGAAAAAGCCTACAAGGATTATTTATTGAGTCATTACGGCATCGTCTTCAACCGGCTTTTTGCGTTGGCCAATTTGCCGATACAGCGATTTGCTAAATATCTGATTAATAAAAATATATTCGACGAGTATATGCAGTTGCTAAAAACGAATCATCATGCTGAAAATCTTGAACAAGTGATGTGTCGTAATACATTAAGTGTTGATTGGCAAGGCTATGTCTACGACTGTGATTTCAATCAAATGCTGGCTTTGCCTCTAGGTGCGTTATCTGAAAGCAAAGCTCATATCAGTGGGTTGAACTTTTCTATTTTAAATGGGCAACCCATTACTGTTCGTGACCATTGTTTTGGCTGTACAGCGGGTCAAGGCAGTAGCTGTGGCGGCGCATTGCAATCACTGTAAGAGTATCTCGCATTGCCGGAAGGCTCTTTTAGCATAAAGATGCCGGTACCTTATCCATTTTCTCTCGACCTCAAGTGAAGTTTGTCCCCGAATGAATCAGAAAGCGATTTTAAATTCAGATATCCGCTATGAATGCAGCGACTCGGCATTTGCCGCGGGCATGGATTATTTTTTGAACGAAAAAGTAGCAGATGTCAGTATTGAGGAACAAAATGATTCTGCGACGCTCGTTTCATCGGTTAAGGGAAGTGGTAAAAAAGTTTACGAGCAAACAATCAAAATTTTATGGAAAAACAATTACAGGGCGATCTCTATTAATGGCCGCTGTTCCTGTTCGGTTGGTTATAACTGCAAGCATGTTGCCGCGGTCTGTCTGTATTATCAAAAATTATTGACCCATCCGAAAGCGATTCAAACGCATACGGCCGATTGTCTGAGATGGTTGGAAGCCTATACGGAAAAGCCTGAAAGTAAACCTGATTATCAGGAGTTCTTGGCTTATGTATTAATGCCTGGTTCAAAACCTTATGGCTACATACTGGATCTTATGGAAACCCGCCAGAAACCCTCAGGCGGTTTGAGTAAGGGCAAAAAGACCAGCATTAATAATCTGCGCTACAACTATAGCTATAGCTCGTTTATTCAGGCGGAAGATGAGGAAATTATCCGATTGCTCTCGGCTCTTAAACTAACGCCTTCGAGTCAGCCTATCATCGCCGGCGCTGCAGGGAATTTGGTGTTAACCAAACTCATTGGCACGGGAAGATTGTATTATCTGGATATTGAAAACTCACCTTTAACACCAGGAGAGCCTCGCCAAGTAAAGTTCAACTGGCAAAAACAAGATAATGGCGATTATCACTTGCTTGGCGTGATTGAGCCGGAAGCTAAGCTGATTCGCGTTACACCGCCGCTTTATCTGGATGAAAGTCTGAATAGCATAGGGGCATTGGATACCCGGCCTTTAAATGCAGAGCAGGCCAGCTATCTGATGACTGCGCCCCCTGTGCCGGAAATTTTGGTCGAGCAATTCAGTGAAATGCTTATATTCAGTCATCCTGATTTTCCGGTGCCGCCGCCCCAGGACATGGATTTGATCGAACGGAAGGATATAGAGCCCCGTCCTCATCTTATACTGTTAGGAAGAGAGGACAAAGGACGTCACTATAATCATTTTTTAAAATTGGGCTTCGATTATGGCGATATTTTACTGGCAGACTCAGAGTTCCCGCTCGCTGTCGTTAAAGTGCCTGAAGGCGTTTTGCGTATTCATCGCGATCAGGAAAGGGAGCGCGAGGCATTGGCTAGGCTCATCGGTTTGGGCTTTGAGTGGTCATCGGCGGATAAAAATGAGCGCTTGTTATGGGGGCCTCTGAAAAACAGCGGCGTGGATAATCCTTATGTGTGGCGGGATTTTCTGGAAGTGGTTTGTCCACAGCTCCAGCAAGAGGGCTGGCTGATTGAGCAAGATCCCAGTTTTCTTATGCAGTTTCAAATGTCTGAGTCTTTTGATGCCGAGATAGAAGAAAAAGACAATGATTGGTTCGATATGAGTTTTAATGTCAGCATCGACGGCAAGTCTTTACCTTTGCTGCCTTTAATCATGCCGGTCCTTGAACATTATGATCTTAATGCTTTACCGGACAGGCTCAATATTTCTGTCGGTACTCACAACTATCTTTCAATTTCTTCCGAACAACTGCAGCCCATTCTTAATGTTTTATATGAGTTATTTAGTACAGGGCTTGCAAACGGCAATGGAACGCTCAAACTTTCCCGCTATGATGCGGCCAGCCTCGTTGATGTTGAAGAACGAAGCTATGGTATGTTCAGCATTAAAGGCGGTAAATCCTTAAGAGACTTAGGCCGTAAATTGAAAAATTTTACGGGTATCAGTGCGGCGGTGCTGCCTCAGGGATTACATGCCGAGTTGCGGGCTTATCAGCACCAGGGGCTGAACTGGTTGCAATTTTTGAGGGAATATCACTTTGCCGGCATTTTGGCCGATGATATGGGCCTGGGCAAGACCATTCAAACGCTGACCCATTTGTTGCTTGAGAAAGAGGCAGGGCGCCTGATTCATCCTTGCCTGATCGTTGCTCCGACCAGTCTGATGGGGAATTGGCGCCGCGAAGCAGAGCGCTTTACGCCCGGCTTGAAAGTGTTAACCCTGCAGGGATCTGATCGTAAGAGTCTGTTCGATAAAATTGATAGTCATGATTTGATTTTGACTACTTATCCGTTGTTGTCCAGAGATGCCGATGTGTTGCTAAAGTCGAGCTATTACTATCTTATTCTGGACGAAGCTCAGATGATCAAAAATCCCAAAACCAATGCGTCAAAATTTGTCCGGCAAATTCAAGCAACTCACCGGTTAAGTTTGACAGGAACGCCCATGGAAAATCATCTGGGTGAATTGTGGGCTCAATTTGATTTTTTAATGCCGGGATTTTTGGGTGATAGTGCATTTTTTAAGCGGGTCTACCGGTCGCCTATTGAGATGGAGGGCGATGTTGAACAAAAAAACAGATTATCCCGGCGTCTGGCTCCATTTTTGTTGCGAAGAACCAAGCAGGAAGTGGCAAAAGAATTGCCGCCCAAGACTGAAATTATCCGGTCGGTTCCGTTGTATGATAAACAGGCGGCTTTATACGAAAGTATTCGTTTGTCCATGGAGCAGAAAGTGCGGGCCGCAATCGAGGAAAAAGGCTTGGCGCGAAGTCACATCACCATTCTGGATGCGTTGCTGAAACTAAGGCAAACCTGTTGTGATCCCAGAACATTACCTTTGAAGGAAGCTCAAAAAGTCAAAGAATCGGCCAAGCTTGATTTATTGATGGAGATGTTGCCGGAGTTGCTGGAAGAAGGGCGGCGAATACTGGTCTTTTCTCAATTTACAAAAATGCTGCGACTCATTGAAGCTGAATTGATTGAGCGCAAAATTCAGTACACTCAATTAACCGGCCAGACCAAAGACAGGGACGAGGTGATCGAAACGTTTACCAGCGGTGCGGTCAATGTGTTTTTGATCAGTCTTAAGGCTGGCGGTGTGGGTTTAAACTTGACGCAAGCCGATACGGTGATCATCTATGATCCCTGGTGGAATCCTGCGGTTGAAGCTCAAGCAGCCGATCGTGCTTATCGCATCGGTCAGGATAAGCCTGTTTTTGTCTATAAACTATTGACTGAAAATACTGTAGAAGAAAAGATTATGAAGATGCAGGAGAAAAAACGTGCATTAGCCGATGAGGTTTATCAGGAGGATGCGGACAAAATTGAGAAACTGACCCTGGAAGATCTGACTTCTCTTTTTAAACCGGTTTGAGTTAATAAACCTTTAATTACGGAAGTATATTCTTAGCAGAATGAAAGATTTACTACAAAACCATTCATCAGACGCTGGTTATCGGGCCTTTTTGTCCCCTCAAAAAGTCGTCGTTTTTGGCTTGGCGTTTGGCATTTCTGCCTTGTTGAGTTTGACTTATACTTTCAGCCAGCCGGCAATCTATCAAAGCAGCGCCAAACTTCTCTATTCAGCGGTGGCTGGATTTGATCAAGCCACCGATCCGCAACAAGTTCAGCATTTCATTATTCAGCAGCAAGTATTATTGTCGCAAGATCTTCTTGAAGAAACATTAAGACGATTAGAAATCTCGCGGCCCGGCATACTTATGGATGTAACTCAACTGCGAAGAATGCTGATACTGGAACCCGTTCCAGAGGCCCACCTAATGGAAATTCGAGCGGAAGGTGAAGATGCTAAATTGCTGCCGTTGCTGATTAATACGTGGATAGATGTTTATTTGGATGCGCGTGTTGCAGATTCTTCAAAAAGTAAAAATGATCTCGCTGAGCAAATCAAAGCAACTCTGGCTGATTTGGAAAATAAAATAGAAGCGGCTCGTATCTCAAGGGATAAATTTGAAAGAGATTATGCGATTAAATCGGCAGAATCAGAACAAAATGAAACGAAAGCGCGTATCAGAGGTTTAATTTCTTCTTACAGTAATGCCAGTGAGGAGGAGATTAGAGCGAAAGCCCAACTGGATGCAATTAACAACGCGATAGCGAATGGCGAAGTCATCCTTCCCCCGCAGGATAACCCTGCAATCATTAACCTTCAGCAACGGTTACAAAATTTAAAAGATAAACTGAATGATTTTGGACAGGATAATTACCGGTCAAAAATAGCGATACAACCGTCGTTAAAAATGATTCCGGAAGAAATTAAAAAACTGGAAAATGAAATTGATGATCAGCGTCTTCTCAGTATAAAAATGGTTCGTTCCAATGCAGAACGCCGTTATTTTAGCGCCAGGCAGACCTCACTTACCTTGCGAAAACAATTGGCAGAGCAAAAGGAGCTGGTTGATCATTACACAAATGTTCTTATGCAAAGTGAGACGTTGCATCGTGCTGTCGAGGACCTGGAAAAAACTTACCGCGAGCATCAGGAACAGTTGGTGCGCATCGAAACGCAACAGCTTGAAAGATACCCTTTGATGAATGTTGTCGCGCGTGCGCTTCAGCCCAGGGAGCCCATCCGGCCAAACTATATTTATGATGCTTGGCTTGCGCTGTCCGGCTCGTTGTTATTTGGGTTGATCAGTGTCTGGATGAATGGGCTTTTAAACCGACAGCCGTCAAGTCATTCCGAATTAGCCATATTCAACCGTAAGCGGCCTCATAAAAAGAGAAGTGAGCCTTTGCAGGGCGTGTCGCAAGAGTATCAGCAACCAAAAGCACAACTCCCGGAAAATGAAAAGGTGCAGCCTGCTCCGGTGATCAGAGAATTGTCTCAAAATGAGTTGCGTAGTCTTTTGTCTAGCGCGAATAGCATGAGTAAACAGTTGATCAGCCTGATGTTATGCGGATTATCTCTAACGGAAGTAGCTCATTTGACCCCCAAAGACTTTAATAAACATACACAAGCAATCAATATTAATGGGACCTCGGCTCGCCGGATTGAACTGCCCCCTGGTTTGTCTGTTTTTTTTGAGAAATCCGGTCTGTTTCCGGTTTGGTATTCCGGTAAGGCTTTTTCCCTGGCTGACCTCTCCGCATGGCTTACATTGACGGCAATTGATTCGGGTGTAGCCAGTCCTGAAGAGATAAGTCCTCTTTGCTTAAGGCATACCTGCATTATTCATTTATTGAGGATGGGGGTGCGGTTGAGTGAGCTTGAAAGAATCGTCGGGTATTTAAAGCCCGCTCACTTGTTGAGTTATGCTGATTATGTATTACCCGAAGCGGCTCTCAGCTTTGAACAAATAGACAAATTCCATCCGGTTCTAGTTGAGTATTTCAACGGACAAGCTAAAGACTCACTTTAATAGTTACCCGATTGCAGTAAAAAGGATATACGCTAAGGTGTGTTGCTAAAAAGCCATCATAACGGTAAACATCAAAAGGCTCACGCCACTCCTCAATGCCACGTTAAAGTTTAAGCAGGAAATTGCCGGTGCAGGCGATCAATCAAGCGTTTGATTGCTGATTCCTGTTTGCTTATGCTTTCGCAAAGTTGAAATTGCGCAATGGCCCTGCTGCGGTTTTGATCTTGTGTAGTTACCTTAAAATACCGATTGCCTTCCAGGAAATCAGTGAAAAAACGCAGCCCCAATTCGAATGGAATCAGTTGAATGGCTGGATAGAGATAGGCGTAATCATCTTCGGTCAAAAAGGATCTTGTCTCCTCCAGATAACCGGTCAATAACGCATCACAAATTTCGAGGTTAAATTGACCGATCGGCGATTGGCAAAGTGATCGAACGCAATCGCCGATGTCGTAATGTAATAAACCCGGTTTAACGGTATCCAAATCGATCAGGCTCGCGATTTCTCGGGTGTCCTTGTCAAACAAAAAGTTATTAAATTTCGGGTCGCCATGAATGGCCTGTAATTTTAATACCCCTTGCTGTTTTGCCTTTTCCAAAAGAATCGTAAGTGCTTCATATTGATCAATAAAATCAAGGCAAAAGCGGCTGTCGTTGGCGTCATGTGGCGTGGTGGTTTGGCTGAGTACTTGATGGAAGCGGGACAGGTATTCCGGCGCAATATGAAAGCCGGGCAGCGTGTCGTAAAGGTCTTCTGGATCCAGACTATTTAGCAAGCGATGAAAATGACCCAGTGCAAACCCGGTTTGCCTCGCCTGTTCCTGGTTTTCCAGCGTCTCGAGGCTGATCGTGTTTGGAATATAAGTTATTGCACGCCAGATATCGCCTGTTTGATCAGATACACAGTCTTCTCCTGACTGCGTTTGAATGATGTTTGGAATTTGCAGTTTAAGCGTATTTTGCTCAGTTTCGGCAATATGACGATTGAGTACTGCCATGTTACGAATAACCAGCTGGGGCTCAGGAAAAACCACAGGATTGATTCTTTGTAACACAAATCCGCCGGTTGAAGTGGTGACCAGATAAGTGTCATTAATCAGGCCTTCACCCAGAGGACTGATGCCAACAATCTGTGCTGAAGCTTGAAATTGGGCGGCAATATCGAGTAAAGACGGCATAGCGGTTATGATCAAGTTGAAAGCCGTCTTGCGGCTGATTGTGTGTCAGGGTTAACCGGTTTTTGAAGAGCCAAGTGCGACTATTAATGCCCGTAAGGCTTGTCCTCTATGGCTGACGCTGTTTTTTAGTTCGGGAGACAATTGCGCTGAGGCACAAGTAAATTCCGGAACCCAGAAAACAGGGTCATAACCAAACCCATTTTCACCTTGCGGCTGTGTCATGATCAGTCCTTCCCAAACGCCCTGTGCAATGACCGGGCAGGGGTCCATTGCGTGCTTCATGAAAACCATAACACATATAAATCTGGCAGTACGCCTGTTTTCTGGAATACCTTCCAGCTCAGATAATAATTTGTTCAGGTTGTCTTGATCGCTGGCACCGACTCCTGCATAGCGGGCTGATATGACCCCGGGTGCGCCGTCCAATGAATCGACGACTAATCCCGAGTCATCGGCAATGGCGGGAAGTTGAGCATAGTTTGCAGCGTTACGGGCTTTTATTATGGCATTTTCAATGAAAGTGCATCCGGTTTCCTCCGCCTCAACGACCTTGAACTGGGATTGAGGCAGAATGGGATGGCCGTCAAGTATCGCCTGTATTTCTCGGATTTTTCCGGGATTACTGCTGGCTAAAACAATCGGTTGAGTTGGGCTTATGATCATTTATAGGTTTCTATCGCGGCACGTTGTTTTTCTAGTAATTGATTAATACCCTTGTTGGCTAATTCCAGCATGGCATCCATTTCATCCTTACGGAAAGCATGGCCTTCGGCGGTGCCCTGAACTTCGATAAACGCCGATGCATCGTTCATTACGACATTCATATCGGTTTCGGCTTGGCTATCTTCAGCATAATCCAGATCCAATACTGGTATGCCTTGGTAAATGCCAACCGATACAGAGGCAATTTGTCCATGGATAGGGTTGGACTTGATAAGTTTTTTCGCCATCATTTGGTTGATCGCCAATGACAAGGCTACAAAGCCCCCGGTAATCGATGCTGTGCGAGTGCCCCCGTCGGCTTGCAAAACATCACAATCAATCGTGATGGTATGTTCGCCCAATGCTTTCAGATCAATTGCCGCACGTAACGAACGGCCAATCAAACGTTGAATTTCCATTGTGCGCCCACCTTGTTTGCCGCGACTGGCTTCCCTGCCCATGCGTTCATGAGTAGACCGAGGTAACATGCCGTATTCAGCAGTTATCCAACCTTCACCTTTGCCTTTTATAAAGCGGGGGACAAACTTGTCAACGCTAGCGGTACACAAGACTCGCGTGTCACCAAATTCAACCAGAACAGAGCCTTCTGCATGTCGTGTAAATCCACAGGTAAATTTAATCTCTCTCAGTTGATCCGGGTTTCTTCCGCTGGGTCTCATAGTGTCGCTCTTTAAATAAAAATTTTCACAGTATACCTGAAACAGGATAAATAACGGCCCGGTTTTAGGGGGTATATTCGTCGTATACGATTGAATGAAAGCAGCAGGAAATTGTTGAGTTAGGTGGAGCAATCGTCGTTACCGCTGTTTTACGGCAAATACCCATGTTATGCATTAAATGCATTTAAGAACTCATTGATAGACTGCGGGCGATCTTTGGGTTGAATTTCCATTGCCCAGTCGATGGCTTCGAGAAATGGCGTTGGAAATTTTTTTTTATGCGCTTTAACCGCCGGTGATAGCGTATCTTTTTTATTTCTTTCAGGGGCTGGCGGCGAGGCCTTAAGATCAAGGCAGGCACGAATGCTTGCCCCTATCGCATAGATATCTGTCCAGGGTCCCAATTGGCTGGTGGTATTATATTGTTCGATTGGTGAAAAGCCTTTTGTCAGAATTTTACTGTTTTTATTTTTTATAGTATTCGGAAAGCTTTGGATGGCGCCAAAATCCAATAAAAGTGGATCATTTTCGGGCCGAATAAGGATGTTTGCGGGCTTGATATCCAGATGAAGAAGTTGTTGCTCATGAATAAAGCCGATTCCGGATAGCAGAGCTGTAAAAACTTTTACAAGAAAGGCGTGGGTTATTGTGATCAGTCGGTCTTTTAAAATTTTATCTAACGAGAAGCCATAGTCGTAAGTCATTACCATATAAACGGTTGAGTTTTCTTGAAAGAAATTGATTACATCAACAATGTTGGGATGTTTCAATGTGGCAAGCGCTTTCGCTTCTTCAAAGAATAGCGATCGTCCTCGCATGAATAAATCCCTGTTTTCTTCGCTATGAGCCACAACATGGTTATTCCAAGTGCGGTGTGCCAGTTTTCTTGGTAAATACTCCTTAATGGCTACCTGAATCTGATCAATTCGTTGCCGTGCAAGATAGACTGAGCTAAATCCACCATGCGCAAGTTCCCGCTCTATTATATAGTCGTCTATAATGGTGCCGGATTGGAGATAGTTCCACTGTTTGGGGTAGGTGGAAGGATCGTAAAAATCAGTCATGAAGAAAATCCTTACAAAGTCCCGGCAATTATAGGTGGAAAATGATCAGAAGTATGACGGCATTTGCAGGTTGTGAGGTAGAGGTCAATAATCTAATTATCAGTTGCGAATTGCGATCGGTGAATCACCGCTATTGTGAAATGTCGTTCAAGTTGCCTGAGCGATTGCGATCATTGGAAACGGATTTACGCGGAGTCCTTTCAACCGGGGTCAAAAGAGGTAAAGTCGAATGCGCATTAAATTGTAAAAAGCAGACGCATTCCATACAAGATCTTAATATTGATATGCAGGCAGTGGAAGCGCTTTTGTCGGTAACGTCAAAAATTGAAGGCAAGCTGCAATCAGCCCGGCCTTTTTCTGCTTTGGAAGTGCTAGCCTTTCCCGGTATTCAACAAGAATCTGAAGCGGATGTTAATCAGCTTAAAACCGAAATTTCTGAATTGGTCCATAGGGCTTTAGTGGAATTATTGACGGTTCGGGAGAGAGAGGGCGCGCAGTTAAGCTTGATGATTGAGGAGCGATGTTCAAGGGTCAAAGAATTGATTTCAGCAGTACATCAGCGTATGCCTCAGGTGCTGCTTAATTTGCGCGAAAAAATAAATAAAAGAATTGCGGAGCTGGTTGCGGAGCCTGATTTTGAAAGGTTTGAGCAAGAATTTATTTTTGTAACTCAAAAACTTGATGTTGAAGAAGAGCTGGATCGGCTTGAAACCCATGTGACTGAAGTGTTGCGTGTGCTTGATCAATCGGAGCCGGTAGGACGTCGGCTTGATTTTTTGATGCAGGAAATGAATCGGGAAGCCAATACGCTGGGTTCCAAATCGGGAGATAAAGAGATCACCAATATTTCAATTGAATTAAAAGTCTTGATAGAGCAAATGCGCGAGCAGGTCCAGAATATAGAGTAAGCAGGCCTGTTTCTGTTGACTATAAAGGGCTTTTTTCTCTAACTTGAAATGGAGCTGATTGTTTAATAGTTTAAGACGGGTAAATTGAATCGTTGGTAATGATACTGGGTTGAGTATATTCATTTAGCGATAATAGTATAAGTTTCTACAGATAGGTTTATGGAAAACGGAAAACTTTATATCATTTCGGCCCCATCTGGGGCTGGAAAAACAAGCTTGGTCAGGCGTCTAGTAAAAGACGTGGAGCGTTTATCTGTTTCTGTGTCGCATACTACGCGTTCCATGCGGCCTGGTGAGGTTGATGGCGAGGATTATTATTTTGTCTCAATGGATGATTTTCAAAAAGAAATTAAGCAAGATGCTTTTTTAGAGTATGCCAAGGTTTTTGATCATTTTTATGGGACGGCGCTACAAACTGTCGACGAGCTTTTGCATCAAAATATTGATGTCATTCTTGAGATAGATTGGCAAGGCGCTCAGCAAATCCGTCAAAAATGCTCGGGGGTTATTTCTATTTTTATTCTGCCGCCCTCCATACAGATTTTGGAACAGAGGCTTAGAAATAGAGGGCAAGACAGTGAGTCTACAATTGCGAGAAGAATGGATGATTCCGTGACTGAAATAAGTCATTACGAAGAGTTTGACTATTTAATTGTAAATGATGTCTTTGATGAGTCGCTGCAAGCTCTGAAGTGCATCATTTTTGCCAATCGTCTCGGCAAGGAGAGGCAGATGACTAAGTTGACTCCATTGCTGTCTTCTTTATTGGGTCGCCCGCACCATTCCTAAAAAAGACGATTAGTTATATTGTCCCAATTATTGTGAGTATTTTTAGTAGATTCCTCAACAATAATAAATTTATGTTTTCTCCGTTCGTATTTCCTCCGGTCTTGAAAAGGAAGATTGATGTGGTTGCGTTTTAATCTTGGGTCGTTATGCCAATTTCTTGAGTAAAACTCTCTTACCGCAATATTTTTACCGTTTATCTGTTTGCCGTTAAGCTGCTTGATTGCGCGTTGGCCAACTGGTTCGGGTTCTACTCTAACCAGTCCGTAAAATTCAAAAGCAGTATTTTTATGATTCTTCTTTATCATCATGATTTTTATATCATGAATGTATCCTCGCTGGGCAAAAATCCCTCCTTTTAATGCGGATCCAAAAAAAGAAGAAATCTCATATTTACTGGTATCAGATGGAATTCTTTTCAGCAATACAAGCATGACGTAATCCTCATAAAACGAATTCAGGGCGTAAGAAGTGGGTGCTTTTTTATAGGTTAATTGCTACTTAATGCCGTTTATGAAATAAATCAAGGAAATTGAGTTGTATCTAAGCTTTTGGTCATCGACTTTATAATTTAAGCGGATCTAACGGCATTTGTATAGAATCTGTTTTACATTCTTGATGCGGTCAAACGAAAGTAAACAATAATGAGTGGAGGTGCTCCATTTATTAACAGAGACTCACATGGCAAGTAAAGTATGTTTAAATTTGATGATCAAACTTTGAGAGCTCAGCTTTTCTGATAGAATCAAATAAACCTTAAATTAACACAGTTGGTTGCAATAATCATATGACAAAAAAATATTCTATATTTATTCTTGGCTTTGGCCTTTTGGGTCTTATCCTGTTTCAACGAGAGGTTGTCTTGCCCTTTGTTTATAAGGTGGTCGGATCCGATCTTTTTTTAGTTGATACGGATGATAAGGCGGATATGGAGAACGTCTCCAATGAGTATACTGATATGGCTTTTGCTCAGTGCAATAATTACATTAAAAAGGAACTGGGTGATGAGTTTACTTTGTCTTTTTCCGAAAATGCATTAAATGCCTGGAGCATAGGCGATCATCAGTATGTGATAAATGGAGAAGTAGAGGTAAGTAAGCCTAGCTCGGAAAATTCCATCAAAAGGTATGTTTGCCGAATAAGTTACGATAAGAAAACTGATCAATCAGGATTGACAGATTCAAGTAATTGGTCAGTTTATGGTTTGTCTGGAATCGATGAGATATAGAAAAACAACATATTAATCAAATCCAGCTGAAATCAAAGTTTCAGTTGGATTAATCATTAGGTCTAATGAGTGAAGCATTAATAAGCTTTATTCCAAAAGTTTTATATTCGATGCAAAGCGATCAAATAGGGTTTGCGTAAAACCGCCCACCAATAATCCAAGTTTATTCGTCATCATTGCTTTTGTCAGCAATCTTGCTTTCAATCCTGACCAAATAGATATCTGCTCGATTCTCTCTGTTGTTGGATGTAGATGCTTAATTCAAAGTACGCATGAACGCGTCCCTTTAACGCTCTGTACACCCCTCTTGCAGAAGTCTTTTCAATCAAACAACTACGACCTCAGTTTCATGCGGACGAGTAGTTACGCCAATAAATTAATTCTGCACTCGGTAGATCAGTCAGCAATTCCCAGTTTGATGATAATAAAAGGTACGCTTAAGCTTTGCGGGGATGTCGGCAGCAGGGATGCTGCCATCAAGCTTCCACGGATGGATTTACGGCGTTCCTCGCAAGACTTTCGCCTACCCTCCACGTCACATTAAAAGTTCAAACTGGGAATTGCCGGTAGTTCAGTACGCTCAGTCGACAGATATCCATGTTTAAGATTAAAAGAACCGATGTAAGGGTTGCTCTGCATTATTCCCAAAGTAAATTCGAATGGGATGCTATTCATGCTTTAGGTTCTTCGTGCGCTGATTATGCAGAATATTTTTTATGGTCTATTGCATGAGATGAGGAGGGAGGAATAATAATCTAAGCAAAATGCTCTTGAATAACTTAAGCATGCTGGGGTAATTAAGTGCATTTTTGCTAAAACATCCAAAAATGATAAATCAAATGAATTTGGCGCGTTAAGTTATTAAAAGATAATGGAATAAGTCCTGTCTTCAATAGGTTTTTTAGTGCGCAGCAGTGGGAATGCAGTCTCGGTAATTAGAATGTTGAAGTGATTTTTGTCTTGACAAGGTGTATTGAGCTGATAAACTGCTCAGCACCAAATTGGATTGGTAGATGCTTTAATTAAGTCGAATTAACAAAGCAAAATATGGATATAAGTTAAAAAACTCCCAGCTAACGTTGGGGATTCAATAATTTTTAGGAGGTAGAAATGGCTGCTACAACTGAGTCAGTTAAGGCTGATGCTGCGGAAGCACCGCTTTTAAACAAAAAAAATATGTTTGCAGGCGCTGCACTTTACTGTGTGTTTTACGCTTGGGTTCGCTGGTATGAAGGGGTTTACGGCTGGTCAGCTGGTTTAGACTCATTTGCTCCAGAGTTCGAAACATATTGGATGAACTTTCTTTATATCGAAATGGTTTTGGAAGTAATGACCGCGTCTATCTTGTGGGGTTACATCTGGAAAACTCGTGATCGGAAAGTAATGTCAATTACTCCAAGAGAAGAGTTAAGAAGACATTTCACGCATTGGGTTTGGTTAGTAATGTACGGTATCGCCATTTATTTCGGCGCTAGCTACTTCACTGAGCAAGATGGAACATGGCATCAAACTATCGTTCGCGATACTGACTTCACACCAAGTCACATTATCGAGTTCTATTTGAGCTACCCAATCTACATCATCACTGGTGGCGCATGCTTCTTATATGCCAAAACTAGACTTCCTACTTACCAACAAGGTCTCCATATGCAATATATGGTAGCTATCGTTGGTCCATTCATGATCTTACCAAACGTAGGTCTGAATGAGTGGGGTCACACTTTCTGGTTTATGGAAGAGTTGTTTGTTGCTCCATTACACTATGGCTTCGTATTCTTCGGATGGGCTGCTCTTGGTGTATTAGGTGTGGTAAACACAGAAGTTGCTGCAATTGCAAAACTTCTGAAGAAAGACTTGGCATAATACCGGTCAAAGAAAGTAAAACTATCTCCTGGCCGCTTTGTAATAAAATACAAAGCGGCTCAGATTAAGAGATAACATAAAAAATATAATTTAAATCCTTTAGGAGGTAAGCTAATGAGCGCATCTCAATCAGCTGTACGTTCACGCGCTGAAGCTGTAAAAGCATCACGCACGTTCGATTGGCTAATTTGTTTCACAATATTCTTTGTAGTATTAGGTGGTTATCATATTCACTATATGTTGACTGGCGGAGATTGGGATTTCTGGACCGATTGGAAAGATAGACGTCTATGGGTAACTGTAGCTCCTATCGTTTCAATTACTTTCCCAGCTGCTGTTCAAGCTGTTTTATGGTGGAGATATCGTCTTCCATTCGGTGCTGTTTTCTGCATACTTGGCTTATTGTTGGGTGAGTGGATCAACAGATACTTCAACTTCTGGGGATGGACTTATTTCCCAGTAAACTTCGTGTTCCCTTCAAACTTAATGCCAGGTGCTATAGTTCTTGATGTTGTATTGTTGTTATCTAACAGCATGACATTGACTGCAGTATTAGGCGGTTTGGCTTATGGTTTATTATTCTACCCAGGTAACTGGCCAATAATTGCACCATTGCACGTTCCAGTTGAATACAACGGTATGATGATGACACTGGCTGACTTACAAGGTTACCACTACGTTAGAACTGGTACTCCTGAATATATCAGAATGGTCGAAAAAGGTACTTTAAGAACATTCGGTAAAGACGTTGCTCCAGTATCTGCGTTCTTCTCTGGTTTCGTGAGCATCTTGATTTACTTCTTGTGGCACTTCTTCGGCAAATGGTTTGGAAAAACTGACTTCGTACAATCTTCTTGATTGCAGAAGTTGTTTTAGATAAATCCATAAGAACAAGTAATTAATATACTTGATACTCATAAAAACTATAGATTCTCTATTATAGAGGAGGATATATGAATATAATAAAAGACAAGGTAGCTAAATTATCCTTTGTCGCACTGCTGGTAACTGTAACCGCAGCGATGTTTTACACTCCAACAGCTTCAGCACATGGTGAAAAGTCACAGGCTGCATTTATGCGGATGCGTACTATTCACTGGTATGATCTGAACTGGTCAAAAGAAGAAGTCACTGTAAACGACACAATGACAATTTCTGGAAAATTCTTCGTGTTTACAGGTTGGCCTGAAACTGTTGATAAACCAGAAAGCGCATTCTTGAACATCGGTATTCCTGGTCCTGTATTTATTCGCGCAGGTTCTTGGATTGGTGGTCAATTAGTTCCTCGTTCAGTTTCTTTGGAGCTGGGTGAAACCTACGAGTTTAAAGTATTGTTGAAAGCACGTCGTCCAGGCGATTGGCACATTCATACAATGTTAAACGTTGAAGGTGGTGGTCCAATTATTGGTCCAGGTAAATGGGTAACAATCTCTGGTAAAATGAGTGATTTCAAAAATCCAATCACTACTTTAACTGGCGAAACTATAGATCTGGAAACTTATAATCTGAGCAATATCTACTTCTGGCACGCTTTCTGGTATGCCTTAGGTTTGGCTTGGGTTCTTTATTGGATACGTAAACCAATTTTCGTTCCACGTCACATCGCTGTAGAAGCTGGTAAAGCAGATTCATTGATCTCAGCAACTGATAAAAAAGTAGCCATGGCATTTGCTGCTGGTACTATCGGTTTGGTTGCATTCTCAATGGGTTCTACTAACGAACAGTATCCTGTAACAACACCTTTACAAGCAGGTTTGTTGCGCGGTATTAAGTCAATGGAAGTTCCACAATCAACTGTTGCTGTTAAAGTTGTTGATGCTACTTACCGTGTTCCAGGTCGCTCAATGCAAATGACTTTGGAAATCACCAACAATGGTGATGACTCAGTTCGTTTAGGTGAGTTCAACACTGCTGGTGTTAGATTCTTAGACCCTGCGGTTCTTGAAGATGAAACTGGTTATCCAGATGATTTGTTGGCAGAAGAAGGCTTGACTGTTAGCGATAACAGCCCATTAGCTCCAGGTGAAACCAGAACTGTTGAAGTTACTGCATCTGACGCTGCATGGGAAGTTTACCGTTTAGCTGACTTGATTTACGATCCAGATAGCCGTTTTGCTGGATTGTTGTTCTTCTTCAATGAAGATGGAACACGTCAGTTAGTAACTGTTGACGCTCCATTAATCCCAACATTTATTTAATGTTTGGACCTTAGTTAAGGTTAAATCTAACTAAGAAAACTAAACCCCTGGTTAAGTAATTAACCAGGGGTTTTTTTTTGAGTAAAAAAATTTAGAAAACTTTTGTGTATGGTCCTATAGAGCTGCCTAATTATTTTATAAAGGAATGTTTCGTTATTTCTGTAGAAAAGGAAAAAAATAAGTAATTGCTCAACGGAGCAACAAGATAAATGTGATGGGGTCGGATAAGCCCGGAGAGCCTGGTACAGTAATCGAAGCATTTGGCTTCTGAAAAGTCCATCTGTTGGGTTATGGCTTATCGACTAGGATACGCTGGAAAATTACAAAAATAGAAAAGGCTAAGGTTGAACTGTTGAGGTAGATTCAATAAATTTAACTTAACTGCATCGTGAATAGTATAAGAAATATCTAGCATTCAAAGGATGCAAGGTATGGCTGTCGAAGGTGATATCAGCAATTCACAGTTTAATATTATCAGCGTAATTTTGGATAGGGAAATGGCATTGGGAAGAGTCGGAAGCCTTTCTATAGATCTCAGCAAAGAAAGTGCAAGAGTTAAATAAAAAATTATTTTTCTTTATAAGGCAACAAAATAAATAAGATGTAATTTAATATAAAGAAAAAAGAAGGTAACAAATAGCGGAGAATTTTAATTTAGAAGATAAATAAAGCTGAAATATATGAGGAAATAAGATAAAGGGAAAATATATCTTTTATAAGAAAATGATAATACATTTCTTATGTTGTGCAATGAGGAAAAAGCTTTAATGCGAAGATGATTAATATTAGGCGAATAATAAAATAAGAAACTAACCAAAAGACGATAAAAAGCCCAACATATTTAAAATAAGTTGGGCTTTGAAAATATTATAGGCTAATTGTAGATTGCTCTACTTTTTGTTTTGATGAATCAGGATCGTCTAAGCAACCTGACAAGCCAACAATCATTAATGCCATTGCTAAAAGAGATATAACTTTTTTCATACTATCCTCCAAAATTTCTATAGAATTATTTTATTTATATAAAGTACTAATCATATAGCACAGGTATTTTATATCACGAGAAAAAAAGCTATGCAACTTGTATTTTGAATAAAAAAAGTCACTAATCATGGTCAGAAGATAGATCAGAAGCGAAAGTAAAGTCTCTCCAGGTCGCAACTCCTGTGGTTGTCCACTCATTAGATAAGTTGATTTTACGGAGGTCGTGAATCCAATAGTTAGGTGAAATGTTTGGTTTAGTTTTAATGTAAAAAGTAGCATTCGCGAGTGACAAACCTAATTTTGGAGCCCAATAAGCGGTAATTTTCATGATAAATTTATTTAGCCGTTTAAAATCAACATGAGGGGTGACTGCGATATTTGCCCACATAGAATGAACTCTGCCCCAATGAGGCGCCAGAATTCGACCTTCTTGATTGATAAAGGGTAGCCATTGCTCATTTCCATTTTTATCAAGGTAGGTGATCGCATATATTTGATTGTACCCGGCAAAGTGATCGTGAAGGTATAAGGCGTGAGGAATTATGCCAATGAAGGTCTGAGAAAGCATTAACAGCGAGTTACTGGCTTGATGAAGGGTAAGTCCTAAAGAAGAATTTTTTAGGTCGATATTAAGCCTGTATAGAAGTCCATAATGAATGGTGCTATTGAGCTGAAGGATGGCTATTAATAAAAGAGCCTTAGTTAGTTTAGAAAGATTAATTTTTTGAGCTAATTGATCGGGGGCTTCAAAAATAAGGCTGTAAAAACTAAAAGATCTAATCGGTAGAGGTTTATGGCAGAGGATGTCGCAAGGATTACGAAGACGATTATCGGCAATATTGCGGTACTTCATTCTAGCAAAATGGTAAATCCCTGGGATTTTAAGTGCCAAGCCAAGTGGGGATAAATAACGCATTTTAAATAATATATTGATGTAAGTATCCAGGCCTTTATATACATTATGGCTATCAATTGCGTAAAGATCAGTCAGCAAGATATCAATAGGTAAGTCTGCTAATTGATAATGATTGTGAGCATGGTCTTGTGCATTTAAAAATAATAGATTATTAAAAATATCAAAATGTTTTAGTATGAATACGGTTCTATTGCAAAGCGGACAGTTTTTATCATAAAAAACAATCAACTTTGGAGTATTGAATTCTATCTTTAACGTAAGATAATTCCACCAAGAAAATGGAATCATAAGAATATAAAAAATTAACATACCTACACCAAAGGGATAGATATTTAAAGATAATGCGATACCTGCATGTAAGCCAATGCCTATGAATAAATATATGGGTTGTAAATAGCGATTAAAAAATAAAAAGACAAATGAGAATTGGAAGGCAAAAATCAAATAACCAATAAACTTTTGCAAGTATTGTTGATTTAAAAGCCAGGAAAAATCAATAACAGAGATGTAATAAGGCTGAGTTGAAGGAAGCCAGGCGCCTAGCCCATTTCTCCAGTGCTCGGCAAAAAGCTTATGTATGGCAGAGTCAAAATAAAGAAAGCCAAGGCAAAAAAGTATGGGGATGTAATAACAAAGAACTGGTATCTCGTTGATTGATTTTTTGTAAAGATGAAAAAAAGGGTTGGTTAACCTATTTCTAAGTTGATCGATACTAAATGCTTTCTCAGTAGGTAAAAACAATAGAAAAAAACCTGCGCCAATCATAAACGCGTCAAATCCACCGTCAAAGTCGCGTTGCATAGGCGTAAATTGGACAAAAACTATCCAAAATATATAGTTTATTATTAGTGTGATTTGGCACTGATAGCCAATAAATATAAAAAAAGAGTTTATTGCCCAAAGGCAAAGGAAGAAAGGTATCATTGGGTATTCGACGTCTATATACGGTATAGGGTCAAATATCAAGTGATTAAAGTAGATTAGAAATATTATTTCTTGGAGAGTGACAAGTCCGTATAAAGAGCGGTATAGGCCAATGCCAATCGCTGGGGCTTTTTGACTATATAGATGATTAATTCTATTTCTTATATATTTATACATTGAAAGCTTTAAGCAAATGTATAAAGTATAAAGTATAAATTGATGGAAAAAAATAAGGCCGTGATAAGATCAGATCTTAGTCAACGGCCTAGATTTTGAAAAAGAGCAGTTTTTAGACTTATTATTTGTCTTCGTCTTTAGGTTCGGCAAATACCCATTTTACTAGGAAGTAACCCGCAGCAATTACAACGATTGCGCCGACCATGCCAGCTGGCTCTTTTAACATTTCAGTTAGATCTAAGATCGCACCCATGAGTGTCCCACCTGTAATTATTAATTATTGAAAGCGCTATTTGCATAGCAAATGAGCCATTTATAATACTTCAGGTAAAAATAAAGTCAAGAAAAAAGTAAGGCTGTTAATTTTAAAATGTAATGATGGGTTACTAAATTAGTGCTCGTTATACCGTGTGGTATAATCAAATTCCGTAGGTAAACTAGATCATGATGAGGACTGGTTGATGATAAAAAAATTATGTTACAAATTAAGTTGTGGCTTGGCAGCAATGACAATGGCGCTGGCAGCAAATGCTGATGTTATGCTGAAAGATCAATCTGATATTATTGGCGCCTGGAGTGTAACTGCAGAAGCAACAAAACTGGATGGAGAAAAAAAACTATTAAATGTTCAGTGGGAATTTAGGCAAGATGGCGTTCTTCAAACGAAAGCAATAGACACTGGTGGACGGACAAAATCGTTCGAAATACCCTTAAAATACAGTGTTGAAGGAGGAATGATTAAAAAACAATCAACTCCTGGTAGAGAAAAATATGAAACATGTAAAGTGATTGAGAAAGAAGGTTCTGACATGGTACTCAAATGTACCTTCCTCTATTTCTTTTTAACAAAAATATAATAATTAAATTTTCAAGAAGGTATAACAATGATAGGCGGAATTATAATGGTGTTGGTTGCCCTTTGGGTTTTCCAATCAGCGAGTAGAGCTAAGGTAAACAACGTTTTGTTTTGGGTTGCTGTTTGTTCGGTTTTGTTTTTGACCGTGCAAGTACTTTTTGTCAATTTAAACATCTGGATCATTGACGGGATGAAAGGTGTTGAAATTAATCCTACTTATGACAGAGAGTTGACCAGCATTGGCGACAGAAAAACGGGTGGTTCGCAAAGTTTTGGCGGCATGATATTGTCAGTGATTTTCGAAGTATTACCCCCTTTGGCAGGCATAATTAGTGTTGGTATAGTCAAGACCAAATTGATCTTGAAAGAGCCACTTACAGTAGCTGGAATTTTTAGTGGCTGGAAAGAATTATTTATAGGTATAAAAAATAGCTTTAAAACATCTGAATAAAGTAAATTAGACGGCACAGCAAAAAAAACCCAAGTTTTACTTGGGTTTTTTTTGCTGTTTTAAAGCTTTAAATGATTAGTTGTAGTTTTTGAACATTCCTTTTTCATATAAATTGCTTAACTACCAATAATTCTGGATACCAAAAAACTGAGTGCCAAGATAAACAATACAGTAAATATTAAACCAGCAATAATATAGCTGGAAAGGGAACCCTCTTCGAAATCCTTTTTCCTATTTTGATCACTTTGGACACCAATTGCAGCGGCTAAGACACTTTTAATGACGGTTAAAATATTAGTTTTAGACATGAATTCTCCTGTATCGAACAGATCCGAATACTAAAGTCTGCTGATCATTCCGGCAACAATTAATTATGAATATGATTGACAACTCAATGACAAAAACAGCTGTCCTGAAGCAACTATTATCCAAGCGAATCTTAATTCTGGATGGCGCCATGGGGACAATGATTCAAAGTTATCGTCTCGAGGAAAAAGATTATCGAGGTGAAAGATTTTCAGATTGGCCGGTTGATTTAAAAGGCAATAATGATCTTTTATCTTTGACGCAGCCGGAAATCATTAAATCAATTCACTTGGCTTACCTGGAAGCGGGTGCCGACATCGTTGAAACGAATACATTTAATTCCACCAAGATTGCTATGGCGGATTATCAAATGTCGGACTTGGCCTATGAAATTAATATTGAGTCAGCACGCTTAGCCAAACTGGCAGTTGATGAAATAAGTCATAAGACCCCTGACAAGCCGAGATTTGTTGCCGGTGTTTTAGGTCCAACCAACAGAACGGCATCCATGTCGCCGGATGTGAACGATCCGGGATATCGCAATGTTACCTTTGAAGAACTGGTTGAAGCCTATACTGAGGCTACGCGTGGTTTGATTGATGGTGGTGCTGATATTATCCTGATTGAGACGATATTCGACACGCTCAATGCCAAAGCGGCTGTTTTTGCGGTAGATCAATATTTTGAAACCCTGGGTTATAAATTGCCGGTGATGATTTCCGGGACCATCACGGATGCATCAGGAAGAACCCTATCAGGACAAACTGTTGCAGCATTCTGGAATTCACTGCGCCATGTGGAGCCTATTTCTTTTGGATTTAACTGTGCGTTGGGCGCAAAAGAATTACGCCAGCATATAGAAGAAATTTCCGGTATCGCTGATGTGTATGTTTCTGCACACCCTAACGCAGGGCTACCGAATGAATTCGGTGAATATGATGAGTCGCCTGAAGATATGGCTGTGCATATCGCTGAGTGGGCGGCAAGTGGTTATTTGAATATCATTGGCGGATGTTGCGGGACAACGCCCGATCATATCCGGGCCATTGCCAACAGTGTGCAGAATTTTAGTCCGAGAGTTATTCCGACTATTGAAAAGCAATGCCGGTTATCCGGATTAGAGCCAATGAACATTGGCCCCAGCTCCTTGTTCGTCAATGTTGGCGAAAGAACCAATGTCACCGGCTCGGCAAAGTTTAAACGCCTGATCGTAGAAGAAAATTATGAGGCTGCACTGGAAGTCGCCAAGGAACAGGTAGAAAACGGTGCGCAGATTATCGATATCAACATGGATGAAGGCATGTTGGAGTCTCAAGATGCGATGGTCAGATTCTTACGGCTTATTGCAGCAGAGCCGGACATCTCCAAAGTACCGATTATGCTGGACTCATCAAAATGGGATATTTTGGAAGCCGGATTAAAATGCATTCAAGGCAAAGGCATCGTAAATTCAATCTCGCTAAAAGAAGGCGAGGCGGTTTTCCTTGAGCATGCAAAGCTCATTCGACGTTATGGTGCGGCGGCGGTTGTTATGGCCTTCGACGAAGAAGGCCAGGCGGACACACTGGAAAAGAAAATCAACATCTGTCAAAGAGCCTATACGCTATTGACTGAAAAAATCAACTTTCCTGCGGAAGACATTATATTTGATCCCAATATCTTTGCCATAGCAACGGGTATTGATGAGCATAACAACTATGGCATGGATTTTATCCAGGCAACTCAAGAAATCAAAAGGACCATGCCTCATGCTTTGATCTCAGGCGGCGTATCCAATGTATCGTTCTCGTTTCGAGGCAATAATCCCGTAAGAGAAGCTATTCATGCCGTATTTTTATACCATGCAATCAAAGCCGGGATGGATATGGGGATCGTCAATGCCGGACAGCTCGCCATCTATGAAGATATACCCAGAGAGCTGAGAGATGCGGTTGAAGATGTCGTATTAAACCGGACGTCAACAGGTACAGAAACATTATTGGCAATTGCTGAAAAATACCGTGGCGATGGCAGTGTGGCAGTTAAGGAAGATCTTGAATGGAGAAGCTGGCCTGTCAATAAACGTTTGGAGCACGCATTAGTCAAAGGCATTGCTGATTTCATTGATGAAGACACTGAAGAAGCGCGTCAGCAAGCCGAAAAACCTTTGCATGTCATTGAAGGCCCATTGATGGACGGCATGAATGTAGTCGGAGATTTATTCGGTGCCGGTAAAATGTTTTTACCCCAGGTCGTTAAGTCGGCGCGCGTCATGAAAAAATCGGTCGCATTTTTGATGCCGTTTATGCAGGCAGAGCAGTCGGGTGAGGTGCAAACGAACGGCACTATCCTGATGGCTACCGTTAAAGGCGATGTGCATGATATCGGTAAAAATATTGTCGGCGTGGTTTTACAGTGTAACAACTACAAAGTCATCGACTTAGGGGTGATGGTACCGGCCGAAAAAATCCTGCAAACAGCTCGGGACGAAAAAGTCGATATTATTGGTCTGAGTGGATTAATCACGCCATCACTCGATGAAATGGTGCATATGGCCAAAGAAATGGAGCGGCAAGGTTTTGATATTCCTCTGTTGATAGGCGGAGCAACCACATCACGGGCTCATACAGCCGTGAAAATTGAGCCCAATTATCACGGTCCGGTGATTTACGTGACCGATGCGTCCCGTAGCGTAGGTGTGGCCAGTAACTTGCTAAGTGATGATTTGAAAGCACCCTTTGTCGCGAAAACCCGAGAAGAATACAAAGAAGTCAGGGAGCGTCATAAAGGCCGTAAAGCAAAAGGAAAACAACATTCATTGGAAGACGCTAGAAATAACAAATTCTTGTGGAAGGACTTTGAGCCTTGCAAGCCCAGCTTTTTAGGAACCAAAGTATTCGATAATTTTCCATTGGATACCCTGGTTTGGTATATAGACTGGACCCCGTTTTTCCAGACATGGGAGCTGGCCGGAAAATACCCGAAAATATTTGACGATAAAGTGGTTGGGGTTGAAGCCAGAAAATTATTTGAAGATGCCCAAAGCATGTTGAAGAAAATAATTAATGAAAAATGGCTTAAAGCCAGAGCAGTGATAGGCTTTTTTCCTGCAAACAGCCAGGAGGATGATATTGTTCTGTTCACAGATGACAGCCGTCAGGAAAAGCTGGAAACACTGCATCATTTGCGCCAGCAGGGTTTGAAGGCGCCGGGACATCCCAATTATTGCCTGTCAGACTTCGTCGCCCCTGAAGACAGTCATAAAGCTGATTATATCGGCGGCTTCGCCGTAACGACAGGCATCGGCATAGAGGAAAAGTTAGCGGAGTTTGAGCAGGATCATGACGATTACAGTTCCATTATGCTGAAGGCTCTGGCCGATAGACTTGCTGAAGCTTTTGCAGAATATATGCATCAGGCAGTGCGAAAAGACTATTGGGGTTATGCCAAAAATGAAGCTTATGATGCGCAAGCACTTATCAGTGAGTCTTATCAGGGTATAAGGCCCGCGCCCGGATACCCTGCTTGCCCTGATCACACAGAAAAAAGTAAATTGTTTAAATTGCTGAACGTGACGCCCACGACCGGGATTGAATTGACTGAAAGTTTTGCCATGTATCCGGCATCGGCGGTCAGTGGCTGGTATTTTTCCCATCCGGAATCACAATATTTCAATGTGGGAAAAATTGAAAATGACCAGTTAGAAGACTATGCGGAACGCAAGGGAATCGCCGTTGAAATTGCCGAACGATGGCTTTCGGCGCATTTGCATCATTAATTTTCGTGATAAGCAAGATATTTCAGCTCAATCCATAAGCCCGTCATGCCCTTCTGGAAAAGGGCATTCAGTGCCATGGAGGGTAAGCTTCGAGCTATCCATGTGACCTGGATTCCGGCAATCCCTGCCGGAATGACGCGCTCGACATAATTAAGTTAATTTTGTAACTACTCGCCCGCTTGAAAAAGAAGGTGTAGGTGATTGATTGAAAAGGCTTCTGCAACAGGGATGTTGCAGAGAGCTACAAGGATGTATTCATGCGTCCTTTGAAATCAAGCACCTACACCCAATAAAAT
>NZ_JAUSBX010000090.1 GCF_030651835.1 Methylicorpusculum sp. | reverse complement strand
TTAATTTTGTAACTACTCGCCCGCTTGAAAAAGAAGGTGTAGGTGATTGATTGAAAAGGCTTCTGCAACAGGGATGTTGCAGAGAGCTACAAGGATGTATTCATGCGTCCTTTGAAATCAAGCACCTACACCCAA
This sequence comes from Methylicorpusculum sp., assembly GCF_030651835.1. GTDB lineage: Bacteria > Pseudomonadota > Gammaproteobacteria > Methylococcales > Methylomonadaceae > Methylicorpusculum. Next base: position 138,204 of record NZ_JAUSBX010000090.1, on the reverse strand, counting down.
TAAAATAGGAAGGGGTGAGCAGATACTTAATTTTTACTATTCAGCCGAATAATATGAATTTGATGCACCCTGTTGGTGGCGGTTGGCGTTAGCCAGCCCAACATTTCAAGGCCAAAGTGTTGCTTGTTGGGTTGCGAAAATCATGTTCCCCCAACCCATTTTGAATAATTACTTAATTTCCAATAACACAGTATGCCGGCAAAAGAAAAAATAGAACGTTCGATGGAAAGAATGATGTATGCCAGTCGATGGATATTGGCACCCATTTATCTGGGAATGAGTGTGGCTTTATTGGCGCTGGCCATTAAGTTTTTTCAGGAACTGTTCCACATCATCCCCTACATCCTGGAAGTGGATGAATCGTTGCTGATTCTTAAATTATTGACGCTGATTGATTTGACTTTAGTTGCCAGTCTGATTGTGATCGTTATGTTTAGCGGTTATGAAAATTTCGTCTCGAGAATGGATTTAAGTGAGGGCGCCGAAAAGCTGGATTGGCTAGGCACGCATGATTACACGTCGCTAAAAATGAAAGTGGCATCATCCATCGTCGCCATTTCTTCAATTCATTTGTTAAAAGTGTTTATGAACATCCATGCAACAGATAACGATAAAATCATGTGGTATGTGATTGTCCATTTGGCATTTGTGTTATCCGCTTTTTTTATGGGCTATCTGGATAAGCTAACAAAACATTGATGCAAAAGTTTCTGTTATTGGGCACTGCCGGTTGCCACTTATGTGAAGATGCAGGATTGATTTTAACTGAATGCAGGCAGTTAAAATCTCAGATGGAAGTGGAACTCATCGATATCGCAGAGGAAGAGCATTGGCAAGCCCTTTATGCGATTCGCATCCCTGTGTTATTGCATACTGAAAGTCAAAAGGCCTTGTTTTGGCCGTTTACAGCGGACGATGTAACAGACTTCATTACAACGCTGTGACCATCAATGTGGTTCTACACCGCTCGAACTAAGAAAATCCCCAAATTTTTACCAGCAGTCCTCTATATCAACCCCTGAATGGGCGTTGCTGATACCTTTTGCGCCGGTATGTGCCAATGTCAAGGTGCCGCATTTATCGTTGGCTTGAGGGCCTGTAGGAATGGCGTGAAGCATATAAGTTGAGGCACTTGCTGCATTGATTCTTAAGTTATAAGCCACTGTACCTCCGTCTACCGGGCTGGTTGAGACAAATACAGTACTAAGCGGGACGCCATTTGTACCCCGCGCCGTCTCATAGTCATTCTCCTCAGTAAAATACCGCTCCATCGCATTGGCTAAGCCTGATAAAGCCGCTTTCGCATCGGCACGCCGGGATTTAAAAACATGATCCTGATAGCTGGGATAAGCGATACCCGCAAGAATGCCAATGATCGCAACTGCGATCATCAGTTCAATTAAGGTAAACCCATTTTGAATTTTCATAGTTTAATGGTGCTCCGTAAAATATTTACCGTCCGGTTTAATCAAGTTAACTTATTCTTCGGGATCTTTTAAAAACCAGATTTCAGCAATTCTTGGTGGGACAAAATTCGAACTGTCTAAATTAAAGCCAACCCGCTGACCTGCTTGCAGGGAAACACCTGATCTGTTATTGATCTGGCGAGGATTTTCCGCTCCTTCTTGGTAATGAATAACTGCTTCATTATCTATATGGTAGTTTTTGTCATCAATAATAACGGTGCCGGTTGTTGGGATGAAAGCAGCAACCAGCCCCGTATTTTTATAGTGACCTGTTTCAGCTTCGGCGCAAAATAAGGGTGAACTGATCAAAATCAAAGCGATTGTTAAAGTGGGTCGTATTTTTTTCATGTTTTGCCTTCTTGAAAACGCAAATAATAGGTCATTATTTAGATCCATGCCGTTTTAAACAGTACTTAATTACCTCAACTGCCGCCAGGATTGGCGGCCTGATGTGCCGCTGACCGATTCTGTCGTTACTTCCATAACACCTGTCGATCCACTGGTATATTTATATTCCAGGTCGCCTGCAGAGATCACGCCGGGCGTTTTGATGATGCCTACATTGGATTGAATGCCGGACACCGCCGTTTTATCACCGGTGGTCGATCCTATTGAATAAACGCCGTCTTCCAACACGAGTAAAATTAAATCCTCCGAATTGATTAAGTTATTTCCGGTTAAATCAAACGGTGATTTTGCAAGGCGCCTGCCGGTCAGTGAATCCACTTCCATTAACCAGCTGGTGCCGCCGCTGGCACAAGGGTTGTCATCCGGTATCAGCGTCGCAAAAATGATCCGTCCGCCTCTTAACAAGGCTTGGCTGACGACTCTTTCGCCTTTAGCCGTAGCACTAGGGGGCGATACCAGGTCCATATACCAGCCCTTCTTGGGTGTATTGCCGGTATAATCAACCAGGTTATTCGAGGTTATTCTTATGCTTTGTTCAATGCTATAACCGGTCTCTTCAGTTTCCTCTTCGCCTTCTTCCTCTATCGTTGGAACGGTAAAGACGTCTTCAAGCAAGATGGTTTGAGCGACTAAATTTGTGCGCGTCATGGTAGGAATGCTGCAGCTACCGCCCCCGGTTTCACCTGCAACTTTGACACAATCATCCCAAATTCCGTAAAAAGTGTGTACTAGGGGACTGGTACCTACCGTATGGTCGCCAGTTTCAAAATATTTACCGGTGCCGAAATAAACCATGACGCCACTGGTTGGATGCTTGCCTACTTGCGGTTTGGCGGTAATGGGTTGGTTAACTCCGCCAGTAGTTTTAGCCTGGTATAGCGGCTTGGGAGTGCTGCCCGATTTCTCTACATCCCAACTTGTAGCACTGGAGCCGCTGACATCAAATTTCCACATATTACCTTGCAGGTCACCTGCATAAATAGCATCGACAACACGGTCACCATTAACGTCGACAGGGATAGGGGTAGATAAGCCGTTTTTTTCTGTAGCTGTTCCCACATTCGTGTTAATAGATTTAATTAAAGCACCGGTTTTAATATTAACAATATACAGCACGGCTTTATGATTGGCGCTGTTATAGCCATTGCCGAATATCGCCGCATACTCGCCATTGGCCATACGAACAATAGACGCTTGACCTAGGGTAAAGCCCAGATCGGCGAAACCCGTTTTAGAGCTGTTAATTTCCCAAAGCACGCGGTCTGCTGAAAAGGCTGTTTCAGCAGTTTGATAAGTGTTATCACCAGGCGCTAAAAACGTAACATCCAGTGCAAATACGCCTTTACCGCCAGCGCCAAGCGTGCCGACGGCTACGGTACGCCATTCTTTGTCATTATCATTATCTGCATCGAAATAAGCATCTGCAGCAATGGGTGGGCCGTCGACAAAATACTTATGGGTGTAACCCGGATTCGTTAGCGCGTCCATCGAGTTGAGAATAGTGTTAGGCACATAAGCAAACACCTCTTCACCATTGCCGGTTCCGGTAATTTTGGCATTAAACGCATGCAGCATGCCATCGTTCGCCCCCACTAACACTAAAGGCGTTCTTTCTCTATAGGTCGCGCTGCTGCGATACGTAACATAATCTGCTGATTCCTGAGTAGGGGTTCCATCGGCATTGGGCTTAAGCAGTTGATAACCAAAATTGGTGCCCCCGATAAACCAAGGGTCTGAATTGACGATATCACCAAACAGGGCATTGGTACCGGTTCTTTTGCGAAATGCGCCGTTAGGTTGTTCTTCGCTTTGGTCGCCGCGCAAATAATTAATTTTGGCTTGCGTGAGCGTCGTAACAAGATTGGCATGATAGAAACTGACACCCAAATTAGTGGAAGGGTTGAAGCTGAAAATTGAGCGTCCCAAACTGCCTTGAGCGGTGACTCGTTGTCCTGCATCCCAAGAGGCGGTGGATGCCAGGCTGCCATTGGAATTGACTTTAAAAGCCAATAGCTGCCCCGTCCAATTCCGGCTGTCAAATTTTGCCTGATACACCACAGAGTTGGTGTCCAATCGTGTTGAATTGGTGGTTACCGCAGCGGAAGAGGCTTCTGTGCGCTCAGTAATCGCATTAAGTATCGTGCTTAATTCGTTAGCGAAAGTATTAGGATCGGAAGCGCTGAAAAAACCGCCGTGACCGTTGATTGCGGCATGCAATAGATCATCGAGCTTCGCAGGGTTAGTCAATGTTGGGTCCGGCCAGGCAATAGCTGTCTCAGAGGCAACGGCCGCCCAAGCTGTATTGGGATTAATTGAGCCTTGCACGCCAAGGCCGACGCCAAAAGTAACCATGTGCTGCCAAAAAGCGGGGTTTTCCGGTGTGACAGGCACTTTATTGGCCAGCGGTGTTAGACCCGCTCTCAGGTCGGTTTTCCAATACTGCATGGCAACGTCAGCCAATGTATTGGACCATTGATCACGATAGGGATCGGTAGGCGTGTATTGATAGCTATCCCCAGTCGTCGGGTTGGTTATTGCCAGTCCGTTGGTGTTATCCGCATTGCCAACGGCAGGGTCGGTTCCATTCCAGTAGCCGTCAGTCATAAGTATGGTATAGGATTGGCGGCATTCAAGGTGTGGCGTTGTGTTATTCGACCCTGGGACGGCTCCCCAGGGGCCTTGGTTGTCCGCTCTGGAATAATATTGCCCGGCATCGTTAAGCGCTCTTCTTAAAGGTGTGCCGGATAATGGGATGACATGAGAGTAAAGATTAGTAAAGAAACTTTCTCGATTTGTGCCAGAGAAAGGGCGGACACCGCTGATGATTGTGCCAGTCGAGACTCCGTCGATACTGGTAGCTGCCTTGTTGATTGAGCCAAACCCAACCCGCATATTGGTGCTTTGCTGAGAAAATGCCCGGCCTATTCCTGCCCGTGATAACAAGATGCGTGATCGATAATAGGTATACCAGTTTGCAAAATTTTGAATTTCTTGAGCATATGTACAGACTCCGGCTGTACAGTCGGTCCGGCTTTCTCGGCCATCGCCTGTGTATGAGGCGGTTGTAGAAATGATTTCAACTTTTGTGTAATTGGTTAAAGTCCATTGATTTCCCCCGGCGAAACGATAATAAATGGCGGGATAAAAGGTTTGGCTGAAAGTAGGGGTAGTGCAACCAGTTGGAGGTTGATTAGTGCATCTATCCCAGGAGGCTGTTTGTGTATTGTTGACAGTCAGATTTCTGGACCCTTTAAGTGGTAAGGTCGGGTTATGAAAAGCAGCCGTTGGCGTTGCATTGGCCATCAGTGCTCCTGTGGCCGAAATCCAGGGCGTATAAGTAACGGCTGGATTGTAATAGGCTTTGTTGAATTGATAACTTCTTGACAACGCACTGTAAACATAACCGTCTTCGAAAGTCGGTACCCAGTTTGGGTAATCGCTAGCCCCGCCATAGATTGTCGAGGCGATAGGGAATACAAAATAAGAGTAAATAAAATCATCCGGCATGATTTCCCACTGCATGGACCCCGAGTCATCCAGTATAAACATCAGGTTCGGATCCACGTTTGCGGCTAAATATAGCGGCACGTCAGAGATAGTCAGCGCTTTGGCAGGAGCGGAGAAAAATGAAACTAGCAGCATGGCGGCTAAGCCGGAATGGGTCAGGGTCTTGGTGCGGTGTTTCATGATGTGTATCCTGCTTTAGGGTTACAACAGACAGCCAAACGGGGGGTGAATAACTTCTGACGTCTTAAAAAATTGATTGGCGTAGGATGTCTTGATACAACATCGCTAGCGCTTATAAGTCGATTGCACAATAACCACCGTGGTTGTGTTCCCGCCCACGCCTCGTGCTGTGACCCGGTACATTTCATTTTCCTGATGAACACCGGCATCCAGACTTTGACCTCCGCCTTCACTGAAAGCCAGTTGCTGGATGACATAGCGGGGAGCGGCGACGACATGTTTCGTGACGTCCGCATTAGTCACCCGCACTGTATTGGTATTATTGCTCCAAAAAGTGTCGCTGGTCTTAAGGGTGACTTCTGAAATGGCAGTGCTGGTTATTGCATAAAGCCCATTGGTGCCGCCCGTAGTAAAGGTAGGCAGTGACGCCGCAGTCAGAAAGCTCTCGCCTTCCCGCAAAGCCGATTCTGCGGCTTGAAAAGCCAGATTTCTGTCCCTGGAATTACCCGCCATTTTTTCTTCCAGCGAAGTAATCTGCATACCCGTAATACCAATCATTGTCAGCAATAAAACCATAATAAGACTGATGGGTAAAACAGCGCCTGATTGATGGGTGAGGGCTGGAGTCTTGTGATTCATGTGTATCACCTGGTTAGCGAAGTTTGTTTCGCAGGGCTACGGTTGTAGTCATCGTTCGTCTTAATCGGCCATCTCCGGTGGTGGTCAAATTGCGATCAAGTGTTCGAGCGGATACAGTAATACGCACGCTGACAGCGTTGTTCCAATTGGTGACTAAATCGGCAGATATGTATCGATCAGCATTGCCATCCGCATCGGTATCCAAGCCATAAGTGATTTGCATATCATCAATCCCTTCAACCAATTCTATAGGATTAGTCCCTGCCACAACGGGTCTGTTGTTATCAAATCGCCATAAAGCCGGTTGTCCTCCGGCTCCGGTTCTCAAGTAATAAGTCGTGGCTCTAAGGCCAAATATTTCTGCATCTTGTTGATAGGCAATGCTGAGGAAGTTAGACGTATTGTTGGATGAGGAGTGGGAAATCGTTTGTTTGCCAGATCCAGAAGAAGCTGTCGTGGCTCTAAACAAGTCTGCAGATTTACAGTCAGAAATTAGCACAGCATCACCTGCACTGATGTTGCAAGTATTGGCCGCATCGATCTGAATATTGGCATTGACGGAAGTCATTTGGCCTGTTAATTGGCCTCCGCAATTTTCGCCGAGCATGATGGATATCGTGTCCGTGCCTGCTAAGCATTCATTGGCTGTTCCACAAGCATTAGTGCTCCAGTTTGTCGCGACGTTATTAGCTCCGTTAACTGCCACAAATTGGTTTCCCACAAGATAGGTAGGCGCAGGGCTTGCAATAATATTAGGTGATAGCGTATTGATTGACGGGCAGCCTTGATAACCCGCCATACGGATGTCAAAGGTCAGAAATTCCATTGCAAAGCGGGCATTTTCCTGCAGTCTGGATAAGCCTTCCTGCATCCGGTAGGTTTGTTTGGTGCTAATAAATATTTGTAAGACACCGCCCAGTAAAATAGCCCCTATCAACAATGAAATCATGATTTCAACCAGCGTCATGCCGGATTGTTTGGGTCTCGAAAACGTTCGCTGCCTGTTTGATGCATGTGGATCGCTCATAGATAAACGATCATGAGTCTGTATTTTTGCTGATGGTGCTGGAAAATTAATACTCATAATTGAAAGCTCATTTGAAAGCTGGTATCCGCAGTATTGTTAGCTACTCCGGCGGCTTCCCTTTTATCATCCCAGGTCACGGTGATGTTATAGACTGTTCCGGATACTTGGATCGTGCCGGTGCCGCTGGGTAATGTGGCCACCAAATTACGATTCCATTCAAACAAATCATTTTCAGCCATATCGGCAGGAGTGCAGGTTCCTGCTACTGCGTTACATGCGGTTTTTACCACTGCAGCTGAAGGATTCACCGTATTATAGACACTGGTTGCAAAATTTCGGGCACTGATGGGGTTGGCTCTGATACGATCCGACATGTCATAAGCCAGTTGTGTCGCCTGGCTTCTATTGTAAGCGCTTTGATTGTTGCGTAGTCCTGTAGCCTGAAGGCCTGCCAGGCCTAGTAAGCCCACTGCCATGATAACCATGGCAATCATGACTTCAATTAAGGTAAAACCGCCTGATTTTTGCATAAAATGAGTGTGTCGTTGTCGAATCATGGACAGGCAAAACTTCGGTTGGTATTAACCCGGCCTACTGTGTTTAATGTCAGATTGATGCCCACATTTCCGGTTCTGTCATCGCAAACCTTAATGGTGCCTGCCTGGGCGCCTCCGGCTATCAATTGACTTCGGCCAGTAGGCATATATGAAACATAATTGGCAATATTGGTAGTGCCATTCATCGTGATATTAGACGCCGGGTTGGCTTGAACCCGTAATAACGTTTCGCTGGCGCTGTCATAAGCTGCATTATTATTTTGATCCGTAAATACGATCCATTCTTCTGTCCAGTTAGAGCCAGAAGTCAAACACGAACTGCCGTTAGTGCTCTTGCAGACGGTGATTCTTACGCCCCGTTTGATCGACTCGCTACGGGCAAAATTGAATGCTGTCACCAGTTCATTGGTGCGGGTTGTCAGGCGATTGCTCTTAACGCTGTCCATAAAACTGGGTATCCCCATGGTTAAAATCACACCGGCAATGCCTATGACTAACATCAATTCCAGCAGGGTAAAACCGGCGCTCATTTTGGTTTTGTTGCGCATATTTTTCAGATAGTCTGTTTTATTAAGTAGCCGCATTATAATGCCAAGGCTACATAGAGCATTAGACTTGATGCATAAATAGCCGCATCACCCGCTTGCTTTTAAGTGTTTCTGATTGAAGCATGTGAAAGACTAGTATAGATCGTATGCGCTATCTGTGAAATTTAGCCCAAAACAAAAAATGCAGTGCATTGTTTGAAGACAATTGAACATAATCCTATTGAGCCGGGTTCCATGATTTTATCGGATTATAAAGACTGTTCAGCCCCTTCAAACGCCAGCAATTCCCAGTTTGATGATAATAAAGGGTAGACGTAAGCTTTGCGGGGATGTCGGCAGCAGGGATGCTGCCGTCAAGCCTCCACGGATGGATCTACGGCGTTCCTCGCAAGGCTTACGCCTACCCTCCAAGCCACATTAAAAGTTCATACTGGGAATTGCCGGTCATAAGCCTTCATCTTGGCAGGGATTGCCGAGATGAGGTTACGGTTGGGGCTGCTTTATACTCTTCGTGATGAGAGGGGCTTATTGTCAGGGATTGCCCGCATCTTTCTTAAAACGGGGAAACGGTGCAGGAAACCATATCAATATTTCCCTCTCTTTCCGGAATGTTATTGTTATTGGTGTCCCTGCCTATTCTTGCTCGTCCGGCCCGGTTGACGATGATAAGTTTAGCTGTCCATGGCTGGGGCAAATTATCGTTGTCTTTGTTATCGCAGAGTGCAAAACTGCCAATATTGTTACTTAGCCCTGTTGGTTCGTAGCGAATAAAGTTGACAAAATTATTATTGCCCCGAAGGGTGTAATGAGGTGGTAGTGCTTCATAGATGCGTAATTCAAGATCGGTTCCGGCATCAAAGCTGTTGGTTTTAGCAGCTGTTGAACGATCCAGGTCAACAAATATACGCCAGCCATTTTCCCACTGAGCTCCTGTTTTTCTGATCACAACTGGTTGGCCCCTTTTTATCGACTCGCTTCGCGCGTAATTGAGTCCGGTGATTAATGTATTCGTTTGTGTCGTTAATTGATTTTGACTGAGCGTTCTGCTGAAACTTGGCAGGGCAAATGCATTGATGATACCCACGATGATAAGCGTCATCAGTAATTCCAGTAACGTAAGTCCCAGATTTTTTGATAGGTGAGTGATCATGTCATCTCCAAAAGCCAGTGCTAAAAAATAAAATGCAGGATTATTCGGATGGGTGTCTGAGGCGAATGGCTAACCCCGAATTACCCGAATGCTGCTCTGATTTAACGGGTTTTGTAATTCTAGTAATTAATATGATTCTTTTGTGTGACGTGTCGCCCAGGTTAGCTCTAAAAGTGAGCGGCTTATTTATCAGAGAAATTTAAAATCATTAGTTTTGTCTAAAAGCAAAAGTTGGAATCTGATTGAAAAGATGGTTCAGCTCTAACGCTTTCTCCGTAGTTGACCGCGTCATTTCAGAAGGGATAGCCGAAACCCAGGCCACATGGATAGCTCGAAGCTTACCTTTCATGGCATTGGTTGCCCGTTTTCAAACGGGTATGACGAGCTACGGCGACACGCTAATCACGAGTTGGAAAGTGAGGGTGTTGGTCTTAGCGCGACAAGTTAGTGCAAATCAAAAATTTTAGTGCCGTGAAAGCTTTATGAAAGCGAACAAAGCTAGACTCCAGCCTGAGAGTTTTTGAAAGGGCTGTCTATGTTAGTTTGGTGCGTTGTCTGGCTGGAACTATTAGTCCTTTTAAAAATGTAGTAATGACATATTGGGTTTATCGATTTTGCAACCAGCTTAAACCAGTTATAAGCCATTTCTGTTGAGGAGTCTGAATGATATGAAAACCTTTACTATAAATAATTGGGTGATAGCAATTGCATTAGTATTCTTGACTATTAAAATGCCGATGGAATTGCTGCATGCGATAGTTTGGATAGTGCAGCACGTCTACATGCTTTTTGAATTTATATTGGACGAGCTGATTGGGCATTTTTTTGATGTAAGCCGACGTACAACCCAGATTGCCGTCTTTTATTTGATGGTCATTATGGGCGGCTTGGCAGCGATTTGGCTGTTTCACCGTATCGCTCGATGGTGTGCTGCTTTTCCGGATTGGTGTAGCGAACAAAAACGTCAAATAGCAGGGATTTGGCAAACATCAACAATGCTGAAAAAAACGCAATTGATTTCGGGCGTTAGCATGGGCAGCGCGGTATTGGCCATGTTTGCTTTTTAAAGAAAGCTTCGTCATTATTCAGGTTGGGTTGCCCGTTGTTCGCTACCCAACAATTAACACCATGGTCTTGAAATGTTGGGTTGGTTATCGCCAACCCAACCAACACGGTGCCTCGCCTTAGTTTTGTTGCTACGCTGAATAGCTACATAAATACTTAAATTAGCGGATATTGTCCGCTTCTTGCTGGTAATTACCGGCACTGATCAGTTTTAAGGTATCAGCGGGATATTCATTGCGCGGATCGTTCCTGGGCAATTCATTTAGATCGTTATGCAGCGTCGTCATAAACAAGATGAACTGCTGTTCATTGATTATCTTTTCATGCAAATCATCGGTTTCCCACATTTTATTCAATAGGTTTTTGGCGTGATGATGGATTGTAAAGATCATGGCTTCAGGAAGGTGTTGATAATGATCGCGGATTTTATTTTTTAATTGATCCAGTGCCTTCAGGTAGTCGCGGTAATCCTTAATATCCTGTTTATGCTTGATTTTCAGTAATGCCAGTTCTGACTGATTCTGGCTTTTGATAAGATTTAATTCATGCTCAAGTATCAGTTGCCTTTTTTTTAGCAACGCAGCCAGGTCTTTTTCAACCAAACGTTTATTTTTTTTGTAGTGAAAACGTTTTTCCAGACTCTGTGTCTGCCAATCCAGATGTTGTTCACGCAAGGTGTAAACAAAATTCATGACACCCAGAGCCCAACGTTTAATAAATGACATGGTTTAACGATTCACCGGTGAATTATTTCAAATTGAAGTTGTAGTAAGCCGTCAATGTTTTGGGTCCGGTGGTTATTTTGCAATGCTTGGCGATAGGCTTGATAGTCTGTTTGAGGGAGTACTTTACGTTTGGCATGCAAATGGCTGCATATGGCTTTTGAAAGCTGTATGGCCTGATTTCTGTTATTGGCCTTGATAAACCGGTTGCGCGCTTGACTGTGCCGGTATAGCAATTGCTTTTTGTGGTTTTTGTGTAGTTGAGCCTGATGGTGTAATTTGTGCCGGTGACTCAATTCAACTCGCGCATGGGCTGCAGGGACCGAAATATAATGCCGGGCACTTCGGTATAACGACTGCATTGCTAAGTTTAAAAAACCCAGAGCGGCTTTAGCGTATACCAAAATTAAAAAAAACAGACCGCTGTTCAGGAAATAATTGGCCCATTGCTTTAGTCCTAGTTTTTGAAAAAAATAACCGACGATAAAACAGAAAAAAGCAAAAAAAATGGAGAAGGGGAAGAGCCTTAGTAACATAGGGTTGCTGAGCCTGGCACATTCGTTTGTAAAAGTTTACCTGATTAGCAAGTTGTCTCAGCTGAATCCATAAGCCCGTAATACCAGTCCGGAAACGGGCAACCAATGCCATGGAGGGTAAGCTTCGAGCTATCCATGGAGTCTGGATTTCGGCAATCCCTGCCGAAATGACGCGGTCGGCTAGGGGAAAAGCGTTAGAGCTGAATCATCTTTATAATCAGAAGAATTTATGAATCTACCAGAGTGAGCGATAGCGTCAAGGAATCAATTTAATGCTTTTGGTTTCTACTTCTGCACGCTTAAGCGGTTTTGATGAGCAAAGTCATGTCATTCAATTTGACACATTCAAACATCAGGTCATCAATAGACTCCTCAGAATGACCGGTATAGTGAAGTCCACATTCATCGTCATTAAATTGATGTTTGAGCGTGCCGTGGACAATAAAAGGAGTCCCCGATTCCGGTAAGGTCATTGTGATTTTTACTTTGCCTTCAATATTGGACGCTAATGGTTTACTTAACTTGATTCTTATACCGCTGTAACTGATATCCAGAATATCGCCATTTAAGGGCAGTTCCTGATCGTTAGTCCGGGCAATAATAATATCGGCGCTCAATCCTTTTGGTTTTATGCGTCTATGGCTGCGTCTTTCGGAATCCATGCTTCTCTCTTATTGTTATTTATGGAGTAAATTGCAAAAATAGCTTATATAGTCGCAGTAGTTTAAATGTGCAAGTAGCAAAGATAAAAATACTCATCAATGGCCGCTTGGGTCGGTATCTTAAAGTAACGAAACGGAGAAATAATAATGCAAAAAACCGACAAAACCCCGCTTTGGGTGTTTTTGGCCTTCTCAAGTATTGAAACCCGTAAAGGCGCTTTAATTTTAGTTTGGAGTTCTTTGCTTTTTAGTTTGTATTGTGTACCTTGGGTGGAGTGGTTCCATGAAGTCGAGTGGGTCAAGTTATTATTTTTGATTGATGATTGGAGCTGGGTTGCCATGATGCTCCCAATGACTTTTTGGTATTGGTTGAGTCTGCGTTGGGTTGATAAACATTTGGGTTGGAGCAATTAAATTGAGAAAGTTAGCCTTGTTACTCTTGTTGAGTTGTATTAATGGTCCGGTTATGGCGGAAGAATGTTCTGATTTACTTGATTTTTCAATGCGAAAATTAAGATCCAGCGAAACGCTGGAGCTCTGTCAGGCCTTTCAAGGAAAGGTCATTTTAGCGGTCAATACGGCCAGTAATTGCGGGTATACCCCTCAATTTAAATCATTGGAAACGCTGTACCAAAAATATAAGGATCAAGGTCTGGTGATATTGGGTTTTCCATCAAACGACTTTAATCAAGAATTCAAAGACGAGGAAAAAACCGCGAATGTCTGTTACATCAATTACGGTGTGACTTTTCCGGTATTTGCGGAAAGTCGTGTTAAAGGCAATGAGGCGAATGCTTTATTCAGGAAATTGGCCCAATTGACAGGAACTGCGCCGGAATGGAACTTTTATAAGTACCTGATTGACCGGAAAGGTCTTAACGTGGAAGCCTTTGCTTCGTCCGTTGAACCAGAGGCTATGGAAGCTAAAATTAAGGTTTTGTTGCAACAGTAGGTATTGACCGATTGGGTGAAGGCGAATTTGTCGCGTGCGCTTTATTTGAACAAAATTGCAATGGTCAAAATCGATGATTACCCGTTTACTAGCAGGGTTTTTTAGGCTCTGCTCACGTTAATAGCTGGCGTCGCCCCGGCATGGATTGCCGGGGTTCAGAAGCCATGTATGGCATTGGACTTTCACATCGGTGTGACATCGATCTTCCTCGGTCTAACGGCTCCGGCAATTCATGCCGGAATGACGGCTTTAATATGCTTTCTAGCATTAACGTGATCAGTGCCTTTTTTAAGAATAGCGTTTCATGGGTTTAATATTTTCAGGAGTTTTGCGTGGCAAAAGCAGGTGATTTAAAGAAAGGTATGGTGGTTGATATCAATGGGGTTCCTCATGTAGTCAAGCAGGTTGAAGTGCGCAGCCCGTCTTCAAGAGGCGCATCGACGTTGTACAAGGTACGGTTCAATAATCTCAAAACCGGACAAAAGCTGGATGAATCCTTAAAAGGGGATGACTATTTCAAAGATGCCGACTTTGTCAGAGTCAAAGTCCAGTTTTCTTATGTTGATAGCGGTAATTACATATTCATGAATATGGAGGATTACACCCAATACACACTGGGCGCTGATGATTTGGAAGATGAAATAGGTTATTTGACGGAAGGATTGGAAGATATTGCCGCCTTGTTGGTCGATGACGAAATTTTAGGCATTGAGTTGCCCGCTGTTGTGGCCTTGGAAATTGTCGAAACCGCCCCGGAAATCAAAGGTGCAACGGCAACAGGTCGCACCAAACCCGCCAGACTGACCACCGGCATTGAGGTGCAAGTGCCTGAATATCTAAAAACGGGTGAGTTGATCAAAATCAATACGCTGACCGGGAAATTCATGTCGCGTGCATAAATCTGAAATGAGTCGATGCCCGATATGGTTGATCTTTAGTGTGGTTCGCGGCTTTGGCCTGGATGATATGCGATTGATTATCTTGTTGAAAAAGTACTTTTTTCGTCGGTCAAATAATTTTTCCAGGTTAACCTCTTATACGAACTGACTGTCGCCGCGCACCCCATTGGCCGGGTTGCGTATCAAATACTCCGGCGCAGCGCGTGCCACAGGTACGGCAATGACCTGATTCATCAAGATGCCAGTCCGATAAAATATAGCCATCCCGGCCAATCAGCATGCTCCCGCACTGATGACAATAAGTGCTTTGTCCGGTTTTGTTATGGACATTGCCGACATAGGCATAACGAACGCCGTTTTTTATCGCGATATTACGCGCCATTAGCAACGTATCTTTCGGCGTATGCGGGGTATCCCTCATTTTCCAATCGGGATGAAATGCAGTAAAATGCATGGGGACTTCGGGGCCTAAATGCTCAACTACCCATTGGGTCATTGCTTCCAGTTCGGCTTCTGAATCATTTTTACCGGGAATCAGCAAGGTGGTGAGTTCAATCCAGACTGAGGTTTCGTGTTTCAGATATTTCAGCGTATCCAGGACGGCATCCAGATGACTGCCGGTGATCGTGTGATAAAAGCTTTCAGAAAACGCTTTTAAGTCGATGTTGGCGGCATCCATCCATTGATAAAATTCAGCGCGAGGTTCGGGGCAGACATAACCCGCCGTCACGGCGACCGATTTAATACCTAATTCACGGCAAGCCTTGGCGGTATCTATCGCATACTCATGGAAGATCACGGGATCGTTATAGGTATAAGCCACACTGGCGCAGTTATGAGCGATGGCCGCTTTGGCAATGGCCTCGGGAGAAGCCATGCTCATCAAGGCATCCATTTCCCTTGATTTGCTGATATCCCAGTTTTGGCAGAATTTGCACGCCAGATTGCAGCCTGCGGTGCCGAACGACAAAATAGGCGTGCCGGGTAGAAAATGATTGAGCGGTTTTTTTTCGATAGGGTCAACAGCAAACCCGCTGGAACGCCCGTAGCTGGTCATGACAACCTGATGGTTCAGGTTTTTCCTGATAAAACACAGACCACGCTGGCCTTCGTGTAATTTGCAGAAACGCGGGCAAAGATCGCATTGAATACGGCCATCCTCTAAGGTGTGCCAGTATTTTGTTGTTACTGTGTCCTGTGTGATAAAGGTAGTCATTGTCTTTACTCCCGGAACACTTTACTAAAATAAAAGTCTTTGAAGTTAAGTGGAATAACTCGGTAATGTTAAATGGGAAGCGCTTTTCTATCCATTTTTCTCTGTAAAAGTTATACAGGATTTTGCTTATGATGAACAGAATGCCCGCTGTTGCAGGCGCGTTTTATCCTGCTGATTCGCAGGAACTGCAAACCATGGTTGATGACTTACTGGCAAGCGCGAAGGTCGATGAGCCTACCCCCAAAGCAATTATTGTGCCTCATGCCGGTTATATTTATTCGGGGCCGATTGCCGCCAGTGCTTACCGCTTGATTAAATCATCAGATTCTCATATTGATCGAGTAGTTTTATTGGGGCCATCGCACCGGGTTGCGTTTCAAGGTCTGGCCGCGAGCAGCGCAGTTACGTTTACAACGCCGCTAGGCGGTGTGCCTGTTGATTGCGATGCGGTTCAGTCACTCTTGCAATTTCCTTTTGTGACGTGTTTAGATCATGCCCATGTCCTGGAGCATAGCCTGGAAGTGCATTTGCCCTTTTTACAACGCACGTTGGGAGCGTTTAATTTGGTGCCATTGGTCGTGGGTGAGGCCTCGCCGGGGCAAGTCAGTCAAGTGCTGGACGCTTTATGGGGCGGGAATGAAACATTGATTGTCATCAGTTCCGATCTAAGTCATTACCATGATTACGCCAGCGCAAAGAAACTGGATCAAAACACCAGTCACTTGATTGAAAATCTGGATTACGAGCATTTGACTTATGATTCTGCGTGCGGCAGGGCTCCCGTGGCGGGATTATTGAAACTGTTGAGGGATAAATCCTTCACGATAAAAACCATCGATTTGCGTAACTCCGGTGATACGGCGGGCGATAAACGCCGTGTGGTAGGGTACGGTGCTTATGTGGTTAATTGAAGCTCACCAACAGCGTTTGATCAGTGTTGCCAGAGCCTCTATCGCGTATGGGTTTAAGACCGGTCGCGCCTTGCCGGTTATTTTGTCTGACTATCCGCCGCAATTGCAGGAGATGGCGGCAACGTTTGTGACTCTGGAGCGTCATCATGAACTACGTGGCTGTATTGGTATGCTGCAAGCCGTCAGGCCTTTGGTTCAGGATGTCGCCGAAAATGCTTTTGCTGCAGCATTCAGAGACCATCGCTTTGCGCCGCTTTCTGAGACGGAGCTTGATGGTCTGGAACTTCATATTTCTATACTCAGCGCTCCCGAGCCGATGGTATTTTCATCTGAACAGGATTTACTCGCTCAGCTCCGGCCGGGTATCGATGGCTTGATCCTTGAAGATGGCAGCCATCGCGGAACTTTTTTGCCTTCGGTCTGGGAGAGCTTATCCCGCCCCCTCGATTTTTTAAAACACTTGAAACAAAAAGCCGGGTTATCCGCTCATTACTGGTCCGATTCGCTTAAAGTTTCACGCTACACTACGTCAGTCATTCACGCTATTTATCGCTAGCCGGATAATGGGCTGCAGCGGCTTCCCTCATAATCCTGACGGAGGCCGCTTAAGGCTAAAATTAAACTCTCAGTAGTGCTTTAGCCATTTTTTCAGAGAGTTGCTCCTCAGTGAATTGAGGTTCATTAGGCGGGTAAAGCCCAACTTCATCTATTTCGTAGCCGTATTCCTTGGCCAGCGTGATTAATTCCTTGATTTTTAAACACGCTTTTAATTTCTCTTTAAGCTCAGGTTCGGTTTTGGCTTTGTCAGAAAAATCTTTAATTATCTTGGTCGACATGAATTACTCCGTGATTAATAAGTACACACAGATAAGCAAAATTGTTACCAAGTCGCCGAAATATAGTTTTTATTATTTAAATCAATTGATTAATAGCACAGGCTTTAGGATGAAAACTGTCATTTTTCATCTGAAATGGTTGATTTTGTTGTGGTTGCAACAATGTATTTTAGAGGTTGAAGTTTCAATATCACAGGATCTGAATAAGCCTCTGATTGCTTCCTTTCATACTGAAAAAACGGTCGACTTTGCTAAAGTTGCGGGATGTGTCGGTCAATGACCGCCTTAAAGCCAGTCAAGGCGGAACTATTCAGGCGGCCGACATCCTCGCCAAACACACACCGCCCGATCTGGAGCTAGACGTTTTTTCGATCAGATTAGGTGTAGTTGTTGCTTTCTGCTATTTCCACCATTTCCAGACCTCGGAACACCGAACAGCGTTTGAAGACCTCCAAATTCGGCGGTAACTGTTTTTGCTGACAGAATTTGGCGACCAATTTGGTCAATCCTTTGATATCCCGCCCGGTCGCTCCGGGAAACAGTTCAGCCAGTTCGGCAATCAAATCATCGTTTATTGGTAAAGAAAACTGTGCAGTCATGACCTGCCAGATTTTTCGGCGATCGGCGTTATTCGGCGCGTGATAGCGAATCATCGCAATGCAGCGGGAAATGATGGCTTCGTCGATGTCATCGACCCGGTTGGTCGTGAGAAACAGCAAGCCGTTGAAATATTCCAAAACCCGCAAAAATACGCCGACTACCGCGTTTGAAGCTAAATTGTCATTGCGCCGCTTGATATAGACATCTGCCTCGTCGATCAGCATGACTGCGCCCCAGCGCTGGGCTCGGATCAGAATATCTTTCAGGGTTTTCTCCATTTCAGCAACGTTCAACCCCAATTGTCCGGAATGGACCCGGTACAGGGGGCGCTTGATTATCTCCGAGTAAACTTCTGCAGTCAGTGTTTTTCCCACACCGGCAGGTCCTGCGCACAATACAGTGGTGCCGCCGGATTTTCCGGCAACGATATCGTCCATCAGCATATCCATTTCGGCGGTCAAAATATCGATCAAGTCGGTTTGTTCGGGAGGCAGAATGAGTTTCTGCTTCAGTTCCGGCTGATAGAGATAAGGCTGGATATCGTCGACATGAACCCAGACATGGTGATGAAGCTCCAGATGAAACATCAGGATATAGCCGTGAATCGGCAATTCAGTAAACAGTCCCGCCGGGATTTCATCCTTGAAAGCTTCCACCGCTTGTTCTGCTTTACTGTCATAGCGCATGCTTTTACCGGCTTTGCGCAGATATTTACCGAGTATGTCGCCTGACGCATCCAGGCTCAAGGCGCGTTCACTGAGAATGTTTTCATCATTGACCAATCTGCATGCGCCGCCCGCTGAGGACAAAACGACTGTGTTTTTGCGGGTCCAATCGTTATTGCGGTGGCTGGCGGAAGGGTCGTCCGCATAAAGTCCGGTTCCCCAGCCGGAAAATTGCTCGCCGTATCGTGCGCGCCAATCAAAATAACGTCCAGCCGCTTCGTCATAACTGGCTATCAATTCCGGCGTCTCTTTGAGATAACCTTTGCTGATGAAAATTTCGGCGATAGTTTTTTCAGTCAGGTCCTTGCTGCGAATGATCAGTGATTCAATGTTTATTTTTCCCTTGCTGTTGGCTTTCAGTTCTATCAGGATGCGTCCGGCTTCTTCCTCTCCCGGCGGCGTGTAATCGATGCGGGTTATCAAATAAGCCAAGGTTCTGCCGGATCCCAGTACCTGAAACATCCAGCCCCGTATTGCATCGTCCAGCAAATAGCGGGCGATATCAGGTAGCAACATTTCCAACTGATCCGCGTGATAGCGTGAGCTGTCATTCATCACTACTTTTTGTAATGTAGACAGGAGCGCCGCCTGTTGCAGAAAAGCCCCGCCAGTTTGGTGATAAATCTCAGACAAACTGGATAATTCAGCAGGGCTGAGTTGATCGAATAACACCTGCACCTTGTTACCGAAGCGCAATTGTTCGTTCAGGCTTGCTAATCGAGGATGCAGGGCAAGCAACAATTCAAGATGATGTTTTTCTATCTGCAGTTTCATATGGGCTCAAACAATTGAAATACCTAATACCGAGCAAAATCAGAGCCATGAGCGGAGACTTGATCTATTCAGGCAATCCAGGTCTCTGCTTAACGTGAATTGTTGTAAAAGCAACAAGTGAGCGAAGCTAAAGATTGAATTGCGACACAGCGAAACAATCAGTTTGCTGACCAACACAGGGCTTCAAGCGCTCTTTATTCAAGGCACAAACCTTGCTAAATCTTCGGTTTTAATTAATACAGCCGGGATTAACATGGAACTTGAAAAAAGCGATTGCCGTTATTTTGTCAGCTACAGTGGTATGAAATTACCTTTAAAATTGGTAAATGAGCTATCTGATAGCGAACTTGATAACCGTAATACTTTTTTTCGAGGGTATTTCGATGCAAAAGAACGGCTGATCCGCTGCGAAAAAGTTGTTTATGGCGAAGTCGAACTACTGCATTGCTACCGTTATCACGAGAGTGGCGGTCTACAGGAAGCCAAAATCACCGGATTGGATGACGAAATCACGGTGCTGGCTTTTGATCAACAAGGCAATCCGGTAAGAGGCTGACCTGGACTAAGCGAGATGCGAATAGCGCTTAACTTAAGGGCGAAATAATGAATTCAAACATTAACATAACACCGGCATTAGCCAGTGATATTCCTGCGCTTTGCGGCTTGTTGGCGATTTTGTTTTCGCAGGAGGCAGAGTTCACGCCGGATAGCGATGCGCAACAACGCGGTTTGCGCTTAATAATCGATAAACCTGAGTCTGGATTGATACTTGTGGCCCGATCGCGCCTGAATGTTGTCGGTATGGTCAGTTTGTTGTTTACCGTGTCGACTGCTCTGGGTAATCGGGTGGGTTTGCTCGAAGACATGGTCGTTATGCCTGATCATCGTAAGCAAGGTATCGGTTCGCAGTTGTTGATGTGTGCGATTGAAACCGCAAGGCAAAAAGGCTGCAAGCGCATTACTTTACTAACCGATCATGATTGTTTTTCAGCTCATCATTTTTATCAAAGCCATGGCTTTACAAAGTCACCCATGATCCCGTTTCGTATTTTTCTGGATTAACCCATGCCGTAAACCGGTTCTATCGTCAAATTGCAGGACGGAATTTTTTAGCATTTCTTAAAGTCAGGGTAGAATGTGAATCATTAACGAATCTTAGCATTGGGTATTCGCAATGATAGAAGAAACAGCAGTAGTTTCAAAAGTCGAAAATCACCATGTCTGGGTTGAGAGTAAGCCCGCTTCCGGCTGCGGCAGCTGTAAGCAAAATGGCTCTTGTTCAACGTCAGTATTGAGTAAGATGATCCGTAAAAGATCTGTTGAGGTCGATAGCGATATTGATTTAAGAACGGGTGATGAAGTGGTCATCGGCATTCAGGAAAGTGTCTTAATTCGAGCGTCCATGCTTTTATACTTGGCGCCTCTGGTGGTCATGGTATTGGTGGGGATCAGTGTTCAGGAATTACTCCCGCCCGATTATGATAAACCGGATTTAACGGTGGCAGGTGTGTCGTTTTTGAGCTTGGGTGTGACGTTATGGGTAATCAATAAAATGCAGGCTTCTTTCTTTTTTCCTTATTTTTCTCGTCCGGTTGTATTAAAGAAAATTTAATGTTTGTTACATTTAGTCTGTCCAGCATTATCTGCAAGAAATAAAGCGTAAGTTTACGAATACAGGGCCGTGAGTTAGTTGTATATCCAATGAATTGATCGAAGCACTTTTCATTTCAACGGTTTTTGGGCCGTATCATTTAGCCACTTTGTACCAGCTGAAGTATCTGCTTATTACCTGCACTCTTAATTCAAAACGGGCGAGTAGCTACCCGCTGAAAAGATGAGCAAAAGCAATAAGGTTCCCTATGCTTGCACAATTTTAAGGCTCCATGGGCACATGGTTTGCACTGCTTGGGTGCGCGTTTCACCCGGTATCAAGGTTTAACAGGCTGGAGAATTTTAAAGGCATGACTTATAGCGCCAGAGGACATTGTGTGCCTGGGATTTTAGAGCTGAAGGCCTGATTATTGCAGACGGTCTATGATTAAATCATGTTGAATCTTAACTGAGCCGTATGCATCCTGATTTTAAATCACCGTCATTTGTATACAAATAGCTTTTAGTAATAAATAACAATAACTTGCCCATTTTAGTGTGGCTAATGCAACTAGGGTTATCGGTGTGTTGATTAAAAAACGCGCTTCCAAGGAACTTGCGGCCAGTTAATGGGTATTTATGATCAAGAGTTTTAAATAGTTTATTAATTAGTTGGAAAAACATATGAATCCATTAAAAGCGCAATTGAAAGATCTGGATAGTCCGATCAAAGTCCTGTTTTCCGGTTATCTATTAACCGTTGGCATTGGTTATCTTTTTGCATTGATCCAGATTCTTTTTACGCATGGCATGGCTGACGGTAAATTCGGATTGTCGATTGACGACATTGTTTACAGTTATTACGGAAACCGGTCGGGTACCGTGATGGAAACGCAACTGAACGGTTCCATGAAGTCTTATGCTTCTGAAGAAGAGCGATTTACCATTATTCAATGGACACGTGATGGTGCAGAGGAAGATGAGTATGAGTCCAGTGGTGTGAAAAAAATTATCGAGCAACGCTGCGTGATGTGTCATAACGCCGAATCAGGGAGTATTCCTAACTATAACGATTTCAAACAGTTGAAAGCTGTGACAGAGCAGGATGAAGGTGCGACTTTCTCTTCATTGACGCGTGTGTCACATATCCATTTGTTCGGTATCAGTTTTATATTTATGTTTGTGGGGCTTATTTTCAGTTTTTCTGAAACAGCGCCGAATAAGATTAAAAATATCGCAATAGGAATGCCTTATGCGTTTTTGATCGCCGATATTTTGTCATGGTGGCTGACCAAGCTAGACCCCATGTTTGCTTGGCTGGTCATTATTGCAGGTACCGGTATGGGCGCCTCTTTCGCCTTCATGTGGTTTGTATCGCTCTCGGAAATGTGGGCTTACAATTATGTTTATGTAGAAGGTCTAGCTTTACAATCCGAGAAACTCAGAGTGTTTTCGGTTAAAAAACTGGAATTGGATGAGCAAACAAAATTGAGTGGAGTTGTTTGTTATCTGGTAAAAAAAGTGACCGGATTAGTTAAGGGTAAGGTGTTATGTCCTGCGTGGTCCTGGATTAAATCCAAGACAGGCAAAAGTTAAACAAATATAATCTTCCTTAAATCAAAATAGTTGTTCAATTCTTACGGTGGTGGTGCAGGGACGCACCGTCATCAATCTCTGTCAGTGATGATCTATTCCCTGACGGGTCTTTTTTCGAGTTTTCTCTGCAAGGTTCTGCGGTGCATATTGAGTGCGCGAGCGGCTGCTGATATGTTTCCATCGTGTTGCATCAGGACTTTTTGCAGGTGCTCCCACTCCAACCGTTTAACCGATAATGGATTTTCGTTAATACTGACAGACGTATCCCCTTCATTTTTGTTGAGGGCGTTAACGATTTCATCGGCATTAGCGGGTTTGGTCAAATAGTGTATGGCGCCCAGCTTGATCGCTTCTACAGCCGTGGCTATGCTGGCAAAGCCTGTCAACATGACTATTTGCGTGTTGCCGTCTAACGAAATCAGTTTCTTCACCAATTCTAAGCCTGATTGATAACCGATACGCAGGTCAATAACAGCATATTCAGGCTCACTGATTTCGGCCATCTTTATGCCACTTTCTACGTCATTAGCAACAATGACCTCGTAATTACGCTTTTCCAATGCGTTTTTAAGCACATTACAAAACGTCTCATCATCATCAACCAATAAAAGACGTGGTTTCTCCAATTCCTGATTCATAGTGATCATCTCTCATAGCAAGCAATGGCAGCACTATTTCTACGCTAGCGCCACCGGTTTCCAAATTTATAAAATCAATCTTGCCGCCGATACGGCTGATTGTGCTGCAGGTTAGGAAGAGTCCTACGCCCATTCCGTGTTTACTGCTGATGACCGGTTGTTTTCGAGCAAGTTCCAGGATGTTATCAGGAACACCCGCTCCAAAGTCTCGAATTTTGATGTAGACATGCTCCAGATCCCAGGAAACATGAAGCTCAATACCGAGATCCGTTTCGGTTGCTTCGGCAGCATTATTGAGAATATTGATCAGCGAGTGGGTCAGCGTGCGTTCTGCGATAATTCTAGCATTCGTGGGTACGCAGGGATTGACGAATAATCTAAGTTTGATTTCCGGTTTATGTGCGCGCCATTGTCGAATGACTTCGTCAATGTATTCTTCAACCAGCATTATTTGTCCGGACTCGGCTCGCATTTCGCCTGCGCTTGCCGACATTACTGACAGTGCTTCTTTACACCGGTTAACCTGTTGCTGCATGATCAGTGTCTTTTGGTGAAGGTCAGGAAAGCGGTGTATAGGATATTCTTTTTCTAACTCATGCGCGACTATTGCAATGGTTCCCAGTGGTGTACTGATGTCATGCGCGGCACTGGCTGCCAGCGTTCCCAATGATACTACGCGCTCATCTCGTAATGCATTTTCCCTGGCTTCAGCGAGCGTTCGTTCTTGAGCTCTCAGTGTTCTTGCCAGTTCAACAACAAAAAAAGCCACCAGACCCGCACTAAATACAAAGCCGAACCACATGCCAAATATATGCAGATTAAAATAATGATGGTCCTTCAGTTCATGAGCTTTGCGAAGTATTTGATAATGCTCTTTAGCCGAATGCTGCATATCGGCCTGGTAAATTTCCAGTGCGGCTATATCCGGCTCTATCGACGGCATATGAGGTTCGATAGAGGGTAGTGGTATGTTGTAAGCAATCAGGATGGTATACATGGATGTCGTTAAAATGACCATATACCAGGCATAGTTATGTGGCAACATGATCGCTGTGATGATTAACGGCATCAAAAAGACCCAAATAATAGGGTTAGATGCCCCGCCTGTCAGATAAAGCAGGGAAGCGATACCTAAAACATCAATGACGAGTTGTGAAAATATTTCGAGTTCGGTGACAGGATCATCTGTCCTGAGGCGCATCCAGGTATATAAATTGACTGCTCCAATGGATAAAATTACAAGCCAAAGCTGCTCATGCGGCAATCTTATGTTTAACCCCTGAACTGAAATGATGATAAGTAAGGCTTCACCGGCCATCATCAGGTTTCTGAGAATGAATAGCCATTTCAGGTTTTGGCGAGCTGATATTTCTGATTTAGGCAATACTTGAGAAAACATGTTTGTTGGCCTGATGCATAAACGGATTAAATATTTTATAGCTATCGTACTTCAACTCGGTAAATCAGTAATGAATTTTATGGTGTTTGAATATTATCTCGGCATATATACTGGTTCTGGGTAGTTTAGAGAACAGGATTTAAGCGATGTTGAATCCCTTATGCCCGGTAAGTCGGCGCAGTTTGGGGGCTTAAATAGCCAGGATACTTCCTTGTTATTGTGAGTGCGACAATATGTCACATTTTTTCTTGCAAATAGTGTTGCTATTATTAACCTAACTTTTAAGGGAACCAATTTGACCCCTCAGCTAAAAGTTGCGTTATATCCTTCCTAATATCTTTATAAGCGGTTTTTTTGAACCGCTTTTTTTTGCCTGAAATTTGGCAATTGATTATCTTTCTATGATTCAAAACAAACGCCTATGCCTTTTAAACCACAATATCCGTCCGGGTTTTTGTGAAGGTATTGCTGGTGATATGTTTCAGCATAATAAAATATATCAACAGGTTCTATTTCAGTGGTAATAAGGGGTAATCCGCTTTGAGTTAATCGGGTTTGATAATGTTCTTTTGACGCCAATGCAGTATTAAGCTGAGTATCCGAATAAGTATAAATACAGGATCTATACTGAGTGCCGGTGTCATTTCCCTGCCGCATTCCCTGAGTAGGATTATGAGATTCCCAGAAGATTTTAAGCAAGCTTTCGAAACTGATGTCGTCAGCAGAATAGACCACAAGAACTACCTCACTATGCCCCGTTAGACCGCTGCATACTTCTTCGTAAGTCGGGTTTTTGGTATTGCCGCCGGAATAACCCACTGCGGTGCTGAATACGCCAGGGGTTTGCCAGAATTTTCTTTCTGCTCCCCAGAAACAGCCCATGCCAAACAGTATCGTTTGCATGTCTTGTGGAAAAGGCGGCGCAATGGGATGCCCATTAACGCAGTGCTTGTTGATAATGGGCAGCGGTTGGTCGCGGCCCGGCAATGATTCAGAAGATAATGGTTTTGACAGCTTCTGGTTTAAAAATGAGAACATGGTTATTTCCTCGCTGAACAGGGATCAAAGGTGTTGATTTAGGCTGGTTATCCGCCACTTTGAGACACATATTCTCGTTTATCGTTCATGCTTGTCATGGTGGCGCTAAATTAAGGTAAGAATCCGGGATCACTTTTTATAACTGTATGCATTTTGATTCAAATGTTTAAACGCATATCATTTTTTTATAAAAAGTCAATGCTGTAGTCTGCCGGGATTAGGCGTTAGCCTGAAGGGATTAGCGTGAATAGACTCATTCTGCTGTGTTATTTGCCTCATTCTTAAGCTGAAAAAATGGTGCAAATCTCGGGTTTTCGTTGTCAACCCCTTGGTTTATCTAGCTTTGTCCGATAGTGATCAAGGCAAAATGATAATATACCTTCAATAATTGTGCCAATGGCTGTGGCATATCGTCACGCGTCAATATGCCACATTTGCATAACCACTCGCTGATACTACACTATTTAAAACTCTTGATTGACGTAACTTTGTTGAGTATTCAAGGGTTGATAACCTTCCTCATTACATGCGGTTGATTTATTTAACCGCATTCTTTTTCAAGACAGAGGGTACCCATGAAAAGAAATTACCAACAGATTGATAATTCAATACCTTTAGTCCAGGAAGAATTGATTGCCCGCACCGCCTACCATGAGGCAGGGCATGCGGCGGCCATTCATTTGAGTAACCGTCTAAAAAATCTACCACCGGTATTTTTTCAAATCACTATTGGCAATTTATGTTCAGAGGAAGGGGCAAATCATGACGCATTGGAACGGTCAAAATCGAATTGGCTGGCAACGGTTGAAGGTGGGCATTTAATCGGCAGTTTGCCGGTATCGGTTATAGAAAGTAGCCGTTATTTTTCCGATCATCAATTGCACGCTTATCAAGTCGCTTATGAGGCGGATATTATCAATATATTGGCGGGACCTTTGGCTGAAGCCAAGTATGTCGCTCAATTGGATGATGAATGCTTTAATGCAAGACTGATCAATGTGGAAGCCCTTAAGTATTACGGGGGATCATCAGATCTTGAGCGAGTAGCAGAGTATTTGGATGGGTTTATCGGAGATAAGGATAAACGCCTAGAAAAGCTCAATAGCCTGTTTTTAGAGGCGTTTAGGTTTGTAGATCATCCCTATCACTGGTATGCGATTAGTCAGCTGGCTGATCATATTCTTGAAAACGAAAAGTCCTTGATAAGCTGCGAAGATGCTATTGATGTTTTGGATGATGCAATGCTGAAGATCAAGACTTTATATTTTCGTTGAATACAAAAAGTCATCGCCGAAGCCCGCGCTTTAAAAAACCGGCAAGCATAGGTTGATGTTTAGCTTGGCAATCCGAAGCCTTGCGGAAATCCCGGACATCATCCCTGCAAAAAATTTCTGAGCATATCGTGGCCATGCTCGGTCAAAATCGATTCCGGGTGAAATTGTACACCCTCAATCGGCATCGTTTTATGCCTGACGCCCATTATTTCATCAAGATTGCCCTGTTCGTCCTCTGTCCAGGCTGTGACTTCAAGACAATCGGGTAAACTCGCCTGATCAATCACTAAAGAATGGTAACGCGTTGCGGTAAACGGGTTATTCAAACTTTTAAATACGCCCTGATTCTTGTGATAAACCAAAGACGTTTTGCCGTGCATAATACTTTTGGCATGGATAATATGGCCGCCAAAAGCATAGCCGATACTTTGATGGCCCAGGCAGACGCCCAGAATCGGCAGGCGTCCAGCGAATTTAAGGATGGCTTCCACCGAAATGCCGGCCTCCTTGGGCGTGCAAGGTCCTGGAGATATGACGATTTTATCGGGCGCAATGCCTTCGATATCGGCGATACTCGCTTCGTCATTGCGGACCACGATGACCTCGGCATCCAGTTCACCCAAATACTGCACCAGGTTGTAAGTGAAGGAGTCGTAATTGTCGATCATCACTACTTTTACACTCATGACGGATCTCCTTCCAGCCCAGCCTCTGCCATACTGACCGCTCGAAAAATAGCCCGGCCTTTATTCATCGTCTCATCCCATTCGTTTCTTGGCACCGAATCGTAAACAATTCCTGCACCGGCTTGAATATGTAAAGTTTGATCCTTGATCACTGCTGTTCGTATTGCAATGGCGGTATCCAGATTGCCGGACCAGGCGATATAACCCACAGCGCCTGAATAAACTCCTCGTTTGACGGGTTCCAGTTCATCAATGATTTCCATGGCTCGTATTTTTGGCGCGCCGCTGACCGTGCCTGCCGGAAATGTAGCAGCCAATACATCAAAGGCGTTTTTGCCTTTTTTCAGTTGTCCTGTGACGTTGGAGACGATATGCATGACATGCGAATACCGTTCCACGATCATTTTATCAGTGAGTTGCACTGAGCCTATCTCCGCAACGCGTCCTGTATCATTGCGACCCAAATCGATCAGCATCAAATGTTCGGCCAATTCTTTTGGATCAGCCAGCAGCTCCTGTTCCAAAGCCAGATCCAGCTCGTACGTCGCACCGCGAGGACGGGTGCCTGCTATGGGCCTGACCGTAACAGTTCCTTCTTCCAGTCGCACCAGGATCTCAGGCGAGGAACCGACGATATGAAAATCGTCCAGATTTAAAAAGTACATGTACGGGGAAGGATTAAGGCAGCGCAGGGCGCGGTATAGATCCAGAGGTGAAGCGGTATAGGGGATGGATAAGCGTTGCGACAATACAACCTGCATAATGTCGCCATCAAAAATATAGTCCTTGGCCTTGAGCACTGCATCTTCAAAACCCTGTTGCGTGAATCCGGAAACAAAATGCGATTCTTCAACGTGTTTGGGGGGCTTGTTTGATTGCGGTCTGGCTTTTAATTCCCGCAACTTGGAGGCCAATTCACGAAGCCGGGTCAATGCATTGTCATACGCGTTGTCCTCTTCCGGATTGGCGTGAGTCAGCAGCAGCATTTTTCCGGACAAATTATCGAAAACCAGCATTTCTTCCGAAACCATTAACAGGATATCGGGCGTGCCCAAAGGATCCGGCTTATTCGATGATTCCAGCCGCGGCTCTATATAACCGATAGTTTCGTAGCCGAAATAACCCACCAGCCCGCCATTGAATCGAGGCAGGGATTTGATATCCGGGACACGGTAACGTTCTTTGAAGGATTCAATCCATTCCAAAGGATTAGTGTGCGTAGCCGATTCCTCAATTTGTCCGTTATGCTCAACTTCGATCTTATGGCCGTTGATTTTGACGAGGGTGCGGCAAGGCAATCCGATAATGGAATAGCGGCCCCACTGTTCTCCGCCATGCACGGATTCAAACAGATAGGAATAAGGTCCGTCAGCCAGTTTAAGATAAGCGCTGAGCGGCGTGTCCAAATCAGCAAGAATTTCCCGGCTGACAGGGATACGATTGAAGCCCTGTCGGGCGTATTGATTGAACTCTTCGCGTGTCATTGCAGATATCGTTGGTTTATGTTCAGTCTTGTTGTAACAGTGACGTTTCTTGTCCGTACGAATAAAATTTAACCGGTCCGGCCGGCTTTCAGCATAACGCGAGGTCAATTTCCCTTGTACTTACGGGTCACTTGCTTTTAGTTTCAGCATTATAACTTTTTTTTGGTCTTTCGCTCTTCGTTATACAATGCCAATCAACAAAATCATCCGGGTATTTAAAAGCAATGAAACTGGCAACATTTACTTTTAAGGGCAAGACCCGGGTCGGGGCGGTTGTGGGCGATTGGATTGTGGATAGTTTGGGTGTAAAGACCATACCTGAAGACATGATTGGATTTCTTGAGGGGGGGGCTTCCTCTATCGATGCCATGCAGCAATTGGTAGCGAAAAACACGCAGCGCATCGCCTTAGCGGACGTAATCTTGCAAGCGCCGGTGCCACGGCCCCGCAAGTTTCTGGGTGTGGGTCTTAATTACGCAGATCATATTGATGAGACTGAACTGGAAAAACCCGAATACCCTACATTTTTTACCAAGCAAAGTTCCTGTGTCATAGGACAGGGTGCTGCGATTCACCGGCCCAAAGTGTCCGAAAAACTGGATTATGAAGGGGAGCTGGCTTTTGTCATTGGCAAACGGTGCCGTCACGTAGCCGTTGATAAGGCCCATGAAGTGATCGCAGGCTATACGATTGCAAATGATGTGTCGGTGCGCGACTGGCAGTTTCGTTCCGCCACCTGGACGTTGGGAAAGTCGTTTGATACCCATGGGCCATTGGGACCTTGGCTGGTTACGTCCGATGAAATAGGCGATCCGCATCAATTGGCTCTGGAAACCTGGCTGGATGATGAAAAGCGTCAGTCATCCAATACGCGGCATATGATTTTCAACTGTTTTGAGATGATCGCTTACTTAACCCAGGCCATGATGCTGGAACCCGGCGATGTCATTACAACAGGCACGCCAGCCGGAGTCGGTGTAAAAATGAAACCGCGAGGCTATATGAAGCCCGGGCAAACGGTGCGTGTCAGCATTGAGAAAATAGGTACGCTGATAAATCCGGTAATCGCAGAGCCGGACAGCATCTTTCCGGTAGAATAAATAGGCAGGCCCGCTTTTCTTGAAAGTTTAATCAGTCAATAACATTACCAAAAAGCTGTTTTTTAACGTTCTTGATGTTTTTGACAGGATTGGCTTCCGGCAATAAAGGAAACAGCACGGCCAATTTCAAACCGCCAAACCTTGATTTATCCATGTGTAACTCGGCATCGTGCAACAAAGAGATACGTTGAACCATCGATAGACCCAAACCCGTGCCCTGAACCTTGTTTGCGGTTTCTATGCACCGGTAAAATCGTTTATAGGCATCGTCATATTGCTCAATGGCTATGCCGGGCCCCGAGTCTTCAACACATAATTCCAGCGCTTTTCTTTGCGTCAGACTGATCACAATCTTGCCGCCTCTTGGCGTATATTTAACGGCGTTGTCCAGGATGTTTCGGATCAGAATGCCGATCAACGGAACATTGACTTTCACGTAAGCCACGCTGTTGTGCTCAAAACTCATGCTGATTTGCTTTTTATGTGCTTCAGGCTCCAGTTCGGCAATAATTTGTATCACTTCGCGGCTTAATTCAACATATTGTTTGTTCAGGTAAGTAGGGTCTGACTCTATCCGGGAAAACGTCAATAGTTGCTGCACCATGTTGGTCATTCTTTTGACGGCTTGTTCAATGCGTCCCAATGCTTGCTGCCGCATGCCTTCATCAGACGTTTTCATGGCTACCTGCGCTTGGGTCAGCAGTCCCGCCAGCGGTGTTTTTAATTCATGTGAGGCATCCGCAGTAAAGCGCCGTTCGTTTTCAAACGCTTTTTCCAATTGCAGAAAAAGTGTATTGATCTCTTCAACGACAGGGACAATTTCAGTCGGTAAGTGCCGCGTTGACAAAGGTTTCAGATAATTCGCCTCACGCCTGGCAAGTTGCTGGGTCAGACGATTGACCGGTTTTAACGCACGCCTGACGATCAGGCCGATGACAACGCCCAGAAAAGGTAAGCTGAATAACAACGGTTTGATCAGATGGCTGACTATTTCATCTTTTAACTCGCGGCGCACATCGTCCCGTTGGCCCACATGGATGATGTATTCATCCTTATCATCCGAAATACTGAAGACATGCCATAAATAGCCGTCAATTTCCATTTTGGTAAAGCCGTTGAGCGAATCCGTCATGGGTTTGACCGGCGCGGTTCGCGAGCGCAAGATCAATCCTTCCGTCTTGGAAATCAGCTGAAAAGCAATTTTTTGCGTGTATTTGGAATTAAAAGTACTGTGGGTCAAAATTTTCTCGGGACTGTCCAAATCCCACAGTTCATTTAAAGAACCTTCGTACAGCAAGTGGCCGACGAAAGAATAAAGAGCATGGGCCGATTGAGCTAATTCCGCGTCGAAAAGCTTAACGACTTCGTCCCGGGTGAGCCGGTAACTGACATAGGCCGTAACACCCCAGATCAGCGCGGATGCCGAGAGCAGTGTAAACAGTAAAATATTCCGTAGCGAATATTTCATTCAGCTTCATCAATGATGTAACCTACGCCGCGAACTGTCCGGATGAATTTGGCGCCCAGTTTTTTTCGTAAGTGATGGATATGGACTTCTACCGAATTGCTTTCAATTTCAGATCCCCAGGAATAAAGGGCTTCTTCAATTCGCGCGCGAGAAATCACCCGGCCGATATTGCTCATTAGAAAATTCAAAATGCCAAATTCTTTTTGGGACAAATCAATACGTTTGTTTTTGACAGTTACGACATGCGAAGCCGGGTCCAGCACCACGCCCTGATGTTCGATTTGCGGGACGCTGCGTCCTGACTGTCTTCTTGCCAGCGCCCTGAGTCGTGCGCAGACTTCCGATAATTCAAAGGGTTTGGCCACAAAATCATCAGCGCCGCTATCCAGTCCTTGAATGCGGTCATCCACCGTATCTTTCGCTGTCAAAACCAGAACAGGCGTTTCATCCTTGCGTTTGCGCAATTCTTTTAACACATCCATTCCTTCCATTCCCGGCAGGTTAAGATCCAATACCACCAGTTCATAAGAATTCGTTTTCAACGCCTCATTAGCGAGATTGCCATCCATGACCCAATCCACTGCATAGCCTTCCATAGTCAGGCCGGCCTTGATGCCATCGCCTAAAATTTCATCATCTTCTACTAACAAAAGTCGCATAGGTATACTCAGAGTTTATAAATTTTTATCAGAATACGAAACCAAAATCAGTCCGTATTCAATTTTCCTGTTTTCATCCTTTCGAGTAGATAAGCCAAACAGGTTATTAATAGTGCCGATCCCAGCACGGTCAATGACGCCAGCATATTATTCAGCCATTCCGGGGCAACTAACAACATTATGCCCAGGTTCAACATCATTAAGCCGGATAATAATTTCAACAGGCGCCCTTGTTGCTCTGTCAATTTTCTACTGCCCAAGGTCAGGGTATAGATCACCACGATGACGAGTAGCGGTATGACGTAAACCATATTATAAAGTGCCAGATAAGCATAATAAGAGGGGGTCGATAAGGCGTGTAAGGTCAAAATGCGGGTGTAAATCATGGGCAGGCCCGCTGTGCATAAAAGTTCGTAGCTGTTTGCTGCTATGGCCAATACCACCGTCGCCCCGACCATGGCGGGCCAGTTTCCGGCCTGCAGGATTGAGCGCATACGTTGAAAAAGCATGGGCTTGGCCGATTCGGGAATGCTCAAGGATAGCCCTTGTTTGAAGAAAAAATAATCCTTGATATTAATCCCTGCAATTAAAACCGCGATAATGCCGGCCAGCGCGGTAATTAGTTCCAGTTGTTGCGTCATTAAAAAAAGGTTGAGCCAGGCGGCCATGAATATAAAATACATGCCGCCGGAAAATACCACGAATATTCCGCCTATGATTGCAATTCGCTGCCTGCTGTGGCCATGCGCGATAAGACTTAGCAGGAACAATAAGACAAAAAAGGCGCAAGGGTTGAAGGCGTCCAGCGCCGCAATAAACACCGTCATGAACGGCAGTGAATAAGCCTGATAATCAATCGTGCCCAGCAAAGGCAAAGCCAATTGTGTGGATGCTGCCTGGCCCGCGTTGGACTCATGGCATTCGATCAGCTCGCGTTCCAGTTCTTTACCCATTCGGGCCGGACTGTCAAAACCCACCCGGATACGGTCACAAAAAATAAACCCGGGTATCGCGTTGGCCGGATCATTGAGAGCTTTAGCCATCGTGATATAACGCTGCACATTTTCCTGATTATTCATCAAATCGTAGCTTTTTACGCTTAGCCAGTCATATCGCGCGTCCAGTTCCTCGATAAACGGTTTCGCCTCAAGGCAGTGAGAACATCGATGAGACCAGAAAAAATTAAGTTCAATAACGGATTCTGAGGATTTTTCAGCGCTATAGCCGACGTTGAGCCAAGCCCCTAAAACCATCACTAAAAACACTGGAAATTTCATAACGGCACCTGTACTTGCGGAGATCCAATTTTATAACGTCTGCAACTCATCAGTCTTTTTTTATCCATCTTCCCAGCAATTCTCAGTTTGATCGTTTCGGCGTCATTTTTGGCTGGGAAAAGCCTTTTGAGGAACGCCGTAAACCCTTCCATGGGGGCTTGACAGCAGCATCCCTGCTGCCGACATCCTCAAAAAGCTTCTCCCAGCCCTTTTTTCCCTTCAAATTGAGAATTGCTGCGATCTTCCGAAACACTTGCAATATCAAGGATAATTCTAAAAACAGCAGATAGTTCGCGAAATGTTACCTGCAGGGATTTAGGTAATTGCCGTATGGGAGTTAAACCGCTTTGTTAAGCGGTAAGCTGACAGGGTAAAAAAAGATTACGGACTTGTTCGAGATCATTAAAAAGTTCAACGGGCAAGGATGGTCAATCGATCGTTTTTGTGGCAGGATGCAGGCATGCATTCTACTTGGGACAAAGATCATACTTCAATAAGCATTCAATCCCCGCGTAAATCTACGAACATCCTCTTATGGACGATATTTGTTAATTCCTTGCTTAACCAATAACTAAACACTCAGTATTTTATTACTCAATTACACCATGGAAATCAAACAAGCACTGCAGACACTCCTGGAAAAACGTTCATTATCCGGAGAGCAAATGCGCGACATGATGCATTTAATCATGACCGGTCAGGCATCTGATGCACAAATTGCCGCCATTTTGGTTGCGCTACGCTGCAAAGGTGAAACGGTGGAAGAAATTGCGGCCGCAGCCCAGGTCATGCGAGATTTGGCCGATCATGTCAGCGTGACCGGCGAGCATGTGATCGATACCTGTGGAACAGGTGGCGATGGGGCTCATACCTTTAATATATCAACCACAGCCGCATTTGTAGCAGCGGCGGCAGGTGCTCAGGTTGCCAAACACGGTAACCGCTCGGTTTCCAGCAGCTCCGGAAGTGCGGATGTTTTGGAGGCGGCAGGCGTAAATCTTGATCTTGGCACCGAACAAGTCAGTCAGTGCATCAATACAATAGGAATCGGCTTTTTATTTGCCCCCAAACATCATGGCGCCATGAAGCATACCATCGGACCCCGCAGGGAAATGGGGGTCAGAACTTTATTCAACTTGCTGGGTCCCTTATCCAACCCCGCATCTGCCCCCAATCAGCTGATCGGTGTATTTGGTAAGGAATGGCTTCGACCCATGGCGGAAGTGTTAAAAAAATTGGGTAGCCGTCATGTGCTGGTGGTCAATGCCGAAGATGGCTTGGATGAAATCAGTATTGCCTGTTCCACTCATGTGGCGGAACTTAAAAACGGCAATATCAACTGCTATTCGATCACCCCCGTTCAGTTTGGTTTAAAGCGCGGTCAGCTCAGTGATTTGATCGTTGATAATGCGGCATCCAGTTTAAAAATGATGAAACAAGTCCTGGATAATCAGCCGGGTGCAGCCCGGGATATTGTTGCATTAAATGCCGGAGCCGCCATTTATGCCGCCAATCTGAGTGATAATTTACAGTTCGGCGTGCAAAAAGCCTTGCAGGTCATTGCCAGTGGCGCAGCAAAAGCCAAGTTGGATGCCCTGGTTGAATTTTCCAATAACATAACTAACAAGTCATCATGAGCGATACTCCGGATATTCTGAAAAAAATTCTCGACACCAAAGTTGAAGAAGTGGCAAAACGCAAACTGAGCGCCTCGATAGAGATGCTCAAGGACCTGGCCAGCGGTGTTGAAAAGCCGAGAGGTTTTTATAAGGCTTTACAGTATCAGGCGGCTACCCGAAAACCAGCCATTATTGCCGAAATAAAAAAAGCCTCGCCCAGTCAAGGCGTCATTCGCGAAGATTTTCAGCCGATTTTGATCGGTCAGGATTATGCGATGAATGGCGCTACCTGCCTCTCTGTTTTAACCGATAAGGAATACTTTCAAGGTTCGGAAGTGTATTTGCAAATGGTCAGAGAGCGCTGTCCGCTGCCGGTGTTGCGTAAAGACTTTATGATCGATGCTTATCAGGTGTTTGAAGCTCGAGCCTTGGGGGCAGACTGTATCTTGCTGATCGTTGCGGCATTGGATGACCCCGCCCTGCATGCGCTGGCGGACACCGCGAGCGAACTGGGCATGGATGTGCTGGTTGAAGTGCATGATGCCGATGAAATGACCCGCGCCTTAACGCTGGACACGCCTTTGATCGGTATCAATAATCGTAACCTGCGGACCTTCGAGACCCGTTTGCAGACGACCCTGGATTTAAAAGCGCAGGTGCCCGATGACCGTTTGATCATTACTGAAAGCGGTATTCATACACCTGACGATGTCAAATTAATGCTGGATAACGGGATATACACTTTTCTGGTTGGTGAAGCGTTTATGCGCGCCGACAGTCCCGGCCGGAAAATGCGCGAGTTGTTTTCTTTATAGACACTTTTACCGGGAAAGGCTGCCCTTTCCCGGCAACAGTTTGCTATAAAAAGTGACTCTTTACCCTGGCTCCGCCACGCCTGATTTTCGGAATACACTCACCCTCAATACCCTTGGAGTCCATCATGAAAAAAATCGTTGTCAATTCGCCCGTTGTCGAAATGGATGGTGATGAAATGACCCGGATTATCTGGCATTTCATTAAACAGAAGTTAATTCTGCCTTATGTGGATGTGCCTATCGAGTATTACGATTTAGGTATTGAGCATCGTGATGAAACCGAGGATCAAGTCACAATTGACGCAGCACATGCGATCCAAAAATACGGTGTCGGAATCAAATGCGCGACAATAACGCCGGATGAAGCACGGGTTGAAGAGTTCAATCTGAAAAAAATGTGGAAATCGCCAAACGGTACCATCCGGAATATTCTGGATGGTACCGTGTTTCGCGAGCCCATCATTTGCGAAAATGTTCCCCGTCTGGTGCCTAATTGGACAAAACCGATTTGTATCGGCCGTCATGCCTTTGGTGATCAATACCGCGCCACTGATTTTGTTACAAAAGGTAAAGGCAAGTTGCAGATTACCTTTACTCCGGATGATGGCAGTGAAGAACAAAGCTTTGAGGTCTATCATTTTGAAGGCGATGGCGTGGCCATGGCGATGTACAACACCGACGAATCGATTGCCGGTTTTGCACGCAGCTGTTTTAACGTTGCCCTGGACAGAGAATGGCCGCTTTATTTGTCCACTAAAAATACCATTCTCAAAAAATATGACGGCCGTTTCAAAGATATTTTCGAAGCCATTTATCAAGCCGAATATCGTGAGCGCTATGAAGCCAAGGGTATTGTCTATGAACATAAGTTGATCGACGACATGGTTGCTTCCGCTCTGAAATGGAACGGCGCCTTTGTTTGGGCCTGTAAAAACTACGATGGCGACGTGCAGTCCGATACCGTGGCTCAGGGCTTTGGTTCGTTGGGCTTGATGACCTCGACGCTGGTGACTCCGGATGGAAAAACCATGGAAGCGGAAGCAGCCCACGGCACCGTGACCCGGCACTATCGCATGCATCAGCAAGGTAAAAAAACCTCTACCAATCCTATTGCTTCAATTTTTGCCTGGACACGCGGGTTAGCTTTTAGAGCGAAGCTGGACAATAACGAGGCTTTAT
The DNA here is from genome assembly GCF_030651835.1 of Methylicorpusculum sp. Lineage (GTDB taxonomy): Bacteria > Pseudomonadota > Gammaproteobacteria > Methylococcales > Methylomonadaceae > Methylicorpusculum. Next base: position 101,002 of record NZ_JAUSBX010000090.1, on the reverse strand, counting down.
CCCATTTTTGTGAAACCCTGGAAAAGGTCTGTGTCGATACTGTCGAGGCAGGGCAGATGACCAAGGATTTGGCATTGTGCATTTATGGGGATGATCTGAATGACACCCATTATCTGACGACAGAAGATTTTCTTGAAGTGCTCAGGGTCAATCTGGAAAACCGTTTAGGGTAATGCTTAAAAAACTGTTAGCAGCAGCTGGCGTGTTGGCTTCGGCTGCTGTTTTGTATTATTTCAACAAAGCTCCTGAACGGATTGAAGTTGAGTTCTACACGGTTAAAGCAGGAGAGGTGTCGGCCACCGTATCCAATACCCGCGTGGGAACGGTCAAAGCCTGTCGGCGCGCCTATCTTGCCCCGGCAACCGGGGGGCAAGTGGCTGGTCTGCATGTAGAAAAAGGCGAGGCGGTCAAAAAAAACCAGCTGTTGCTGGAAGTGTGGAATGCCGACCTCAAGGCTCAGGTTGAACTTAACAAGGCTAAGATCAAAACCAGCTATACCGATGCCGAACAGGTGTGTCAACGAGCCGCGGGGGCGGAACGTGAAGCCGCACGATACTCCAAGCTGCGCTCGCGTAATCAGTTTATTTCCGAAGATCAGCTTGATAAATCGGTTACTGAGGCCAAAGCACAAAGGGCTCAGTGCCTGGGTGCCGAACAGGCCATTGAAGTCAGCAAGGCACAGCTTACGGTTGCTCAAGCCGCTGTCGAACGCACGTTTATCACCGCGCCGTTTGACGGTACCGTTGCCGAAATCAATGCCGAATTAGGTGAATTTGTCACGCCTTCTCCTCCAGGCATTCCGACCTTACCCGCCATTGATTTGCTCGATTTGAGCTGCCTTTATATCTCCGCTCCGATTGATGAAGTGGATGCCGGACGAATCAGACTCGGGATGCAGGCCTGCGTTTCGCTGGATGCTTTTCCGGAAAAACGCTGTACCGGCAAAGTGTCAAGGATCGCGCCTTATGTCCAGGAAAAAGAGAAGCAAGCCCGAACCGTTGAAGTTGAAGTCAAGGTAACCGATGCCGATGATTTAATGGTCTGGCTGCCGGGGTACAGCGCGGATATTGAAGTGGTGCTGGCTGAAAAGCAGAACGCTCTGCGCTTGCCTGCCGAGGCCATCATGGAAAATAACACAGTTTTACTGATTGCTCAGCATGACGTACTCGAAGAGCGGACTTTTGTGCCGGGACTGAGTAATTGGAGTTTTACCGAAATTGCATCCGGCCTGCAGGAAGGTGACAGAGTCGTTACGTCGATGGGTAAAGAGGGCGTTGCCGCGGGTGTTAAAGTTCGTCTTGCGCCATGATTCAACTGGAAAACATCCACAGACGCTTTCAGGTCGGTGAACAAATCGTCCATGCCTTAAGCGCTATCAATCTGACGATTACTCAGGGTGAGTATCTTTCCATCATGGGGCCTTCAGGTTCAGGAAAGTCGACGCTGTTGAATACCATCGCACTGCTGGATCAACCTTCATCCGGACGCTACTTTTTTAATGGCCGCGACGTGACCCTGCTAAGCGATGATGAGCAGGCCAAAGTTCGGAGGGAAAATATCGGTTTTGTGTTTCAATTTTTCCACTTGATTCCTCGTCTATCCGCTGCCCAAAATATTGAAATGCCGATGATTTTGGCAGGCATCTCGCCTAAAGAGCGAAAAGTGCGGGTTAAAGAAGGGCTTGCTGCCGTCAATTTGCTGGATAGGGCAGAGCACAAGCCCGACCAGTTATCCGGAGGACAGTTGCAACGCGTTGCCATTGCCCGTGCCATGAGCATGAAGCCTCAACTTTTGCTGGCGGATGAACCCACCGGAAATCTTGACAGCCAATCAGGCAAGGACATTATCGAATTGCTGGAAAAGCTTAATCAACAAGGCGTGACATTAGTGATAATTACCCACGACCCCACTTTAGGCAGTCGTGCGGGACGCAAGATACGTCTGGTCGACGGACAAATCCAAAATTAGCTTATTTTCCGGATTCCGCTTTGTTTCATCCAGGTTGCCTTGATTAAATCAAAAGCGGGGGTAGCTTGGTAGCACAAGTCAGTTTTATCACGATCAGGTAAAAGGAGTCGCTATGAGTCAGCTGTGTGAAAAAATACAAAGTCTGTTTAAAACGGATCAACAGGAAACCGTTACTATTGAGCCTGAAGATCACTTAATTACGACAGCCGCCGTACCTCACGGAGACGAAGCCGAATCGATTCATCCCGGCAAGAGGCGATTAAAGGAAAACTATACCAGCCATTGGGATTTGGATTATCTGCCCACCCTGGAAGTTGACCGGATTATGACTGAAATCAAGCATCGACAAGACGGATGAATGGAACAAGCGCTGCAAAACTCAGATAGCAGCAAACAAATTTATTTAGGCGTAGTGACTCGTCCTGCCTTGTAATAGGCTGGACTGAATCGCTGGCAGAATCTGCTCCATCAAGCCGCGAAGCTGAGTAGGGTAGATAGATCCTGCAATCTTAAGTCTAAGGCGGTGGTTCGTTGATAACCAGCCAATAAAGGCCTAATTGCTTGATGGTTTCTGCAAAATCTGTGAAATTAACCGGCTTGCGAATGTAACTGTTGGTACCACAGTCATAACCGGCGGTAATGTCTTCCTCCTGGCCTGACGAGGTTAGAATCACTACCGGAATTCGCCGGGTGCGCGGATCGGCGCGAAGCCTGCGCAGCACTTCCAAGCCACCGATTTTGGGCAGTTTTAGGTCAAGCAGTATGAGTACCGGTAGATCACTGAAATTTCGGGTACTGTATTCACCGTTACAGAAAATATAATCTAATGCGTCCTGTCCATCCTCAGCAACGACCAGGGGGTTGCTGATAGAGTTTTTCACCAGTGCCCGGCGGGTCAAGCTGACATCGCTGGGGTTATCTTCAACGAGTAAAATTGTCTTGGTATTCAAGCTGAGTCTCCAAGAGTGAAGAAGAACGTGGCACCCTGGTCCAGGTGAGCTTCGGCCCAAATCCTGCCATGGTGGCGGTGCACGATGCGCTGAACTGTTGCGAGACCGATACCGGTTCCCGGGTATTCGCTGGCTTTATGCAGGCGCTGAAAGGCGCCAAACAGATTTTGCGCGTGAGCCATGTCAAAACCAACGCCATTGTCGCGTATCACGAATAATTGGTAAGGAGTATTGCTTTTCTTATCTCGCTCAATGATATGGAAAAACTCAATTTTAGCTTCGGAACGCAGTGCCGTGAACTTGCAGGCATTGCTGAGCAGGTTGGTCAAAACGACTTCCAATAAGCGGGCATCGCCTCGTGTTGAGAGGTTTGATTGAATAACAAACTCAATCTTGCGCTCCGGTTCCGCCCGTTGCAAGCGTTCTGAGACAGTTTGAGCAATAGCGCTTAAATCAACCTGTTCATTGTTTAATTCGCCGCGGCTCACGCGCGACAACAGCAACAGGTCGTCAATCAACTGTCCCATGCGTTGCGTTTCTGATCGAACCGTCTCCAGATAGCCCTGAGCCTGTTCATCCAGAGTGTGTCCATAGTCTTCCAGTAATGCCAGACTCCAGCCGTCAATGCCGCGTAACGGGGCTCGCAGGTCATGCGACACGGAGTAGGCGAAGGCTTCCAGCTCCCGGTTTGCGATTTTCAGCTGTTCTTCGTAAGTTTTACGTTCGGTTATATTACGGGCTGCGGCAAAGACGCCGGCTACATGGCCCGATTCATCTTGGTAAGCCGTTGCGTTATAAAGCACATCGGTCACGTAACCCGAGGTATGGTAAATAGCCAATGGATAATCCATGACAAAACCCTTGGCATAGACTTCCTCGTAAACCTGGCGCGCTTTATCCGGTTCCGTGAAATATTCGGAAAAATCACTGCCGATCAATTTCTGACGTTCGACACCGGTTATTTTTTCTGTTGCAACATTGACGTCCATGATTTTTCCTTCGGTACTGATAGTGACCAATGGGTCCAGGCTTGCCTCAATCAGGCTGCGGGCATATTGAGCCGATCCTTTATATTTGTTATTCGCTGTTTCAAGTTGCTGAACAGATGGCGCTTTTAAAGCAGAAGGCATAATTATCCACAGAACAATCGCGGTTGTCAGTGACAGAATGGCGGTAATGATGCGTACCAGTGCATCTGTCCAATAATTGGGATACCAAATATTAAGCACATCGAAAAAATGGGTCGTTCCACATGCCATCACAAACAGGCCAAATAAAATAATTAGCCAGCGGTTTTGAATATCAGGGCGGCGTTTGGCAAAAAACCAGAGGGCGAAAGGGATGGAATAGTAAGAGGCCGCAATAATCAGGTCAGAGGTGACAAATACCCATAACAGCAAGGGGTTCCATAGCAGGCAATAACCGTGCGGCATCAGATTTGAGGTGTCAAACCACTGACTCACAACACTCAGCATTTTATCTATTCTCTACTTAATCGTTAACTGTGCCGGGATTGGCATTCTGGAAAGGCTTTCCCAGGCTTGGTGCGCAATTCATTGGCTTCCGATCGGAATTGGCCGGCGCGTTACACCCTGTCCTGCATGGGGAAGCTAATTTAAAACCTTTTAATAAATAAGGAAATGGATTCCAGTATAGCAAGGATATCGGTGATAAACAGGCTGCATTTTGCAGCAAAGCCTTGTTAGCGCTAATGCCGTCCGTAGCGCCGTTAGAAGGTGAAGTTCAGATTGGTAAACCAGACATGGTTATAAACATCCGGCGCTCCAAAATTATTCACATATTGCAACTGATAGCCGGTATCAATATTGATTTGCGGCGTTAATTTATAACCAACTCCCGCGTAAGACCGGTTTTGATTGATTCCTGGCTGGACTGAGGTCTCGCGAGCACTGTAATTTAACGAATTAAAATAAACAAACAATTCATCCAGGGCAATCAGGTAGGCCTTGGTGTCGGGAATGGAATAGACAAAACGGAAGCGGTGACGCACACGGTACGCCACATCGGCATCGACAAAAAATCGCTCTTCAAAGCGTAACCGGTACTGAAAATTAAGTTCCGGAGTGAGGTTATGAATCCATTGTAATTGCTGCATGACATCATGGGTGGCGTTATCGAATTTAATCGAAGATGAATCATTGTATTCACCATGCCACGTGTATCCCAGCCAAAGCTGGAGCTCTTCGGTCAATTTATAGCCTACTATCGGGCGGATCAGTAATTGACTGAAGTCGTTATTATCGTTTTTAGAGCGAGGGGCCAGTTCCAGAAACGCCAGATAATGACTGCCTCCAAAATCGGTTTGATAGGTGTTACTGAGCCAAATGCTGGAGTCATCATTGGAATCAGCGCAAACTGCCGACGAAAAGAGAAGAGATAAAACTAACGCCGAGATTTTTTTCATCGAGCCCAAGCCTTCAAAGGTAATTTATAATGGGAATTATTGTAACTAATTTAAGGGATTTAGCTGGGCGATAGCCGGAATTTTTATAGACTCGTTGATGATGAGTTAAAAATCACTCATCATCAACGAGTCTATCGTTTTTGGGTTCGATATGACGCGCATTATTGCCTTCAATGGTGTTGATTTTCTTTATTTGTTCAGGAGAAGCCTGATAAATCTTTTTTAAAACAAACCAGTCTACTGTCTCAGTGTAAGGCGCGGTTGTCAGGGAGCCAGTGTAATGATAGTGATGACCCAGATCGCCTGTCGGGCTTAACGATAAGAGGTCGTTTAATTTGATTGAATTGTCCTTTACGAAAGTTTTGCTGTAAGGAAGCGAGGGGGTCAGGTTGATAAATTCGTTGATGAATTGATTTTCTTCGCCCATTTTGAATAAAACGGCGATGACCAGATAATCAGGCGTGACTGAGTTTTCCGTTGCACTGACGATATGCAATTCCATGGGAAAAGTCATGCCATCAATCAAATGCTCCGAAGGTGTATGAAAGTGCATTTGTTTGAAGGTATAGGTTTTGTCTTTGATTGTGATGGTGCTGCCGGCGTTGAAATCAAGCTGAATCGTATGCCCCAGGTTTTCAACAGCCGTTACTTTGTCTTGAAAATGGACCACAAAATGGTCATGGTTCATTTCCTTTTTTGTGCGGTTGGTAAAAATATTGATGGGTGATTGATGAAGTCCGGGGTCAATGCTGGGCAAGCTGTATTTTTCGGGCGCGCGACTCTGAGGATCTGATTGGTTGCCGGATTCAGCGATTGCTTTGTTGGTCTTATAGGCGCAGGCCTGCAAACAGAGCAACAACAGAAGTATTAAAAGTTTATTCATTTTGGGCGTTTTTTGCATTGCCCTCTCTACTTGCCATGCATTAAGTGATGCTGATGGTTCGGAACCGCATGACGGGCGTGATCGCTCAGTTGTGCATCAAACCATTGATGAAGCGCATGGATGAGTGCGGGTTGATCACTGGTATAGGTAATTTGGGCGCCATCGGTTAATTCATTGTAGTTAATTTGAATCTGTTCGGGCTGAGCCTTGCGCAACTCGGCCAGTCCCGGCATGGTATCGCCGTGAATTTTAGACGGATTGGAATAATCACCATGCTTGAACTCGTCTGCAATCTTGGCCAGATGCGCCCGAATCAGTTCGATTTGTCCGGTATTGGTTTTATCTTTGACAATCACTTGCTGCACTCCACCCTGCTCAGTTTTTGTAAAAACATGCAAAGTTTGCTCCAGATCAAACGGCATGACGTGCGCACCGCGTTGCGCCACTTCATCAAGCCGTGTGTGATCGGGATTTTCGGTGCGAATCTGATAGGCGTTGTGACACGCGGCGCATTTGCCCATAGCCGCACTTAATTGGTGCAAGATTTGTTTTTGATTGGCCCCATTTTTGGCATCAGCGGCGATTTGATCGAAGTTCTGATGCAATGACATGCCCAGTTGCATAAATTCTTTGGGCAGCAGGTGATGCAGGTGGTCTTCCGCTTTGTGCTCCATTTTTAACCCTAAAGCCTCTGCAGACTCTGCAACCCGAGTCATATCCTCGTCAGCTAAGGCAGAGAGAATTTTTTGAGTGCCATCCAATAAAGTACGCATTTCACTCAAAACATGATGACGCTGGGCCTCAGTCAGTTTTAATGCCTGACGATTATCACTTTCAGCTGCAAAGGATAGGGTAGTTGCCGATAGCCATAAGACTAAAGCTAAACTTGATTTATTCATGACTGGGCTCTTAATAAGTTATGCGTAATTAATTCAGCTCATTTTCAGGGCTGGTCAGGGATTTTAAAAAGGCCACCAAATCGGCCTTTTCCTGCGCGGTCAAATGTAAAGGGAAAATCTTGGGATCGATATAGGCATTGCTGATGCCGCCCTTATCATAATGCTCTATCACTTCCTCCAGTGTTTTGAGGCTGCCGTCGTGCATATAAGGTGCAGTCTCTGCAATGTTGCGGAGAGTAGGGGTTTTGAATCGGCCGAGATCTGCAGGAATCCTGGTGACAGCAAACCGACCCAGTTCAGAGCGCTGGGCATCAGTCAGCCCGGTAATGTCTACTTCTGTTTGTTGATTGATTGCCGAAGTCAATTCAGTTAAAACCGGTTTCAACCGCTCGAAACCGATGCCGACATTGTAAAAACGATTGTCCGTAAACAAGGCGTTGTTCCAAGATATTTCATGGCACGTCATGCAGTTTCCTTTGCGTCGGAAAATACGCGATCCGCGTGCTGCACTGTCTGATAGCGCCGATTGATCCTTGCCAAAATAGTAACGATCAAAAGCTGAATCACCCGTAATTAATGTCCGTTCGAAGCTGGCAATGGCTTTGGCGATATGCTCGATAGTAATGCTATCAGGCAGAACATTAAAAACCTGTTGGAACTGTTCTCTATAGGCGGCATCTTGTTTGACCACATCAACAACCTGTTGAAGATGAGTGAAGCCATGCTCGACCGGGTTGACCAATGGACCTTTCGCTTGAGCTTCCAGGCTGCTTTCTCTGCCGTCCAGAAATTGTGTTTCGTAATAAGCCGAATTGATTACGGTAGGTGCATTACGTGTTCCCAATTGCTGCTTTATGCCTTTGGAAACAGGCAGTCCATCCGTGAAGGCCGTGTCAGCACGATGGCAGCTGGCGCAACTGATCGAGCCATCAGCGCTTAAACGTTTATCATTAAACAGCAGTTGACCCAGCTTAACTTTTTCAGTCGTTTGAGGATTATCGGTAGGGATCGATAAAGGGGGTAAGCCCAGGTTTTTGTCTGCAAAAGACGCAGTGGTAACCAGTAATCCCAGCAGAATTTTTATCAGTAATCGCATCTAAGCCTCCCAAAAAAAACACCAGCGGAGGCTGTGAAGACCTGATTCCGCTGGCTATAAAGGTGTGTATCGCTACACACTAAGGGGGGTTGAACTTTTAATCTTGTTCAGGCATGTGCTGCACGATAACGATATAGGGTTCGCCTAATGGATATTTATCATCAGGTTTTTGAAAATAAATGACCTTGCCGTAAGTTTCATGAACTGCAGGTAGAATTTTAGCAGCTTCTTCTTGTGTCAAGTCAGGAAATGTCGCGTGCGCTTTGGCGACTTCTACTTTATGGTAATGCCAGTATTTTTTCTCTGCTTCAGGCAAGGTGTTGAATTGCTCGGTGGTAATGATGTATTCGAAACCAATCGGTTTGTCCTGGTCTTTCATGCCGGTAGGGAACATCATGCAGACGAAAGTGCCGTCATCGTAAGCTTTGCAGTGATGATGAACGATAACTTGCAGTTTGGGATCGTGGACGCTATGAGTATCCGGCACCAGATGTCTGATTGCCTGAATATGTAAATCATTAAAGCCCAAGTGATCAGGATGTTCAATTTGGCGAGGATTTAGAGCTTCGTTATAAAGCTTGGGCTGATCAGGTGCTGTCAGTTTTGCCTGGCCGTGGTGTTCATGGTTTTCTGCTTGTGATAGGGTCGTTGTTGTTGCGCATCCGGACATCAACAACAGTATGCTGCCGATGAGTAATAGTTTTTGTTTCATTTTGATTCCCTTAAAGCATGTTATTTTTATATAAGTCTAATTTAAGACCTGTGCAATATCTGTATTGCTAAAACTATGCCAAGGAATAATATTAAGAATAAGTAGTTGTTTATTAAGGTGATGTTGGTGAGATTATACTTTCTGTGTAATTGGATATGTTTCACTCAACGTTTCTATAACAGTTTGTTTGAAACTAATAAGTGTTTCGAATATGTTGCATTGAAACATAAGGCCGGCTTGTAAGTTAAGATTTCCAGAATTCGACCTGGATTTAGGGCACGGCTTTAACGAAGAGTAACGCAGGTTAATTAGGCTGGCAAAATCGCCCACATCTGGCGGCAGTTCAGAATTTTTTGTATTTCGCGAGCATCAGACATACAATCAGCGCACTTCAGTAATCCGGGACTTCGAAAACGCTATGAAAAAAATTCCCATAGGTGTCAGTAGTTGTTTGTTTGATCAGTTGGCAAATAGTGGAGCAATTCCAAAAAAAGATGCGGTTATCAATGAGGCGGCCTGTCATTTTTTTGAATTTTTCCCGTTTGCGGTCAGTGAAGAAGCAGAGTTAACCGTTTTTCCAACAACCCATTCTGAAGCTTTAATACGGCCTGGTTCGGATTTAGGAGAAGGCACTCAGCTCTGCGGGTACATCATCAAAAAGAAAAACCTGGCTTCAGCGTCTGAGGTGGCGAAGAATTTTGGCAATCCCTCTAATGGCAAAGATAGCATAGGGCTTGAGGCGCTAAAAATTATGCGTAATTTTCCGCTGCTGCCGGTAGAAGAAGATGTTCGACTGGAAAATGCTTGTTTTCGCGATAATTTTTTTAAACGCATTCACGTTGTTTACCGTTGGCAAATGCTGAAAAAAGAAGGCTTGACGGCGCATGGTCTGATCGAATTTCATGCTCGGCATAAGTTAATTATTATGAGTCATGCCGATTACCGGGATTTGGGACAGTTGCTGGCGGGTTTAACTAAAGAAAATCTGGCGGAAGTTGCCAATCAATATATTTTGCAATTGATGAACACCTTGCTGACGGTCCCTTCGCGAGCCAATCATGTGAACGTTTTGCAACATATCCAAGGTTATTTGAAAAAAGAATTAGGCAGGGATGATAAAGCCGAGTTATGCGAGTTAATTGAGTCTTATCGTAACTGTGAGGTGCCTTTGATAGCGCCTATCACGTTGTTGAAGCATCATTTTCGTAAGTGTCCCGATCCTTATATTCAATCGTCTTACTATTTCTCCCCTTATCCAAGTGCATTAGGCGAAGTCAATCCTTAAGTGAGTCCTGATTGGAGCTCCGCAGTGAGATAAGTTGCTGCGGAGCTCGTTGAGTTATTTAAGGTCAGGACAGTCTATATAATTTGGATGAGCAGTACTGATCATGACAACCCGGTGTTTTTGATTGGCGGTACGGTCAGGACCTTCGGCTTCGCCTAGCGCTTTGGTGTTGAGTTGCGAGGCTCTGGCGCCTTGAGCGATCAACATATTGGCGACTGTTGAAGCACGCTTTTCGGACAATATTTGATTGCTTTGAACGCTTCCTACGGTATCCGTGTAAGCAGTTACCTGGGCTGTAGCATCTGGGTGAGTCTCAAGATATTTGCCCAACGAGGCAATTTCATGGTGGTTAGTCTGGTAAGGCACAGCGCTTCCGGTCTTGAAATAGGCGGCTGCGTGCTGCGCAACTTCTCCCTGATGATGGTTGTGACTATGGACGGATGTTAACCATTTGCACAATTCCTTTTCTGACTCCTTACGATGATGAGCCGCTTCTTCAGCAGCGGTCATGGCTTTTTGACGAAGATCAATGTTCCAGTAGTGATCATTTTTCCAGTGATCAAGAATTTTATTGGCATCTTCCAGACTTTCCTCTGCAAGTTCTTCGTGGTAAATCGATTGGCCGTAGTGGCCGGCCATTGCTGCATCAATTTCTGATGTAAGGCCTGGAATATCTTTGGTTGGAGGGGTACAAGCCGTCAGCGAAGCGACGAGTACGGCAAATGGCAAATAAATAAAGTGTTTATTCATAATTTTATCCTCTTGATACGCATCATTGGCCTTGGGACAATGATTCAAACGTTTATCCAATGGGTTTGATGCTTAATCGCCGTCATCCAATGGACCATAGGTGGTCCAAAAGCCAGGAAAATTTAGGCCGAAATAGCGCGTGTCTTCACTGAAACGATCCCAGACATAAGGTGGCGAGATATAATCATCAGTCGGAATCGGCGAGGTAACCAGTTCCGCTGCACCTACGACAGTCCGGCCAACAGCATGAGCAACGCCGCGAACCGTTCCCCAGGTCAGGCCAACAAATATGTTTTGATCGTGACTGATATTGATAATGTTTTTGGGTAATTCAATAAAGCCAGTGGTAGTGTTGAAAAAACCTTGACTGATTTTATCGCTTAGACATGAGAAATAGCCGTGTTTATGTTCGTCTGCAAAAGCTGACGGACCGGTCAGTAAAGCCCCGGTCATCATGCAGGCGGTTAGGATTTGCTTTTTATTCATTGTTATTCTCCTCATAAAATTCAAGATTAACGCTTCCTGTGAAATCTTAAACAGTTGTTTTTATGGCATAGACGGTACTGTCTTTAATCCGCGTCTGTCATGGTTATTCCCTTTTTGAAAGTAACTTAACACCGTTTGGAAGTCAACGATGCATCCGGGAAAGTATAGATGGCAATAATGAATAGGCTATTTTTTACTACACATATTTTTTGTTAGCGTCAGCCGAATGCTATGGCATTCGAAACCCTCACATCAATATCAGTCAACTCAATTTTTGCTTAAGTTCTCAGTGGTGCCGTTCTGCTCGATGTTCTGAAGTTCAGATAATCAGCAAGAACCAATGCATGATCAAAGGCCAGTTCATTGGGCAGTGAATCCGGGCTGAATAGCCCGAAATTCCTTGCATCATCAGCGGCAAGCGGTGTTCCGGTCGCTTGAGCGACATAAACGGCAGTAACGGTATGATTTCTAGGGTCACGCACTGGATTTGAATACAGACCTAATAAGGCCGTCAGTACTATGTCCAGTCCCGTTTCTTCTTTTGCCTCTCGTATTGCCGCGTGTTCCAGCGTCTCGCCGATATCGACAAATCCTCCAGGTATGGCCCACCCCAGGGGCGGGAAGGCGCGTTCTATCAAAACAATAGGCTTATCAGGTCGGTCCACCAGTTCAATGATAGCGTCGGCTGCCAGCAAGGGTGTAATCGGTTTGGCCATGATCATTGGTCCTTAAGTCCGGGATTTTTATTCTTTGGCGAGTAGCGAGATCTTTTCTTCCAGCGCCTTAACTTTCTTTAGTAATTCAGGAAGTTTTGCCAGTGCGGCCAATTCCCGCCAGGCGACTTTTTTGTCTTTTGCGGGGCTCCCCCACACTTGCGTAGCCGGTTCAACATTGCCGGAGATGCCGGAGCGAGCCATGACGACAGCATGATGACCGATACGCACATGATCTGCAACGCCTGTGCTGCCTGCGAGAATGGCGTTGTTTTCAATGATGCATGAGCCTGATATGCCGGATTGACCGCAGATAATAACGTTTTCGCCTATGGCATTATTGTGCCCGATTTGAACCAGGTTATCGATTTTTGTCCCTGCTCCGATGACAGTTGAGCCGAAAGTGCCCCTGTCAATACAGCTATTTGCACCGATTTCCACTTTGTTTTCAATAATGATATTGCCGATGTGCGGCACTTTAATATGTTTGTCATTTTGTTGTTTATAGCCGAAACCATCTGCGCCAATGATGCTTCCTGCATGAATAATGACGTCATCACCGATCTGACTGTTATCGTAAATAACCACATTCGCATAGATCCGGCAGTTTTTTCCGATATGGACATGACGACCGATTCTGGCGCCGCTATGAATTTCTGTGCCTTCTCCAATAGATGAATCAGCTTCAATTGAAACAAAAGCACCGGCATAAATATTGGGACCCAGTTGGACGGAGTCTGCAATAGCTGCATGTTTGGATATATCCCTTGCATAGTCTGTTTGGGGATGAAGGGCATTGACCGCCGTGATGAAGCTGATATCCGGATTTTTAGATACAAGCTTTGCCATGCCTTCAGGAAATTCCTGTTGCGCGGATTGCGCGCTCATAAAGCAAGCCGAAGCCTTGCTGTCGATCAGATATTTAGCATACTTGGGATCATTTAAAACGGTTACTTGATGAGTACCGGCTGATTTGATATCGGCGGCAGAAGTAATTGGGTTTCCGGCATTGCCGCCGATTATTTCGGCGTCACACAGTTTCGCAAGGGCTTCTATTGTGATAGTCATAAGTGATTATTCTCTAGGGGCTGGAGGGATGAGCAGCATGTAGGGTTAGAATTCCAATGGATCTGTCTTCATGGTCTAAAATCATACGACGGAGTTCCTGGTTCATTCGATAAATTCGAGAATACAGAGATCATAATTCGGAATGAAGACTTAGGTTTTTGAGCAAAAGTATAACAAAAGATCACTTATTAAAAATAAGCTGTATTGAGGGTCAGTAATTCTCAGTTTGATCTTTTCGGCCTCATTTTGGGCTGGGGAAAGTCTTTTGAGGAACGCCGTAAATCCTTCCATGGGGCTTGGCAACAGCATCCCTGCTGCCGACATCCTCAAAAAACTTCCCCCCAGCCCTTTTTTCCCTTCAAATTGAGATTGGCTGATTGAGGATTGCCCAATAAAAAACAAATCGGTCAGCTTTGGCGCGTATTGTCGCGCAAAGTCTTAAAATCAAGGTTGTTAAATTCGAGGGGTAGGCTATCATAACCGACAATTTAGTTTAAAGTGTTAGTCTAACTTTAAGATCTTAAAACAAATGAGCCATATACGGCTGCGCTTTTATTGTTTTGTTTGAATTCCTGGGTTATTGTTCTAACCTATAAAAAAATGATCCTAAATTAATAGGGTGGCGAGAAGATTTAATGATGGTTTTTTGTCTTTAAGAAAATAATCAGTTTTATCTTCCATTAAGGCTGAGCGCGCAACCCGTTAGAATATTTTATTTTTTGCTGCAAATTAAAGAGTTTATGAGACTGTCACAATCCCCTCCTGTTCAGACGATTCAATTCGTCCTGTTATCACTATTATTGTTTACATCAGCTGCCACGGCAGGTAATCGCTTGTCTTTGCAGTCGGCCTCTGCGATTGTGATTGATCAGCTCACAGGCAATATTCTTTACGAAAAAAATTCTCAGAAAATAGTCCCGATTGCATCGGTTACAAAATTGATGACGGCAATGGTGCTTTTGGATTCAAGCCCCCGTCTGGACAAAATACTGACTATTGCTTCTGAAGATGTCGACAATTTCAAACATAGCCGTTCACGCTTGACGGTCGGTACCTCGATGACGGTCTATGAAATGTTAAGGTTGGCGCTGATGTCTTCAGAAAATAGGGCGGCATCAGCACTTTCCAGAAACTATCCAGGTGGTAAGCGGGCCTTTATCAATGCAATGAATCGTAAGGCTTTAATTTTAGGTCTTAATCATACTCGTTTTCGGGATCCTACCGGGTTGTATGCCGAAAATTCTTCCAGTGCGCGCGATTTGGCCAAGATGGTCGCTGCAGCAGCCAGATACCCGCTGATCAGAGAGTTTACGACGACACAACAACATTATCAGCCAGTCGGTAAGCGCAGTTTGGTGTTCAACAATACTAATCCTTTGGTCAAAAATCCTAAATGGAAGATCGGTGTCTCCAAAACAGGATATATCAATGAAGCCGGAAAATGCCTGGTCATGCAATCATGGTTCGAGGAAAGACCAACCATTATTGTTTTGCTGAATGCCTCGGGTAAATTAACTCCGGTGGGTGATTCTCAGCGCATCAAAGAATGGCTGGCGCATAATTCAAAATCGATTTTAGCTTTGCAGTCAGAATCAGGCGTTAATTAATTCGGAACATTTCATTTCGATCATTGGTCCGGATAAATCACTAAGGTTGTCGGCAAATAATTTGTCGGCTTCCCATTTGTTCCAACACTCTGCGTTTATCGTTAGCAACAATCTATCTTAGTTTGATTGAGCGTTAACAAAGCCCAACATGTACGATATATAGCTTACACTTATTGGGCTTCATTTCATCAGCATCACTTATGATGCCCGAAGATACAAGTCTAACCGGTTTCCATTAAAGACTTCATCTCATCATGCAGAATGACTTCTTTTTCAAGCAAAACCTCGGCAATCCGGTCTAACACCGGGCGTTTTTTGATCAGTATTTCGGTCGCACGCGCAATACCTTCATCAATCAATGCTTTGATTTCGGTATCGATTAAGCGTGCGGTGTCATCACTGAAGTTGCGCTGTTCCGACACTTCAGATTCAAGAAACTGCAATTGTTGCCGTTTTCCATAAGTAACAGCGCCCAGTTTTTCGCTCATACCCAATGAGCACACCATGGCTCTGGCAATTTCACTGGCTTTTTCAAGATCATTCTGAGCGCCTGTTGATATGTTGCCTAATGCAATCGACTCCGCCATCCTTCCGCCCAGTAAAATAGCGATTTGATCTTTCAATTCGCTTTCGGTTGATAAAAACTTTTCTTCAACCGGTAACTGCAAGGTGTAGCCTAAAGCTGAAACACCGCGAGGAATAATCGATATTTTATGTACCGGCTGACCGGTTGGCACTGATTCGGCAACCAAGGCATGGCCTGCTTCGTGGAAAGCAACGCGGCGTTTTTCATCAGGCCCCAGTAAGCGGCTTTTCTTCTCGGGTCCGGTAAGAATGCGCTCAATGGCCGCTTCGAAATCCTCCATTCTGACTTGAGAATGATCAACGCGAACAGCAATGATGGCGGCCTCATTCGCGATGTTGGCCAAGTCTGCTCCGACAAGGCCTGGGGTTCTCCGGCCAACTACTGTTAAATCAACATCATTGGCCAGTTGTATGGCTTGAGTGTGCAGTTTCAGAATTTTGATCCGGTCTTCCAGATCCGGTTTGTCGACCACAATTTGCCGGTCAAAACGGCCCGCTCTGAGCAGGGCTTTATCAAGAATTTCAGGGCGATTGGTCGCGGCCATGACTACGACACCGGAGGAGGGATCAAAGCCATCCATTTCGGTCAGTAATTGATTGAGTGTTTGTTCGCGTTCATCATGTCCGCCAATCATCACAGGTCCGCTTCGGGAACGGCCGATAGCGTCCAGTTCGTCAATAAAAACAATACAGGGGGCTTTTTGGCGGGCTTGTTCGAATAAATCGCGCACGCGCGCAGCACCCACACCGACAAATAATTCAATGAATTCCGAGCCGCTGATATTGAAAAACGGAACCCCCGCTTCACCGGATACCGCTCTTGCCAACAGGGTTTTGCCGGTGCCGGGGGGGCCTACCAGTAAAAGGCCTTTAGGCATGCGTCCGCCAAGCCTCTGAATTCTTTCCGGCGCTTTAAGAAAATCGATGGATTCTTTAAGCTCCTGTTTGGCGCTTTCGGAGCCGGCGACATCGTCAAAGGTAAGTTTTTGCGTAGATTCCGGTTGAATACGAACTTTATTGCCCATATTCAGAAATCCGCGTCCGGCACCAGGAGAACCTCCTGCCATCCGTTTAAAAAACCAGAGCCAGATCGCCGCTAGAATCAACATAGGAATGACCCAGTTAAACAGCAGGTTGGTTAACCAGTTTTCGCCGCTTCTGACGATAAATTCGACATTGTGCTCGGCCAGCTTTTGGGCCAGCGAGTCATTATTTAAAGGGAAAGTAACAAAATGCTCTGGCGGTTTCGAGCTGTCTTCCGATTTGATCAATCCAGTGATAGCTTTTTCAGTGATGACAGCGCGTTCAATTTTATTTTCGCTGACGAGCTGCAGAAATTTGTTATAAGGGAGTTCGTCTTTTTGAATGTCTTCTACACGGTTAAAAATAGATAAAACCACCAAAACGCCGAGTACAATGAGGAAAGTTCTAAAAGGTTGAGATGCGTTCGTATCTTCTGTAGAGGGTGCCTTTTGTTTTTGAGGCGAAGGTTTTCCTGAGAGAGCTTCGTAAGCCCATTTCAAAAACTTTTTTACAAAAGTGAATGCCCCGTTTATAAAAGCAAAGAGGGTCTGTACTAGCTTCGAATCTTTGGGTTCGTCCATTTTTATATCCTCGAATGAATGGCTATCAGTGGTGACGGCTCACAAAATACCAGGTGATCGTCAATAAACATCATAAGCTAATCAAATTAATGGCGGTTTACAATAGAACGGTGTTGACTACCTACATCAAAAGTTTACCTGATTATCATGCTGTTTCAGCTAACTCCATAAGCCCGTCATGCCCTTCCGGAAACGGGTATCCAGTGCCATGGAGGGTAAGCTTCGAGCTGTCCCTGGGGTCTGAATTTCGGCAATCCCAGCCCAAAGTGATGCTGAAAATTTCAAACTGGGAATTGCTACGGTCGACTACGGACACAGGGTTAGAGTTGAAACAGCTTTATAATCAGGAAAGTTTATGGGTATCTGCTCGCTCCCTCCTGTTTTATTGGGTGTAGTTGCTTGATTTCAATCAATCAACTACACCCTCTATTCCAAGCGACCGAGTAGTTACTATTACAGAATTAACATGGCACCGGTTTACTATTTTTCAAGTATTTTTCAGCATCTAAACACTATGGAGCACGGTCAATGATACCCATCCGCGATGAAAACCCTACGTTACATCAGCCTGTTGTTACGATAGTCATTATTGCCGCCAACATCTTTATCTGGTTTTTTGTTCAAGGTGCAGGCAGTGAGTTGGGGCTTGCCCAGTCTTTATGCCACTACGGACTTATTCCTGGAGAATTGCTGGGTTCAGTCACCAGTGACACCAAGATACAAATCACCGGAAACTATGCGTGTCTGTTGGGAGATGGGGGCAGCATAACTACGCTGGTATCTCATGCGTTTCTGCATGGGAGCTGGTTTCATTTAATCGCCAATATGTGGTTTCTATGGATATTTGGCGATAACGTGGAGGATGTGATGGATAAATGGCATTTTGTGTTTTTTTATCTGATGTGTGCATTTGCTGCGGCAATGGCTCAAATTCTTACTGCTCCGGGTGCGGTTACACCTATGGTGGGGGCATCTGGAGCTATCGGCGGCGTCATGGGCGCTTATGCTAGGCTTTATCCAAAAGCCGAAATACAGACTGTTATACCTATCGGATTTTATATTACCTCAGCATCAGTGCCGGCCGCATTTATGCTGGGTTATTGGTTTTTGCTTCAGGTGCTCAGCGGTTTACCGGCTTTAGGAGGCTCTACCGGTGGTGTTGCTTTTTGGGCGCATGTGGGTGGTTTTGTAACCGGTCTGGTTTTAATTGGCCCATTGCACAGGCCGGATTATCTTGCCGCGCAGAGCGCACTGTCACGAAATCAGCGTTCAAATTTCAGGTTTTAACCAGAAATAAAAAAAATTGAAAATCCAGCCGTTTGCTTGTCTGTCATCAGATACGCGTTTAACGAGGAATAATTTTAAATAGAAACTGATTTTTTACCATCCACCATATCATTATCAGTGTAAACAGGTGAATACCGGTGTTGATTAAAATATTTTCATAGCCTGGTAAGGGGGTGCTGCTGATCAGAACAATAAAGTAGATATGCAGGATAAAAACGTACAAAGAAGCTTGTCCGATAGGAATTAAAAACCAGCCCAAAAGCTTATTGAATTTGGGCCAATGATAAGTCAATGCGTTAAACAAAATAATAAACAATGCCGCATTGTTAATCACTCGGCCAACACCAAGCCATGTCTTGTCAAACCAACGAACGTACATTTCGGTATAGGCTTCCGGGTCAATTAAAGAAAACGTAGGACCTGGCCAAAAAAGGGCATTGGTATTGTTCATCGCCAGAAAGAAAAGTCCCAATGCAACAAGCCAAGCCAGGTTATTTAGCCATTGTTGCTTCGGAGCTGTGATATAGCTGAACATGGTTTTACGGTGATAGCCTATCGCGATGCCGGTAAAGAACAATGCTTGCCAGGACAACAAAGGGAACGCATATTCAAATTGCGCATGGGTGACATTGAAATGGTAAAAATCGTCCAAAGTAAAGATGGTCCAAATCCACACCAAAACCCAAAGCGTTTTACCCTGGCGAATCAAAAATAAAATGATGGGCGAAAAAGCGATTAACAGAATATAGAGCCCTATGATTTGGAACTGATGAGGCCCCATACGTAAGAGTAGAGCGCGCTCCAGAAAAGTTGACCAAGGTAAATCCGGATCAGGAAATACAGGGTAGACCAAGCCAGTGTTGAAATCTATCCAATGTGTTACATCGAATGTTTCAATGCCGGGAATCATTCTGAATAGAACAATACTGAAAATAATGACCAAATAGGCAATATAGAGCTGAACCGATCGCCGCCATAAGCGTCTTGCCGTCGTAAACCAGGCTTCTGTGGTCATCCTTTTTTTGCTCACCAATCCCAAGACGGTGCCTGATAAAAAGACAAATCCTTCCGCGCTGGAGACAAAACCAATACGCTCCCAGGCAAACATACTTAGTAAAGATAAATAAGATAAGTGAATTAACACGACCAACAGCATGATTAAGCCGCGCAAAAAATCAAGCCGCAAGTCGCGACCGGATTGAATAAAAGCTGAGGAATCAGCAGGGCAGTCAATGTTCATGGGAATTGCCTGGTAGCGTTTGAGCAGGGTTATTGAAAGATAGAGGTGCTTAAAAGCACTCTTATTATTTTTAAGGTTTGGCAAGCCTGTTTTTAATCGTTAGGTAATAAACGCTAGTCAGGATTCATGCTTGCTTTTTTCGTTAAAGTTCATGAAATCCTGGCTGGCGTATTTTATTGTTGCAAGTCTCGGCCGTGACGAAGGCGTCACGACCGTTTTATTTTCCGGGTTGGAGCATGGCTTCATCTTTGTCAGGCTATGCGTTACCCAGTGTCGATAGTGAAAATAGTTAACCGTTGTTTACGATTTTTTTCTCGAAGGCAAGTAATTAGGCGCAATACTCATGAGCAAGATTAGCAGTGATGCGATGTAAGGTACCGATTGGACCGACAGCACTGCAATCCAGAGTTTTCCGCTCAAATTGTCGAAATGCTCCAATGAGTGCATCGACAGAATGGCGGTAATCAGTAAGGACAGCAGCAGTAATTCTTGCCAGATCGTGGCCAAACCGGCAATAAATGGGCCTTGCTTTTCAAGTTTGGGCGTGCGCATAAACGGCTTCCCGGAAGTAAACAAGCCCTGTATCGTGCCTTTTGCCACGGTGTGGGTCAGCGATAATCCGGAAAGTGCCGCGCCGAATGATTGCAAGATTGAACAGTTAACCCGGGCTTTATACAACCAAAGCGTTCGGATGATTTTAAATCCGAACAAGCCAATCGTCGGTAGCAGCAGCGCATTGACCGGTAATTCGCTGTGTAACGGGTCGGATACCAGCAAGGCGGTCATCACCAGACTGGCGATAGTCAACAAAAGCGCCAATGCATCCGAAAACCACGGCAACCAACCGGCAATAAAGTAGTATCGTTGGGCGGTTGTTAAGGATGATTTTTTACTGGGCAGAAATTCCCGCCAATGATGTTTGATGATCATCATGGCGCCATATACCCAGCGGAAACGTTGTGTCATATAGCCGGAAAAGGTATCCGGCATGACACCGCGGCCAAACGATTCTTTGCAGTAGACGGAGTCATAACCGGCCTCATAAAGACGCAAGCCCAGTTCGCTGTCTTCGCAGATACACCATTCACTCCAGCGCCCGGTCTCAACCAGAGCCGATTTTCGAATCAATGTCATCGTGCCGTGTTGAATGATAGCGTTGTACTCATTACGCTGTACCATGCCGATATTGAAAAAGCCGGCATATTCCCAGTAACAAACCTGCTTAAACAGGTTTTCGTGTAGGTCGCGGTAATCCTGCGGCGATTGAACAAAGCCGACAGTGTCGTTTTCAAAATAAGGCACCATCGATTTCAGCCAATCGGGTGAAATGATGTAATCGCTATCGATAACCGCAATGATTTCTGCGTCATCAGCGGTCTGATCCAACCCATAGTTGATAGCGCCGGCTTTATACCCGGGCCAGTTTTCAAGGTGAAAAAACCGGAACTTTGCCCCCAGCCGTTCACAATCGTCTCGCACAGGCTGCCAAACTGCCGGATCTCGGGTGTTATTGTCCAGAACCAGTACTTCGTATTCGGGATAATCAATCTTTGCGAGCGCTTCCAGCGTCTCTCTGACCATTTCTGGCGGTTCGTTGTGGATAGGTAAATGTATCGATACTTTCGGAAAGACGAAATTACTTTCCGGTTTTAGCGGCTGAAATGTTCTTGAACCTTTTCTATGCCAGATAACCTCGGCTATTTCAAGGCTTTCAGTCAGCAGGATCAAAATAGCTAACGCCTGCATCAGTAGAAGGATCAACCAGAATACGATAGAGAAGGTCGTTTGATATTGCTGGGCTGCAATCGATGCCGACCAAATCAGAACAGAAGCGGCGATATTGGCGATGATGCCGAAAAATAACAGCCCCGGTAATTTAAGCTGGCGGCGGCTGAATAAAAACAGTCCCATCAGGATGAAGCTGAATATGGCCGCACCAGTAGCCCAGTCCTGCCATTGAGGCATTGCCAGTACATCACCGACCATCGGGAACTTGGGCTTTCTATCGGCATTGTAGATGCCCCAATAAGCGCCGGAAGAGCCTTCTCGTGCAATTTTCCAGGGCTGGTCGAATGCTTCGATCACGTAATAATTGACTTTTTCTTTTGAGGCCCTATTCAGGAACTGTCTCAGAAATTTGGCCTGATTGGTCAAGGAGGGTGTGGCGTGTTTGAACGCTTGACCATCTGAAGGCCAACCCACTTCCGTGATTACTATCGGTTTGTTCGGGAAAGCCTCTTTCATCGCGTTGTAGCGGAAGAAAATATAATCCACTGCTGCCTCAACAGAAATGCCTTCCCAGTAAGGCAGAATATGCACCGCGATATAGTCGACTTCGTTTGCCAGTTCCGGATGGGCTATCCAACGGTCCCAGGTTTCTGAGGTACTGACCGGGCGCCAGGTGCGTTTCTTGACTTCGCGAATATAGTCTATTAACTGTTCGACAGGGATATCGTTTCTTAGAAGAACCTCATTGCCCACCAGCAAACGGACAATGGTCGGGGAATTTTCATTGCTGAGGTTAATCAGGCTCTCAATTTCCCGGCGGTTTTTTTCGAGATTAGTATCGATCCAGGCGCCCATAGTGACATTCAGCTTATTTTTTAAAGCGAATTCAGGCACATGTTCCATGCCGTCGAGGGAGCTGTATGTTCTTATCGCATAGACTTTGTTGGCGAGTAAGCTGACATCTTCCTCAATTTGTTCCAAGGAAGGGTAACGATTGTTCATGGGATCAGAGTCCCGGCGCATCGGGCTGAATGTCACCCCCATCATCGTTTTATTCCACGACGGTATTTTTAACGGGTTATTGACATAGCTCCAGATACTCAGATTGATAATAAGCAGTATCGAGATAATAAATAAGGTCAGTGTTTTGGCTTTCATTCAGTAGCTTTGGGCTCTTGGGTAGTTGAGATGACAGATCAGTGGGTCAATATGAATGATTTTTAGAGTAGGACCTGGATGATTTGATTATTCCTTATGGGTAAAAACAGGTGGCATTAAGCGGCTTAATTATAGCTATTGCACTTCAACTGTTGCATTTTTATTACAAGATAGATTGAGACAAGATTTATCATTCACTTGCTTTGGATTATGCTTGGCAGTGACTTGGGCTCTTTGATCACTCTTTTCAGGATTCGGTGTTCTTGATTTCATTCAGCAAATCGGAACGTTGCTTTTCCAAAATCAATAATTCAATATCCCGTCGAAGAAATTCTTCGCTGTGCAGAGTTGCTTCATAGCGCTTTCTTTGTTCGTCTATTTGCAGATCCAGTTCTATGTCTTTTAACCGGCTTTGATGCCTCAGCTTTTCAGCATGTAATTTTTCTTCGAGCTTGAGTTCTTCGCCTAATTTCAACTCTTGTAGCGAAATAGCGGCTTCAGCTTCCAATTGTTTAAGCCGTTTTTCCTGATTGATCTTTTCAAGTTCCAAATGTTCTTTTGTTTCGTTCCACTGAGCCTGTTCTTGCTTGAACTCCTGTATTTGCAGTTCTCTTTCTTTTTCCTTTAATAACTTCTGATGCATCAGTTTTTCGTCAAGCAGTTTTTTTTCAAGTTCCAGCTGATGTTTTTGCTCCACTTCTTTGAGGTGAGCTCGATGCCGAATTTCCTGGAGATGCAAACGCTCTTCCATTTGAAATTGATCAAGTTGCTGTTGCTGCTTCTCTTCCAGTTGGCGTTTGGTGTTATCGGCAATCAACGCCTGTTCTATTCGCTTTAAGTCATCTTCTTTATTGCGCTGTTCTATCATTTTAAGGCGTTTTTCCAGCAGGGATTGCTCGGCAATTTGCTCGTGTTCGAAACGTTCTTTATTCAAGCGCTCTTGAAACTCAAAGTTTTTTTTAAGTACTTTCAGGTAGAGGCTTTCTCTTGCAAAGTGATCGACGCCCTGGTTATCGCCTTCTATTTCGCTGAAATGAGGCCTGATAAAACATTGGGTGGTGCATTGAAGATGCTGTGTAATCAGCGTCTCATTGATGCGGCTTTGAATCGCTTTCTCAGTCAATTCCAAGCCGTCTTCAACCCAGTCGTTTTCAGTCAACCGACGTAGTTCCTGGTCGACAATCAGCCGGATCAGACTTTCGCAATTGCTTTGAGCATATTGGTTGATGGTTTCTACGTGCTCACTGTTTTTTATCACATATTTCAATGTCGCCTGCAGTCTCATAGACAACGTCGTTTCGAAACGGCAATAGCCATCATATAAGGTGGTTTCAACAAGAACTTGCCAGTCCTTAATCGGGATAGGATAGAGTCGGTGGTAAAAACGAGGCTTAAAAGCCTCGGGCCGCTCAAAAATGGTTTGCCAGGGGCCTAAATGAGCTATAACAATCTGACGGCCTGCATCAAATCCGGGGTCCCACTCTTCGCTCTGATTTTCGGCTTGGGGATTGATTTCAGCAAGCCAGATGTCCAAAGGCGAATTAATCATTTTGATGATCTCCGGCACCAGTTGTTTCTGTGGCTGATTTCGAGCGCATTTTTATTTGTTGAAGCTTGTCGCTCATTTTCTCGGCAATCAGCGGATAAAGTGTCGGGGCAAATTCAACGGTTCTGTTGTCAATTTTACGCATGAAGCCACGGCTAAGTAGTAAACCTACCGCAAACATACGAGGCCAGTCCACGTATTTTCTGGCACGTTCAATTTCAGTTTTTTCAATAACCATTTCCAGCGCATCATTTTCATTAATACGAAATTCGGTAAATTGCCGAAGGCATTCAAAAACGAGTTCTTCTTCCTGCTCGGTCAATGGGCCGGGCGCCGTAAATTCCAATCGGTAAGAAAGCAATACGGTAAAGAAATCGACCATGGCTGCACAAGTAAGCGCAAACAGGGAAAAACCGGACCACATCGCAAATGACGGCTTAATACCTTGAATATACTCCGAATACGGCATAAGTCTGGGCGCTGCGGGCAAACTGTCATGAAATTTTGCTACCTGTTGATTGAACTGTATCTGAATGGCTTGCAAACCGAGCAGCAGGTTTTGATAGCCTTCATGGGCTTCTTGCGGATCTTTGTCGAGTAACTCCAGGTTTATGGATGTTTGATTGATCAATGTGTCCAGTTTTAAAAGCTCCGATTCAAACGTCTTAAACTGCTCCTTTTTCTCCTCTAGCTGTTGTTTGTAGTGCTTATAAAAAGGGCCCTCGCCAACCTGGCGCTTATAACTTTCAACAATTTCAGGATGGGTTCCGAAATAAGCTTGCGCAACTTCTTTGCCGAGTTTATCCAGCTCAGATCTTTGTTCGACAAGAACTTCACCTTTGATCGCCATGATTTTCTGGAGATATTGCCCAACATCTGTTCTGACCTGGTTAAGCCTGTTAATCCTGATGCTGTCGCGTTCGGAGATTTGATAAAACTTAAAATAAGAAAAGGAAACCGAGGCCGTTACTGCAATCAAAAGAGACAGCAAAACGCTTAGGTAACGCGTCCGGTTGGCGGTCCAGTGAATGCCGGCAATTTCGACTGAGCAGATCACCATGATGGACTGAATTGCAATGGTAATGATCAGCGCAATCCAGGGAGTAATAAAAAAAGACATGCCGTAGTAGGTCGTAAATCCTGAAGCCACACTGAGCATGAGTACGATAGGTATGGACCAGATACGCAACAAACTGACAAAAAGCGTCTGAATAATATTAATGAGACGGCCCAACCCGCCATTTTTCATTTTTATGAGTATTCGATTATCCATCGTTCAATTTATTATTGTTATTGTGAACGTAAACAGCGTTTTAATTGGAGAAAAATGCCGCGCCGTAATTGTGCGGGACATAGTATCACATTGAAATTGAATAATAATTATTGAATTTACCCAGAAGATCAATGAAAAATTGTCAGTAGCTTTTGGTCAGCGAGGGTTGGTGAATCAGAGCATTATTATATCAATCGAAAGGTAATTCAGTGAGGCGGGGGAGCTGCAGCAATTCTCAGTTTAATCTTTTCGGCATCATTTTGGGCTGGTAAAAGCCTTTTGAGGAACGCCGTAAACCCTTCCATGGGGGCTTGACAGCAGCATCCCTTGCTGCCGACATCCTCAAAAAGCTTCCCCCATCCCTTTTTTCTCTTCAAATTGAGAGTTGCTGGGGGAGCTGTCAAAAATGACAAGGGCACTGACACTTATGGCATCTAAATGCCAAAAGTGTCAGTGGTGTTAATCCGGTTTGCTTAGCTATGTTGATATTTACGAAATGAACCGATGCCAAACAGGGCAAGGCTCATCAACGCAAAAGCAGGAGGCAAAGGAACTGGCGTGGTTGCAGTCAATACTTTAAATTCGGCGTCCCAGCTTTGCGGCCCTTTAAAATTCAGCTGGAATTGGTTGAGTCCTTGGAAAACAGAGGCATTATCAAAGTCGCTGAAGTTGACATAGAGATCGCCCGCCCCGTTAATCGCTATTTGATTGGATGAAGATGAGCCGTTGGCAATCATTTGTACAAAGACGCCTGACTGAATATCGATTGCCAAGACTTGAAGCATGATGGCGTTTCCATGCAGCGTAAAGTCAGTCAGGTTGAAGTTCCAGATTACCGATGCATTCCCGGCTGATTGTGAGGTGTTGGAAATGGATAAGGAGTTATCGGTTTCGATAGCCGTTTCATGAAAATTGCTGCCTGTGGCGTGTGCGATCAGGGTTCGGGTTGCTCCGGTCAAACCGGTTCCAGCAATAGCAAGCGGGCCCTCTGTTGTAGCGATATTGTCGCCCCCCAGGTCATAGACATATTGGTAATCCGAGAAATTGTCGATAACCAGAGAGTTTGCCTGGCTGAATGAAGAAAATGCCAAGCCAAAGGAAAATGACAGTAAGGTCGCGATTTTGCTAATTTTTAGTGAGTTCATAAGATTAAATCTCGGGTATAAATTTAGGCTGATGATGAATGGCAATTAAAATTGGATCTGTTTGCGATTAAGTGCCCCAAATACCAGTAAGCCTATCGCTAGTAAGGCATACAAAGAGGGTTCAGGTACTGCGGCAGTTGATGCTGAACCGGCTCTGTTCAAGGCAGAAAATTTGAAGTCGAGATCCAGTGCCTGGACGCCTTTAACAGTTAAGGCAAAATTTTGTACAGATGCCAGCTCCGAAGGGTTACTGAAGCTGCTGAAGTCAATATAAAAACTGCCAATAGCATTAAATAATTGTGGACCCGAAAATGAGTTATTGTTAATGATCAACTCTAATTCAGCATTTAGATCAATCGTAAGAATTTCAATCAGAAAGGCATCAGCATAGGCAGTAAAGTCAACGATTCCGAAGTTGTCGTAAAGAATTGATGCGGTACCGTTTGATTTTTCAGCGTTGGAAAAAGATAGGAATCCATCTTCAGCGCTGATGTGAGTATTGATAGAGCGCTTTGCTCCCTCGTTTTCAGAATTGGGTATTCCATTTGATGTGGCGCTGAAGGTTCTTTGGGCTCCGCTCAGGCTGGATGCCGATCCACTCAAAAGCATTGAGTTGCTGGTGGTTCCGGCCGTGGTTAAATCGTCTTTGACCTGTTGGCGATCAGTAAAATTATCGATGATGAGCGCGGCCTCGGCAGTGCTTGTTTGTATTACCGCCAAGGCGATGACCGGTACCAGTATTTTAAAGTAGTGCGCGTATTTCATTCGTCAACCTTCTTTTAGTGGGTAGGGAGTTAATCCCTATCCAGCATTTTTTATGCCGTTTATTTCAGGATCTTAAAAAGAAGGTTTTTCAAATGATCTGGCACCGATTTTTTATCGATGATTAATTATTTATTCGAAACGGCGCCACGATAAAGGCGATCAGAAAGCCTGACAGTGAAATGATACATAGCCATTTTGCGAAGCTGAATAGTTTTCTGAGGCTGGTATTGGCTTTTTTGACGATCTCAAAATCGGTAAGATAAATTGTTTCGCAGGCGCCATTGCCGGTATCGAAACGTGAAATACTGGTTCCGCGTTTAAAGCCGTTGCCTTTATTTTCATATTCAGATAAAAAACCTTTCAGTCTGATATGGTCGCCGGGTTCGGCAGCGAGTAAGGCTTTTTTGATTAAGGTCTGATCACTCAGCAGATGATTGTTTGATAAAGCTTCATTTTTAAACAGAGCACCTGTTGCCGGATCCAGCCATGATGCCCAGCAAGTCCAGCTGTCATTTTTAAATTTCATTTGCTTGTAAACGCCGGTTGCGACGTTATCACCCCAAATAACGCATAAATCACGAAGATTGATAAAATCTTTCCAGCGCTTATGGTGCCAAATATTGCCAAAACTGCCGGCATTACTGTAACTGACCACGATGCCGTTCAATTCATAGCTGTATCGCGGTTTAATCAAATAAGTCTGATGATTGACATCCAGCATAAACGGCAGGGTTTCTTCGCCCAGTTCGGATTGAACAGGTTCAGGCAATTCGTTTGCAGCGTAAAATTCAGGCTCAGGAAGCCGGTCTTTGTAAAAGGCGCTGATGGCCGCTGTCATGAGGCTTATCCAGAAAAGCCACTTGAATATACGTTCCAGAATCAAACTGACCGGCATGTTCAACCCCGTTTAAAAATTGCCTGAGTTCGATTTAAGATTAGACCGAGTATTGATATTCGCAAATTGGGCAAGCTTAAGATTTAAAGTCGTTGCCTACAAAATTGGTTTGTCAGCCAGTTTCTATGTTATGGCTTGTAAAATTGAACGAACCAAAGATTTTAAAACCTCATTGCAAGGTGTTGGGGTTCTGTGTATTCTGCCGCGCATGCAGATACAACTCGTTTCAATAGGCCAAAAAATGCCCGCGTGGGTTCAGCAGGGGTTTGATGAATACGCAAAGCGGATGCCAAGGGAGTGCGAATTGGTGTTAAAGGAGATTGCCGCCGGGAAACGAACTAAAAACAGCGATGTCGCGCGTATCGTCAGAGAAGAAGGCGAAAGAATGCAGTCTGCGATTGCAAAAGATACGCATGTGGTCACTTTGGATGTTACTGGAAAAAGTTGGTCTACGCCCGAATTATCCCAGGCAATGCAGCGGTGGTTAGGGCAGGGACGAAATGTAGCCTTGCTGGTCGGCGGACCTGAAGGCTTATCGGATGAAGCTAAAGGCTTGGCCAGTGAATCCTGGAGTTTGTCACGACTGACTTTTCCTCATCCGCTGGTGCGGGTCATGATTGCCGAACAGCTTTACAGGGCCTGGACCCTTCTTAATAACCACCCCTATCACCGCGAATGACGGCTCACATCATATTGGCATCAGCCTCACCTAGACGCCGGGAATTATTGGACCAGATTGGTGTCCGTTACGAGGTATGTCCTGTGGATATTGACGAGACGCCCAAAATGGCCGAGCCGCCTCTTGTTTATGTTCAGCGTGTTGCGGCTGAAAAGTCGGCCGCGTGCGCTGCCATTACCGGTGTTTCTAAACCTGTTCTGGCGGCCGATACGGCGGTGATTCTGAACGGCAGCATTCTGGGTAAGCCGCTTAATCGGGATCAGGGCTTGTCAATGTTGCGGCAGTTGTCCGGGACAACTCATCATGTTTTCTCTGCAATTTCGTTGAGGGGCAGGCAGCATGAAGAAGCTGTCAGTATTACCGAAGTCACTTTTCGACAACTCAGTGAGGCTGAAATAGTGGCATACTGGGAAACCGGTGAGCCTGATGATAAGGCCGGTGCTTATGCCATTCAGGGATTAGCCAGTATTTTTGTCAAGACAATCAACGGCAGTTTTTCCGGCGTAGTGGGTTTGCCTCTCTATGAAACAGCCGAGTTACTGGCGAAACAAGGAATTGAAATTTTAAGATGAGTGAAGAAATTCTGATTAACGTGACGCCGCCTGAAACACGAGTGGCCGTTATTGAAAATGGCGTCCTGCAGGAGCTGGTCATTGAAAGGACCAAGCAGCGAGGATTGGTAGGCAATATCTATAAGGGAGAGGTTTGCCGGGTGCTGCCCGGCATGCAAGCGGCTTTTATTGATATTGGTTTACCGAGAGCAGCATTTCTCCATCTTTCCGATTTATGCACCAAGGACCTGGAAAAAAAAGGTTCAGCCAATATCGAGCACTATCTGCATGAGGGTCAGCATGTCGTTGTCCAGGTGACAAAAGACCCGATTGGCAGCAAAGGTGCCCGGCTAACGACAGAAATATCCATCCCTTCCCGCTATCAGGTCTATATGCCCTATACGCATAATAGCGGTGTGTCTCAGCGGATAGAATGCGAAAAAGAAAGAGCAAGGCTTAGGACGTGTCTTGAGGCTTTTCGAGAGAAGAATCAGTGTGGCGGATTTATTGCCAGAACGGCTGCCGAATGTGTAGATGAACCTATTCTGATGTCCGATATGACTTTTCTTTTGAAGTTATGGGAATCAATATCCGCAAAAATTGAGCAGGCCACTCCCAGGCAGTTTATTCATAAAGATTTGCCGCTCAGTGTCAGAACGCTGCGTGATCTTTACAAGGAAGGTATTGAACGCGTCCGGGTAGATTCTAGAGAAACTTATCATAAGCTCATCGAATTTGCAGAAGTCTTTGTGCCTGATATTGTTGGTGTCATAGAGCATTACACCGGAGAATGCCCGGTTTTTGATATCTACAATGTTGAAGACGAGATACAGCGCGCGCTGGATCGTAAAGTAAAATTAAAATCCGGCGGGCATCTGGTCTTCGATCAAACCGAAGCAATGACCACGGTGGATGTCAATACCGGCAGCTATGTCGGTGGGCGCAATCTGGAAGAAACGATATTCAAGACCAATCTTGAGGCGGCTCAGGCGATTTGCCGTCAGTTGAGGTTACGTAACCTGGGCGGTATCATCATTATCGATTTTATCGATATGCAGAGTAAAGATCACAAGGAACAGGTCTTACAGGCATTGGAGCGGCATTTGGAAAAAGACCATGCCAAAACCAAAATCACGGAAGTATCCGCTTTGGGTCTTGTCGAAATGACCCGTAAAAGAACCCGGGAAAGCCTGGAGCATATATTATGCGAACCTTGTTCGGCCTGCGGTGGACGGGGAGTTCTTAAAACGGCGGAATCGGTCTGTCTGGAAATTTTCCGGGAGATTATTCGTGAAGTCAGGCAATATAATGTCCAGAAATTAATGGTTCTGGCTTCTAACGAAGTGGTAGAGATGCTGTTGGATGAAGAAGCTGACATGCTTGCCGAACTGGAAATGTTTCTAGGCGTTCGTATTAAATTCAGGGCGGAAGCGCAATACAATCAGGAACAATATGATGTGGTGCTGCTTTAGTAACATGGCTTTGTTTGGCCAGCTTTGCCCTATGGACTGATCGCATGGCCAGTGCCAGCGAGCGGATTATCCAAAAATGAGCAGCGGCCTCTAACTCAATCCCGCTTGCCTGCTTTCCGGTTCAACCATTACGACATACGAATGCATATTTTTTAACGATCATGCCAAAGCATTGGAGATTCCTCGTGCCATCGACTATATGAGCGGCACCCAGTGGATTTAAATCAGTGATTCATCATATTACGCGTGCGACACGGCACCTCATTTTCTGGTCTCTATTGACAGCAGCATTAGGTTTGACGGGAATTCGAATCTTGATGACCGGTGTCGAGCGTTATAAAGCGGTATTGGAAAAGGAAGTCAGCGCGTTAATTGATACACCGGTCAGAATCGGCAAGCTCAGCGCCGGAATGCATCGCTTTACCGCCGTAGTTAAGTTGCAAGAGATTGACATACCCAGTGATAACAACTCGCCAAAAGCTGCAATAAAACTGGATGAAATAAGGCTGAGTATCAATCTCTGGGATTTGGCTCTGACCCGGCAATTGTGGTCATCTTCCTGGTTGACACTGGTGGGCGCCGAGCTGACTGCAAAGCGCAAGGCCGATGGCAGTTTTGCGATTGCCGGGCTCAAAGCCGGGGCCGGGGATGAAAAGCCACTTTGGTTACTGCAAGGCAGTAAATTTGAATTATTACATAGCCGTATTACTTGGCAGAATGAGCAGCTTAAAGCTAAGCCTGTGCAGTTTGATCAGGTCGATTTGGTCATTAAAAACGATACGGTTGATGGCCGGCATAGCATGCACATGTTGCTGGATCTTCCCGACAAATTGGGGCGTTCATTGCGGCTCTCAATGGTTTTTGAGGGGAATTTCTTTGAACCCGGCCAGATGACCGGACAGGTTTTTCTGGAAGGTAATGATGTGCAGCTGGCGCAATTTTTGACAGGAGAGATGCCTTCTAAATTGTTGATTAACTCGGGCCTTGCCGACTTCAGGGTTTGGATGAACTGGCAACAGTCGCAATTACAGCAAGTTCAAGGCGAAGGGGTCGTCAAAAAACTGTCCGTCAAGACGCAATCCTCAAAGGCGCCGCTGGCTTTGGAAAAATTAGAGACCCGGTTTCGCTGGAGGCAGCAAAGTCCTGAACGTTGGCAGCTGGATGTCAATGATTTACTCATTGAGACCAGAGAGTCGATTTGGTCTCCCGGACAATTCAGCCTGGCCGTGCAGAATGATTCGCAAGGATCTGCTCAACGGGTTTCATTGGCGGTAAAAAAAATGGATCTGGAACCTCTTTCAATGTTGCTCAAGTTGATGCCGGAAGCCAAAGCAGGGGATGCGGGCCTGCCGAGTATGACCGGCCAGTTGCTGGATTTTAAGCTGGCCGCCGATATCGACACTCAGGCTTTTACCGTCGAGGGTAAGTTCAGAAACTTGGGGCTGGCCGAAAAGGCGCCATTGCCTGGGTTGCAGGGCTTGTCCGGTTATGTAAAAGGTAATGCCGATCAAGGCCAACTGACAGTGGATGCGGAAAATCTCGATGTTTCAGCATCGGAACTGTTTCGTAACCATTTGGCTTTGCAGCGCTTTAAAGGTCGGGTTTTTTGGCGTCAAACAAAAGACGACTGGAAAATAAGCACCGCTGATCTTGTTCTGGATTCTCCGTCCATCAAGACCCTAAGCCGCGTGAAGCTGACCATTCCCAAAAACGGGGATTCACCATTTCTTGATTTACATGGCGATTTTTCTATTGCCGATGCCCGAACTGCCAGTCAATATTATCCGGTCGGCATCATGAATCCGGGTGCTTTGGCATGGTTGGACCATGCGTTTGTTGCAGGTAACGTTCCTCGTGGCGGGCTATCGATTCACGGAAGGCTGGATGATTACCCTTTTAATAAAGGGCAAGGTGTATTTCAGGTGCTTTTCGATGTTGCAGACGGTGAGCTGGAATACAGCGCTGATTGGCCTCATCTGACAAAACTCGATGCTCAGGTCGAGTTTTTGGGTGAGGGTTTGACGGTCGATATTCATTCTGCCCAGTCATTGGCTTGTAAAATCAATGAAGCCCTGGTCACCATCCCCTCGTTAGAAACCAGTCAGCACGTGCTTATCAAAGGAAAAGCCCAAGGTGAAATGGCCGGTATCATGGCCTATTTAAAAGCGACGCCGCTCAAGTCAACCGCCAATTCCTTGCTGTCGGCGATTACGCCAAAAGGAAGCAGTCAGGTCAATCTTGATCTCAAAATTCCTCTGGATGATGTGGCTCCGTTGTCTGTCAACGGCGATGCAAGTCTGGAGAATGCCTCACTTAGAGTGCATGCTTTTGATCTTCCGGTCACGCAGATTAAAGGCGCTCTTCGCTTCGATCAGATGGGAGTTTACGGCAAGGGTATTACGGCCTCGACATTGGGTAATCCCATTAAGCTGGATATCGACACCAAACCGGAACAGACCGATATATACGTCAATGGTCATGCCGGTATTGATGCGCTCAGGAAACAATTTGACATGCCTTTCTGGGCGGTAGCCGAAGGCAGTTCAGATTACCGCCTGCAACTGCGTTTGCCGTCGGCTCAAAATCAACCGCCTGAATTAATCATCACTACCGATCTGATCGGGATGAATATTGATTTGCCTGAAAATATGGCTAAAACCAAGCAACAGAAAAAAAATCTGGTATTGAATTTTGATCTGGGTGATGAACAATTTCTTCCAATCGGCTTGACCTACGGCAATACTCTTAAAGCCGCACTCAAAATTGATGTACCGCAAAAACAGCTGTATGCCGGACATTTTTTAATTGGAGAGGGGAAAGCAGTTGCTCCGGAAGAGCAACGGGTCCGTTTTGAAGTCAATAGTGAACGGCTGGATGTTAAAGGCTGGTTGAATAGCGGTCCGGTAAAAGGGGGTGTCAGTCCCGATTTTATTGATGAATTCGAAGTGCATACGCAGCACTTGATCAGTAATCAGAACGATCTGGGTGCAGTGTATCTGAAGTTAAAGAGAACAGAATCTTATTGGGTAGGCTCCATTACCGCAGCTATTGCTAAAGGCGATTTTAAAATGCCGTTGGATTGGTCGGGCAATGACAAAATTACTCTGGATATGGATTTTATCGATCTTCACGGCGTCAATCAGTTCCACTTGGACGGAGGGCAATCGCAGGCTAATCCTGTTTTGCCATTATTTGACATCAACAGTAAAAAAATCCTCTGGAACACGGTTGATCTGGGTCAGCTCGCACTGTCATCAAAGCGAACCGAGGACGGTGTTTATTTCAATAAGGTTGAGCTGACGAGTCAGCGGCATGAATTGAGTCTGACCGGTAGCTGGAAAATTAAGGGTAACCAGACCCAGACACAAGTGAAGGGGTTTTTAAAAAGCGAAAAGCTTGGTCCGTTGCTGAGAAAGCTGGGCCTTTATAAAGATATGCGAGGCGGAAAGGTCTTTGATGATTTCGCCTTGAATTGGGAAGGAGGGCCGCACCAATTTAATCTGGCCGGTATAAACGGTTATGTCGATGTTAAATGGCGAGACGGCCGTTTATTGAGCATTGAACCTGGATTAGGCCGGGTATTGGGGATATTGGCCTTTTCCCAATGGGTTAAGCGCTTACAGCTGGATTTTCGCGATGTGTACAAAGAAGGTTTGATGTTCAACAGCATCAAAGGCCGAATCAATCTGAACCGGGGTATAGCGGACACGCACAATCTGGTCGTTGATGCCGTGCCTGCAAAAATCACGATCACGGGAAAAACCAGTTTGATCGACAAAACACTGGATCAACTGGTCAGCGTGGTACCTAAAAGTTCTGATGCCGTGCCTATTGCTGGTACAATCCTTGGCCGGGTTACCGGACTGATTGCAGGAGCGATGACGAACGATTACCAGGATGGTATTTTTTTCCGTTCGGAGTATCAGTTAAAAGGCACCTGGCAGAATCCTGAGGTTATCCCTACCCACGAAAACGATGGTTTATTTCAAAAAACCTGGAAGGGCATTACCGGATTTCCTTGGGTTACCGATGAAGAGGAGCCGTGATTTATAGCGTGCAAAAGCCGACTATTTTGAGTCAAACAGAATCGGCTTTGCTACCATCAGCCAATAGCGGTTTTCAGAATAGATAAAATCCAACGATCATGAAGATGCTTTCACCACCCCCGAAAATGAAAGCTCCCGGTTTAGCAGTGACGTAAAGTTAAGCATATTTTGTAGGAGCGGGCCATGCCCGCGATTGAACCCATTAATACCTTTCGCACTTCAAATTTCGGCAGTGCCTAAGGAGGCAACGGGTTGTTCGGCAAAGGCTTTGCCAGCATGGATGCCGGTATAGAGCCTATAAGGATGTATTTACGGCGTCCTTTGACGGGCACCCCTGTGCCGAATTTCGATCTACGAAGGGTATAAGTTGCGGGCACGGTCCACTCCTGCATTT
The DNA here is from genome assembly GCF_030651835.1 of Methylicorpusculum sp. GTDB lineage: Bacteria > Pseudomonadota > Gammaproteobacteria > Methylococcales > Methylomonadaceae > Methylicorpusculum. The sequence goes on along the minus strand of NZ_JAUSBX010000090.1, from coordinate 65,792 downwards.
TTGTCTATCCGAGGGTCTTAACTGAGATACATTGCCCTCTTATGATCCAGCACTTTGATTGTAAAATAATAAAAAGGGAATAAAAATGAGCAAATGCGCAGCCATACAAATGGCTTCAGGCCCCAGTGTTTCTTCAAATTTAACAGAAGCAGGCCGACTGATAGGTGAAGCCGTCAATGCCGGAGCAAAACTGGTCGTTTTGCCGGAGAATTTTGCGCTGATGGGCGAGCACGAACTGGATAAACTGAAAGTTAAAGAACAAGACGGGACAGGACCGATCCAGGATTTTCTTGCTGAAACGGCTCTGAAGCATGGCATTTGGGTGATAGGTGGAACCATTCCCATTGCCGGTGACCAGGAAAATAAAGTCAGAGCCTCCAGTCTGGTTTATAACGACAAGGGTGAACGCGCCGGGCGTTACGACAAAATGCACTTGTTTGACGTAGCAGTTCCCGATACCGAGGAAGTCTACCGTGAATCCAATTCGATTGAGCAAGGCGATTCGCTGGTCGTTATCGATACCCCGTTCGGTAAGTTGGGATTGTCGGTTTGTTACGATCTGAGATTTCCTGAGTTTTACCGAAAGCTGGTGGCTTTAGGCGCGGAAATACTGCTGGTTCCTTCTGCATTTACGGCTCAGACCGGTGCAGCGCATTGGGAGACTCTTTTGCGTGCCCGCGCCATAGAAAATTTATCTTATGTCATCGCGCCGAATCAGGGCGGATTTCATATTAACGGCAGGAAAACCTATGGGCACAGTATGATCATTGATCCCTGGGGGCTGGTTTTGGATTGTTACAAAACCGGGGCCGGCTTTGTCTGTGCTGATATCGATCATGAACGTCTTGCCAGAGTCAGATCAAGTTTCCCCGTGTTGCATCACCGGCGCTTTGACTGATAAAGCCTAAAAGAATTTGTTAACAACCGAACTGATATGATGAATCGCTCAATTCAAAAAATCGTGTATTGTGTTTTCGCAGGATTTCATGCCGCTGCCTTGATCTCTTGTGCGGAGCCTGAATCAAAATACAGAAACACCGAAATTCTCGAGCGTCCTCCCGAGCTGACTGTAGTCAAGCCGGAACATCCCGTCGAGAAGATAGATCCGGTTGCCACTTCCGCCTCAATAAAAAAAGGGCTGGGCGATAAAGTCAAGCTGGAAACCAGCGGCCTTGCCTCAACGCTGGTAATCAATGAATCTTTTGATCAATCCTGGTTTATTTTAGGTCTGGTTTTAAATCAGCAGGAGATCGAGATTACCGATAAAAACCGTGATGAAGGCTATATCTACGTCAGTTATGACCCGGATAACCCCAACCAAAAAGGTTTTTTGTCAGGATTTTTGTCGGCGGATAATTACGAGGAGCGTATTTATTCGCTGCAGTTAAGAGAGGCCGGGCAGCTCACTGAAATTACCGCGAAAATTGTAGAGGATAAGGATAGCGAAAAAACGTTCGGCAAACCGGATGATAAGCCGGATAGGGATGACGAATTAAAAGACGGTCCGGACCGTTTATTGGAAACCTTGTTTAAAGTGTTGCGTGATGGCGTCTATGAAGAAGTTGACGGAAAAGACGGAACGCTCAGCGTGCCGGGTCTTTTCAATTGACGGATCACTATAGAGCGATAGACTGATTTTTATCGCGGAGATGGGTTATTTGCTTTTAGGCTATTGCCCTAACTTCCCATCATTTTTATCAGAATAAATCAAACAACCCATAATCAAACCAACTAAAGCATATGGACAGACTTACTCAAGCCAGACAATCGATACTCGCGCCCACAGGTTTGCAAGACAGCGATATCGAAAAAATTATGAATAGCTTGCTCAGTGCGCAGGTGGATGCCGCCGATATCTATTTTCAGTCCAGCCATTTTGAATCCTGGGTTATGGAGAGCGGGATTATCAAGGAAGGCAGTCATAGTATTGAAAAAGGCGCAGGCGTCAGGGCGGTTGCCGGTGAGAAAACCGGATTTGCCTACAGTGACAGGATTGAATTGCCGGTACTGCTGGAAGCGGCCAATAATGTCAAAGCGATTGTCCGACAAGGTCAGGAAGCGCGCTCGGCGCTGTTTAAGCCCAGTTATTCCCAGCCTTATTACGGTACATCCAACCCGCTTAAATCGCTGGCGGATCAACAGAAAGTCGATTTGCTGCGCAAAGTGGACAGTGAAACCCGAAAGCTCGACAGCCGGATTGAAGAAGTTATCATCAGCCTGATCGGCGCGCATGACAGCATTTTGGTGGCCAGTCAGGACGGCCAGTTGACTGCCGATATCCGCCCTCTGGTCAGAATGAATGTAACCGTGATCGTGGTACAGAACGGAAGACGTGAACAGGGCAGTATGGGCGGTGGCGGACGGTGTGATTACACAATGTTTTTCGATGAAGACAAAGCGCTGGACTATGGAAAGGAAGCCGTCAGATTGGCTTTGGTTAATCTTGAAGCCGTTGAAGCGCCGGCCGGCAATATGACCGTGGTCTTAGGTTCCGGTTGGCCCGGTATCTTGCTGCATGAAGCGATAGGGCACGGACTTGAAGGTGATTTTAATAGAAAAGGCACCTCCGCGTTCAGCGGTAGGGTCGGTGAGCGGGTGGGTTCCAGTTTATGTACCGTTGTGGATGACGGCACGCTGCCTGGACGCAGGGGGTCATTGTCGATTGATGACGAAGGTACACCTACCGAAAATACCGTTTTGATCGAAAACGGCATCCTCAAAGGTTATATGCAGGATAAGCTCAACGCCCGGTTGATGGGCGTCAGTCCAACCGGAAACGGGCGCCGTGAGTCTTATGCGCATTTGCCGATGCCCCGCATGACCAACACCTATATGTTGCCGGGCGCTCATGATGCCGAAGAAATCATTCGCTCGGTTGAAAAAGGTTTGTATGCAAAGAATTTTGGCGGCGGTCAGGTCGATATCACGTCAGGAAAATTTGTCTTCTCGGCCAGCGAAGCCTATTTGATTGAAAATGGCAAGCTGACCCGACCCGTCAAAGGCGCGACGCTGATTGGCAACGGTCCGGACGTGCTGACCCGCGTGTCGATGGTCGGTAATGACCTGCAATTGGACAGCGGCGTGGGCACCTGCGGAAAAGATGGTCAAAGCGTGCCGGTTGGCGTAGGTCAGCCTACGCTCAAAATCGATGGCTTGACGGTAGGCGGAACCAGTATTTGATGACGATTGTCACTCACCTAAATAATCAATAGGGAATCACTTTGCAAAATCAAGACGAAATCAATCGATTAACCGCGCTGGTTCAATTGTTATTGGACGAAGCGAAAGAACAGGGCGCCAGTGCTGCCGAAGCCGGTTTAAGCATTGAAAATGGTCTATCCGTAACGGCGCGCATGGGCGATGTGGAAACCATAGAACACCATTGTGATCAAGGTCTGGGTGTTACGGTTTACATCGGGCAGCGCAAGGGTTCGGCCAGCACCAACGATTTGTCCGAAACCTCGATCAAGGAAACCGTCACCGCCGCGTTAAGTTTTGCGCGCTATGCCAATGAAGATGCTTATGCCGGATTGCCCGAGCCTAGTTGGTTAGCGACCGAGTTCCCGGATCTTGACCTTTATCATCCTTGGACACTCACTGCCGATCAAGCCATTAATATGGCGATTGCCTGCGAAGACGCAGCCCGCAGTTACCATGCCGATATCACTAATTCCGAAGGTGCTTCTGTCAACACCCATCAAGGCATTCGCGTCTTGGGTAATAGCTTGGGCTTTTTACATGGCTATGCTTCAACCCGGCATTCCATGAGTTGTTCGGTATTGGGCCAGCGGGGCGATAGCATGCAGCGCGATTACTGGTACAGTGTTGCCAGAGAGGCCAGCAAGCTTGAACCGGGTCCCGAGATAGGCAGAAAAGCAGCCGAACGGACGATCCGCCGTCTGGAAGGTCGTAAGTTGAGTACGCGGCAATGCCCTGTTTTATATGCGGCCGAAGTGGCTTCGGGTTTGCTCGGTTCGCTGATCAGTGCGATCAGCGGCGGCAACTTGTACCGCAAATCATCGTTCCTGCTGGATATGCTGGATCAGCCTATTTTTCCTGAATTTATCCATATTCATGAGCAGCCTTATTTGTCCGGCGCTTTGGGTAGCGCCAGTTTTGACGCCGAAGGGGTGGTGACGCGTACCCGCGATATCGTCGCGGACGGCATCCTGAAAAGCTATGTGCTGGGGACTTATTCGGCGCGTAAATTAGGCATGCAAAGTACCGGCAATGCGGGTGGCGTGCATAACCTGACTTTGGATTCCGGCGATGACGATTTTAACGGCATGCTGGCGCGCTTAGGAACCGGATTACTGGTTACGGAGCTGATGGGTCAGGGCGTCAACATGGTAACCGGCGATTATTCCCGCGGCGCTTCCGGGTTTTGGGTCGAAAACGGTGTTATCCAATATCCGGTAGAAGAAATCACCATCGCAGGCAATCTTAAGCACATGTTCAGAAACATCGTTGCCGTGGGTAATGATGTGGATTATCGCGGCAACATCAGAACCGGTTCCATACTGATTGAACGGATGTCGATTGCCGGAGAGTAACAGTAATTCCCCGGCAAATGAAAGATCATTGTAGGGCGGATAAGGCGAAAGCCGCATCCGCCAATGCTGTTAAAGGTGGATGCGCTATCGCTTATCCATCCTACTCATCGGCTTTCACGGTAATGGAAGAGTACTTTATTAATTCATTTCGCAAACCCTATCGATAATTCCTGCAGCCCAAGCATTATGGCTGTCCGATTTTGAACTTATTAGGAAACTTAAGTAGGGGTAATTAGAGGTTTTATGTCAGCTCAAATTCAACTCAATGATAACCCGATTTCGGAGCAGGAATACCTGGACGGAGAAAAGCTCAGCGAAATCAAGCATGAGTACATAGACGGTGATGTTTATGCCATGGCCGGCGCGAGCAAGAATCATGAAAGAATTGCCGGTAATGTATTTGGTGAGCTAAGAAGTTTCCTTAAAGGGAAACCCTGCGAACCCTTTGCATCAGATGTAAAAATCAAAGCGGGCAGCCGATTTTTTTATCCCGATGTCATGGTGGTTTGCGACGATGCAACGCCCAATGAGTATTACACCGAATCGCCTGTGATCATTGTTGAAGTGGTTTCAAAATCGACGCGGCGCATTGACGAAACGGTCAAGCGCACGACCTATCAGACGATACCCAGCCTCAAGGAGTTGGTTTTGATTGAGCAGGATTTTGTCGATGTGGAAGTCTGCAGAAAATCGCAAGGCTGGATATCGAACCATTATTTCATGGGGGACGAGGTTACCTTTGAATCTTTGGGGCTGACACTGGCGGTAGAAGAAATATACACCCGAGTCGATAATGAAGATGTGCGCTCGTTTCTTGAAGAGCGTGCGTTACGCGAGCAGGAAGCCGCGCAACACAATGTTGAGGAAGGATAACCGGTTTTCTGGTCGACCTCGTCATTTCGGCAGGGATAGCCGAAATCCAGACCCCATGGATAACTCGAAGCTTACTGGATGCCTTTTCCGGACGGGCATGACGGGCTTATTGATTTAACTGAAACATCCGGCTTAATGAGGGCATTTCAAGGCCATGGCGTTAATGTTGGGTTGCGATTGAATAATTACGCTCCGTGTAAGATTTCCTGAATCAACTGCGGGCCCTGATAAATTAAACCGCTGTAGATCTGAACCAGACTGGCGCCCGCTTTAAATTTTTCCTCGGCATCCTGCGCACTGAGAATTCCGCCCGCAGCAATAATAGGCATCTTTCCGCCCAGCTCTCCGGCCAGGATTTTAACCACATGGGTTGATTGATCTTTAACCGGTGCGCCGCTCAATCCCCCTGCTTCATTCGCCAATGGATGGCCGGCAATCCTATCCCGTGCAATCGTGGTATTGGTGGCAATGACTCCGTCTATTTCAAAAGACAGTAATAATCCGGCAATATGCCCGATTTCATCATCGCTCAAATCCGGCGCAATTTTTAATACCAGCGGCGTATATTGTCCAAATGTCGATTTAAGCTTCAACTGCTCTTCTTTTAAAGCAGAAATCAGATTTTTTATTTCATCTCCTTGCTGCAATTGTCTGAGGTTTTTGGTGTTGGGCGAGGAAATGTTGATCGTAATATAGCTGGCGGCTTCATAGGCTTTGCGAAGGCAGATTAAATAATCATCAGCCGCTTGTTCCATCGGTGTGTCAAAATTCTTGCCGATATTGATACCGATAATGCCGGAGTAAGCGCTGCTTTTAACCTGATCTAAAAGATGGTCTATGCCTTTGTTATTAAACCCCATTCGGTTGATGATGGCCTGATGCTCTTTTAGCCGGAATAACCGGGGTTTAGGATTGCCGGGCTGCGGTCTTGGCGTGACCGTCCCAATTTCGATAAAACCAAAGCCCAGAGCCGCCAAGCCGTCAATGGCGTCACCATTTTTATCCAGTCCTGCCGCAAGTCCCACCGGATTTTTAAATTCAAGCCCCATAACCTTAACCGGCCGTTGAACAGGGGGTTGGCTGATAAGCTTGTTTAGCCCGCTTGTATGGCCCAGTTTTATCAGTGAAAGCGTCAGTTCATGAGCGGTTTCAGGGTCCAGTGAAAACAATAAAGGGCGGAGCAGAGAGTAAGTGTTCATAAGTCAGCAGATCGAAAAAATGAAGGTGCGTTGGGTCATGATGGGCTTAATGTTCAGCATCCATGCGATAAGGTTCAGGCGATACTGAAGGCGTGCGCTCCAGGATCAGGTCAACCATCAGTTGTGCCGAGGCAGGGCCCATTACCAGGCCGTAACGGAAATGCCCGGCATTGATGCTTAAGTTGGTAATCTCAGGATGCCGGTCTATATAAGGTATACCATGCTCTGTTCCGGGTCTTAGTCCTGCCCAGTGGTGAATGACCGGGCAGTTTTTAAGCGTAGGGAATAGCCGAATCGCAAATTCACGCAGTTGGGCATTAACTTCAGGTGACGTAGCTTTGTTGTAATCATCATGCTCGACGGTGCTGCCCGCCAGAATTTTGCCGTCGAGTCGCGGAATCAGATATTGATCGCCATCCAGGACAATGTAAGGCAAGCATTGCGGCGGCGCGTCAAAAACCAGCATTTGGCCTTTAACCGGAAAAATTTGGGGCGACGTGGCATTCTGCCCGCTAAAAAATTGCTCAAACACATCGCCCGTCCAGGCGCCCGTCGCAATGATCAATTGATTAACAGCCCGTTTGCCGTCTGTGGTTTCAATCGAAGAGATTGTTTGTCCGTTGATAGCAACCGATTTTAACGCTGTCTGCTCGATCAATTGCACGCCCTTGTTGATCAGGTCGGCTTTTAACGACTTGACCAGTCGCGGATTGCGGGCATTGGCAATACCGGGAAGCCAGAGCGGGTTGAGCGGCTGAGTCTCAAAAGGCGCCAGTAAAGCATCGCTTGCAGGGCTATTAGACAGGTTGTTTGCCTTGCACCAGTTATCCGCAAGGGTAATGTCGGGGTTTTTGGTAATTAAAAGCCCGCAGGGGTTCCATTCAGGGTCGACGGGCGTTTCGGCCTTGAGCTCTGCTGCTAGGCTGGGATAAAGCTTCAGGCTTTGCAGTACCAGGCGATTGATAGGGTCAGGTTGATACCAGGGATATAAAGGCAGCAAAATACCGCCACCCGCCCATGAGGATTCCTGTCCTATCTGATTTTTTTCAATGAGGGTTACCGATGCGCCGGCTTTGTTGAATTCGCGGGCTGTCAGTAAACCTATAATGCCGCCGCCGATAATCGTAATGTCTGAGGTTTGCGTCATGTCAACGTAAAAAAGATCTGAACTGTGCGCAATGCGCGGGCTGTGATGGCCTGCGATTATACCTTGTTGTGCATCAAAGCGTAGCCCGTTTGTGGCGGGTGTGGAGCGCAAGGTCATCGAAGCTCTGCACCCGCTCTTACAATAATATATATCGATTTATCGTGACGGTCTTAACGTAACGGTATTGTCCCAAAGTTACCCGGATTTCGCTGTCGCTGCATCCAGGCTACTTGTTTGTTGTGGCGGAAATGAGATTTTAACGGGTTAATTTTCAGGCAAGGGATGTCCTGAAATAGTGCCGGAATTTAATTCGCAAGGCTTGTTGCTTTTTTTAAACAAAGCAGGAGTCACGTTAGGATTGTATTGTACTGGCATGATTTTAAAGAAAAAAACGAGCAGAAAAAAATAATTATAAAACCTGTAAGGAACTTGTAAGGATGGCTTTTAGCTGCTATCATTGCCCTCGTGAAAAAGGTGTTGTTGTTTTAAGGCAAAAACCATATAACAAAAATAATCTCTTGAGGGGGAATCGATGAAATTGAAAAAAACTCAAATCGCGCTGGGTCTGGCCACAGCGACATTATCCATGGCGGGCGCCCTAGTTTCTCCGCAAGCGGTTGCTGATGCAAAAGTGGAAGCACTGGAAGCGCAAGTTAATCAAATGTCCGAAATGCTGCAACAAATGCAAAACGAATTGAGCCGCGTCCGTGACGCCGCCAGCCGTTCAGCAGCGGATACCGCGAAAGTTCAGGAATTGGATGAATGGGCAGCTTCTGTTAAGGCGAATCCGGCTTCTGCTGCAGAGAAAGATCATTTGTTCGCGGTTCGCGGCGGTTGGCAACGGTTTAATAATACTCGTGGTTCTTCTGCAGGTCTTGCAAATTCAGGTATTGGCGAGGATATTCTGACCAGTCCTACTGATGAAGATGCTTTCTATATTGGTGGCGCAATTGATTTCAACATGAATAATGACTTGTTCGGTTTGATGGACGACACCTCATTTGGAATCGAATTAGGCGTTGAATATTCTGAATTGGGCGATAGAAAACATAACGGACTTCAAAATGTGATTGTTGGCGCACCCGTTAACTTGCTGCAGAATGTAACTGTCAACATGTTAAGAATCAGCGCAGCACCAAAAATCAAATTCATGCACGGCAGCAAATTCAGACCGTGGTTGATTCCAGCCGGTTTGGATATCAATATAATCAGCCCGCCATCTGATGCGGTTACCGTATTAAATACCGGCATGCAGTTTGGTGGTGGTGTGGATTATGATTTATTCAGAGGTATCGTTCTGGGCGCCGATGTGCGTTATCACGAATCGTTTGATAATGTTGACGGGGTTGATACCGACGGCTTCTCATTGGGTGGTTCTGTAGGTTTCAAGTTCTAAGTTTTAAAACTTAACGAAACCCCAAAAAGGAGGGCGTCAAACCCCTCCTTTTTTTATGAGTAAAAATCAGGCATTGATCCTGGCACTGTTCGCGTTACCGTGAAAGTCAGCCTGGCAGATGGGTAGGGTGGATAAGCGATAGCGCATCCACCGTTAACGGCTTTGGCGGATGCGGCTGTCGCCTTATCCGGCCTACAACGGTCTTTATTTGCCGGGGTGATGCCAAGCCGGGGCAGTTGTTGAAACTAAATCAACGCCATCCATGGCTTCCGGATTTCGGCAATCCCTGCCGGGACGAGCCCCGCTATTAACGCAAACAGTGCCTTGATAATCGGGTCAATTTTAGAGAGCGCTTGAATCCTAAAAGAGATCGATTTGAAACCATTAAACCCAACTGATACATGAAGACTTTATATCCGGCCATTGAACCGTTCCATACCTTTTACCTGGAAACCCAATCCCAGCACACTGTTTATGTGGAGCAATGCGGTAACCCTCAAGGGGTACCGGTTGTTTTTTTGCACGGTGGGCCCTGTTCTGGATGTAAGCCGGATCACCGGCGGTTTTTTGATCCTGAGCTTTATCATATCGTTTTGTTTGACCAGCGCGGCTGTGGCCGCTCCTTGCCTTTTGGCGAGCTGGAAGCCAACAACACGGCGGATTTGATCAATGACATGGAGTTGATTCGCAGGCGGCTGGGCATCCCACAATGGGTTTTGTTTGCCGGTTCCTGGGGCGGAACATTGGGTTTGCTGTATGCTCAGGCGCATCTCGAAGCGGTAAGCGCTATGATCATTCGCGGCGTCTTTCTTGCGCGTCAGCGTGATCTGGAGTGGTTCGCTAAAGACGGTGCCGGCCGTATTTATCCCGAGCAATGGCTACGTCTGGTTTCCAGTTTGCCGAATGCATCGGGTGATCATTTAATTCAGCAGTTGAACGAGGCGCTTTGGGGCGATGATGAACTGACCCGCTTGCGCGCCGCCAAAGAATGGATGGCCTGGGGCGGTCAGGTGGCGTTGGGGAACGATTTTCGGCCGTCTATTCAACAAACAGCCGATACGCTGACGTTGATCAAACAAGCCCGGATGGAAATTCATTACGCGGTTAATCGGTACTTTATCGAAGAAAATCAGATTCTTGATAACTGCGCGGCATTACGCGATATTCCCACCGTCATTATTCATGGCCGCTATGATCTGGTTTGTCCGGTCGAGGCGGCTTTGCAATTACAGGAAGCATTGCCCGGGGCGGAGCTGGTGATATTGCCCAATGGCGGACACATTGCGCAAGGCGAGGAAATGGTCGATGCATTAATCAATTCGACTGATAAAATAGCCGGGCGTTTAGCTTAGGATTTCGTTATAAACAACATAAACAACTTCCCCCTTTGAAAAAGGGGGATCGAGGGGGATTTATTAAAAAAAACTCTCCTAACCCCTCGGCAACTGCTCCTGCGTTGCTCTGCCTTCTGCATCCATGAAGTTGTCTTTGTCAAAGAGGGGGGGTAATCACCAAGCGATTCGGAACAAGCCGAATTTCGGGAAATTATTTAGGATCCTATCCTTAATCTGATCCATATAAATTTTTATGACTTCGATTACCCGGATTTCGCTGCGCTGCATCCAGGCTACTTAACTACTTTAAACTAACCCGATTTAACCGCCATTAATGACAAAAATAAAACGATTGGTAATAGGCATGACCGGTGCAACAGGCGCTGTTTATGGCGTCAGAATGCTGCAGGTTCTTAAAGAGCAAGCGGACTGGGAAACCCATTTGGTGATTTCTTCAGCCGGTTTGATCAACTTGAAGCATGAACTGGATATGTCCCGCAAGATGCTCTATGAATTGGCGGATGTGACGCACGAAGTGAATGATGTGGCGGCGACAATCGCCAGCGGTGGTTTTAAAACCGAAGGCATGATCATTGCCCCTTGTTCGATGAAAACCCTGGCTGCCGTTGCGCATGGTTTTGGCGATAACCTGATTTCCCGTGCGGCCGATGTCGTATTAAAAGAACGCCGCCGCCTGGTTATCATGCCCAGAGAGACGCCGCTCAATTTGGCGCATATCCGAAATATGGGCAGTGTCACTGAAATGGGCGGCATCATTTATCCGCCCATGCCGGCTTTTTATAACAAAGCCAACTCGATTGAGGCCATGGTTAACGACGGCGTCGGGCGCGTGCTGGCGATGTTCGGTGTCGAAGCAGAAGGGCTTTATACGCCTTGGGAAGGGTTGTGAATTGTCTCGGAGAATCTGGTTCAACAATCCAATGATAAATTTTCCTCGCTAAGGCGCTAGAGCGACAGCCTTGGTACAATAGCGCATCTGTTTATAAATCATATAAAACCCGGGAGTAGTCCATGATCCGTTTTCCAGCTGAATGGGAACCGCAATCCGCCGTCATTATCGCGTGGCCGCATCACAGTGGCGATTTCACTGATTTGTCTTCAGTTGAAGCGGCGTATCGTTTTATTGCGACCACCATCAGCCGTTTTCAGCCACTGATCATCATTTGCAAAGATGCCGAACATCAAGAAAATATTCTGACTGAATTGGCCGCTAATCAGGCTATTCATTTTATTCAGGCTGACTACAACGATATCTGGGTCAGGGATACGGTTTTTTTGAGCTTGGAATGGCAGCATTCCAAGGCTACGCTGCAGTTGGTTAATTTTGTTTTTAACGGCTGGGGCAATAAATATCCGCATGCTGCCGATGATGCCTTGAATCTGGCGTTGTTTGCCCATCCTTTTTTCAAAGGCCATCCTACGGCTACCGTGAGTTTTGTGCTGGAAGGCGGCAGTGTGGAGTCGGACGGGCAAGGCACCGTGATGACGACCAAAAACTGTTTGTTCAATCCCAACCGCAATCCCAATTTGTCGCAAGATGCAATCGCCAGCCAAGTGCAAAACTACTTGGGGGCAACGCGCATTTTGTGGGTTGAGCAGGATAATCTGGCCGGGGACGATACCGATGCTCATATTGATACGCTGGCGCGCTTTTGTGATGCCGGGACTATCGCTTACAGCAGTTGTGACGACAGCGAAGATGCGCATTATCAGAGTCTGAAAAACATGGAAGCGCAGTTGAAATCGTTTAAAACCGAAGCCGGAGAGCCCTATAAGCTGGTTGCCTTGCCCTTGCCTAAAGCCATTAGCGATGAAGAGGGGCAGCGTCTGCCGGCCAATTACTCAAATTTTTTGATTATCAATGGCGCGGTTCTGGTGCCGGTTTATGACGATGCGATGGATGCTGTGGCATTGAAGCGTCTGGCAACTTGCTTCCCTGACCGGGAAATCATCGCAGTCCCTTGCCGTCCCTTGGTGCATCAATACGGCAGCCTACATTGTGCCAGCATGCAGGTGCCGGCCTTTGTAAAGCTGAATATTAATTCTTGATTAGCAACTTGTTTCAGCTCAATCCATAGGCCCGTCATGCCCGTCCGGAAACGGGCACCCAGTGTTATTGATGGTATGCTACCAGCTATCCGAGAGCTCTGGATTTCGGCAATCCCTGCCGAAATGACGGGCTCGACTACGAATAAAGAGTTACCGTGAAAGTCTGGGTGGCTCGGATAGATAGGGTGGATGCGGCTATCGCCTTATCCGCCCTAAAACGGTCTTTCATTTGCCGGGGTGATGGCAAGCGTTCATGAAAGGTTAGAGCTTAAGCATCCTAATAATATTTAAGCTAAGGCAGGATGCGACTCTAGCGGGGCAAGCCAGTCAAAATGCAAAAATTCTTTTTTTAGAACATAAAAATCTAACATGACCTTGCTGCTTAAATACCTTTCGTTGTGCTTTTTTATCAATAATCCCGCCGAATTAGTGCCGACCAAATCGTTCATGTGGAAAGTGGTTTGGTTCTACCTGATTTCCGGTTTTATTGTCGAGGGGCTGATTTCCGATCCGGCCGACGGGACGCTGGAGGTTTTAATGCGGGCCATTATGGCGTTTTCGTCGATCGCGCTTTTTTTGGTGATGACCAAAAAGTGGCATTATTTTAATCAGCTGTTCACCGCTATTTTTGTGGGTGAAAACGTGATTATGACCTTGGCAATTGCCGCTGAAGCGCTGGATTTTGTAATGGTGATGAACCATTATGAATACCGCGAAGAAATCTCCATCGCCTTGGGTGTGTTGCTGGTCGGATGGTATATCTCCATCGTGGGCTATATTTTTCGGCAGTTTTTTTGGTACAAAATCCCTGTGAGCCTGCTTATTGCGTTTAGCTATTTTGTTTTAACTTACGGCATGCCCATGCTGTTTATGGATATCTAAAGTATCATTCGACTGTCAAAAAAATTTACAACTTTTATGCTTTAGCTCAGCCTAAATATAGGTGGCACTTAATGTATAAGGCATTGAATTATAACTATTAATAAGTATGTCGATCTTTACCCGGTTTTTACAAATATGGATGGGTCTAATTTAAGGCGTAAAAAAATTAATATATATCAATATCTTACTGTTGGCGTGTAATAAAGTTGGGCTGCAATCGAAACGGTAAGAAAAGTGTCAGGATTTTTTGCGATTTCGATATTGATACTACGCAGATAATGAATAAAAATACTTAAAATGCAAATAGATATAAAAATGGCTTAAATATTGCGTCACTATTTGTAAGCTTTAGTGGCTCTTGATGTATCTGATCAAAGCGCTATCGTTAATTTTAATTCATGAGGTTTACTATGACTATTTCTTTACAAAAATCGGTTCTGTCCGCGATAGGCGGATTGGCCTTGTTGTTCAATACCGGCACAGCTTTGAGCGCTTCGTCTGCATCGGCATCTATAGATTGGAGTACGTTTACAATTGCCACGCTTGGTTTGGATGGCTATAGCTTCTCGGACGAATGGACGAACGTTTATGCAGATGCTTGGCCCAATTCAGATTGGAATTGGGCCGATGACTGGATAAGCCCTATCAGCGCTTCGGTACAAGGGGCGAGTGCTGTTGCCGATGCGTCGCAATTGTTTGCCTCAGCTGATTCCTCTGATGGTTTCTCTTATGCTAGTACAACTCGTGGCGCGACTTTTGAAGTTGTCGGTGCCGGCTGGTTATTATTTTCAGCAGACTATGTCATCAGTGCTGCGAAAGACGGTCATCCAGACGATTACGCCGATGCATCTGTGAGTTTTTGGGCTTATATCGATTCTCAAAATGGAGGGGAATCTTCCTCTTCATACTCTTCAGTTTCAGTAGGTGATTGGTTGGGTTCTGCTAATGAGAGCAGCAAGAGCAAAAAGCTGGGTTTAGCTTTACTGGTAAACGAGGGCGACATTATCCATTTTAATGCTTATGCTTCCGCCTATGCCAGCAATGTCCCCGTGCCAGCCGCAGTTTGGTTTTTCGGTTCGGCTCTGGTTGGCTTGATTAGCTATGGTCGGCGTAAAACGACTGGTTAATAATCTAAACGAAGGTAGAGTGTACACTTGCAACACATCGGATGACTTGAACTTCGTTATTTCTCCCTTTTTTCCCAGAACGTTTTTGATATCAACATGGCGTAATGAAAAGAAGGGAGGCCCCATAAAAGTTTTCTTGTGTGTGTAAAAACATAAATGAAAAGTCAGCAAGTATGACTGAGTCATAACCTCTAGCGTTCTTTTATTTTTACTGCTTCAGATACACATCCACTTTGGCAATGGCGTCCAGACTTTGCTGCAGTGCGGCGCAGTGCTTTTTGATCAGTTCAATTTCTTCCGGCTGAGCGCTCATCAAATGGGGCAGCGCGACTTCAACTTCAACCAAGCCGTCCAGATAATGAATCGTAAACGAGTCTATGTCCTCGAAGAATTCGCCCAGAGCGGACTGCAAATGCTTTTGCACTTCAGCGCGTGACAGCAGGTCGGCGGGCGCTTCAATAAATTCGTCGTCTTCAGGGTCGACATGGACCAGGACATCGAGTACATCGTCAAATTCATCGATCAGATTGCGCCGTACCGCATCGCCTATGATATGGCCTTCGGAGACACTGATGCGTGAATCTACAACGATATGGGTATCAATATAAGCATCTTCGCCCATTTGCCGCGTTCTCAGCAGATGAATGCCGCGAACCCCCGGAGTTAACTTGATGACGCGGCGAATCTCGTTGACATAATTTTCAGGTAATGACGTATCTACCAGTTCTTTGATGCTTTGTGTGATCAGGTTGATACCTATTTTGGCTATCATCAAGGCAACAATCATGGCTGCAACCGCATCGGCAAAAGGGTAGCCCAAAATAACTCCGGAAACGCCGATGATGACGACTACCGAGGAAATGGCATCGCTACGGTGGTGCCAGGCATTGGCGAGCAATAACTTGGAGCGGGTCTTACGAGCGGCGCGTTTGGTGTAGTGATACATCCATTCCTTGGAAAATACCGAAAAAGCGGCAATGCCTATGGTTTCCAGTTGCGGTATCAGTAATTTTTCAGGATTGAGTACTCTGTCCAGTGCATCCCAGGCAATGCCCGCAGATATGGCCGCCAATCCCAGTCCAAGAGCAACTGTCGCCATGGTTTCATAACGCCGATGACCGTAGGGATGATCGTGGTCTGCTTCTCTGGCCCCGAAGCGGATGGCGAGTATCACCAAAATATCGCTAGCCAGATCAGAAAGCGAATGAACACCGTCGGCGATCAGGGCGGCGGATTGCCAAATGAGGCCAAAAGCAATTTTAACAATCGACAGCAAGACATTGATGAAGGCGCCTACGATAGTGACGCGCGCTTTCAACGGATCCATATTGACAATATCTGCGGGTTTACTCATTTTTTCCTACTTCAAGCACGATGATGTACACACCTTGATTTTCCTGGGTACTCATGATCGTATGACCGTTAATTCGGCACCAGGCCGGAATGTCCTGCATGACGCCGGGGTCTGTGCACGACACTTCCAATTGGTCGCCGGATTTTAGCTGTTTCACCTTGTCCTGAGTCCGGATGACTGGTAAAGGGCAGAGCAAGCGTTTGGCGTCAAGGCTGTGGCGACTCATATAAACCACTCCTTAGGTAATTGTTCGGCAGTCAGTGGCCGGGTTTTGATGCGACTTTCCTTGCCGTCTTTGGTGCGGATGGCCATTTCAACCTGTTCCTCGTCTTTGCCTTTGCTGTAACGCGCAATTATCGCTGCGGCCAATTCGAGATCGGCGGCGTCCGGACTTCCGTCAATCAAGGCCAAAGGCCCCGTGTGACTGGAACAGTGTAGACTGATAAAGTCATTTTTGTAGCCTTCCATAAACCGTCCTTCGCCTTCTTCTCTGGCAATGATCAGCTTGAAATGCGGTTTAGGACGGATATGGCGCCCGACTTTCAATAACATCACATCGTCGAGTTCATACTCGCGCGCGCCTCGGGCTTGCCATAAGTCCACGAGTTTTTGTGAATAGCTTTTATCGGTAAGAAAACAGCAGCCACCTGCGGGTTGTGCATAGTCTATAAAACCGTACTGTTCGGCCATGGCAATTTGGGGTCTTCGGGTGCGGCCGCCAAAATCATGCAATTTGCTTCTATCGACCCAGCCTTCACGTTCCGGTTTGGTTTCGGGCAGATTCCTTGCAGACAAGGGTCTGAGCAGCAAGTCGTCAGCGCCGGATCTTTCGGCAACCAGTGGCATGGCAAAGCGGCGCTGTGACATCGGTCTTTGTCCTACTACTTCGCCGGTAATGATGAAGTCGAATCCGTTTTCCTCAATCCATTGTTTGGCTTTGTTAACCATGAAGATTTTGCAATCCAGGCAAGGATTCAAGTTTGCGCCGTAGCCATGTTTTGGATTTAACAACACATCTTTGTATTCTTCGATAACATCGACAATATGCAGTTTGATGCCTAATTGTTCGGCCGCCCATAACGCATTATTGCGTTTGGGTTTTGCTTTTTCGTTATCTTTTTTTCTGATGGCATGCGTATGACCTTCCACACAAAATCCGGTAAAGAAATTGATGCCCTCGACATGAATGCCCTGATCAAGGATGGTCTTTGCCGCCAGCATTGAATCCAGGCCGCCTGAAATCAATGCTACCGCTTTTTTGGGTTCGGACATAACGCTCTGAAATGATTAAAAAAATGAACATTATACGCTTGAGGGGGCTTTTCACTGCAACTTCTGATGTTATCACCTAGACTTTAGGCCGTTGAGTCATATTCAATTAGGGGTCGCCGAACGGGCAACCTATCAAGTCAAGATCACAGTTGAAGTGGGGAAATCATGGATATAAAAGACTATTTAAAAGTGCTTGTTAGTAACGACGGTTCCGATTTGTATCTAACGAATGGCGCACCGCCTGCAGCGAAATTTCAGGGTGTGCTGAGGCCGATAGAGAACGTGAAAATGAATGCAGAGCGGCTCAAGGAAATTGCCTACGCTTTGATGGATCAGGAGCAACAAAAGCAGTTTGAGCTGGTTCCAGAAATGAATCTGGCCATATCTGAACCGAATATAGGCCGGTTCCGAATCAATATTTTCAAGCAGCGCAATAGTCTGGCGCTGGTGATCCGGAATATCAAAGTCGATATTCCCAACGCCGATCAACTGGGACTGCCGGAAATCTTGAAAAAAGTCATCATGGAAAAGCGCGGATTGATTCTGTTTGTCGGCGGAACCGGATCAGGAAAATCGACTTCGCTGGCAGCATTGATCGATCATAGAAATGCCAATTCATCCGGTCATATCATTACTATTGAAGATCCGATTGAATACATTCATCCGCATAAAAAAAGTCTGGTCAATCAACGCGAAGTGGGCGTTGATACGCTCAGTTATGAGGACGCTTTAAAAAATACGCTGCGGCAGGCGCCCGATGTCATTCTGATTGGCGAAATCAGAAGCCAGGAAACCATGGAGCATGCGCTTGCATTCGCTGAAACCGGACACTTGTGTTTGTCGACGCTGCACGCCAACAATGCCAATCAGGCATTGGACAGAATCATTAATTTTTTTCCGGAAGAAAGGCGCAATCAGTTGTTGCTGGATTTGTCCATGAACTTGAAAGCTTTTGTCTCGCAGAGACTGGTACCCACCATT
Organism: Methylicorpusculum sp.; assembly: GCF_030651835.1. Taxonomy (GTDB): domain Bacteria; phylum Pseudomonadota; class Gammaproteobacteria; order Methylococcales; family Methylomonadaceae; genus Methylicorpusculum. The sequence continues at coordinate 47,604 of NZ_JAUSBX010000090.1, read as the reverse complement.
GAAGGTAAGCGTACTGCGGCGATAGAGATTTTGCTGGGTACTCAGCTCGTGAAGGATTTGATACACAAAGGCGAAATTCACAGTATCAAAGAAGCGATGGAGAAATCCGAAGCGATAGGGATGCAGACCTTTGATAGCCACTTGTTGAGACTGTTTAAAACGGGGGTTATTTCATTGGAGGAAGCGCTGCAAAATTCCGATTCGCCAAATAACCTCAAATTGAAAATCAATCTCAGTGAGGGTTTGGGTAATTCTTCCAAGCCGGGGCAAGCCGGTGGTGAGTCCAGGCGGCTTGACGGATTGAGTTTACAGGCCAAAGATGAAGATGAAGAGGCCAAGGGTAAGGAATAATCTTAATGCCTCCTGATTATAAACATCAATCAGCTATGTCGAAAATCGTCATCTCGGCAGGGATTGCCGAGATCCAGATGCCATGGATGGCGAGCGCGAACACATCCTTGTGCTCTAGATTCCGGCAATCCCTGCCGGAAAGACGTTGTTGCTGAAGCATCTTTATAATCAGGTAATGTCTTGCACTTAAAGCGTTGGGTTGGCTATCGCCAACCGCAACCTAAAACGGAGCAGCATCACCTTGTTTTGTTGCTCCGCTGCATGGTCATGCGGTGGTAACAACAGCAACGGCTGTGTACAATGCTAGTTTTGATTGATACGGGGCTTTAAGACGTCAATGGGCATTAAATCGGATAAATGGATCCGCCGTATGGCTGAACAATACGGCATGATAGAACCGTTTGAAGCGGGGCAGGTCAGAGATGCCAGTGGCGGCAAGGTGATTTCTTACGGGACATCCAGCTACGGTTACGATGTGCGTTGTTCTGACGAATTCAAGATATTTACCAATATCAATTCTGCAATTGTTGACCCCAAAAACTTCAGCGAAGCCAGTTTTGTTGATGTCAAAGCGGATGTTTGTATCATTCCGCCCAATTCGTTCGCACTGGCGAGAACCGTTGAATTTTTTCGAATTCCCCGTGATGTTCTGACCATTTGCCTGGGTAAATCAACCTACGCTCGCTGCGGAATCATTGTCAATGTAACGCCTTTGGAGCCTGAATGGGAAGGCCATGTGACGCTGGAGTTTTCCAATACGACGCCATTGCCTGCAAAGATTTACGCAAATGAAGGGGTAGCGCAAATGCTGTTTTTTAGCGGCGATGAAGTGTGTGAGACTTCTTACAAGGACAGGGGCGGAAAATATCAAGGCCAGCAAGGCGTGACGCTGCCTAAAGCCTAACTGCAGTTCCGGCTGCGTGGTTTTAGCGGTTTGGTTTGTTGCTCCGCTGATTATTGAAGTTTTTGACTGGGAGCCAGTAAAGATGGCGGCATTTGTATGAAGAAACCTTTGTTATTGAGGTTTTCAATTACTTTTTCCGGGTTTTCCCGCGCCAGTTTGCGCTCTGGCGTCAGTTCCAGTTCCATGACGAATTGCATGGGGCTGACACTTTGAAACAAGGCTTCCGGTAAAGTGGAGAAATCATCTTTTTGAGTCAGATAAAGATAAAGCTGGTCTTTTTTTAAGCTTTTGTAGATGAAGCACCGCATTGAATTGTCCTTTTAGTCTATTGCAACATTTTACCTGATTAGCAAGCTGTTTCAGCTAAATCCAAAAGCTCGTCATGCCCGTCCGGAAACGGGCATCCAGTGCCATGGATGGTAAGCTTCGAGCTATCCATGTAGTCTGGATTTCGGCAATCCCTGCCGAAATGACGCGGTCGGCTGGGGAAAAAGAGTTACAGCTGAAGCATCTTTACAATCAGGACATTTTAAGTCAATTTGGACATGAAACATTAATCCTATCTTTTTACCGGCTTTTTAAGAACACGTTATGACCGATTCGAATAACTCCACGCAATTTTTTAAGACAGCCTGTAATTTTGAAGGATCATTGATTATCGTTGCAGCCGTGTTGGGGTGGCTTGCCGGTATAAACCCTTTCGAACAGCTTTTTTTCTCGGAACAGGCTGTCATGGTCGGTCTGTTGGGAACCGTGCCTTTATTTCTGTTTTTTGTGGGTATGGAACGCGTCAAGCTTGAGTCCATCCTGAAAATCCGTCAGCTTTTATCGGATACCTTGGGCACAAACCTGTACCCTTGTCACTGGACCGACTTGTTTTTTTTGTCAGCCATTGCCGGTTTTTCAGAAGAATTATTATTCAGAGGTCTGATTCAGCCCTGGATGGAAAATGCCTGGGGCGGTTTGATAGGTTTACTGGGCAGTAATATCATTTTCGGCCTTGTTCATGCCGTTACACCTTTATACGCCGTATTGGCAATGCTGGTCGGAATTTATCTGGGGTTGTCGCTGGATTACGGAGATGAACGAAATCTGTTGGGTCCGATGATTATTCATGGTCTTTACGATTTTTTGGCGTTTCTGATGATCATGCGTGCCTATAAACCAAAACCAGAATAGCCTTCGGATCTTATTCAGAAAGCCCGTCGTCAGGAAATAGCATGTTCATATCAGAATCAGATAATCCACTCAAAGCAGATCTCAAAGTACACTGGATCCTGGTGTGGTCGACAGTAATAAGTTTGATCGTAATGCTTGCGGTCTGTGAATTTTACGGCGAGACCTGGCGGCAAGTCATGCAGGAAGATCAGCGGATATTGATTAGAACACTGTTTTACGTGCTGGTCATTATCGGGTTTCCGCTAAACAACCTGCTGCGCCATATCCTGTTAAGGCTCAACCAAACCATGCCCGGCGAAAAAACGGCTAAACAACGTTATTTGTTAACGGTCATGATGTCGCTGCTTTTTGCAGAAACCATAGCGATTCTTGGCGTTGTTATGTACCTCATCGGTGATGACGATAATACCTTGACAATTTTCGCCGTGTTGTCCGGGTTGGCAGTGTTCTTATACCGGCCTAAAGTTGACGAGTATCAGTCTATTATTGACGCGCTCAGGGAAAATAAGGTCACCAAGTAGTTTGTGATCCGCTTGGTTTCATGGGGACGAGTCGGATGTTGGGTTGTCAAACAGCGGCAACCCAAGAATCCAGTATGGCTGTTAGTTATAATTTCGGCCGTAGAAAATTTCAGCCATTTCTTTCTGAAGCCGGTCTTGGATCTCCAGCTTTTGGTGGTGAGAAAACTCGCTTTCTTTTTCAAAAAGATAATTTTCCAGTTCGGTTTCTTTGAGCATCATCTTGGTATGGAATAAATTTTCCTGATACACGTTGACATCGATCATTTGATAATTATTCCGAGTTTCTTCGGAAATGTAATTCTGGATCGAGGTAATGCTATGATCGATATAGTGTTTTTTACCTGAGACATCACGGGTAAAGCCGCGCACCTTGTAGTCCATGATGACGATATCCGATTCGAAACTATGGATCAGATAATTCAACGCTTTAAGCGGTGAAATTCTGCCGCAGGTCGAGACATCAATATCCGCTCTAAAGGTGCTGATGCCATTATTGGGATGGCTTTCAGGGTAAGTATGCACGGTGATGTGACTTTTATCTAAATGCGCCAATACGGTCTCAGGTAAAGGGCCAGGAGATTCTGCATTCATCTCGTCAGAATCGTCGTGGTCCATACCTTCGGAGATCAGCATCGTAACGCTGGCTCCCTGTGGATCGTAATCCTGGTGGGCGATATTCAAAATTTGCGCACCAATAATATCTGCAACGTCTTTTAAAATTTGTGTCAACCGGTCTGCGTTATAAGCTTCGTCGATATAATCGATGTATGCTTTTTGTTTATCGGCAGAAGCATAACAAACATCGTAAATATTAAAGCTGAGCGACTTCGTTAAATTGTTAAAGCCCTGTAATTTTAATTTTTTCAATTATTTAAACCTCTTTTACTTCAAAATCATGGGTTATATCAACCACTTTGCCCAGCATAATGGATGCAGAACAATACTTTTCCGCTGACAATTTGACAGCGCGTTCAACGGCGGCCTCTTTGAGATCCTTGCCGGAAACAACAAAATGTAAATGAATTTTACTGAATACACTGGGAATGGCATCGACACGTTCAGCCGAAACTTCGCAGACACAGTCGACAATATCGTTACGGCCTTTTTGTAAAATTTGCACCACATCGAAAGATGAGCAGCCGCCTACCCCTAAAAGCAGTAATTCCATGGGGCGGGCTCCCATATTGCGGCCGCCATGATCGGCCGGTCCATCAATAACAATGGCATGGCCGCTACCGGTTTCGCCGACAAACATGACGCCGTCAACCCATTTGACTTTTGCTTCCATCAGGTCTCCTCCACCGAAAAAATGCGCATAGATTAACATACTAATTCTTAATTGAAAGATAACCGTAGTTGATTTTTTTTGAAAAATGGGGCACTGTTAACGGATACTTTTTTCGCAACAGTGTTATGGGATGATGAGTTGTTATGACGTATATATCGAACGAACCCGCTTATAAAGAGGCCTTGGCGCCTTTTTTACATTTATGCCACACGAAATCCTATCCATCAAAAGCTACTATCATTCGACCGGGTGACGTTGGCGACAGGCTTTATTTCATCATTGAAGGTTCGGTAAGCATCGGCGTCGAAGACGACGATGGCAGGGAATTAATTCTTGCCTATCTGAATAAACACGATTTTATTGGTGAAATAGGTGTTTTCAAACAAACCGAAGCACGTGAAGTTTCTGTTACAACCCGAACGCCTTGTCGTCTCGCCGAGATTGGCTATGAGCGTTTGCGGCAGGCCTTAAAAAAAGAGCTGCTGGAATTTGCTCCCGCAATTTTGTATATGCTGGGAGAACAATTGGCTTCGCGTTTATTGATTACCAGTCGTAAATTTCGCGATCTGGCTTTTATGGATGTGGAAGGCCGTATCGCTCGTACTTTGCTTGATCTATGCAAAGAACCCGATGCGATGACTCATCCGGACGGCATGCAGTTGCACATTACCCGCCAGGAAATTGGTCGTATCGTTGGCTGTTCTCGCGAAATGGCCGGACGGGTGCTAAAAGAATTAGAAGATAAAGGACTGATTTCTGCCCATGGCAAAACGATAGTGGTATTTGGAACGCGATAGACACGCTCTTTGAGCAATCTTAAACAATCAGTTCTCGGCAGAGTACATTGAATTTTTTGACCCCTTGTTTTTGCGGCTCAGGCTTGGTTTATGAAGCTTGTTGCGGCATTTACCACGCAGGGGAAGCTAAGCCTGCCAGAGCTGAAGTCTTGATGAGAGCTCGGTATAGCGCTTTTGTAACAAAGAATGAAAGCTATCTGTTGTTAACATGGGCCGCCAAAACCCGGCCTAACGTGTTGGATCTTAGCGGCGACCGGACTGTTTGGCAGAAACTTGAAATTATCAGTACCCAGCTGGGGCTAGAGAGCGACCGCGAAGGCTGGGTGGAATTTAAAGCGCATTACCAGCTTGATAGTTCGCCCCATCTAATGCATGAGCGCAGCTATTTTCAATATACATCAGGCGGTTGGTATTATGTCGATGGCGATGTTCGGTTTTTAAAACAGGCCCCTTCTGAAAAACCCGGTAAAAACGCGCCATGTACCTGCGGTAGCGGCAAAAAGTTTAAACGGTGCTGCGGCCGTTAATCCTCTATCAATAGCCACCCACTTTCCTTCATATCAAACCATTCCCTCAGTTAAGGCATCATAAATTTTCCTGGAACTTTGTACACAACATATAAGCAAACAGTAATACAATAGCCGGTTTTAGCGGGTTTGTAATCGTACAAACCGGCGTAACTGCTTTGAATCCGAGGGGGATAGTAAATGGCAGGGGTTTCCGGGGACAAATTTGACGAAGCGGTAAATACTTGGATAGCCATCTGCAATGAGGCTGCTATTCCTCTTCAGGATCAGTTGTACTCCATGATTTGCGCCAGGGCGGAAAATTTCGCTGAACTTTTTTATGACATGATTTTGCAGGATAACCAGACGGCAAAGTTTCTGACACAGGTAGAGGTTCAGCAACGCTTGCATGCCTCGATGGTGGAGTGGCTAAAAGGGGTTTTTGTAGTTTCAAAACCGGATGAAGTCAGAGGCAAGGTCGAGCGGCAATTGCATGTCGGTAAGGTTCACGCACGATTGCAGGTGCCCGTTTCTGTGGTGGCTAAAAGCGCTGGCAAAATGAAACAGGTTATTGCCAGGGATCTTCAAGGTTCGGATCTTCAGAGAAACGAGCTGGCTAAGGTGATATGCCTTGTCTATGAACTGTTCGACCATGCGATTGATATTATGAATGAGGCTTATATCGAAAATTTCGAATCCCAGACACGAAATGATGAGTCTTATCGCCGGTTTGCGGTGGGCCAGAACATTGTGGCTGAGCGTGAACGCCTTAGGGCTTGTCTGCTGGGCTGGGAGCGTGGTTTTTTGTTACACGCGAATCAACCGGAAAATTGCTGCGAAATGCAAAAGATTGGCGCTTCTGAATTTGGCTTGTGGTTTCGGCACAAAGCCATGACGCTGTTTAAGGACGCTACGGAAATTCAGGAAATCACTCTGTTGATTTCAAAAATTGACGACGACTTATTACTGAAAGTGCAACAACGATCAGGTGACGTATCAAAACTGGTCAATGAAATAGACGAAACGGTTGCCGGCATCATGTTTATGTTCAGCTCCATGTTTGACCGTTTTTTGGAAGTGGAAAATGGGCGTGATGATTTGACCCATTTGCTCAACCGCCGGTTTTTACCTTCCGTGTTGAGCCGTGAGATTTCGATGAGCATTAAAACGGGCAATCGTTTCGCTATCATGCTGATTGATCTGGACCATTTTAAACGGGTCAACGATACCTGGGGTCATAGCATAGGCGATACTGTTCTAAAAAAGGCGGCTGATATTATCCGAAATTCACTGAGGATTGGTGATTTTGTGTTTCGTTATGGTGGGGAGGAGATTATGGTCGTATTGGTAGAGGTCAATCAAGAAATCGCCATGAACGTGGCAGAGAACTTACGCACTAAATTTGAGGCGTTTGATTTTAGTGTTAACGGCAACAATATAACCAATCTGACAGTAAGTGTGGGTATCGCATTGCACGAGGGACACCCTGATTATGAACGGCTGATCAATGCGGCGGACGATGCCATGTACCATGCTAAGAAAAACGGGCGCAATCAGTGTGTACTTGCAAAGACCGATTAGTGGTGTCCAGGCGATGACAAAACCGTTCACCCTTTGACGGAATTGAGTGTGAACGGTGTTTTTGGGTAATCAACTGAATTATAACTCTTGCGTCTAAGAATAGCGCTTGATCAGTTTCTGTTCGGTTTTTAGTTCGTAATACTTAATCAGTAATAATGCGAATAAACCGGCAATCGACCACAGATAGCAGGTTTCAGCCAAATCTTTGCGCGGGATTTTCTCTGAATAACGAATGGGCTTGTTCTCCAGTTCCCCTATCGCTTTAATGGCCTCTTGTAGCGCCTGAGGATTTTCGGCTTCAAATGACCGGTAAGGAATCCCCATGGACTGAAAATACTGGTGCAAAAAATATTCCGGCGTTGTCGACTCGTTGACATTGGCGGGTTTGGCATCCAGGCCTGCGCTGTCCTTGTTACGCAGGTACACCCAGTACAACATGACCCGATTTTGATGAAACAGCTGGGTCAGCGTGGTTTGGGTGTCGATGTCAATTTTTGCCGCACCGTCAGACACCAGCAGGATGACGCGGGAACCGGTCACCGGTATGCCGGTAAAATAGCTCAAAGCCATATAAAGCCCTGGGGCGATGTTGGTAACGCCTCGCCCTCTGGTTTTAGTCGCCCTGATTGCCGCCAGAATGGCTTCTTTATCCTGAGTGAGCGGCAACACATGAATGGGAGCGGTGCTGAACGAGATCATGCCGAAAAAGTCGTCTTGGCGCTGCAAGACAAACTCGCTGAGCAGTTGTCTTGCCATCGCGACTTTGCTTTCGCTGGCTCCGCCGCCGAAATAGCGTCCTGCGAAGTTCTCGTTCATGCTGGCGCTGCGGTCCAGCAAAATAACAATTTGAGCGCCTTTGCCCATACGCTCGACCGTTTGTTCCTTTTGATAGGGCTTGGTCAGGCTGACAACCAAAAGCAGCATGACGAGGGCTGTCAGCAGTTTTACGCCGTTAGAAAACAGGAACGATAAGCCATCAAAAGGCAGAATGCTCAGGCTTGAATAACGTAGTGCTTTAGCCTGACTGGCAAAAAAAGGTACGAGGGCCAGTGGTAAAAGCAGCAGCGCCCATGGGTATGTTAAGCCTATATCCAACGCCTGCTCCTCTCCAGTTTGCGGTACAGCAGACATAATTCCTCGATTTTCTCGACAGCAATCATGGTTTTGGTATCCGGATGGCTTGAAAAAAACAGCCGCTCGGAAGCCTGGAAAAAAATGCCGGTGCGGTCTTGAAGCGGTTTGAATTGAGGGAAACGGTTGAAAAATTCGGGCAGTTGCGCTGCAAATACGGTTTCACCGGCTAATTGATTCAGTGCCCGGTGAAAGCATTGCATGGCTTTTTGACTGGTTTCCTGTGACGGGGGTAGTTTTTTTAATTTTTTCAGATCCCGGCAGGCTTGGCCGAAGGCACCGGAATAGCGCTCTAAAAACGGAATCTTGCCGTAAAACCAAACGATATATAGCAAGATAATCGCTGCACAGGTCCACAATAACGTGAGTCTCAGCGCATGCTGGTCCGGGCTGATAAGTACCGCTGATAATTCCGGTTCGGGTTGAATCTGGGCATCGGCTTTTGATTTAGGCAGCAGCGGGCTATAACCGAACGTCCAGGCCGGAATATGTTCAGTTTCTGATGTCCCGGTATGTGAAAAGCGGATGGGCAAGGCGGGAATGGTCAGTTCAGTTGCCGAATCAACACTTTTAAACACCTGATAGGTCAACGCCAGGGCATAATCAAAACCTGATTGCGCATCCAAAAGCTCGACAGAATCCAGTTTCAACCAGTCATTCAAAGGTCCGGGATTGGGTAGAAATCCCGTTTCCAGTTGATAAAACAAGGGTGTTTTGATATGGGTTTTCAACGTGATTTTGTCTCCCAGCGAATAGCCATAGGCCCGAGGCGCTTCCAGTTCCACGATAATACGGGATGATTCGGAGGAGGCAGCGCTGCCAGTCATCAGTAAAACGAAGAAAACCAGCCAGCTCAGCAAATTATTGTTCATAAAAATAGCGTGTCATCTGGTCTGCCTCAAAGGCATCATGGAGATAAAAAGGCTGCCGACCGTAACGAATGAACAGATGCTTGAGCTGTTCACGTTGGGCATTGAAAGCCTGGATGATTTTCTTTTTAAGGCCTGGGCGCATCAGCAGTGTTTTTTCGCGTCCTGTTTCAGGGTCCGATAGGGTGAATAAGCCCCATTCCGGCAATTGCTCATATTCATCGGGATGCCACATAACGACAGGAATAACATCATGTTTCAGTAATGAGTCGAAAAGCGTTGCAATATCCTGTAACGGATAGTGAAAATCGGAAACCAGAAAAATCAGGGAGCGGTGGCGAGGACAGTATTCCTGAACAGCAAGCAGACCTTTTGCGTTGGTTGATGCCGGACGGTAATGCCTGAGGCTTTCAGTCAGTTCCGTTGTGCCGCCTTTGTACCAGCGAGGCGGCAGATAAAATTCAGGAATAATATCTTCCCCGCAGCCCATAAAGCCAAAATGATCGCCGCTACGGAACGCTGAATAAGCGGCCTGCTCGGTGAATTTGGCCAGCGTTGCCATTTTGTTCTGAAAACCCATGGACGCGGATAAATCGGCGATGACAGTGACGTTAATCACGCTGCGTTGCCGGAATGTTTTGACCACAAATTGCTGAAACGGATCGAGCAGGCTGGCATGCACATCGATATTATGTGCTTCCGGTCTTGAAATCAGCGGAGCATGGCCCTGAAAGTCATGTTCTCCGCCGCTGTGCTGGCCGGGATGGCGGCCCGGATGAGCGCTGCTGGTCCGCCAGGGAATCTGATAGTGAAATTCTTCAATCATGCGGGGCAATCAGGGCGCAGCAATCTGCTGCAGAATTTTTTTGCTGAGCTGTTCGGCAATGTGCGTTCTGCGCAGTTCATAGGTGGGATTAAAGAAAATTCGGTGCGCCATTGCTTCGTGAAAAATATCTCTGATATCTTCAGGCAATACATGATTGCGGTTGTTTAACCAGGCCGTAACCCGTGCTGCGCGCATTAACATGGCTGCGCCTCTGGCACTGGCGCCGGCGAGAATCAGCCTGTCCATATCGACATTGTCTATCGAAATGCCAAAGGCTTTTGGATCGCGCGTTGCCTGCCATAATTCCAATGCATAATTCTGCAGCGTTCCGCTGGCTTGAATCTGATGCTGTATCGCTTGCCCAATTCCGTTGAGTTCTCGGTAGGGCAGAATGCCCGCATCGATGGTTTCAATCAGATGGTCGACATCGTAAAACTTGGGGTTGAACATCAACTCTTTTTGCAAATCCGAATTTTGAGGTGTTTCGATCCGCAATTCCAGCATGAACCGGTCGCGTGCTGCCGAGGGTATTTCGAATGTTTCGTCTTTTTCGACTCGGTTGCGGTCGGCAAAAACTTGTAAGTGCGGAAAATAATATTCCCGGTTAAATGCAGTGACCGATTTCTCTGCCATTACTCGCAGCAACAATGAATGGACTTGAGGGCGGGCGCGATTGACCTCGTTAAAAAAGAACGTGGCAAGATGTTCGCCGTGTTTAAGAATCGGGCCAGGATCAACCTGTGGCTTACCCAGTTCGTTGATATAGGTGTGATAGACCAGATCATTGGGCATCAGGTCGATAGTACCTTCGATGCGCTCGTAAGCGCCGCCTATGCCTCTTGCAACCGCCCGCAGCAGCGTCGTTTTGCCCACGCCCACATCACCTTCCAGCATCACATGCCCCCGCGAAAAAACGGCCGTGGTGATCAATCGCACCGGTCTTTCCAGTCCAACCACTACAGAATTGATCGCTTTTTCAAAAACTTGAGCACGCTGTTGCCAATCGGCTAAGTGCTGGTCTGTCATAGATCTGTCCGAAGAATAAAGAGAGCGAAATTAATCTGTTAAGGCATCGCTTGTCAACCTTGTTTAAGTCTTTGCCCCGCGATAGCTCAATGAAACCAAGCGCAGCGCCAAATAAGTTTGAAAAAGGCAAGTTGAAAGGTTTTTGAAAGAATGTGTCGATACACTACTAAGCGTAAAAATAGGCAGGCTTAACCGGTTTTGGCTCGTGGTTAATCCGGTTGCCGTTGAACTTTAAAACGATAGGCATTTTGGTCACTATTTAACGGAAAGGCAGATATGGTCATTTCAACACACTTAAAACTTGCTTTTGTATTGGTCTTCGGGATTCTCATGGTCATGATGCCTGATGTGGCTTATTCCCTGGTGGAATCAACCATAGTGGGGCTGTTCGAATTGCTTGAGTTTACGCTGGATGAAATTATCGAACATTTTTTTCATACCAGCCGGCATACGACTCAGATCATCGTGTTTTACATCATGATGGGCTTGTTTATTTTTATTGCGTACCGTGTTTTGATTTATTCAAAGAGGCTTTATTTCGATTTGAAACGTGAGTTTCCTGATTGGTGGATTCAACAAAAAGAGCGGATCCTTGTGCATTGGTTATCGCTTTCTATAGGAAAAAAATTAAAAATGATTTCAGGATGCACGCTGGGTGTCGCATGCGTTGCCGTATTGGTGCTATAGCCTCTTAAGCGCTGGCGTATCGGCTTGATAGGCCTGTTTTTTAAGGTATGCGGCAGAATTAGCCGATATGATAGTGTTTGTTAAAAGAGCTAAGGAGGCAAAAAGTGAAAATAGGTATTATTGGAATGGGTCACGTCGGTTCTGCGCTTGCCTATGCTTTGGTGTTGAAAGGGCTGTGTAATCATCTGGTCTTGGTCAGCCGCGATGAATCGAAGGCGCGAGGCGATGCTTTGGATCTGGAACATACTCTGGCATTTTGCGAAAGACCGATGATCATTGAGGGAACAACACTGGAATATGTGGTTGATTGTGACATTGTGGTCATCACTGTTTCCGCAGTAATGACGGCCAAGATGAAGTCACGCATGGATCTGGCTGAGGCCAACATTCCCATTTTCAGGAAGATTATCCCCGCAATAACGGTTGCAAACCCTAACGCTATTTTGATGATTATCACCAATCCTGTGGATGTGATGACTTATCTGGCCGCTCAACTATCGCCATTGCCTCATTCCAAAGTCATGGGCGTCGGAACCCTGGTTGACTCGGCGCGATTCAGAACGCTGTTGTCAAAAGCCGAACAAATTCATCCGGATGATTTGCGGGCATACATACTCGGCGAGCACGGTCCGTCTCAATTTCCGGTATTCAGTCATGCTTTGGCAGGCGGAGAGCCTATTGAAGATAATTCCGAGCACAGGCTGATCTATGAAGAAGTCAGTAAAGCCGGATTCGAGGTCTACGGGCTAAAAGGCTACACAAATTATGCAATTGCGACCGCTGCCTGCACGGTGATTCAGGCAATTGTATACGATGAGCATCGCACCATGCCGTTAAGCACTTGTTTTAACGAGTGGCAGGGTATTCAGGACAATTGTTTTAGCATCCCTGTCGTCGTTGGCAGGGCCGGTATCATCCGGTATTTGCAACCGGAAATGAATTTACAGGAAAAGGCGTCTTTAAACGAAGTTGCCAGAGTTATTAAACAAAGTATTACCGGTCTGCTGGAATCCTCGTCAAATTCCGGCTCGCTATAGCAGCACAATTCCCCGATTGAGGATAAGAGGGAGGGGTCTAATTTTTTCGGGGATGTCGGCAGCAAGGATGCTGACGCCAAGCCCCAATGGATGGGTTTACGGCGTTTCTCGCAAGGCTTAGGCCGTCTCTCAAAGCTACAAAAAGATCAAACAGGGAGTTCTATAGCCTCCATCATTTAATAGGCTCGCTGAAGACTTACCTTCAGGACTCACATTTGCCTTAGTTTACGGCGGCGCAAAAAAGGTCCTAGATTCATCAGTACGGCCAGAGCAATATACACAGTCAACCCCAATGTCGCCGCAAGCCACTCATTCCATTGATATTCCGTCACGATATAAGGTTTGCCAAGATACAGCAGTATGCCTATGGTCAGATATCCCGTTACTTTGCCGATCGGGTAATCGATCGGGTAATAATGCCGTCCTAAAAGCCATGAAATAAAAACCATAAATGCATAACAAGCCAGCGTCGCCCAGGCTGATCCTTCGTAGCCCCATAGCGGTATCCACCAGAAATTCAATGCGGCAGTCAACCCTGCTCCCGCTATTGAAACCCAGGCGCCAAGACCGGTCCGGTCGGTCAGTTTGTACCAGATCGACAGATTGACGTAAATACCCAGAAACAGGTTGGCAATCAGCAGGATGGGAACGACCTTTAGACCCTCTCTGAACGGTTCGCCGATAAAATATTTGAATAAGCCGATATACAAGGTAACGACCAGAAATATAAAAACGCCAAACAGGACGAAGAAGTTCATTACCATCGCATAAGCGCGCTTGGCATCGGCGCGTCCTGCCATATTGAAGAAAAAGGGTTCACCGGCATAGCGAAATGCTTGAACGAACAAGGTCATTAGTATGGACAGTTTATAACACGCGCCGTATATGCCCAGCATCTGCAGATTAGTGTCAAGATCATAGGGCAGCATGTATTTCAAAATGGCGCGATCCAGCATTTCATTGACCATGCCGGCAAAACCGATGATGATCATAGGCAGCGAATAGGACAGCAGCGTGCGCATGAACCGCCTGTCCATATAAAACCGGATCCCCTTGAATTGGGGGTAGAGCAGTGCGAGTTTAATTCCGCTGGCCACGAGGTTGGCCAGAAAAATATAGCCCACGCCTATGGCCGGGTCGTACCATTTGGCGATTAATGAGTCTGGCCATAGCGTTTGGATTTTTGGGCAAGCCAGTAGAAAAAAGAGATTTAAACCGATAGTCAGTAAAATTTCAGTCATTTTAATGCCGGCAAAACGCCAGGCGCGGTTTTCGGCGCGCAAACGCGCAAAGGGAAGGGCTGTGATGGCATCCAGGGCCAGAATCAGCGAAAACCAGATCAGATATTCAGGATGCTGGGGATAATGCAGCCACTCGGCTGCTGGTGTCTTGATATAAGCCATCAGGGCGACAAACAAAATATTGATCGTGACTAAAAAGCATAACGCGTTGGTATATACTTCATTAGCGTCCAATCCTTCCTGTTTTCGAAATCGAAAATAACCGGTTTCAAGTCCGCTGGTCAGGACGACCGCAAAAAAACCGGCATAGGCATAAAATTCCGAAACCACGCCATATTCACCGGTTGAAAAGGTGTAGGTATAAAGCGGTACCAGCAGATAGTTGAGAAATCGGCCCAGGATGCTGCTTAGGCCATAAATTGCGGTTTGGGAAATAAGTTGTCGTAAAGGATTCAATGCGTTTATCCGAGTTGTGTTTAGCGATTATTGTAGGCACTCTGCCCGGGATAAGCCAAAAGTTAATCCGTTTTGTAATTCAATTGAAGAATCATTGGTCAACATGAGTGAACTCGTAGTAGAAAAGATTTCTGAACCCCTTTCTCTTGACGAATGGACCTCAGTGCTTTGCGATAGAGACATGCCGATTTTTTCCAGTACCGCATTCAGTATCGATGCCATTCTGAGAGATGATAAAAAAGGTGCGATGGATTTGGCGAATGTCATTCTTCATGATCCTAATCTGACTGCCAAATTGCTTAAAATGAGCAACAGCAGTTACTACAATGTCAGCCGCCAAAAAATGGTGACGGTCTCACGGGCTATTATCGTCTTGGGTTCGGAGTTGATCAGAGAACTGACCTTGGCGTGCTCTTTTTTTGAGGCTATTTTACCTGCGGCGAACCGGGAGCGCGCAAATCAAGAAATTGCCAGGGCAGTTCATGCCGCGGTACAGGCAAAATCACTGGCCTTGTCGGTGAATGATCCTTCGCCGGAGGAGGTTTTTATTGCTGCGCTGCTGCACCAAATTGGTAATGTTGCGTTCTGGTGTTTCAGCGGCAAGCAGGGTGAGCGTTTATTGAGCCTGATAAATAAGGAAAATTGTACGATCGAGGAGGCGGAAAAGCAGGTGTTGGGTTTTAAGCTGACTGATCTTGCCGTATCGCTCTGTAAAACCTGGAAGCTGGGTGGTTTGATTGAAGAATCGGTCAAAAAAGGCAGGCAAGCGAATCCTCGAGTCAATCTGGTTAATTTGGGGTATGTGATTACGGATGCTCTTAAGGAAGGTCCGCAAAGTAAGCAATATGTCGAATGCGTCGATAAAATCAGTAAGTTAACCGGTACATCCAAGCAGTCCGCAGAGGCGCTAATGGTTCAAAATACCGATACTGCAATTAACATCGCTAAACAATTTGGCGCAGTTACCGCCTCCAGGTTAATCAATAAAGAAGAGTTTCAATCGGTAGAGGAAGAATCAAAGGTGCCGGATGAAGATAAAAAATTGGTTCAAATTCAGATACTTCAGGAAATTACAGGCATTATGAGCGGCAAAATTGATATTAATTTGCTGTTTGAAATGGTCATGGAAGGGATTCAGCGGGGCTTGGGAATGGATCGAGCCCTTTTTGCACTTTTGGCTCAGGACAAGAAGTCAATGAAAGAGAAGCTTTCATTAGGGTGGCGCAAAGAGTATTACGATCAGAAAATAATTTTCAGTATTTCACAATCACCCCTCAATATTTTTAGCCAGGCACTACGGAACCCTCAAGGATTAATGGTAAGTGGGGCATCCGATGGGGTCTTGTTTACCGATGCTGATAAGCGGGTCATTGGCCAGCATGATTGCTTTCTGATGCCGGTTTGTTCAGGCGAACAACCGATAGGCTTGATTTATTCGGACCGGTCATTTTCACAGCAACCGTTCACTGACGATGACTTTAACGGCTTTAAGCATTTTGTACAACAAGCCAATATAGGCTTGGCCATGTACCGGATGCAAGGCAAAAAATGAGTCAACTACATCAAGTGGAAAGCCAGTCTTTGTAAATCAACATAGAATCCATGAAAAAGCTGCAATCAGGCCGAAACAGAGTAGGCGAAAGCCCACTCTTTTCAGGTGCAATTGATTTTTCTAAAATCAAGCGTTGGCAGAAGACGGACAGGATTTTTTTTGTAGGCCTTTAGGTAAGGAAAAGACTACTTTTTCCTCAATTCCCTTGTTTTCGATAATAGTCTCGCCACCCCAGATCTTCAGTTGATTAATCACCTCCTGAACCAGTACTTCCGGTGCCGATGCCCCGGCAGTTACACCCACCGCATCAATTCCCTCAAACCAGTCTTTCTGCATGTCTTCGGCTGTATCAATCAGATAAGCCGGTTTGCCCAATTGTTCAGCAATTTCACGCAAACGGTTAGAGTTAGAGCTATTGGGCGATCCGACAACCAGGATTAGGTCAGTTTTTGATGCGAGATCATAGACGGCATCCTGACGATTTTGGGTTGCATAGCAGATATCGTCTTTTTTCTGCTCCTGGATTGAGGTGAATCTGGCGCGCAAAGCATCCACCATGATTTTTGTGTCGGTCATGGATAACGTTGTTTGAGTCACATAAGCCAGATTGTCCGGATTATTGACTTTGAGATTGGCGACGTCATCGGGCGTTTCTACCAGATAAATGCCGCCGTTTTCGGTGCATTTTTCATATTGCCCCATAGTGCCTTCAACCTCAGGATGTCCTGCGTGGCCGATCAGGATGACTTCCCGGTCTTGTTTGGCGTGTTTGGCGACTTGTAAATGGACTTTGGTGACCAGCGGACAGGTAGCATCGAACACGGTCAGATTACGTTCTTCCGCTTTCTTTTGTACCTCTTTGGAAACGCCGTGTGCGCTAAAGATCAAGTATGATTCGACAGGTACATCATTTAAATCTTCAATAAAAATCGCGCCTTTTTCTTTTAGTCCGTCAACTACTGTTCGGTTGTGTACGACTTCATGGCGGACATAGATAGGAGCGCCGAATGTCTCAAGCGCTTGATCAACAATTTCAATGGCGCGGTCAACGCCGGCACAGAAGCCACGGGGATTTGCGAGTACTATTTGCATATCTTGACTAAAAAAGTAGGTTAAGGTGGTTTTATTCTAACTCAACTCTGTTTCCGAGACGATAATTCCATCACTATCAGCGTATAAAAAATAATCTTTTTTAAATTGAACCCCGGCAAAAGTCACCACAGTATCAAGATTACCCAAGCCTTTCTTGGGGCTTTTTAGCGGATGCGAATGCAAGGCGCGAATCCCGATTGGTATGGCATTGATAACTGCCGAATCACGTATGCAGCCATAAACGACAAGACCTTGCCAGCCATTTTCGAAGGCTAGAAGGGCCAGTTCTCCGTCGATCAAAGCGCAGCGATGCGATCCGCCGCCGTCAATCACTAAAACCCTGTGATTGACCTTTGCCGAAAGAGCAGTTCTAACCAGCGCATTATCCTCAAAAACCTTGATTGTGGTGATTTGCCCGGAAAATGCCAACGAGGCTCCAAATAGCTTGAAAATAGGTTCAGCTATTTGAAGGTGAGCCTTGTCTGTGTATGTGTCACAGAGTCTGGCGGTTGCAAAAGTCATACGCAATACCTTGATGAGAATAATATGAATCTGCTTGCCAACAGCAGACAGCAGCATGGCGGCGGGCGGGTCCACATTCAGATAATAAGACTCAACCGGCGCTATATGCTTGTTATCATATCAGATACGCAAATTAATATGACCGTGTAAGACACTTGAACTGCAATTTCCGGTTTACACTTCTATTGTGGCTTTGAGATTTGGTATCAGCCAATGAGGGCTTATCGGGGCAATCCCCCTTGAGCCAGCAATTCTCAATTTGAAGGGGAAAAAGGGCAGGGGGAAACTTTTTGAGGGTGTCGGCAGCAGGGATGCTGCTGTAAAGCCCCATGGAAGGGTTTAAGGCCTTCCTCTAAAGGCTTTTCCCTGCCCAAAATGATGTGGAAAAGATCAAGCTGAGAATTGCTGCCCTTGAGCACAAAATCATGTACCCTTATCTTCCGTGGTACAATTTGGGCTCATAAAAAATAACCCATAAGGTTTTCGCCATGCGATTAAATAAATTAGCTGTATTTGCTCTAACATTCTTATCATTTTCTGCGGTCGCGGAAGTTCAGTTGACTCAAGCGGATATTCTGGGCGTTTGGCAAATAGACAAAGAATCACGCAATAGCGACGGTAGTAAGGCTAGAGGTTTGAGTACCACCTGGGAATTTAAAAAGGACGGCACTCTGGAAGGTAATTCTCACGATGCAGACGCCAGTGCTCGTGTAGAAAAGATGCGGGCAGTGGTTAGCTATTCAATTGAGGACGGTAAATTGGTCAAACAAGCAGCGCCGGGCCGTTCAAAAATGGAAACGTGCACTGCTGTCGAGAAAGAGAACGATAAGATGGTACTTAAATGCCAATCCATTTATTTTTTCATGACCAAAAAATAAATTACGAATGTTCTATTGATTTTTTAGGCGACGGCATTCAGGATTTTGCCGTTGTCACCGATCAAAACAACAATCCTGTTTAACCCCTTTAACATTAGACCCCTTTCGATTACCCCCTTCTGATTTGTTTGTAACTCTCGTTTCAATTTGCACAACAGTTTATCCATTATCCATAGAAGCAATAAATGTCGGTCCTGACAGTATGGCTTGGCTCTGTCAGTTCTCATAAGACAATTTTGTCAGCTAGTATCAAAGTTTTAAACGCTTATTTTTTCTCTCAAAGCAGTATTGATTTACTCAACACAAACCCTCAAGTCTGCTTATCAATGACTTAGAATTCTTAAATAGCGTGGCGTTTATAATGAAAAATCATTAAAAACAGGGTGTTATCCCCCCCATCATAAAAAATTCAGCACATCCCTTAACACAAGGTCCACTTCATTTCAAAAATGGTTGGTATGAAATATGCCTTACGCCAAGTGTGACTATTTAACAGAATTCACTGAATTTTCCTCTTAGCATATTAATCAAGAGAGTGTCATTACCCACTTTCTTGAAAGCAAACAAACTTTTACTCTTTTGAAAAGGAATTTAATATTATGATAAATAAGGTATTTTTTATGAAAAATCAGACGTTTAACCGTTCGCTTCTTGCTGCTTCAGTTTCAGCGCTAATGACATTTAGTCAATCAGGATTTGCTGCGACAGGCACTGTGGTTGCTCAATGGAATGAAGCCGCTCTCGAAGCGATTCGTGTCACCCATCCAGGACCACCTATTGTTGCCAGGGCTCTGGCTATTGTCGATACTTGCATGTTCGATGCCTGGGCAGCCTATGACGCCAAGGCGAAGGGTACTCGTTATGGTAAAAATTTGCGCCGCCCTGGAAATGAAAGGACTCAAGCCAACAAAGAAAAAGCGATCAGTTTTGCTGCACATGAATGCTTGTCCGATCTGTTTCCAACAGAAATAACGAGTTTCAATGCATTGATGACTGACCTTGGTTATGATCCTAACGACAACACCCTTGATGTAAAGCAGCCTTCGGGTATTGGCAATATTGCTGCCAAGGCGGTATTGAATTTCCGGCACCATGATGGCTCCAATCAGCTCGGCGATCTCCACGCAGGTGCTTATAGCGATTACAGCGGTTATACGCCGGTCAATTCTCCGGATTCCATAGTCGATCCCAATCATTGGCAGCCACTTCAAATCGGCTCAACTGAACAGCAATTTATAACACCCCATTGGGGTAAGGTCGTACCCTACGCGTTAAAATCAGGTAAACAGTTCCGAAAAATGACACCGCCGCCTGCTGATTACAATACTGAGCCTGAGCGTTATGAGATTCAGGCTCAACAGGTTTTGGAATACAGCGCGCATTTGACGGATGAGAAAAAAGTGATTGCAGAATATTGGGCGGATGGTCCTCATTCTGAGTTGCCTCCGGGCCATTGGGCATTATTTGCGGCCTATGTTTCTGAGCGCGATCATCATACGGTGGATCAAGACGTTAAGATGTTCTTTGCCTTGTCCAACGCCATTTTTGATGCAAGTATTGCCAGTTGGGATGCCAAACGCTATTACGATTATGTCAGACCGGTTACCGCAATCAATTTTCTATATGCCGGAAAAACAATCGAATCCTGGCAGGGTCTCATTGATGGCGCAGATTGGAAGCCCTATCAGGCTGCGTCAGTCGTGACGCCTCCGTTTCCGGAGTACTATTCAGGACATAGTATTTTCAGTGCTGCGGGAGCTGAAACACTCAAGCTATTTACCCAAAGTGATTATTTTGGTTTTAGTACTACCGTGCAAGCAGGCTCTTCAGCGGTGGAGCCCGGCTCAGTACCCGCGAACGATACCGTTCTTTATTGGGCAACCTTTTCGGATGCGGCTGATGATGCGGGTATTTCAAGGCGTTACGGCGGAATACATTTTATCGATGGCGATCTGATAAGCCGGAAAATTGGACGGCTGATCGGTCAGCAAGCTTGGGATAAATCAGTTCAATACTTTAATGATGGAAAAAAACCTCATCATTCCCATTAAAACGCTTTAACTTACTGTTTCAGGATAGAGGATAAAAGCTGATCACTTTTTTCTTCTATCCTTTCTTGTTAAGGGTTATTTAACTCTTTCTCACGCTTCAAATATACCTTGCCAGTAAGCCTTTGTCCGACTTGATGCCGGGCAAGGGGATTCTGACTTCGTAACCCCCGCCCGATGCTTCCAGCATCGGTCTGCCATGAAGATCTTCCATTTTTTCTATCACGATGTCGCGATTGCCTTCGGGCAAAATCAGTTCTAATCTGTCCCCGACCGAGAATTTGTTTTTTACGTCGATTTCAGCCAGTCCGCTGTTGGGGTCGAAATTTCTTATTTCTCCGCAGAATTGTTGCTGATGACTTTTTGAATAGCCGTTGATGTAGTTTTGGTGCTCATGGGTGTGATGGCGTTGGTAGAAACCGTCCGTGTAGCCTCTGCTGGCAAGGTTTTCCAGAACCCCCAGTAATTGGGGATTGAAAGGGCGATCAGCCAATGCATCGTCTATCGCCTGGCGATAGGTTTGGGCGGTGCGGGCTACGTAATAGTGAGATTTGGTCCGGCCTTCAATTTTCAGGCTGTCGACACCGATTTCAACCAACCGCTGGATGTGTTCGATGGCGCGAAGATCTTTGGAATTCATGATATACGTGCCATTTTCATCTTCCATGATGGGGAGTAGTTCCCCTTTTCTGCCTTCTTCTTCCAGAAAATAAATATTATCGGCCAAAGGATGCCGTTCCGCGCCACCACAGCTAGCCGTGCTGATATCCTCCATCGATAAAGCGCCGCCATCCGGCACATAATCACCCTCGGCATTTTCATGGGCGGGTAAGGTGTCGTATTTCCAGCGGCAGGAATTCGTGCAGGTGCCTTGATTCGGGTCTCTATGATTGAAATATCCGGAGAGCAGGCAGCGGCCGGAATAGGCGATACACAATGCGCCGTGAACGAAGACTTCCAGTTCCATATCCGGGCATTCCTGACGGATTTCTGCAATTTCATCCAATGATAACTCACGGGAAAGGATGACTCTTTCTATGCCGATGCTTTTCCAGAATTTGACCGAGGCATAATTGACGGTGTTGGCTTGCACCGACAAATGAACCGGCATGTCAGGCCAGGTTTCGCGAACCATCATGATCAATCCCGGATCGGCCATGATCAGCGCGTCGGGTTGCATGGCAATGATAGGCGTCAGGTCCTTGATAAAGGTTTTGACTTTGCTGTTATGTGGAATAACATTGGTAGCTAGAAAGAACTTTTTGCCCAACTGATGCGCTTCGGCGATGCCTGTCGCCAGATTATCCTCCAGAAAATCGTTATTACGAACTCGCAGGCTGTAACGGGGCTGGCCTGCGTAAACCGCATCCGCGCCGTACGCAAAAGCATAGCGCATGTTTTTTAAGGTTCCTGCAGGAGAAAGCAATTCAACGTGTTTCATGATCGTGGTATGGTTTGCCGATGCGGTTATCGGTTAAAAAAACGCCTATCTTAACACTTTTGTGGTTTTACGGAAAATAACCGTTTATATTCAATGATATGGCTTATCGGGGGCAAGTATGATAGCGGCATTGTTTTTCATTTTTATCGCGATAGTTCTGATCATGGCCAGTCTGATTGTGTTGCTCAGACCCGTCAAGACTGCAAAACCTACTTCCTCAAATGATAAATCCGAACACCAAGCGGGTGATGATCAGCGGTGAACCACACGCAAAGAGAAAGTAACCGGTCCTTCGTTGATCAGCGACACTTGCATATCGGCACCAAATTCACCAAAAGCCACCGGGTTATGGGTCTTTAATGCCAGGGTTTGCAGGTATTCAAATAACTGCCTGCCTTTTTCAGGTGCGGCTGCCGGTGTGAAGCTTGGACGATTGCCGCTGTTGGTGTCGGCTGCCAGCGTGAATTGTGGAACCAACAATAAGCCGCCCCCGATGTCCCGTAAACTCAGATTCATTTTGCCGTCTGAATCGGCAAAGATCCGATAATTAAGTATTCTTTCAAGCAAGCGCCGGGCTTCCTGTTCGGTGTCGTCTTTTTCAACCGCGATAAGCGCTAAAATGCCTTGGTCAATTTGACCGGTAATGTTGTGGTCGACAGTCACTTTAGCTGTACTGACGCGTTGGATAATGGTTAGCATAAAAAGGAAATGTAACGAATGATAAATATAAAATGTATTGCCCTCTTTCGAAAGCTGCCCAAAGGACATTATACAAATAGGGCCGCGAAGGTTTTACTGATTTTAGTAAGCTTGACCGCTTGTCCGGCACATGCGGAAATTTATGAATGGCGTGATGAACAAGGTCAGGCTCATTTTTCCGATAAAAAAACAGAGCGGGCCAGACCTGTCGACATAAGCCCCGGCATTGCTTTTTATCATGTCGCTAAAGTATTTGATGGGGATACGATCTTGCTGGCCGATGGTCGCAAGGTCAGGCTGTTGGGTATTAATACGCCGGAAGTTGCCCATAGAAATCAAGAGGCCGAGGCCGGCGGAGTTGCGGCTAAAAGCTGGTTAACAACGCAATTGCTGAATAAGCGGATTCGCCTGGTCATGGATGTAGAATCACATGATGCTTATGACCGGGTGCTGGCGCATGTGTTTACCGAGGATCACCGTCATATCAATGCCGAGCTTGTTGAGCAGGGCTTTGCTGCTGTGGTGATCCATCCGCCTAATTTGGAGTTTCTGGATGCTTTGCTTGCCGCACAGGAAAAGGCTGAAAAAAGCCGTCTGGGCATTTGGAGTTTGACGGAGTATGAAGCAAAGCCTGCAGCTACTTTGAACCGCGCCAACTACCGAGGCTGGCAACGCGTTCAAGGTCAGGTCGAGTCTATCCGATGGAGCAAAAAATACGTTTATGTGAACTTGACGCCTCAAGTGGACATAAGGATAGAGCGCAAGCAGTTGGGATTGTTTGCTGATTTAGCCGGTTTACGAGGAAAAACGATAGAAGCGCGCGGCTGGATTAACCGGCGCAAAGATCATTATTCAATGTTGGTCAGACACCCCAGTAGCATCAAGATGCAGTGAACGTAAGACGTTTTGCTATTGATGTTCAAGGTAATAACAGCGCGTCAGGCATAAAAAATTCATTAATCAGCATTTGCCGGTGACGGATGCTGTAGATGGTTCTTCTGCCCCAAACGGATTGGTCGATGTGAGCGGTTTCTCTGGCGGCCTCGGTCCATACAGACGATTCCGCTTCAGTGAAATCCATTTCCAGCCGCTGCAGTTTGGGATAAGAAAAAATAACTTCCCCCAGTGGGCGGTTGCCTAAATGTGCCAGATTCCTTCGGGCAGCTCGCAGTGTTCGTTCCGGAATAAGGGTTCGAGCCAGAATCAGCGGCTTGCCGTTGCAGTGCAGCAAAACTTCGCGGGTTAGCGCATAACGCTGAGCAGGCGCTTTGAGCATGCGGCTTTCACTGAGAAAAGGCGCTTGCCATTCTAGGAAAAGAATCTCGACTTTAACGCCATCACCATAATAACTGCGCAAACGCTGGGTGATTGAGCCGGGTTCATAAATCCAGGATTGCGCTGAGTCCGGCAGATTTTGATGTACGCCTTGCCGGGCCGCTATCCAGTGCGGTTCATGGGCAAGTAAAAAGCTTTTTGTAGGCAACGATTATACCTCTGCGTAATGTGTGGATTTTCCCATCCAGCGGTTGATCAAGGGACTTACCGCCTCAGGTGTTTCAGTTATCAATGAATCGGCAATTTGTTGCACATTATCCAGCAGATCGGTGTCTCTTGCCAGATCGGCCACTTTAAATTGCATTTGCCCGGTTTGCCGTGTGCCCATGACTTCGCCTGGGCCTCGTAATTCAAGATCTTTTTCGGCAATGACAAAGCCGTCGTTACTGTCACGCAAGACGCCTAAACGGTGTTTTGCCGTATCTGAGAGGGGTGATTGGTACATCAGTACGCAGTAGCTGGCATCTTGCCCCCTGCCCACGCGCCCCCGGAGTTGATGCAGTTGGGACAGGCCCAAACGTTCGGGGTTTTCAATAATCATCAGGCTGGCATTAGGCACATCCACGCCCACTTCAATCACAGTTGTGGCTACCAGTAAATCGTATTCGCCGTTTTTAAACGCCTTCATCACCGCATCTTTATCCGCTGACTTCATTCTGCCATGAACCAGCGAGACTTTTATCTCGGGCAGAGCCTCACTTAATTGCAGGTAGGTTTTTTCAGCCGCTTCGCATTGTAACAGTTCGGATTCTTCAATTAAGGTGCAAACCCAGTAAGCTTGGCGCTCATGAGCAACCCAACTGCTGATTCTGGCAATGACATCAGGTCTGCGTTCGGCAGGGATAACGCTGGTTGTTACCGGTTGGCGGCCGGGTGGAAGCTCGTCGATGATGGAAATATCCAAATCGGAGTAATTGAGCATGGCCAGTGTTCTTGGAATCGGGGTTGCCGTCATGACTAGCTGATGTGGGCGCTGATTTTCCAGGCCGCATTTGTCTCGAAGAGCCATGCGTTGATCAACACCGAAACGGTGTTGTTCATCGATAATGACCAGACCCAGCTTATGAAAATTAACCTGTTCCTGAAACAAGGCATGGGTGCCGATGATAATTCCGGCGCTTCCATCGTTGATCATTTGTAACGCTGATTTTCGGGCGCTACCGCGCATTTGGCCTGTTAAATAGACGATTGCGGTCTGGAAGCCTTGGAACCATCCGGTAAAATTGCGAAAGTGTTGCTCAGCAAGTAATTCAGTAGGTGCCATCACTGCGACCTGAAATCCTGATGACAGAGCCAGTAAGGCGGCGAAAGCCGAAACAATGGTCTTTCCCGAGCCCACATCACCTTGAACCAGACGCAGCATAGGATGCGCTTGTTTGCAGTCGGTTTCGATTTCAGTGATTACCCGTTGCTGGGCTGCGGTCAGCGTGAACGGTAAACTATTGAAAAAGTGGCGCCGGGTGCTTGTATCCAGGCTGAAGCGGGGGGCTTGCCAAGCTCTCGCCAGATGCCTGCTCAGTCTCAGGCTTAAATGGTGAGCAAGTAGCTCTTCGAAAGCCAGGCGTTTTAGTGCGGGAACTGATCCGTTGTACAAGGCTTGCACCGTGACGGATTCATCAGGCGCATGCAAGGTTTGAATGGCTTCCATCAAGCCTGGATAATTGAAGGATTTAAGCAGGGAAGGCGGCAACCAGTCATTTAACCATGACGGATTTTCCTGGCACAGGCTCAGCGCCTGTTTAATGGCTTTTCTCAGTGTGGATTGCCTCACGCCTTCGGTCAACGGGTAAACCGGAGTCAAACGGCTTTCTGTGATCAGTGCATCAGGCGAACTGATGACTGAATACTCGGGGTGAACCATTTCGAATCCGGCATAGCCGTAACGCGCCTCACCGAAGCAACCGATTGTGGTGCCGGGAGTCAGTTGTTTCAGTTGGCCGGCGCTGAAATGAAAGAAGCGCAGACTGATCATTCCGGTGCCATCGCCAATCTTGACAATCAAGCTTTTACGGCCCCGGCTGATCACATCGGTTAATGCTACCGTACCTTTGATCAGCGCAGAAACACCGGGTTTTAATGAGCCGATAGGGGATATGTGTGTGCGGTCTTCATAACGAAGCGGTAAATGGAAGATCAGATCCTGCAGGGTAAAAATACCCAGTTTTTCCAGTCTGGCGGCCGTATTGGCGCCGATGCCCGCCAATGAGACGACCGAACGATGGGCAGAGTCCGCGTGACTCATCGGCAGGAAATAAGATTTAGCTTAACAGGCAGGGTATTCTTGCGGCAGCATGTGCATGATTGCATCCATTTCCACTTCGGAACCTTTGGGTAGAGCGGCGACACCAATAGCGGCACGGGCAGGATAGGGCACGGAAAAATATTCGCCCATCACTTCATTAACGATAGGGAAATGGGAAAGATCGGTTAAGTAAACGTTGAGTTTTACAATGTCGGAAAGCTCCCCTCTGGCGGCCTGTGCAACAGCACGAAGATTACAGAAAACCTGATGAATCTGGGCTCTGATATCACCTTCGATTATTTCCATGGTTTCCGGAACCAGTGGAATCTGCCCGGATAGATAAACGGTGTTGTCGACTTTTATCGCTTGTGAATAAGTGCCGATAGCTTGCGGTGCTTGAAGGGTATGGATTATTTCTTTATTCATGGATAGTGGTTATTCAGGTAAACAAAAAATAGTTGAGCATTGATGGTCTGGATATTTTCAGATTTACGCTTTGACGCGGGTAATCTTCAAAACGATCATGAGTTTTCTTAAGCGGCGCATGATGTTGGCCAGATGTACTCTGTCCCTGACCGTCAAGGTAATTAAATCGACCGATACCCGGTCATCCTGATCAACGACAGTCACATTTTCTATGTTGGAATCCATTTCGGAGATGGTTGCCGCAACGTTTGCCAGTGTGCCTCTTTGATTTAACAGTTCCAGACGGATTTCTGCTGGAAATTCGCCGGTGGTTTCTTTGCTCCATTCCACATCCAGCCAGCTGGTTTGTTTTTTGCGGATATCGTTACTGTTTCGACATTCATGGTGATGAACAACGATGCCCCTTCCCGGATTAAAAAAACCGACGATCGAGTCGCCCGGGATCGGTCTGCAACACTTGGCAAGGGTAACGACCATACCTTCGGTTCCTTTAATGATCAGCGGTGTATCAACGCCTTTTTCGTTATCTTCCAGTTTGATGGCCGCATAAATATCATCCTGGCTGAGACGCTTAGCGACTAGAAAAGGCATTTTATTACCCAGTCCGATGTCTTCCAGCAAGGCATCCAATGAAGGGGAGGCGAGTACGTCCAATAACGTGAAAATGCGTTCTTGAGAAATGGTTTCCAATTGCAGATTCATGCCCTGCAATTCTTTTTCGAGCAATCGGCGGCCCAGACTGATGGCTTCCTGCTGTTTAAAGTGTTTAAGATACGCGCGAATACTGCTGCGTGCCTTGGCGGTAACGACATAATTTAGCCACAATGGATTGGGTCTGGCCCAGCTTGCCGTGATCACTTCGACTGTAACGCCGTTTTCCAGTTGAGTTTGCAGCGGAACCAATTGTTTATCGATACGTGCAGATACGCATGAGTTACCAATATCGGTATGAACAGCATAGGCAAAGTCAACAATGGTAGCGCCCCGGGGCAGTTTAATGATGCCGCCTTGCGGGGTAAAAACAAAGACTTCTTGCGGGTATAAATCTATCTTGAGATTATCGATGAACTCCATTGAGTCGCCTGCGGATTTATGAATCTCCAGAAGTTCTCTGAGCCATTCATTAGCCCGCATCTGTGCGTGTTCGGTCTTTTCGTTATCGGTCTTGTAGAGCCAGTGCGCCGCTATGCCTGACTCGGACATTCGGTGCATTTCCTGCGTTCTGATTTGAATTTCGATGGGAACTCCGTAAGGACCTATTAATATGGTATGAAGTGATTGGTAGCCGTTGGCTTTGGACAGGGCGATATAGTCTTTAAATCTGCCGGGCACCGGTTTGTAAAGATTATGGACAACGCCTAATGCTCGGTAGCAGGTGTCGACCTGATCCGACAGAATTCTGAAAGCGTAAACGTCGAAGACATCGTTAAACGAAATCTTTTTGGTCAGCATCTTTTGATAAATGCTGTACAGGTTTTTTTCCCTGCCGACGACTTCGCAGGCCAGGCCGGCTTGCTGCAGCCGGTTTTTAATCGAATTTTCTATCGTCTCTACAATTTCCCGGCGATTACCGCGGGCTTTTCTGACCGCATTTTTAAGTATCAGCTGCCGTCCCGGATAGAGCGCTTTAAATCCCAGCGATTCAAGCTGGTGTTTGATTTGATTCATGCCCAAGCGGTTCGCGAGGGGCGCATAGATGTCCAGTGTTTCGCGGGCTATACGGCGCTTTTTTTCAGGCGGCATTACACCAAGTGTTTGCATGTTGTGCAAACGATCCGCCAGTTTGACCATGATGACTCTGAGGTCTTTGGTCATCGCCAGAAACATTTTCCTGACATTTTCGGCTTGTGCTTCTGCTCTTGAATGGCTGTCAATCTTGCTTAATTTGGTGACGCCATCAACCAGTTCAGCCACTTCAGTGCTGAACAAATGGGCCAGATCTTTTTTCGTCACTGACGTATCTTCCAATACGTCATGTAACAGCGCGGCCATTATACCTTTGGCGTCCATGCGCATTTCGGCCAGGTAAATCGCCACTGATACCGGATGACAAATATAAGCTTCGCCACTTTTACGGAATTGTCCGGTATGGGCTTCCGCTCCGAAATGATAAGCCCGAACGATATCATCGATTTGGGCCTGATCCATGTAGCTTTCCAAAATTGAGCACAAACGCCGCAGCAGTTTATCCTGCGGACGTTCTAGTTCAATGGGATTGGCTACTTCCAGCATGATAGGCTCTTAAAATTGGTTGTAATTATCGGAGCTGTCTTCTGCGCGGTGAAGCTGATTGATATTGCTATCGGAAACATGCCCTGCAGCGATTTCTCTGAGTGCGAGAACGGTGTCTTTGTCCTTGCCGCGAGGAATGAATTCTTCAGCTCCCCAGCTAAGCTGGCGCGCACGCTTACTGGCGAGAAGAACTAACTTGAAACGGTTTTCTACATGTTTTAAACAATCTTCTACGGTAACTCTAGCCATTTAATAACCTTTAACTGGTTTGATCGATGCGTGAAGCAATCGGGATGTGTGAATATAAATCCTGAAATCAATTTGGTTGACAGGATATTTTCATTATATAAGAGAGAACTGAATAGGCAAAACTCTTACCTTAGGATGAGAATATTCAGTCAAGTCAAATTGTTAGAAGACAGGTAATAAAAGTATTTTCTATTTTCGTATCTGCTCACCCCCTCCAATTTTAGTGGGTGTAGGTGGTTGATTGAAAAGGCTTCTGCAACAGGGACGTATTGATGCGTCCTTTGAAATCAAGCGCCTACACCCTTAAATCAGAGCGGGCGAGTAGTTACGTATTTTCATAATGAGCAATCCGTTCGACAGGGACGTGCTTTAGATATTCGCTCATTGTATTTACCTGCTGTTAGTGCAGTATATCGCCAGACCGGGAAAAGTGCTCAATAATCCTGAAATGGGCAGTTCGGGAAAGTCGCATAGCGATAGTTTGCGTTACTCTCGCATCAGGCATCTTGCTGGATTAAAGGTGTAAGGGAAATCAAGGTATTTTTGTCCAGAGAGCTGGATTGCAGAAACGACCCTGGCTTTCGATGCCAGGATCGTTAAGGGTGCAGGGTGGTTAAGCGCGTTGTGCCAATATCGCAACGGCCGGAAGTTCTTTACCTTCAAGAAATTCAAGGAAAGCGCCGCCGCCGGTAGAGCAATACGATACTTGAGACTCAATGCCGTACTTGTCTATGGCGGCTAATGTATCGCCGCCGCCCGCAATGGAAAAGGCACTGCTTTCGGCAATGGCTTTAGCCATTTCCTGAGTTCCGTTGCCGAACTGATCAAATTCGAAAACGCCTACAGGGCCGTTCCAAACGATAGACCCCGCGGTTTTCAGAATTTTCGCATAGATAGCTGCAGTTTCAGGTCCAATATCCATAATCAAATCATCGGCTTCAACATCAGCGACTTTCTTGACAGTGGCTTCTGCAGATTCTGAAAACTCTTTGGCACAAACTACGTCAACCGGCACAGGAATTTCGCCGCCGTTCTTTTTGGCTTCCGCCATCAGGCGTTTGGCTTCCTCGACCAGATCAGCTTCATACAATGATTTACCTACCGGGTAGCCTGCTGCCGCGATAAATGTGTTGGCAATGCCGCCGCCGACGATGAGTTGGTCAACTTTGCTGGATAATGATTCAAGCACGGTGAGTTTGGTGGAGACTTTGGAACCGCCAACGATGGCAACCAAAGGTCTGACCGGATTTTCCAGGGCTTTGCCCAGTGCGTCCAGTTCGCTGGCGAGCAGGGGGCCGGCGCAAGCCACTTTAGCGTGTTGAGCGACGCTGTGGGTCGATGCTTGAGCGCGATGCGCCGTACCGAAAGCGTCCATGACAAAAATATCGCAAAGCGCGGCCATTTTTTTACCCAGTTCTTCGTTGTTTTTGCCTTCGCCTTTGTTGAATCTGACGTTTTCACACAAAACAACTTCACCTGGTTCAATGCTGATGCCGTCGATCCAGTCTTTTTCCAGACGAACAGGTTTGCCTAATAATCCGGCAATATGTTCTGCAACCGGTTTCATTGAGGCTTCTTCGCTGTAAACGCCTTCTTCAGGGCGGCCCAGGTGAGACATCAAAATGACCGCTGCACCCGCTTCCAAGGCGAGCTGGATGGTGGGCAAACTGGCTTGAATACGAATATCGCTGGTCACTTTGCCATTTTTGACTGGGACGTTCAGGTCTTCGCGTATCAGTACGCGTTTTCCGGCTAAATCCAGATCGACCATTTTCTTTATCGACATATAAATGCTCCCGTAGAGTGTGTGAGTGGTTGATTGATCGTAATTAATTCTGTGGAAATTATACTGGATTCTCCGTATTAACCTAACCCAGCGCACCTTTTCCCAGTTTGATGATCAAGAAGGGGGGTCGTAAGCTTTGCGGGGATGTCGGCAGCAGGTAGGAGAGGTCGTTCTTAATAAATAGGCGGTGACCAATCCCTGAAACGGCACAAAATTATTCCTATAATTTAAGCTCGGCGCTTGCAAGGTTTTAAATTAGTAACCCTGTTGTAAGTATGGCTGCGAATGTTGGCTTGGCTTATCGCCAACCCAACCTGCGACACAATCCAATCAACAGTTTTTAAGCCAATAATAGCGCCGCACTCACCATCGCCGCGCTGATAATAATCGCCGTCATCAGCCCATTATGATTTTTTTCGATTTGTTTGCGTAGCTCGTGCATTTCATAATTTTGACGGGTCATTTGTTCGTGAGCATGGGACGCATCGTCCAGTGCTTTAAAAACCAGCATCGGAATTTCGGGGAATTTTTCGGCCAGTTCGGGAAACTGTTGCAGCACTTTTTTAATTTTGGCTTGCGGACCCAAGCGTTCATGAAACCATTTTTCCAAAAAAGGTTTTGCGGTTTGCCATAAGTCCAGTTCAGGATAAAGCTGCCTTCCCAGGCCTTCAATATTAAGTAGGGTTTTCTGTAACAGCACCAACTGAGGCTGAACGTGCATATCAAAGCGGCGTGCAGTCTGGAATAGACGTAGCAGTAAGTGACCAAAGGAAATATCTTTTAAGGGTTTTTCAAAAATGGGTTCACACACACTGCGAATTGCCGATTCAAATTCTTCAACACGCGTCGAACCCGGTACCCAGCCCGATTCAACATGCATTTGCGCGACTCTGTGGTAGTCGCGGTTGAAAAATGCCAAAAAGTTTTCAGCCAGATAGCGTTGGTCGGATGGCGATAATGTGCCGACAATACCGAAATCCACAGCCAGATATTTAGCGGGTAATTCGACAAAAATATTGCCCGGATGCATGTCCGCGTGAAAAAAGTTATCTCTGAAGACTTGGGTGAAGAAAATTTCTACGCCGCGCTCGGCCAGTAATTTGAAATCCGCATTGCCGGCCCGTAACTGGTCGATATCGCCAACAGGGATGCCGTGTATGCGTTCCATGACCATGACTTTCTGTCGGGTCAGAGGCCAGTAAACTTCCGGCACATAAATGAGCTCGGAGTTTTCGAAATTCCTGCGCAGCTTAGCGGCATTGGCGGCTTCTCTGACCAGATCGAGTTCATCCAGCGTGGTTTTTTCAAATTCGGCAACGACTTCCAAAGGTCTCAAGCGTCTGGCGTCTTTCCAGAACCGTTCAGCAAATCGGGCCAGTTCTGATAATAAACCTACATCCGACAGAATACGTTTTTCGATATCGGGTCTCAGTACTTTAACGATGACTTTTCTGCCATCGGGCAATACAGCGGTATGGACTTGTGCGACTGATGCGGAAGCCAATGGTTTATCGTCAAACTCGGCAAAGGTTTCGCTAATTGTGGCGCCCAGCTCTTGTTCTATGATGGTCCGGGCAACGGCACTGGAAAAAGGCGGGACCCGGTCCTGTAGTTTGACCAGTTCATCGGCTATGTCATCCGGCAATAAATCCTTGCGGGTGGACAGCGCCTGACCAAATTTAACATAAATGGGGCCCAATTCTTCCAGGGTTTTTCGAATTCTGACGCCTCGCGGTTCATTGTGTCGTCCCATCCAGTAAGCGGGCGATAAATAAACCAAATAACGAATCGGACGAAACAAATGGGTTTTAAGAACAATTTCATCCAGACCGTGGTACACAAGTACCCAGTTGATGTGTATTAAACGCAGCAGAATTTTGGGGCGAATCACGTTTTACCTTTATTTTTATAAAGGCCCAGTGAGCAAATGGAGGCGGGCAACCTGGGCTTTAGTGTGGAGTTAGTCGAGCTGGCTAAGTTACAAACGCGGCATTAACCGGCTTGTTTTTGTTTTTCTTCTAGAAATTTTATTTTGTTTAACAGCTGATCATAATCGCCAGTTAGCGACTCTACGCGGCGAAAGAAAACATCGGTTTCCGGTTTAGACGGCAAATCGCGTGTTTCTTCCTGCAGAAACTCCCGGATATTCATTTTAAACGTTGCTAGGGTGTCCTCATGCCACCGGTAACCTGTCTGCATAAAACTGCTGACATTATGAGCAACGTTTTCACCGGCAATGTGAGAGAGCGGTGTTTGTAGATTGATGTTCAGTTTATCGAATAGTTCCTTGAAGCGGCGGCCGGTTTCAATGTCGCCGCTAATATTGATTTGGTTGGCATATAAGCTTCTTAATGGGGCAAACTTAAACCCCAACAATCCCATCGCGATACCTGATCCGGTCAGTGTTGCATCCGGTTCACCTGCAAAATCGTCCATCCATTGAACCATTGATGGTCCTGGACAGGCATAAACGGATGCATTGAAAGGGGTTATGACCAACTTGATCACTTTTCCTGACAAAGGTGACAACAGCGAGCTGATATCAGGATCCAGCGTCAAATAACGGTTCAGTGCAGCTTCAAAAGCCCCGATCAGTAAAGGTTTTAACATCATCATCTTCGTATCGATAATCATAATGGGCTTTGATTAGGCTCAATCCTATAGGGTAAAGACGCCTAAATGCTGAGCGCTCTCTTTATCCTGATTAACATGTGAGAGTAACCGGTCCCGCGAGCCGGGTTTAAAGTTTGTAGCCCCGGTGCACAGCGACAATACCTTGGGTCATATTATAGTAATCGCAACGCTCCAAACCGGCGGCTTCCATCATACGCTTTAAGTCGTCCTGTTTAGGGTGCATGCGGATGGATTCGGCCAGATAGCGATAACTGTTCTCATCTTTAGCGACGATCGCGCCGATTTTCGGCAGCAGATTGAAGGAGTAAAAATCATAAACTTTTTCCGTGACTGGATCGATGGGATGAGAAAATTCAAGTACGATGACGCGTCCGCCCGGTTTTAAAACGCGATACATGGAACGTAACGCCGCATCCTTATCGGTAACATTGCGCAATCCAAAACCGATGCAGACACAATCAAAGGTGTTATCTTTAAACGGCAGGCATTCAGCATTGACCTGCGCATAATGAACATTGCCTATCAATCCATGATCAATCAGCCGGTTTCTTCCGGTTCTAAGCATCTCCGAGTTAATGTCGGCAAGGACTACGCTGCCTTGTTTGCCCACGCGTTTTTCAAACAAACGGGTAAGGTCGCCGGTGCCTCCTGCCAGATCAAGCACGGATTCGCCGCTGCGAACATTGCTGAGTTGCACCGCAACACGCTTCCAGATGCGATGGATGCCCAGCGACATCAAATCGTTCATTAAATCGTAACTGTTCGCAACCGAGTCAAATACGTCGCGCACAAGAGCCACTTTTTCTTCTTTCGGTACTTGTTTGAAGCCAAAATGGGTGGTGTTTTCGTTTGTCATGTTATTTTCCGTTTAACGGGCAGACCTCTGACGAGCTGCCCATTTGTTCGATTGATGGAAGAGAGCTATTTCTCTAACGGACTGTTCGGAATGATTGCCCATCAGATTTTCCATTTTTATTGTTATCCGGTTCAATTTTGGCTGGAGCGTTGATAGCCTGCGGCTTTTAGTTTTTCAAGATACGCCGGCCACAGAACTGGCTGTTCATTACCCAATTGGTAGAGTAAAGACCAGGAGTAAATGCCGCTGTTATGGCCATCGCTAAAGTGTGGCGCAACGGCATAATTGCCTATCGGTTTCAATTCCGTAATCGTGACATTCTCTTTGCCGGTTTGCAGAATTTCCTGTCCGGGGCCGTGTCCAATAGCTTCGGCCGAGGGTGTGAATACCCGCAGGTATTCGTAGGGCAGATTGAAAGTCTGCCCGTCATCGAAACTGATCTCAAGTATTTTGGAAACCTGATGCAACTTGATTTCGGTCGGATTGGTACTGATTGATGGTGTATTTAATCGCATGGTTTTAGAGAATATAACGGCTT
Source organism: Methylicorpusculum sp. (assembly GCF_030651835.1). Classification (GTDB taxonomy): domain Bacteria; phylum Pseudomonadota; class Gammaproteobacteria; order Methylococcales; family Methylomonadaceae; genus Methylicorpusculum. Next base: position 12,674 of record NZ_JAUSBX010000090.1, on the reverse strand, counting down.
AAATCTTCATCTTGTGCCAACTCATTCAGATTGGCATCGACGTAACTGGCATCAATAATAACCGTTTGCTCATTCAAATCCGGAGCATTGAACGAGATGTCCTCCAGCAGTCTTTCCAAAATGGTATGCAGGCGTCTGGCACCAATGTTTTCGGTGGTTTCGTTGACTTGCCAACCGAGTTCCGCAATACGCTTAATGCCATCTTGAGTAAACTGCAAGGTGACGCCTTCGGTAGTCAGTAATGCCTGATACTGCTCAGTTAATGAGGCGTCCGGTTCGGTGAGAATACGCACGAAGTCGTCAGCGCTCAGTGCGTCGAGTTCTACGCGGATAGGGAAACGGCCTTGTAACTCGGGGATCAAATCTGACGGTTTGGTTAAATGAAATGCACCAGAAGCTATAAACAGAATATGATCGGTTTTGATCATGCCGTATTTGGTTGAAACGGTGCTGCCTTCAACGAGGGGCAACAAGTCGCGTTGAACACCTTCACGGGAAACTTCGCCACCGCCTCCGCCCATTTCGGATCGTTTACAGATTTTGTCAATCTCGTCCAAGAATACAATGCCGTTTTGTTCCACGGCATCAACGGCACGCATCTTGATATCTTCTTCATTAACCAGCTTAACCGCTTCCTCTTCCTGCAAGACTTTCAGCGCATCTTTGACTTTCATCTTGCGCGTGCTTTTGCGGTTGCTGTTCAGGTTTTGAAACATGCCCTGCAATTGGCTGGTCATCTCTTCCATACCGGGAGGTGCCATTATTTCAACGCCTAAGGAAGTGGCGCGGACATCGACCTCAATTTCCTTGTCATCCAGATCACCTTCGCGCAATTTTTTACGCATTTTTTGGCGTGTCGAATTTTCAGTATCTGAAAAGCCGCCGAATTCAGCGCCGGGCAACAGGATATTCAGAACCTTCTCTTCAGCGGCATCGGCAGCCCGGGTCTGAACTTTCTCTACTTCCTCATTCCTCGCCAGTTTAACGGCGGTATCGATCAAATCCCGGATGATGGATTCGACATCACGTCCGACATAACCGACTTCGGTAAACTTGGTCGCTTCAATTTTGATGAACGGCGCATTCGCCAAGCGGGCTAAACGGCGGGCAATTTCTGTTTTACCAACACCTGTGGGGCCAATCATCAGAATGTTTTTTGGTGTAATTTCTTCACGCATGGAACCGGTCACCTGGCTGCGGCGCCAACGGTTGCGCAACGCAATCGCAACGGCACGTTTGGCATTGGCTTGCCCTATAATATGCTTGTCCAGTTCGTGAACGATTTCTTTGGGGGTCATTTGGCTCATTCGGATAACTCTTTGGGTTCTGCGTCCAACTCTTCAATACGCAAATTATGGTTGGTGTAAATACAGATATCGGCAGCGATGTTTAAAGACCGTTCGACGATTTCGCGAGCGCTGAGATCTGTGTTTTCCAGCAAAGCCCTGGCCGCTGATTGGGCAAATGGGCCGCCGGAACCGATGGCGATCAAATCGTGTTCAGGTTCAATCACATCACCTGTGCCCGAAATGATAAAAGTCGATTTGGAATCGGCAATCGCCAGCAAGGCTTCCAGTTTGCGTAACGCGCGGTCCGTCCGCCAGTCTTTGGCCATTTCCACGGCTGCCCGGGTCAGATTGCCGCGGTGTTTTTCCAGTTTGCCTTCAAAATGTTCAAACAATGTAAATGCATCTGCCGTGGCGCCTGCAAATCCGGCAATCACTTTGTCATGATATAAACGGCGGACCTTGCGGGCATTGCCTTTCATGACAGTGTTGCCTAGCGTCACCTGACCATCGCCACCGATGACTACTTTGTCGCCTCTGCGAACGGAGAGAATTGTCGTGCCTCTAAAACTCACGTTTATTTCCTTGGTTAATAATTATTGGTGTCAATTCTACCTGTTCTTGTTCCTTATGGGGAAATGAATCTGAATTGATTGAAGGGTTAATATAAGGGTAGGTTGCCTCAGTTTAAAGGTTTTGACGTGAGATGATTTAAATCAAACATTAAAATGTTCAAAATGCTTAATGCTCAGCTGGGTTTAATTGACGGGGAATCCACGCTGGATTATGAAAAAGTGATCTTCAGCACTTTTGCTGAACTACCGGGCGGTTTTTATCGCGTATCCATTCACTCCAGGATCCGGCATAAAGTTTTGAGCCTTTTAGACCGGCTATTTCCATAGCCAGCAAATTATGGCAGGCAGTAACACCTGAGCCGCACATATGCACGACTTGCTCAGGTTGGGTCCTGCCCAGGAGTTGTAAAAATTGTTCTCGTAATTTATCTGCCGTTTTAAACGATCCATCCGGATTCAGATTTAATTGAAAAGGCCGATTAATAGCGCCAGGCACATGACCTGCAACTGGATCTAAAGGTTCTTGAAGTCCCTTAAATCGTTCAAGAGTTCGTGCATCGATGACGCAACTTTTTTTTCCGGCCAGATCGTTTTGAACCTGTAATGCATTCACCCAGCGTGTGTCGTCCAGGTAAGGCCTGAACTCTTTAGTCGATATTATTGGCAAGGTGGTCGTGATGGGGTGCTGGTGTTTTTGCCAGAACGGGATGCCGCCGTCGAGAACTGCGACAGTGTCGTGCCCCAATGTCTTTAATAACCACCACATGCGTCCGGCAAAAGCCCCGCCTGCGTCATCGTACACTACGATTTGTGATTGATTATCAACGCCCCATTGACCGAGTTTTTTGCTCAACAATCCAAAATGAGGCAAGGGATGGCGACCGGTGAAATCGGTGATGGCTGATGATAAATCCTTATCTAAATGCGCATAGCGGGCATTGGGGAGGTGTCCTCGTCGATACGCACGGGCGCCGGCTTCAGTGTCAGCTAAGGAAAACCGGCAATCGAAAATGATCCAGTTCGGCAGGTTGATGGAAGTGGCTAATTGTTCAGGAGAAATGAGTGTTGTGTAGTTCATGACTTTATACCGTGAGTATTATTTTACCGATGTGTTGGCTGCTTTCCATCAGCTCATGGGCTTTATATGCTTTAGTGAGCGGAAAATGAGCGTGGATAACAGGGCGGATTTTACCCGTTTCCAGCAAAGACCAAACCTGTTGTTTCAGCTTGCTGGCTATTGCCGCTTTGAACGGAATATCTCGGGAGCGTAAAGTTGAGCCAGTCAATGTGAGCCGTTTGGCCATCAGATGCCACAAATTGAGTTCGACTTTGGCGCCATTTTGAATGGCGATTTGCACTAAACGGCCTTCTTCAGTTAAACATTTAAGATTTCGAGCAAAATAATCGCCGCCTATCATATCCAAAACGACATCGACACCTTGGTCGTCGGTCAGCAATAAAACATCCTCGACAAAATCCCGGGTGCGGTAATTGATGGCTGAATCGGCGCCGAGTTCGACGCAAAATGCGCATTTATCGTCGGATCCTGCCGTCACAATGATTTTGGCGCCGAAAGCATTGGCTAATTGAATCGCAGTGGTGCCGATGCCGCTGGTGCCGCCGTGAACCAGCAAAGTTTCACCAGAATTAAGCTGGGCTCTGTCAAACACATTACTCCAGACAGTAAAAAAAGTCTCCGGTAGCGCGGCGGCTTGAATCATGTTGAATCCCACCGGAATGGGTAAACATAATTCGGCCGGGGCAAGGCAGTATTCAGCGTAACCCCCGCCGGGCACTAAAGCACAAACTTCTGATCCTATGCCCGGTTGGTTAACTGCCGAACCTATTCGGACCACTGTGCCTGCAATTTCCAATCCGGGAATGTCAGAGGCACCGGGTGGCGGAGGATAGGCGCCTTGACGCTGCATAATGTCCGGCCGGTTGACTCCGGCGGCGGCCACTTTTATTAAAACTTCATTTGGGGCAGGCGTCGGCACCGGTCTGTTGACCGGCTTTAGGGCATCAAATGAGCCGAATTCACTTATGCCTATAGCGATCATGTTTTGTGGTATTGAAGCGAGCATTTACAATAGTGATTGGCATGGTTGGAGTGAGCGTGATTATAAGCGGCCCAACTATTTGACAACAGTAATAAGGTAACAAGCGAATGATTAAAGCGGGAATCGTGGGTGGGACCGGTTATACGGGTGTTGAGTTATTAAGGATTTTGGCCTTGCATCCTGCTGTGGATGTGGTTACTGTAACTTCGAGAGCCGATGCGGGTAAGCGAATTGATAGCGTATATCCGAGTTTAAGAGGACTTTGTGATGCCGAATTTTGTGAGCCTTCGGTTGATGCATTGGCTCAGTGTGAGGTGGTGTTTTTTGCGACTCCAAATGGCACGGCAATGTTGATGGCCGGTGACTTGCTGGCACTTGATATTAAAGTAATCGATCTATCAGCTGATTTTCGCATAAAAGAAATTGCAGAGTGGGAAAAATGGTATGGCATGACCCATACAGCCCCGGCTTTGGTTGAGGAAGCGGTTTATGGTTTGCCGGAAATTAATCGTGATGTGATCAAAAATGCCCGTTTGGTAGCTTGCCCGGGTTGTTACCCGACTTCGGTGCAATTGGGTTTTCTTCCGCTAATTGAAAACGGTTTAATCGATAACCGTCATCTGATTGCCGATGTTAAATCCGGTGTTAGCGGCGCGGGTCGAAAGGCGGAGCTGGCGACATTGATGAGTGAGACGGGCGAAAGTTTTAAAGCATATTCAGTTGCCGGGCATAGACATTTGCCTGAGATCATCCAGGGACTTTCGCTGGTGGCAGGGGAGACTGTTGGTTTAACCTTTGTGCCTCATTTAACGCCAATGATTCGCGGCATCCATGCAACCTTGTATGCCGGGTTTAGTGGGGATTTTGAGTCAGTTCAGGCACTTTATGAGCAACGTTATCAGGACGAAGTATTTGTCGATGTGTTGCCCGAAGGTTCGCATCCCGATACCCGAAATGTGCGCGGTAGTAACCGGTGCCAAATTGCTATCCATCAACCCCAGGGCGGTAATACAATTGTTGTGTTATCCGTGATTGATAATTTAGTTAAAGGCGCATCCGGGCAAGCCGTTCAGAATATGAATCTGATGTTCGGTATAGAAGAATGTGAAGGATTGCAGACGATTGCTTTGTATCCATAATTCTTGACTAAAACACTAGGTAAAGACATAATTTAATTTAATGCTAATCATTCAAGTAAATTCTTATGACCAATCCAATTATTTTTTCTGACAGTGCCGCAACAAAAGTCGGTGAGTTGATTGCTGAGGAAGGCAACGATAATCTTAAGCTTAGGGTTTATGTATCGGGTGGCGGCTGCTCTGGCTTTCAGTATGGATTTACCTTCGATGAGGAGGTTAACGAAGATGATACCCAGGTTGAAAATGGTGGTGTCACAGTCCTGATTGATTCCATGAGCATTCAGTACCTAAATGGTGCTGAAATCGACTATAAGGAAGATATTTCAGGTGCTCAATTTGTTATTCGTAACCCCAATGCCAAAACAACATGTGGTTGCGGTTCTTCCTTCTCCGCGTAAGAGAATGAATTTTAATAGGGCTTTTTTGAAAAAAGCCCTATTTATCCTTGGTAAATTGCCCCTAATACAACAGCTTTATTTGCGCCGGTAACGGATTTCAGATTTCCAGGTTGATGGTTCATTGTTTGGCGGGCAAGCCAAGCAAAAGCGGTTGCTTCAACATGATCCGGATGTAAATTAAAGTGCTCTGTAGATAGTACCTTGCAGCTGGATTTTTGCTTCAACAAGTCCATAAGAAACGCGTTGTGGACGCCTCCACCGCAAATTAGAATCAAATCTGTTTTATGCGCATAGCGATTGATTGCATCGGCAAGGCTTTGGGCGGTCAAATGGCATAAGCAGCATTGAATGTCGTTCGGATTGTAATCTGCTAAGCCTTTGACTTTTTTGTGTAGCCAGTCCAAAGAAAAATATTCCTTGCCGGTACTTTTGGGTGCTGGATGATTAAAATAATCATCGCTTAATAGCTGAGTCATTACATTCGTCAGTAATTGACCGGAACTCGCCCAATCGCCATTTGCATCGAAATCCAGATCTTTATGGTGTTTGATCCATTGGTCCATTAGGCCGTTGCCCGGGCCGGTATCGAAGCCTATCACTTTATCAATAGAGGTTCCTGGTAACACAGTGATATTGGCGATCCCGCCAATATTCACAACCACACGGTTTTCTTGGTGCTTTCCGAAAAAAGCATGATGAAATGCAGGTACTAATGGAGCGCCTTGTCCTTTAGCAGCGATATCTCTGCGTCGAAAATCGGCTACCGTGGTAATGCCGGTTGTTTCGGCGATGATATTGGGGTCGCCAATTTGTAGCGAAAATGCGGAATTCAGGTCGGGTGCGTGGTAAATAGTATGTCCGTGACTGCCGATGGCTTTTATTGTTTGTGATGGAATATTCGCTTTAGATAAGAGCTTTAAGACGGATTGAGCAAATTGCCGACCTAATTGGGTGTCAACTGTTCCATAGTCTTCCAGTCGGATGGGCTCTTGAGTCGAGGTAAGTCTGGCTAGTCGGGATTTAAACGCTGGTTCATAAGGGCAATAGTCAAAAGCTACAAACTTAGGCTTTAGCTCGCTAAAGTCGATAAGTGCGGCGTCAATGCCGTCCAGACTGGTTCCAGACATTAGGCCTATGTAAAATTCAGACATTAGCTTTATATATAGGTGAAAAGAGCGTGAAGCTTAAATGATTAAGCATCAATGTTATCAAATGACGGTATTTTTCAAAAGCGTTATAAAAAGGCAGCAATAATTCTCAATTTGAAGGGAAAAAAGGGCTGGGGGAAGCTTTTTGAGGATGTCTGCAGCAGGGATGGTGCTGTCAAGCCTCCATGGAAGGGTTTACGGCGTTCCTCGAAAGGCTTTTCCCAGCCCAAAATGACGCCGAAAAGATAAAACTGAGAATTGCTGATAAAAAGGGATTTTTGGAAAAATGAAGCTGAATAAATGATATTATTCGTCGCCTATTAATCGTGTAGATGGCGATTATTAATAACTTTAGAGGGGGTAAATTGCAAGATCAACTAAAAATCCTCAACAGAGGAGCGGATGAGGTGCTTGTTCAGGCGGAACTGCAAAAAAAACTGGAAGAGGCTAGGCCGTTAAGAATTAAGGCCGGATTTGATCCTACTGCTCCTGATCTCCATTTGGGGCATACCGTTTTAATAAACAAGCTCAAACAATTCCAGGATTTTGGGCATGAAGTACTTTTTTTGATAGGTGATTTCACCGGAATGATAGGTGATCCAACTGGAAAAAATGTAACGCGCAAGCCGTTGACCCGAGAAGAAGTATTGGAGAATGCAAAAACTTACCAGGAACAGGTTTTCAAGATTTTGGATCCTGCTAAAACCCAGGTTGTATTTAATTCAACGTGGATGAATGCCATGAGTCCGGCTGAATTAATCCAATTAGCGGCCAAGCATACCGTGGCAAGAATGCTGGAACGAGATGATTTCCATAAGCGTTATAAAGGCGGCCAGCCGATTGCTATCCATGAGTTTCTATATCCCTTGATTCAAGGATATGATTCTGTGGTTATGAGGGCTGATGTTGAGTTAGGGGGTACTGACCAAAAGTTTAATTTATTGATGGGGCGTCACTTACAGGAAACTTATGGGCAGAAGCCTCAGGTCGTCATCACGATGCCTATATTGGAGGGATTGGATGGCGTGCAAAAAATGTCCAAATCGCTCAATAACTATGTAGGGATTGCCGATTCGCCCGATGATATGTTTGGCAAACTCATGTCTATTTCGGATGAGCTGATGTGGCGATATTTCGAGCTCTTGAGTTTTCGGTCCGAAAATGAAATTGCGAGTTGGCGCAGTGCGTGTGATGCAGGCGCAAATCCCAGAGATTATAAAGTCAAACTGGCGCTTGAAATCATAGCGAGATTTCATGATGAATTAGCTGCGATTAAAGCAAAAGAGAATTTCGAAGCGAGGTTTCAGCGGGGGGCTATTCCGGATGAAATGGATGAATTAGAGTTTATTGCGCCTGACGAGGGTTATGCCATTGCAAATCTGCTCAAGGATGCTGGTCTAACCGATAGCACTTCTGAGTCTCTTCGAATGATTAAGCAGGGCGCGGTAAAGATAGATGGAGAACGAGTTTCCGACACCAAGATACCTGTTCCCGCAGGGAGTGAGCATGTTTATCAGGTAGGCAAAAGGAAGTTCGCGAGAATCAAGCTAACGAGACAAGATTAGCTCTCTTCAAACAACCCAAACAAAAGCTTGACAGAGTAAATAAACATTGTAGAATATGCAGCTCTTCAGCGGTCAGGACGACGGTGAGGGGTCAGGGAGGGAAGAAAAGCCAAACAAGGTGTTGACAACGAAAAACGAGTCTGTATAATAGTCAGGCTAAACAGGGCGAAAGTTCTGGCTCTTTAACAAGTCGATCAAAATAATTTGTGTGGGTGCTTGTGGCGCGATGTCTGGCAGTTAAAAAGATAATCGACACAAGTATTACACGTTAATTCAAGTAATGACGTTTAATTCTGAAGTCGAGCCAAGATTGGTCACTCATCTTACTGAGTGGCAAACCATATTAAACTGAAGAGTTTGATCATGGCTCAGATTGAACGCTGGCGGTATGCTTAACACATGCAAGTCGAACGGTAACAGGCCTTCGGGCGCTGACGAGTGGCGGACGGGTGAGTAACGCGTAGGAATCTGCCTGGTAGTGGGGGACAACGTGGGGAAACTCACGCTAATACCGCATACGCCCTACGGGGGAAAGCGGGGGCTCTTCGGACCTCGCGCTATCAGATGAGCCTGCGTTAGATTAGCTAGTTGGTGGGGTAAAGGCCTACCAAGGCGACGATCTATAGCTGGTCTGAGAGGACGATCAGCCACACTGGGACTGAGACACGGCCCAGACTCCTACGGGAGGCAGCAGTGGGGAATATTGGACAATGGGCGAAAGCCTGATCCAGCAATACCGCGTGTGTGAAGAAGGCCTGAGGGTTGTAAAGCACTTTCAATTGGGAGGAAAAAAGTAAGGCCAATACCCTTGCTCTTGACATTACCTTTAGAAGAAGCACCGGCTAACTCCGTGCCAGCAGCCGCGGTAATACGGAGGGTGCAAGCGTTAATCGGAATTACTGGGCGTAAAGCGTGCGTAGGCGGTTATTTAAGTCAGATGTGAAAGCCCTGGGCTTAACCTGGGAACTGCATTTGATACTGGGTAACTAGAGTTTAATAGAGGAGAGTGGAATTTCAGGTGTAGCGGTGAAATGCGTAGAGATCTGAAGGAACACCAGTGGCGAAGGCGGCTCTCTGGATTAAAACTGACGCTGAGGTACGAAAGCGTGGGTAGCAAACAGGATTAGATACCCTGGTAGTCCACGCCGTAAACGATGTCAACTAGCCGTTGGGTCTTTTAAAAGACTTAGTGGTGCAGCTAACGCATTAAGTTGACCGCCTGGGGAGTACGGCCGCAAGGTTAAAACTCAAAACAATTGACGGGGGACCGCACAAGCGGTGGAGCATGTGGTTTAATACGAAGCAACGCGAAGAACCTTACCTACCCTTGACATCCAGAGAATCTGTTAGAGATAGCGGAGTGCCTTCGGGAACTCTGAGACAGGTGCTGCATGGCTGTCGTCAGCTCGTGTCGTGAGATGTTGGGTTAAGTCCCGTAACGAGCGCAACCCTTATCCTTAGTTGCCAACAGGTCAAGCTGGGAACTCTAGGGAGACTGCCGGTGATAAACCGGAGGAAGGTGGGGACGACGTCAAGTCATCATGGCCCTTATGGGTAGGGCTACACACGTGCTACAATGGCCGGTACAGAGGGCCGCGAACTCGCGAGAGTAAGCAAATCCCAGAAAGCCGGTCCTAGTCCGGATTGCAGTCTGCAACTCGACTGCATGAAGTCGGAATCGCTAGTAATCGCGAATCAGAATGTCGCGGTGAATACGTTCCCGGGCCTTGTACACACCGCCCGTCACACCATGGGAGTGGGTTGCAAAAGAAGTAGGTAGTTTAACCTTCGGGAGGGCGCTTACCACTTTGTGATTCATGACTGGGGTGAAGTCGTAACAAGGTAGCCCTAGGGGAACCTGGGGCTGGATCACCTCCTTACAAAGACGCGCCGACCCGTGTCATGAGTATTCACAACAAATTATTTTGATCAAGCACGACACGAGCCTGGGCCTGTAGCTCAGTTGGTTAGAGCGCACCCCTGATAAGGGTGAGGTCGGAGGTTCAAGTCCTCCCAGGCCCACCACCTTGCAAAGCGCCAAGGCCGGTAGACGGGCGAGGGAACCTACTTAATGGGGCCATAGCTCAGCTGGGAGAGCGCCTGCCTTGCACGCAGGAGGTCAGGAGTTCGATCCTCCTTGGCTCCACCAAGAAAGAAACAGGCTGTCGAAACACCTCAACTCTATAAGACTTTACCCTGCCCAGCCGCGAAGGCGACTGAGTGGTACGAGGTTTTATAGACTTGATAAGTAACAGCATCAAGGCTCTTTAACAATTTGGAAATCTGTACACTGTAAATTCAGAGCCAATATGCGTAAGCATAAAGGTAAAGAAGATACAATAACGAGTTCAAGAACACCAAAGCGCAAGCGAAGGTGAACTGAATGAGTTCTCAAGCAGAAAAAAAGCGAACATGTCAGCTGATCAAACCACAGCCGGCCTGGAGCGCAGTCGATCCCTGAAAAGGAAAATCAACTGAACGCCAGACTGATTGGGGTTATATGGTCAAGTGAATAAGCGCATACGGTGGATGCCTAGGCGATAAGAGGCGATGAAGGACGTTGTAGCATGCGATAAGCCGCGGGGAGTTTGCAAACAAACTTTGATCCGCGGATTTCCGAATGGGGAAACCCAGTCAGGATAACCTGACTATCCTGCACTGAATACATAGGTGTAGGAAGCAAACCCGGAGAACTGAAACATCTAAGTACCCGGAGGAAAAGAAATCAACCGAGATTCCCTTAGTAGTGGCGAGCGAACGGGGACCAGCCCTTAAGCAATTAAGGCATTAGTGGAACAGACTGGAAAGTCTGGCGATACAGGGTGATAGCCCCGTACACGAAAATGCCTCAGTTGTGAAAACGAGTAGGACGGGGCACGTGAAACCTTGTCTGAATATGGGGGGACCATCCTCCAAGGCTAAATACTCCTTATCGACCGATAGTGAACCAGTACCGTGAGGGAAAGGCGAAAAGAACCCCGGAGAGGGGAGTGAAATAGATCCTGAAACCGTATGCGTACAAGCAGTAGGAGCGGACTTGTTCCGTGACTGCGTACCTTTTGTATAATGGGTCAGCGACTTAATCTCAGTGGCAAGCTTAACCGAATAGGGGAGGCGTAGCGAAAGCGAGTCTGAACAGGGCGTTCAGTCGCTGGGATTAGACCCGAAACCGGGCGATCTATCCATGACCAGGCTGAAGGTGAGGTAATACTTACTGGAGGGCCGAACCGGGATCTGTTGAAAAAGATTCGGATGAGTTGTGGATCGGAGTGAAAGGCTAATCAAGCTCGGAGATAGCTGGTTCTCCTCGAAAGCTATTTAGGTAGCGCCTCGTGTATAACTGTTGGGGGTAGAGCACTGTTTCGGCTAGGGGGTCATCTCGACTTACCAACCCGATGCAAACTCCGAATACCAACAAGTTTCAGCACGGGAGACACACGGCGGGTGATAAGGTCCGTCGTGAAAAGGGAAACAGCCCAGACCGTCAGCTAAGGTCCCCAAATCTATGCTCAGTGGGAAACGATGTGAGAAGGCCCAGACAGCCAGGAGGTTGGCTTAGAAGCAGCCATCCTTTAAAGAAAGCGTAATAGCTCACTGGTCGAGTCGGCTCGCGCGGAAGATTTACCGGGGCTAAGCATAGTACCGAAGCTACGGGATTGCACGTAAGTGTAATCGGTAGAGGAGCGTTCTGTACGCCTGTGAAGGTCACTTGAGAAGGTGGCTGGAGGTATCAGAAGTGCGAATGCTGACATAAGTAACGATAATGGGGGTGAAAAACCCCCACGCCGAAAACCCAAGGTTTCCTGCGCAACGCTAATCGACGCAGGGTTAGTCGGTACCTAAGGCGAGGCCGAAAGGCGTAGTCGATGGCAAACAGGTTAATATTCCTGTACCGGTCGTAACTGCGATGGGGTGACGGAGAAGGCTAGGTTAGCTACCTGTTGGAATAGGTAGTTTAAGCGTGTAGGGAGTCAGACTAGGCAAATCCGGTTTGGCAATCCTGAGGCGTGATGACGAGTCTCTTTAGAGACGAAGTAACTGATGCCATGCTTCCAAGAAAAACCTCTAAGCTTCAGGTTACGAGTGGCCGTACCCTAAACCGACACAGGTGGGTGGGATGAGAATTCTAAGGCGCTTGAGAGAACTCGGGTGAAGGAACTAGGCAAAATGGTACCGTAACTTCGGGAGAAGGTACGCCTTGAGTAAGTGAAAGCCCTCGCGGTTGGAGCTGAAAGAGGTAGCATTAAACTGGTGGCTGCGACTGTTTAGCAAAAACATAGCACTCTGCAAACACGAAAGTGGACGTATAGGGTGTGACGCCTGCCCGGTGCCGGAAGGTTAATTGATGGGGTTATCTTCGGAGAAGCTCTTGATCGAAGCCCCGGTAAACGGCGGCCGTAACTATAACGGTCCTAAGGTAGCGAAATTCCTTGTCGGGTAAGTTCCGACCTGCACGAATGGCGTAACGATGGCCACACTGTCTCCACCCGAGACTCAGTGAAA
>NZ_JAUSBX010000068.1 GCF_030651835.1 Methylicorpusculum sp. | reverse complement strand
TTTTTCATGCAAAAAAATACCCCTTATATTCTTTTTTTGACCTTTGTTTTGTTGGTAACGGTGTCATTTTTTCTATTGATTAAAGATTTTTTATTAGCCTGTTTTTGGGCCGTCATTCTGGCGGTAGTCTTTGATCCTGTTTATCAGCGGATCAGGCACTATTTTAAAAATTCGGAAATACTGCCATTGTTGTTAACCATGCTGATGATTATTCTGGTTTTTGTTGTCCCTTTGTTGACCATAACCTTGATGATTACCGAGGAAAGTACAATCCTTTATCAAAAAATTCAAGGCGGGGAAATTAAACCCCAAGTTTATTTTCAAGAGACTCTCGCGCTTCTTTTGCCAAAATTCAATAAGCTTTCTCATATGGAAGCATTGAGCGTTGAGCAGATAGGTGCTTCGGCAGGAAATGCCTTTGCACAAGCCGTCAAATATATTGCACAACAAGTGCCCGCATTAACCCAGAATCTGTTAGCTCTTATCGTTCAATTTGCCTTGGCCTTCTACATTCTGTTTTTTCTATTGCGGGATGGTCATCATTTGATAAGAAAACTCATCTCTCTGATTCCTATCGGTGACGGGATCGAAATAGAATTATTTGAGCGTTTTACCAGTGTAGCCAGGGCGACTGTTAAAGGCGGTTTAATCGTCGCTGTTATTCAAGGCAGCATTGGGGGATTTTTATTTTGGTTTGTCGGTATTCCCGCCGCTTTTTTGTGGGGTATGTTAATGATAGTTTTATCTTTATTGCCTGTAGGCAGCACGCTAATTTGGGGCCCCGCTGCGGTAATTATGTTTTTACAAGGTCAAACGTTAAATGCGGTTATCGTTTTGGTTGTCGGTATTTTAGTCATTGGTATGATTGATAACTTTCTGCGGCCACGGCTGATAGGTAAAGACAGTAAAATGTCGGATTATCTGGTACTGGTCTCCACTTTGGGTGGATTAACCTGGTTTTCCTTAACCGGATTTGTACTAGGCCCCATTATTGCAGCGTTATTCGTTACCTGTTGGGACATCATGGGACAAGAAAGCCAGGCCAGTAAACGTAAATAACTTAATCAGCGTTATCAATTTCAAAGAAAATCCATTTAACCCGCGCATGCGTTTGCTTGATTTGCTGTTCCATCGCATTAATTTCATTCACTGCATTGACAACGGCCATATCGGGTTGAAGCTCGGCTTTTATACTCACCATGACGTTATTGCCATGATTGATCGCCCACACATTGAGCACTTGTAGCACACAGGGTTGACTCTCCAGATAGTGCTGTACGTTATCGCTGATATCAACCGCCGCCTCACCAAGCAGTAAGGAATGGACTTCTGTACCCACCACGACGGCAACGGTAATTAATAAAACCCCGATTAACATCGAGCCTGCTGCATCATAGGCGGTATTGCCGGTAATCAT
>NZ_JAUSBX010000112.1 GCF_030651835.1 Methylicorpusculum sp. | reverse complement strand
TCTTCCAACGCGACCTCCGGCGCAGTTAATTGTGGTGATTCCATTGTCTCTGCTTTCGATTTGCTCATGATTCTGACCTACCTTTATACTCTAATTTCCGAGGGGTAGGTGTCTCAGGTCATATTGGCACAGGGGGTCTGAGCCATGACCTCGTCGCTGTCGTCAAGATGTTGATTCACGTGACCGGCATCGACCAGAGTGATTATGCCGTCCAGATAAAATTCATCCTTGATGTCGTCATCAACAAAAAACGTTTGTGCGACTGGGCCCGGATCAGCCATGCCCGTTGTTTCCAACACAATACGGTCGAATTTGTCCCTGCGACGAGCAAGGTTACCCAGAATTCTGATCAAATCGCCTCGTACAGTACAGCAGATACAACCATTGTTCATTTCGAATATTTCTTCATCAGCGTTGATCACCAGGTCATGGTCAATGCCGATTTCACCAAACTCGTTTTCAATGACGGCAATGCGCTGCCCGTGTTTTTCGGTCAGTATTCTGTTTAATAATGTCGTTTTGCCGCTGCCGAGAAAGCCGGTTAAGACGGTGACGGGAATGCGATGATCTGGCATGGGTAGCTCCCAAAAGTGAGTAACAGCAGTGTGTTTTAATTAACGTAACAGTTCTTCCAGCCACAAAATTTTTGTCTGCATGCAGTTCCCATACCGGACATTCAACTGGGTCACTGGGTACCTTATCTATTGAAATTGGATAGTGATCCTGGCCGGCTATTGCCGTTCACAGACGACCGGAACACTAAAAATAAAATACGTTTACAACCAGGGACTGCTTTACAAATATTCGGTTGGCCTTTATTCATGCCTCAATTCCACATGTAATGTTATGTTGTTGTGTCGCTTCACTCATAAATAAGTATTCGTCACTTTTGAGGGTAATTGCGACGGATAAATTCTGGAGCTTCGACTTTTATTAAAATGTTATAACATATCTTTAATTTGTGATTCCAGTTATCAATTTTTTAGAGTTACAACCAGCAACGACGCAAAGTTTCAGATTCATATTATCAGCTGCCTAGACAGCTACCGTTAAGTACTTGAATTGAATCAGCAGTTTCAATTTTGCACCTGATTAGCAAGACGCTTCAGCTTGCCGAAGCCAAGTGTCCGAGCGAGGTCCAGTCGAAGCCGCAGCCACAATAAGACGCGTAGTAATGGTATCGAGTCGGAAGCGTCGGTTATAGCGGTACGCGAACGCCCCATCGTTGCGGGTGCCGTATTTTGCGAAATCGAAAGTAGGGTCGGCAGCGCCTAGACTGGTTTTGAGATTGCCCAGTATTGTATTACCCCAACAGAATTACGGCAGGTCCTTGGGTTTCCGGCCACCGGCGATGATCACCTGGTGTTGGCAATCGGCATCGGTCACGCCGGCAAAATAGGCCAAGCCATCTGACCGAACGAGACAACCGGGACCGAGATCGTCTTGTGTCCAATTGGCGATGGCTTTGCAGTTAAAACCGGGAATCGGCGCCATTTTGATAAACCTCGGTTGTCCCTCGGGGTTGAGTGAGAGTGCCGCGACAAACGGAACCTTATTCTCCGACCTGCGCTCGGCCTTGCCGCCAGCCAGTTCGCTACCGAGATAGGCATCGTCTACCTGGATGTCGCCGTCCAAGGTGTACCGGGTAACCCGTTCGACCATCGCTTGCATCAGTTTCTGCTGGATCAACCATGCAGAGGGGTAACTGACACCCAATTGCCGTTGCAAAGCGAAGGCGGACAAGCCGGTCTTAGCCTGGCCGATCAAATAGATCGCCAGAAACCAGACCGACAGTTTAAGGTGGGTGCTCTGGAATAAGGTGCCCGCAATCAGCTGCGTCTGTAACCGGCATCGGCATTGGAAGGTTTTGCGTCCGCCTGATTTAAGCACACAGTGTTCGGCATGACCGCAGTCGGGGCTGGGGCCAACGGGACTGTTCCAGGCTAACTTCACATTGCGCTTCGGTGCCGAATTGCGCTAAATTTGAAAAACAGGGATATGAAACCATACAAGCTACTCAAGTAGACGCCTGAGCTGAATCGTTATCACTTGGTGAAAGAACAGATATCTAGACAAATAACGGGATCAGATACAAAGTATTGGAATTTATCTTAACGAGCCTTTGCATAAACAATTATGACAAACCGACTGCCCCAGAAAGCCTCCTCGACTATATTAATGCTCCAGGATCTTGCGAAGTTGGCAAACTATTCTCTCATGGACACGCTCAACTGTGACCCTGACGCGACAAAAAACGGTGACGACCACGCGCCGCGACAAGTCTTTACGGGACATTATGTCCCCGTCAAGCCGACTCCAATCATAGATCCTGAGTATGTAGCTCACAGCAAAAACTTTTTTTCCGAGCTTGGCTTTGCCGACAGCATGGCAAAGTCCTCCGATTTCGTCCGCATGTTCTCCGGCGACATCTCTCAGGTTCCAGAGCCGATGCGCAAGGTCGGTTGGGCGAGTGGGTACGCACTTTCCATCTACGGCACTGAATACACCCTGCAGTGTCCGTTCCAAACGGGCAACGGATATGGAGACGGTCGTGCAGTTTCTGTGCTTGAGGCCGTCATCAACGGTCGACGCTGGGAGATGCAGCTGAAAGGTGGCGGCCGCACGCCATATTGCCGCGGCGCAGACGGTCGCGCTGTCTTGCGGTCGAGTATCCGCGAGTTCTTGGCTCAGGAGCACATGCACGCACTGGGCGTGCCGACATCGCGGTCTTTGAGTTTGTACGTTTCAAAAACGGAGAAGGTAAAGCGACCGTGGTACTCGGAGGGTTCGCGCTCGGAGAATCCTGACATGCTTATATCTGAGGCTGTCGCCATATCGACACGTGTCGCGCCGTCGTTCATTCGCGTCGGCCAACTTGAACTTTTCGCTCGCCGTACCCGTAAAAACGAACACCCGAAAGCGCTGGAAGAACTGGAGAAGATTGTGCTGCACTTGATTGATCGTGAGTACGCTGACGTTGTCAATAAGCAACTCACAACTCCCGATAAATTGGTGTTGTTGGCACGCGAGTTTCGTAGCCGCCTCACGTCACTGGTGGCGAACTGGATCCGCGTCGGCTTCTGCCAGGGTAACTTCAACAGCGACAACTGTGCAGTCGGTGGTTTTACACTTGATTATGGCCCCTTCGGCTTTTGCGATGTGTTTAACCCCCATTATCAGCCTTGGACGGGAGGCGGTCATCACTTCTCGTTCATGAATCAACCAAGCGCAGCGCAAAGCAATTTCGATATGTTTTGTTCGTCGTTGCGGCCGTTGCTGGCATCGCATCAGGACTATTTGCTAAAGCTCGACGAGATTCAAAGTGGATTCTCGAAAGTTATGGAAACGCAAATGGAAAAGATGTGGGCCGCCAAGCTGGGTCTTAGTACTTTGAAAACAGCGTCTCATAAGGCACTTTGCAGCGCACTACTCAGCGAGCTAGGAACACTCATGATGCAAACGCCTGTCGATTACACTATTTTCTTCCGCGAGCTCTCGTCGGTACCCGACGACATTGGCTCACTCAAGAAAAGCTTCTACAATAACGCGGCGCATGATACAACCCACAAAGAGATAGATAAGCGTTGGGCAGCGTGGCTCGCGAAATGGAAAACACTTCTCAGCAGTTCCAGTGAGGAAACTTCTAGGCAGATGAAGCTTGTAAACCCAAAGTACATTTTGCGAGAGTGGTTTGTTGTGCCGGCATATCAGCAAGCAGCTGTGGGAAATTATTCTCTAATTCGAGAACTTCAGGACGTGATGACGCAGCCATATGAAGAGCAGTCGAAGGACGTGGAAGATAAATACTATAGGTTGAAACCGCCTGAGTTCTTTGAGGTGGGTGGATTGTCCCACCTTAGTTGCTCGTCGTGATTCGTTGGCATTGAAAAAGTAGTGCCAGATACAACTTAACTGTAAAGGCTAGGTTAATATCAATAAAAGATGGCTAAAAGTTGTATCTGACCTTACTGATTGGACCCTACTTATCGTATATATAGCCACGATTATTGTCAGTAAACACATAACGAATAAGGTTAGATTTTGTGCGCAACGCGAACCAAAGTGCGACTGGCATGGGAGTCAGCAAGCTGCTGAAAGTCCAGTCATTGCCCTGTGAGGAGGGAGGTTTTTTAGCACCCCGTGAGAAGCGGCGACGCACTATCACTCCGAAAGGAATCACCTTCTCTTTAGGGCGATGAGGATGTCAATGCAGCCAAATTGATTCTTGTTCCAACGCTTTACCATGGAGTTGTGACAATCTTGCTAATTTAATAAAATCATCGTTGAGTGCATTCATTGCACTAAGTTTTGCAATGGCATTTTCAAAGTGAACTCGACTTTTTGACCAAGTGTCCTTGTTACCAAAAGTTGCCAATTTATCTTCCCAATTAGGCAGCCAATAGAATTGTAGGTTCGTTTCAGGATGAAGAGCGTCCAGTAACCGGACATAGTTGGATAAGCCGATGCCATCATAATCCGGGAATAGAATTACAGTTTCGGATCGTTTTTGTGCTGAAAACCAGTGTAATAATACGTCTGATAGCTGCCCAGCATAATAGGCCAGACAGCCTTTAAAATTTAAAGGTAACCAATCGCATCGATCAAACAGCGCTTGATTTTCAACTAATAAAATGGAGCCGTTGCACTGCCAACCCTGTCCCGCGCCTATCTGTAAGGCTGCAACGCCAAAGCGTTCAGTGAGTTCCGAAGGAAACATGATGGCCTTTTCACTCTCCCACACCACATTAGCATCCCACGCTTTCATCAGCAAATAACAAGACTCATGGCTCGTCTGACCGGTCTTGCTGTTCCGGTCTTTACCGATGTTACGGCAGCGTGCCGGTAGCTCCATCAGTAAAGACTCGTCGTCCAACGGGTGAAGTTGGCGTAGATAGCTAACAAGGCTGTGTCGGTCGATCACCTTATAAACGGTGCCTCGACCTGGCGAATAACGTTCTATAAGCCGGGTTTCACGCGAAAATTGATCCAGATGGGTTCGCTGGCTGGGCGTAAACGAAGAGGCGGTTAGCGGTTGGTCGCTGTTGAGCAGGCATTTTAGCGCTTCGGAAAGAACGGTCATGATCGCTCATCCAGATTTGACGCTAAAATAGGCTCCAAAATTTGCCAATTTAATCGGCTGATATAGTTTTTGCCATTTGTGGTGCCAATGGGGACGCAATAGCGTGCGGTGATTTGAGGTTCGGGCGATGCGAAAATAAGGGTAAAACCGAATCCGGCCGCTATTTCTATCAAATTGCGCTGGTTACGTTGATCAAGTGAAGCGGCTTCGTCCAGATAACACGCCGTTTTGATGGCTTTGCGAGGGTCCTGCATTTGATTAAGCATGGCCAGGCCAGTAATCAGTTTGGCCATTAGAACCGTGCCGTTCGATGCGGCACTGTCCATGTCTTCGAATTCCGCGGGTGTTTGATTTTCTTTGGCGATAATAAAAACCAGGCGGAATAAATGTTCAACCCGCAATCCGCCTCGGGCTTCGCCTTCCTTGATCAGAGTATCTTTGGCCTTATTCAGCGCTTTATCATCCAGTACCGCATTGTGGTCGAACAAATCAAATGAATTTCCCGAGTCAACCTGTTCAGAGGTTGAAATCAATGTTTGTATCGCCTTGACTAAGGCTTCTTCCTCACGGGGTTCGATTTTAAACACCTTAAGATCGGAAAGCTGGCGTTTATTAATTTTGTTATTAAATTCGCGCATTCGACTTTTAAGGGTTTCCAGACTGTTCCGTAAATCCCTTAAAATAGCTGCCACTTGCACCACAGCCGAACGGGCTTTTCGTTCTATCGCGGCCTGTTCCTGACTTAAGTTCAGGGTGTAGGCAAACAAGGCATTAAGCTCAAGCTCGGAAGAATCCTGCAGTTGAAATTTATTAATACCGTATCCATGCAATTCACTCAGCTGACTGTTGAGTTCACTGTCGATTTCTCTTAACTGTCGGCAATCAGCGTTATAGCGCTCGATTCGATCTGCAAGCGTCGGCATAGTCAACTCCGCGGCTTCCATACACGGTAAAAAGGCGAGTTGCTCCAAAAAGTCAAACGGCGACTGCTGATCCAAGCGCTGCTGACGGGCAGTGTTGATACGTTGGTGTTGGCTTTGGAGCTCTTTCAGTTTTGTTTCATGGCTTTTTTGAGCCTGGGCAATGGCTTTTTTATTATCAGCCAAGGTGGATTCTTCAAAGTCAAGCGCCTCCAGTTTCTTTTTCAATTCGTGTGTAAGCTGCAGCCTTGCTGAGGCACTCCTGTGCAGGGATAAAAAGTCTTTATAGTGTGTTATATCTTTATCAAGATCAACAATTTCCCGTTCCAATGCGTGTTGCTTTTGCTGTTGTTGTGACAAGGTCTCAACGGTTTTTAACAACTGGTTTAAGTCAACTAATTGTCGATCACAATCGCCAATTTCAGTTTCCAGTTCTTGTGCGGTTTTGATGGTTAGATTGGGCGCCAATGCTGACAAGTCCAATACCAAACCCGGCAGTTGCAACTGGTTGGATGACAGTCGATCTTCAAGTTTTGCGGCAAATGATTGAAATGAATGCGAGTCGTTCAGCACAACAGCATTGCCTTGCGCAACGGGCAAGCTCAAAACGGATTTTGCCAATAACCGGGTTAGCAGTTCAAAACTGTTTGCCGGCAGTAGCTTTTGCAGTTGAAGGTAGAGGTTGTCGTTGAGGCTGGCCAACTGACCGTGCAGTTCGGTTTGTTCTTTCGTGAGCTTCGCGATGTTTCTTTTGATGGCATCCGGTGATTGCTGCTGTTCGGCATTGCCAATGATGCGCACTAACTCGTCACGTTGATGTTGTAAAGCGCCCCGTTGCGTTTCAAGTTGCGCTAAGTCATTCACAAACGCAAATTGAACGGTCAATTCTTGAAATTTCTGTTCAATTATTTGTTGCTCTTTTAATGAAGCTTCGGCATTAGCTTGGTCTTTATAAATCGTTTTCTGACGCGTGTCCAGGTCCTGGACTTTCTCGTCCAACGCGCGAAGGTGTTCCTTGAGGTCATCAGTTGTCTTGCGGTTGTAGGCTTCCCATTCATTTAAGCCTTGTTCAATCAAAGGCCGCCATAGAATAATTTTGCCCCTTAAGGTTCTGCGCAGTTGTTGACTGATTTCCATGCGAGCAATGAGCTCCTGGTTGAGGAACACCGCATCGTATTGCGACTTGTCATAATTGACATCGGCAAAAGACTTATCCCATTCACTTTTAAAATCGACATTGCGATCTTGCAAATCGTTTTTGAAGATCTCTAAAATATAATCTTTAACCTGCCTGCTATCCAAGCGATCAAGGCGCAAAGTGCGCGTCAAAATGCGCTGATACGTCGCTGCCTGTGAATTAAATTCTAACGGAAAAATAGTGAAATCCGGGTCGTCTGAACGCTGCTTTTGGCGGTTACCATAGAGCAGTGCCCGTAAATCAGCTTGTTGATAAATTTTGGCGGGTTTACCGCATGCGAACAGGCGACTCATTAATTTGGGTTGGGCAACTAACTTACCGTCTTCTAGTCGGTAATCCTCAAGGTCGAGACTGCCTTGATAGGCAAAATATTCGTAATCATGACTCAAGCCTTTGCCGACACAACCAATCACCGCCATACCCGAAGGTAGCAACACTTCCAGTAAGATATAGGCACTGTTATCCGGAAAATAAAATCGTCTTGAGTTTTCGACACTGTGTGCGCCAAAATCCATGTGCCGCTTATCAAGGATGAGCAAAAACTGCAGCGCATTAATCAAGCTGGTTTTGCCGGTATTATTGGGAGCAATGATCGAGACTGAATCGTCCAGCGGCAATTCTGCCCGGCTGTAACCGGCGCTGTTTAACAGCACTAGCTTCTGAAATCCGTAGTGGGCAAGACTCAAAGCAGCTCTCCTTCAGAGTGAAGGTGATCCGACCGTTCTGCTTGCGCTAATTCTTCAAACAAATCCAGGTAGCGATGTACGGCAGGAAGGAGTCGGTACTCGCCGTCTTCACTGACCAGAAAGCCAATGCGGGCAGCACTGTCAAAGATCTCTTTTAACAGGTGTTGACTGGTCAATTCTTCCGCTTCCAAGACCGCGTGATAGTGCTGCCAAAGCTTATCAATCAGCTCATTATCGAGACGCCATTGTTGAAATTGAAATAAATGTAAGCCTTGATCGGCTTGGTATTCAAACAGTAGCATTAACAACAATGCCAAGCGACGGGTCAGTTTGCCGGTATAGGAGGACGCTTGGTCCGTTTTAAAATAAGCAAAACCGCGGCCATCGAGTACCAGGGTAAAACCACAAGCAGCAAATAAGGTTTCATACAGCTCGCGTTGAGACTCCAGTTCTACCCAAAGTTCGGTATCCTGTAATCGGTTTAAATGGGTACCTGCACTTAAAAGCTTAAAAAGAGGCTGGAGCTGAGAAAGCTTGGTTAAATCGATATTCATAAGGACTCAATAGCGTGGCTGTGAAGTCGAATTGAAACGGCTTTGAGAGTAAGGGTCGTTTCGTCTTGGTTTGGCGTCGCAGTAATATCCGGTAAACGGATCAATTTGTGATAAAGCCTCAACACAGTGACATCCTGATAATGGCCGTAATGCTGCGTTAGCCATCGCATCAAATCAGCTAAAGGCAGACTCTGATAAAAATGGCGACGAATGGCCTCTTCATTAATGTGTTCCAGTTGAATGAGGGTTTCATCCGTCATTAACTCCGGGAATTCAACGCTTTTAGGCTGATAATGGCGCACTTGTTCCATTAACGATAATAATTCAGGACCGATAGCCACCGAGAAAGCGCGCTCTTTACGCCAAACCGGCAGACTTTGAGCCGGAAAAGTTCGGCGTAAGCCTTTTTTACGCACTTCCCCCAGTAGGTGTCCAATGGCCGCACTCAACTGGTTATGACGTCGAATTTCTTCTCTCAGCGGCATCAAGGTGTTGGTGCATTGTTTTAAGACAATAAGACCGGTCTGTCGTAAATCTCTGACGTGAAAGCCAACTTGTCTGAGCATGAGTTGGTGACTGTACAGGCCACCTTGGATTGCCAGTTGCTGAATCAGAGCTTCCAAAACGAGTTCGGCTTCTTCCAATAGCGGGTAAAAATTACCTCCAGATCCCGTATCCATCAATTCAGTCATGGGTAATACATAATGATCATAAGCTTCCAGAACCTCCCGATACCGTCTAGCCAATGGCATTCGTTCATCATTTCCTTTCGCGCGCTCAGCAATATCTTGGATAGCATGCGCATCCTGATCGAGTTGTTGCATGATCTGCCGAAGTTGGCTGTCGATGCGGACCGCGCCTTGTTGTAAAGCTGCCATATCCCGATTCTGCATAGCCTGCTGCAATTGTTCCAGGCCCGTTTTAATGTCAACAATTCGGACTTTCAAAATATCAGATAGCCCCAATTCATGTTCATGTAACAAGCCAGCAACAAAATGGCGGACGTTTTCATTGAGTTGCAATGAATTGCTGTGCGCCAATTCAATCAATAATTCAGCATTGACTAACTGTTGCAAACGCTCGATGTGTTGCTCGGTCGTTTCATTGACATACACTTTAGCCAGAAGCATCAAAAGCTCGTCACGTTCATGGGCTATCTGGTCACGACTTTGAATGACAATGCGCTCGATTACTTCCCAGTGTTTATCCAGCGCACGAATCAGACTGCGTGGGTTAATCATAGGAGCTCAGATGTAGGCTCAAATTCAGCCCGGTTAACCCACACGATTTGTTGAGCTTTGGGTGATTCCGGCAGACCATCAAGGTGCAACATGCGCAGATAATACAGTCTTAAAGTGCGTCTCACCGTTAGTATTAATGTAGCGTTTTCCATCCCAAAATCATCAGCAATTACTGCTTGTTGATCTGGGGATAAATCAGGATGAGGGGCGATAGTTAATGTTTCAAAGGTTTGCCATTCCTCATCCTGCTCAGCAAAATTTAAGGCCTTTTCGCTCAGTACTGGAGCGCTTAAAAATCTTGCTAAGACAAAATCACGATAAGTCTGATGGGTCACGCTGTAGGCTCGAATATGCCAGCGAAAACCGTTATAAACCAAGCTGTGCGGTTCCAGCGTCAAGGCGCTCGGTTCACTGTTCATTGCGTGGTACGTGACATTTAATTGGCGTTTTTGACGTATGGCTTGATGCACTAGCCGCAACACCTGAAAATTCAATTTCCGTTGCGGTGGGTCGAGTAATTCAACGCCTATGCCTGTGGGCGTAATGGGCAACACGACAGATTGTCCCAGATAATTACCAGCCTCAAGCAAGCGTAAATATTCATCTGCCGTGCCGCGGATGAAACAAGGGGTGAAGGACTCACTGGCAACATAGGCTTTCTGATTGAGATCGTAAAGCAGATTATCTTCGGCTAATTGGTGATACAAGGAAAAATCCTTGGAAGCCTGGCCCCGGGAAATACCAAACTGCTGCATTAATATGCGGGATGTTATCCGGCCTTCCCATAATACGGTGGCTTCAATCAAGGCAAGGCGTTGCCGAGTATCCCATTTTAATGGGATGACGGATTGACCGGGAGGTTGCATTTTCGAGATCATTTTCATAGTGAGAATTATATGTCATTAAAATTGACACATCAAAATAATCGAACTATTTTGTAAGGAAGTAAAATACCGACATTCATAGCGATTTCACCTGCACTTGCTGAAAAACGGATTTAAAAGCTTAGAATGGGTTGAATTACTAAAACAACAAAGGAAAAATTAGTGAAATTTATCCATGCGGCAGACATACACTTAGATAGTCCATTAACGGGATTGAGTGCCTATGCTGATGCCCCTGTAGACATGCTGCGCACAGCGACTCGCGATGCCTTTACCAACCTGGTGACTGAAGCGATTGAGCAAGCGGTTGACTTCATGGTGATTGCCGGAGACCTGTACGATGGCACTTGGAAGGATCACAACACCGGCATTTTTTTCTGTAAAGAAATGGGGCGTCTGAAGAAAGCGGGCATTCCGGTTTATCTGCTGTTCGGCAATCACGATGCCGAAAGTGAAATGACCAAGAAACTGCAACTCCCTGACAACGTATTTGCCTTCGACACCCGCAAACCCAGCACTTTTCGTCTGGAAGATCTTAAGGTTGCCCTGCATGGCCGCAGCTTTAAGGAAAAAGAGACTTTAGAAAACCTCGTCACAGGGTACCCGTCTCCGGTGTCAGGCATGTTCAACATTGGCGTGCTCCACACCGCACTTGAGGGCAACGCAGCACACGCTACTTATGCCCCGTGCAGTTTAGATGAACTTCATGCCAAGGGCTACCACTACTGGGCATTGGGTCATGTACACGAGCATCAAATATGGGAAGGAGCCTCGACAGTGGTTTTCCCAGGCAACCTTCAGGGGCGCCATATCCGGGAGACCGGACCGCGTGGCGCGGTTATTGTTACTGCGGACGAAGAAGGCATTCATGACCTTCAGCGCCTGTACGTCGATGTCCTGCGCTGGGCCAGTCTTGAGGTCGATGCAACCGAGTGCAAATCGCTATCGGACGTAGTGTCCATGATAGGAAAAGCGCTCGACGGACTTGTACAAAGCAGCCTCTCGACCATCCCTTTAGCAGTTAGAGTCACCGTCACCGGCAACACGGCCGCGCATGGCGATCTTTTCGGACTGGAGTCACAACTGCGCGCCGAAGTCTTGGCCTTGGCAGTCACTCTGGGTGCGGAGCGGCTTTGGATTGAAAAGGTCAAGGTTGCGACTGCTTCGGCAGATGACGGTGAGGCGCTGCGAGCACGAGCCGATGCGCTATCCGATTTGCAGGACCTTCTTCAAGCAGCAGAATCAGACGCCGATTTCCTTAAAAGCTTGCAAGACGATCTTTTGGGTTTGGTCAACAAGGCCCCTTTGGAGTTGCAAACCAGTGTTCCTTACTTTAAGGCTATTCGTTCTGGCGACCTGGTAAACTTAGTTCGCGAAGTTCGTCCGGGGCTAGTATCACATTTAGCCAAGGTGGAATGACCATGCGCTTCCACCGCTTGGATTTAATCAAATATGGCAAATTTTCTGACCGCTCGGTTGAGTTTCCTGCTACCAAACAGGACTTTCATCTCATTGTCGGACCCAATGAGGCTGGCAAGTCGACAATGCGGTCCGCCATTGTTGATTTGTTGTTCGGTATCCCGCCGCGTTCGCAGCTCAGTTTTCTGCACCCCCTCAACGAACTGCGCCTCGGCGCTTCTATTAGCAATACCTCAGACTCGCTAGACTTTCACCGGGCAAAAGCTCTAAAACAAACCCTACGCTCACCACTGGATGTCGTTTTGCCTGATACCCTGCTGACAGCCTTCCTTGGTACCGCGGATAGAAATTTCTTTGATCAAATGTTTGGTCTTGACCATACGCGCTTGGTGTCCGGAGGCAATAGTATCCTCAATGCTGAGAACGACGTGGGGCAAATCCTGTTTCAATCCGCAGCGGGTGTTGCCAGTCTCGGCAAGATTCGTGATGCGCTGGTTGCAGAGGCGGATAAGCTTTGGGCTCCCAGAAAATCCAATGAGCGGGCATATTATATTGCCGCAGATCAACTCGACAAGGCGACCGCCGCCTTAAAAGAAGCCACTGTTCGCACTAAAGTCTGGGTGGACGCCAATGGTAAAGTTGAATCTCTACAAGAAGCGCTCAGTAGTGAACGCGAACGACACCAGCAACTCCAATGTCAGCGTATCAGCCTTGAACGCATTCGCCGGTTAGCCCCGTTTCTGATCACCCTAAAAGAAAACGAACAGAAACTGGTTGAATTGGCTGAAGTGATAGAACTGCCGGCAGATGCTGCGGCCACTCTCGCAAACGCAGAACGAGAGCTCGCTATCGCCCTTCAGCGTCTGGAATTGCGCAATAACGAGGTTGAAAACATCACGGAAGCGTTATCACACATCACTGTGAACCAAGCGCTACTTGATCTGGATGCCGACATAACCAAACTGGATAACCTTCGCCTTCAATACAGCGCCTATAAACGCGATATCGCCAATCGAAAAAATGAAATAGCCGCGCTTTGGCAAGCGGTGGGTCATGCCTGCGCCCAGTTGGGTTGGGCACCGGACTCTGACAGCGTCATTGCCCAGCGCCTGCCGACACTGCTGGTTCGCCGCGAACTCAGGCAACTGATCCGCGACCGTGGCGGCATTATTCAGACATTACGGGCAGCAGAACAGGCAGAAAAGACCAAGGGTTCTGAAATCGAAGCGCTGTCAACGCAACTTGCCGCTTTGCAAACGGGTGAGGTCAAGCCTGCTCTGCGGGCAGCATTAGCAAACGCCAAATCATTCGGTGACACCGAGATAATCAATCAAAAACTACAGACTACGTTAACCAAGACGAAGTCAGCGCTGGAAGGTTTATTGTCAGCGTTTGGGCAATGGTGTAAGCCATTGCCTGAGTTAACAGCTCTGCAGCCGCCTAGCCAAGAAAAATTAACCCGTTTGATACAACAGCGGCAAGCCCTTAGCGCCGACAGGAAGTCGGTAAAGTTACGGCTACAAGATCAAACTGAAGAGGTTGTCCGAATTGAACTGCAAATTGCCCAGTTTAAAGCGCTACATCAGCCCACGACACTTGCTGCGGTGATTGAAGCTCGGACTGAACGAGATGCAACGTGGGAGGCGATAAAAACGGGTGATATTGATCTGCAGCGAGAGGGACACTCGTTTGAGGAAAAGATGACCCATGCCGACCAAGTCGCCGATAGGCGGCTCGACGATGTCGAGGAAGCAACCGAACTCCAAAGTTTGAATCAACTGCTTGAACGGGAGAAGCAGAGCCTGATGATGATTGAAGGCCAATGTGCACAAGTGGAAGGAGAATTTCAGTTGTTAGATGATCAATGGGCTCATGAAGCAATATCAATCGGTTTAGACGGCATGCTTTTAGAGGACATGGGGGCATGGCTTCTTAAACGGGAAAGGGTACTGACTGCGGCTATTGCACATCAAGATGCACAGGATGAATTTGATTCATTTAACCGTTTAGTTGCAAAGTCCAGACTCAATCTCGTCAAGGCGTTACAAGAAACGGGGCTTCCTGTGGTCGATACGGATAGCTTATCTATCCTGTGCGTTCAGGCAGAACAGCCTATTCAAGCGATCGATAGCGCTAAAATTCGGCACGAAACCTTATCGGCACAATTGCTGGCTGCGCAGTCACTGGCTACTACATTAAAGCAAACCACTGAGGACGCGAAAACGGAGGAACGCCGTTGGTCTAAAGCCTGGTCAATAACGCTCGCCAAGATGGGATTATCGCCTGACAGCGATAGTGGAACGGCAGAAGGCGCTCTTGAGCTCATTGAGCAAATAGCCGAAAAGTTAGAAAAGATGCGGCAGATTCAAGTCGAGCGTATCGACACCATGAATGCTGACCTGAAGGCATTTTCTGTTGAAGCTGATCGACTCGCACAAATCATTGCGGCTGAGCTCAAAGATCAGCCCGCTGAGCAAATAGCACAAACATTAGCCAATCGATTAGGTCAAGCCCGCGAGTCTTTTGCGGAAAGCAGTCGCCTTAAGGAAGCCTTGCGTGTCGCAAACAGCCAGGTGCTAGAAGCCAGGGACTCGAGTCAAACAGCAATGGCGAGTTTGAAACCATTAATGGAAAAAGCCGGGGTCGACACCCCGGCTTTGTTGAATGAAGCAATTAGTCGATCTGATGAGCAACGCCGCCTAAATACAGCGCTGACACAAGCTAAAGCTAGTCTGCTTAATGGGGGGGATGGTCTGACACGGGAGCAACTCGAAGCGGAGATTGATGCCGCGGACCTGATTCAGCTTGCCGCTGAACTCACCCACATCAACGATGAAATTGCTGATGCAGTGCTGCAGCAAACGACTCTTTCCGCTGACCATGCAAACGCCTTACGAGCCTTGTCCGAAATCGGTGGATCAGATGCAGCCACACAAGCAGAGGCCCAACGCCAAGAAGCGATCGCGCAAATGTCGGATGTCGCAGAACGCTATGTAAAAGTTTGCACCGCCGGGCGCTTGCTCCGCTGGTCTATAGACCGCTATCGGGAAGAGAAGCAGGGGCCACTGCTACAACGTGCGGGTGCGATCTTTTCGACATTAACGTCAGGATCGTTTAGCAAGCTGATTGTGGATTTTGAACGGCAACCGATGGTCCTTGAGGGGCTTCGCTCCGATGGCAAGCTAGTTGGTATTTCAGGCATGAGTGACGGCACACGGGATCAGCTTTACTTGGCACTTCGACTGGCGGCCCTGGAAATGCACCTGGAACAAGCCATGCCATTGCCATTCATCGCAGACGATCTTTTTATCAATTACGATGATGTCCGATCAAAAGCGGGATTTGAAGCACTTAAGGCATTATCCGAACAGACTCAAGTTATTTTTCTTAGCCACCATGACCATTTGATTCCACTAGTTCAAGAGGTTTTTGGCAAACAAGTGAATGTTGTATGGTTGTGATCGTTAGCTTCGCTGTGTCTGCCAAGAAGAGGGTAAAATCATATAACTGATAGCTATGAGTACACAATTACAAGAAAAAACGCTATGACAGTTTTTGTGATTTTTTCAGCCACAACTATGAAACTGGGAGATGTATTGGAATGCTTCGTCCCTTAGAACACCTAGTGGCAGCGATGCGACTATACCCCTCTACTAGTAAATTTGTAGACGAATTCCGGCAAAGCAAAAGCCGCGATCTGCCTGATTGGCCATCATGGTGCTTCATACCGATGGCCGGTTGGGCCGCGATTGTCAGCATTGACAACTCCGTTCAAATCGACCCTGGCGGCCGATTACCGCTGCATCTGGCTATCGATTTGGGACGACTGGCGGCAATCGGTACTTGGCGTTACAGCCAGGGTGTTTATCAATTTGATGCCGATTTTATGGCCGCGTTGGCTGATACGCTTGTCGTTGGCGACATGCCTAGCGACGTCCTGTATCGGCTGCCGGAATGGTGTATTTATATAAATACGCCGGGGCTCACTTGGTTGGGAAGCCTGCTGCATGGCTATTGGGCGCATCTGGAATACGACATCAATACGTACCGTAGCGAGTTGCGGCTATTGCTCGATACCGATGAGCATCTGATTCCGGTTCCCGTGCATCTCGGGCCATGGACTGTGACCGAGGCCATTGATCGCGCCAATAGCGAAGCAGTGCGTCAAGCCGAAGCACACCGCATAGACTTTGCGCCGAATAAGGATCATGTTCAGCAACTGGCGGCAAGCATCAATCCGTTGATTTCGCTGCTGCTGTACATCTGCAGTGATGTGCCGGAAATCGACAGCGACCGCGAACCCGGAACGTCACCCAAACGCCCACAGCGGACAAAAACTAAGCGTGGCTGGCGATGGTTTCCAGCCGATAAGCCGCGCGTGTGGTCGGTTGGTCGGGAAATCGGTGAACTGTTGCGAACGAACACGGAAACCGTGAAGGACACTGGCCGCTCAGTCAAAACCCATGTTAGGCGTGGACACTGGCACGGATTCTGGACGGGGCCACGAGATGGTGAGCGGCGCTTTAATTACCAATGGCTCATGCCGATGGTGGTTGGCGGTGATCGGGAGTAATGAAAATAATGTAGACAGCACGACAAATGTCCAGTGAACGCATTCGGGTCGGATTAGTTGACCATATAACGCAGTTTATTCCTTGATGTCGCATTGTAAAGTGGATCCCCGGAATCCCGGAAGTAGTTTAAGCTATGCCCTGACGGGAAATGAAAGGTAGAAAATGAGCAAAAGCAAACGGAAGATATTTACAGGAGCCCAAAAAGCCACTTGATTATAAAGATCATCAGCTCAGTCAAAAATCGTCATCTCGGCAGGGGTTGCCAAGATCCAGTCGCCATGGATGGCAAGGGCCGAACACTTCCTTGTGCTCTGATAGGGGTAAGCCAAACGGTAAATGTCAACGTAGTTGTCGCATCAGTTAAAAATTAGTGGACAGTAGTGTCGGTTTTTTTCGCCGCATTATTGTTTGGTTTATCAGGATTTAAACAGACTTTTGGCTGCCAATCCCAGTTTCGGGTGTGACGACTCCAACGCTCCGGATTTTGGCCTTAGCGGCCTCGTAAACCACTTGGCGTTACGTCAAGATCGCCCGGTCTTCACCGCTTTTCACCACCCAATACCGAATACCCAAATACACATTCACATCCCTTGGCAAAAAACCACGTATCAAGTTACCCAAAATCCAAAGTCGAAAGAGTCGTTTTTAGGCGATCTTTCGGTGCCATGAGGTGATTGTGCAATGAGTAGTATGCAGATTTCAATCATTTGGATTCAAACATGCTATTCAACTCACCTGAATTCATTTATTTCTTCCTCCCTTTTTCCATTGCAACCTGGTGGTTGCTGCAGAAACTCGAACGAGAGCATGATGCGCAGTTGTTCGTCATTCTCTGCTCGATCTATTTCTATGGCTGGTGGGATACGCGATATGTCCCACTCCTTATCGGGAACGCAGTAGCAAATTTTTATGTAGGGCAAAGGATTTCTCAAACAAAGTCCAAACAGCTACTGATAGCTGGACTTTTGTTCAACGTTGGGCTGTTGGGCTACTTCAAATACTCAGACTTCTTCATCGAAAACTGGAACGCGGCAACGGGTAACGATGTGCCGGTTATGCATTTAGTGTTGCCTCTTGGGATCTCATTTTTTACCTTCCAAGTGATCGCTTACCTGGTGGATTGTTACAAGGGCTATGTTGAAGATTTCAACCTGAGACGGTTCGCGTTCTCCATTTCGTTTTATCCGCATTTGATCGCAGGTCCAATCCTTCATTACTCCGATGTAATGCCGCAATTGAAAGATCGGGTGAACTTCAACGCACAGCAATTTTCGCAGGGCTTGTTCCTGTTTGCTGTCGGGCTATTCAAAAAATCTGTAATTGCTGACCGTGTCGCCGAAAAGGTCGATCCACTGTTCGCCGCGGATGCGGTTTTGCAGTTTTTCGAGTCCTGGGTAGCAGCTGTTGGTTATGGCTTGCAAATATATTTCGACTTTTCTGGATACTCGGACATGGCGATTGGGATCGGGCTTATGTTCGGAATCCTATTGCCACAAAACTTCAATTCCCCTTACCAATCGGTCAGCATTGCCGAATTCTGGAAACGGTGGCACATGACCTTATCAAGGTTCCTACGAGACTATCTTTACATTCCCTTGGGTGGCAATAGGAATGGCCTCTACAAGGGCATTCTAGCAGCCGCTGTGACGATGACCATGGGCGGACTGTGGCATGGCGCCGCATGGACTTTTATTCTTTGGGGGATTCTCCAGGGGATGTTCATCGGGCTGCATCGTGTTTGGCAGACATTAAAAATTGAATTGCCGGACAACCTCGCTATGGCAGTGACATTTATTTCAGTCACCCTCGCTTGGGTGGTTTTTAGAGCTGAATCGCTTGAGCAAGCGCTTTCTATCTGGAAAGGAATGCTAGGTCTAAACGGAATTGCGCTACCGAGCATGATTTCAGGATTTTGCCAAACAGGCACCCAGACGAGTCTGATCACGGGTATAGAAGTGATTCAGGCCGCAATTCTGTTAACCGTTTGCATGGCCTATGCGAACGCTCAAAAAGAAGCACAGCTGCTTGAGGCAAACGGGAAAAATCTAGCCTTGTTCACAGTTCTTTTTTTTACCAGCATTTGGATGTCAGGTTCCCATGAAAGCTTTATCTATTGGCAGTTTTGATTCGTTCTGGAAAGCCGCACTATTAACAGGCGGTGTTGCGGCTTGGTGTTTGCCTGCCTGGAACGTGATCGTCAATCCGTATCAGATTTTCAAGACGGAATATTCAATAGGGAGTCGATACACCTCATCAACCACCAACGAGCGCTACCTGAAGGTTGAATATCTATTACGTGACGCGAAAGAAAGATCTCCGGATTCTGCAGAAGCGATTGTTTCAACCATTAACAGAGAGCTATCAGGCGAACGAACTGTGACAAAGTCGCCACAACGTGACGCGTTTATTGTTGGATCATCCATTATGGGTTTAGTCGACCCTGAACTGCTGAACAAGCGTTTTCCGGGGAGGACTTTCTACAATCTTGCTTTTCTGGCGGCGAAGCCTGAAGAAATCTTGGCCACATTAAAAGCATTGAAGCGCAAAGGCGTGCCGATAAAAACAGTGGTCTATGGTTTGGAGCCTATCGCATTCACCGATATCAAGTCGTATGGGCCCGCCTACAGACTTCATCCAGAAGCCGGTGGCGAAACGAAACAGCGTGTCATTTTTGATTACTTGTTCGCATCGAGCTTATCGGAAGGATTGGGCAGACTGATTAATGAAGCGAGAGGAATGCATTCGGTGAGATACGCTATTGACGGTAATGGACGTTACTTTTTAGATCGCTACGACCAAGAAATAGCGCGGGATCAAGCCGCCTTCATTAACAAGCAATTTCCAGTAAACGCCAAACCCGCTAATGCTCCGCCATGGATCAAGTCACGATTTGATGATTTTGAAGCATTGGTCAAGTGGCTTGACGATGAAAAGGTGGATGCCAGATTTTACCTGAATCCGTTACATCCTTATGTCATGAAAGCATACGGTGAGGATCGCCTCGAGGCGTTCCGGACAAAAATCGCCGAACTGACAAGACAAAAGCACATAAGCGATTGCACGCATTTGTTAGCAACTGATCAACACGCGAATCAGCGCTTTTATGACTACAAGCACTTTAGGGATGTCGAGTCTGAGACGGTGATTAATTGCGCATTGAGTGAGACAAACGATTTCATCTAAAGAGGCCGAAAAACCGCGTCTTTCACCGCGATGAAGCGAAAAGGTTTTTCGTAAGATTCTAGTAATCTTAACTTTTAAAACCAAAATCCGGATGGCATCAGGATGAGCAGTGGCTCCACAAAGAGTTGCAATCCGGCATGGTTCATGGTGCTTCTATGAAAATCGAGCTCGGACAAGATGATTACCTCTTGTCAAAAAATCAAACAACACCGGTATTTTGCGATTTTGATTGCCTGGTCAACGCCCATATGTTGGTCATGGGTAAAACCGGCATGGGCAAAACGACGTTTTTAAGACGCTTTATACAGCAAGCTCGTCGTTTCTCACCGGCGCCCAGAATTCATATTATGGACGTGCATGGCGATATCGACTTACCAGGCGCTTCTTCAGTCAGATTCTCAGAATCCACTGAATACGGTTTAAATCCATTCGTAGTCAGTTCTGACCGGCATTTCGGCGGTGTTAGGAAACGCACGCAGGATTTCATTGCGACGATTAACGGATGCCATCCAATCGGCTCAAGACAAGAAGCGGTCATGCGGCATTTGATCACAGACCTGTATGCCGGTAATGGATTTTTTGCTGACAACTACAAGTCATGGGTGCTGAACGACGGCTTTGATCGTAAGTATCCAAAACACTACCCAACCATGGATGACGCCTGCCGGTATGCTTTTATCAAACTCAAACAACTTATCATTGGCAGTGACACCCAGGCAGGGAGAGCCTTGGAGGAACTCAACAAGATCACCAGTAAGCTTTACAAAATATCGAAACAGCTTTCGGCGCCGGGTGCAAAACCGGATGAAGAGCTGCTCGAGAAAGCGATGGATCTGCGTCAAAAGGCAAGCAAAGCCTATAAGGATTACATCCAAAACCTTGAAACCGGCAAGGAACTGGAGGACTTCATTAAATATGAATCCAAGGAAGTTCTAAAGTCCGTGGTAGAGCGTTTCGACAATCTCAAAGCCAGCGGGATCTTCAAGAACCAAAGCCCTCCATTTGACCGATCCAATCCGGTCTGGCACTACGACATCACAGCACTGCGTGAAGATGAAAAACGAATGTTTGTCGAATTTAGGCTTCAAGAAATCTTTTCATCGTCACTCGAAAGAGGCCCTGTTCGAAGAGAAGAAGAGGGATTGCTTAGGGATGTCATGATCATCGATGAGGCACACTTGTTCTTTAGAGACGATGAGAACAACATCCTGAACACCATTGCAAAAGAAGGCCGCAAATTCGGGCTTGGCTTGGTCTGCGCAAGTCAATCGCCAACACATTTTTCCGAAGACTTTTTTTCCAATGTTGCGACCAAGGTGGTGCTTGGCGTTGACCAAATGTATTGGGACAACTTGATACGGAAGCTGAAAATCGAATCGAAGCTGATGCAGTACATCAAACCGTTTTACGTCATTGGCGTACAAATGAGTAACAAAGGCGAGACGAAATCAAGATTCACGATGGTTCGACTGCCAACATCAAAATCTCAAGCAGGAAAACAATAATGGCCAAAAATAACACTATCAATTTGAGCATGAATTCCTTTGCGAGTTTTGATGACGCACTGGATATGTGTGAACTGCTCGCACGAGAAACAGGGAAAAAATACACGGTCATGGCTGATAACCAGCTTGGTTTCACAGCTAAAAAAGTTGGATCCAATCAAGATGTTTCGAACAGTGAAAATAAAGAGGCCCGTTTAAAAAATAATGATTTTCGTCAAGCGTGGCGAGGATTCATTCCCAATTATGTCCAAATCCTGATAGGAATCCTGATATTTTTAAGGCCCTACAAGGTTGTTAGTTTAGTGTTTTCTTTATTAGAAATAGAAAACATTCCGACAGGGTTTGATTTGAAGAGTTTTGGGGAGGTCGTAGGAATCAGCGGAATCTTGTTAATTCTTTACGGATTGAGATTTATATACAGCTATTTTGCCGCAAAACTCTCTATCGACGACGACGGATTAATTCTAAAAAAAGGAATTATTGCTCAAACCCAGGTCCAAATTCGGTTTAGTGACATCAAGACCATTGGGGTTCATCAGGGGATTTTAGATAGATTATTAGGAATCGGTACCCTACGTTTGGATTCTGCCGGCACGACCGGGAAGAGCGGCAAGTATGGAACTGTAGATATTGAATTTAAAAACATGATTGACCCGGTATCGATAAGGCGAAGTATTCAGCGCATGATCGACGATTACATCAGAGATCACGGTTAATTGCGATGCTCAAAAAAATTGCTGCGCTTTTTAAAACAACAAAGGCGCAAAAGAGTAAGTTGAATCTTGACAAGAAGCCCATTGAAAAGCACAGAGAAACAAAATGGGATGTTTTCGATGAATATGCCCAAAGACTGCCTGGATTTCCTTTAGGAATTCCAGTGATTCCTGTAGAGCATTTGATCGAAAAAAACAGGGACATGATCAAGCAGATCATCCTGGCGAGAGGCTTGGCAGGGGAACATAACAAAGATGAGGTAGAAAAAAAAGTGATGTCTCCGATCAGACATCTCGCCGAGATGACACACCTTCTGCCGGCATCGGAAAAAAATCACTTCAAATTAATCGGTGGGCTATTTGCTTTTTGCTTAGAAGTAGCCCTGTTTTCAATCAGGTATGCCGAGAGACGGATATTGACAAGGTCAACACCTGAAATCAGAAAGGAAGAAGAATCACTTTGGGCGCATGCCGCTTTTTTAAATGGATTGTTTTGCGAAGCGATCACCGCACTGTCGAAAATTTCAGTGTATGCCGAGGGTCTTGGGATCGAGTGGCGCCCGGGTGGAGAGTTATTGTACGAGTGGCTGATAAACAATGAATTGGCGCGTTATCACATCCGCTGGAACGAAACCGAAGATCGATCGACGATCTACATCATGATGGGCAAAGCAATTCAAAAAGAGCAGGCGGATATTTTGGCGGCCGGCGAAAAGGCGATTTACAAAACACTCTATTCGGCACTTCAGGACAAAAAAGACAAAAGCAATCCCTTGGCACGTATTTTCGCCGCGGTGACATACAAAATCATGGAACGTGATGAATGGAGTCACGCGGATCGCTATGGTAAACCATTGCCTGGGATGCATTTGGAACCCTGGTTAATTGATGCCATGAGACATCTGGTGCAGAAAAAACGGTGGACGCCTAACGATGAAAATGGCCGGGTTTGGCATGGAAAGGATGGTGTTTTTTTAGTATGGCCTTTGGCTGCGACGGATATGCAACATGAACTGAGAGCAAACGAATGCCCTTTTATTCCGAATACAAACGAAGTCCTAGCGGATATCCTGCTGGAAGCTGGAATTGTGAGCACAAATCATTTGGGAGGATATGTGTACGAAATTTCGGTACCCGTGATCGACAGCAAAGACAGGAAGTGTCTGGATAGTCTAAAGATAGCAAGGCCTGAGATTTTGTTTGTAAAGACACACCATCAGCCGATTAACGAAGAATTATGCACGGATGCGCATCAAGAGAATGAACTCGATGAGGATAAGAACGAAAAGGAGATAAAAGAGGAATTAGAGTGGCAAGAAATTAAAAAAGAGTTGGCAGATTTAAAAAAACATAAACAAAAAGGAACAGGAAATCGTGAATCGCGGATAGCTCGTAAAGACAATGAACGTAATGCAGCGACTGAAGCAAATGGAGAGGAAAGCGGCAAGCACCTTCTTGTTGAACAAGACAATCAATTAAAAAAACAAAGCCAAGCCTTATCACCAGGCATAAAAAAAGATGAACTGGGTTCAAACGCAATAGCTGAGGCATCATCAGAAGAATTGATCGCTAATAACTACGATGATGATTATGCCGCAGACTACGGGAGGGATTATAACGTTGCGGGTGATGAAATTCTGGTCGATGAGGACAAAGTGAGCCTTAAAAATAATGCAGTGACGGTCACGCAGCCCGATAACCATCCTAAAAAAGGCAACCAGAAACAGACAGGAAAAGCAGATTACGCTCAGGCCAACAAGCCATTTCTTAATGAGGACTGTGGGGAAATGACAAGCGATAAAGGTGTTGAATCTTTAATTGATCTTTTGATAGCGCAATCAAAAAACGAACCTGAAGAAAACACGAACACCCAAAAGAAAAAACAATCGAATTCACTGCAAAACCCGCCATCTGAAATCAGTCATTTGACTGGAAATGATCCGCAATCAAAAACCCAAAAAACAGGCCGTGTCGACTTGGTACTCAAAAAATTGAAGCGCTTGCCTGAAGAACACCTATCAGTATTGCCAGGCGGCATTACCAAAGTGATGGCAAAGGGGTTGAAAGAAACCGGTCTCGAATTGAATGACTGTATTTCAGTATTGAAATCGGCGGGGTTAATTCAATTAATAGACGGGAATATAACTAGCCTAACCAAGACAGGAAAAGGGACTTCACGCTACTTTTTGATAAAGGCGAATTTGTTCGATGGCAAGTAATTATGACCCCTACATAAGAAAGCCTTATGAGCTGTATATTGCATCGGCTTGGCTGGTGGCTACCGCTATTACCTTTGCCGGCTACATCATGCTGCCAGGCGGGAATGCGATGATGATCCCGTGGATGTGTTTTGGCTATATGTCATTGAAATCAGCGCTTAAAGGCCTTGATTGGGTAGGTAGAGGAAAGCTGGGTGAAATGTTGACGTATTTGAGTGTCGAGCAATTCATGGCATTGTTAAAACCAGAACGAATGTGGTTTGGTTGGGGGTTCGATTGGATGCCTATCCATACTCAACGAGCGATCGACTACATGTTGTCTGGGGCAAAAATGAATGATAACCAAGAGAGCCCTGGGAGCCCTTGGATTCATGGTCTTAATTTGGGTAAAGAAAAAGCGGTTTTAATTCCTCTGAAATCCCTAGAAGGACACACCATCATGTTCGGAACAACCGGATCAGGGAAGACGAGAGCCTACGAAATCATGGTGACTCAAGCGATTCACCGCGGCGATACGGTAATCATGATCGATCCGAAAGGCGATAAAGAATTGCGGGATAGGATGGAGCTTGAATGCGTAAGAGCGGGCAGAAAAGATGCTTTTTTATTTTTTCATCCTGCATTTCCACGGTCATCCATCCGCCTTGATCCCCTGCGAAATTTTACGCGAACAACCGAAATTGCTTCGCGGATAGCGGCATTACTTCCTTCTCAAACTGGCGGATCAGATGCCTTTACGGCCTTCGCGTTCAGGACGCTAAACCTGGTTGCACAAGGGCTTGTGGAGACCGGCAAGCGGCCATCGATCAAGCAATTGCGTTACTACATCGAGGGTGGAGCAGAGGCATTGCTGGTCCACGCGATTGAAGCGCATGCCAACCGGGTTGAGCCGGGCTGGAATAGCGAAGGGGGCAGTGCGGAGCCATTTTTCATCAAAGCTAAAGCCGGCAAGGCAAAAAAAATGGATACCATTACCAATTCGGATTGGCTGGCGACAATCGAGTGGTATCGCGCAAAATTGAGCAACACACCCAAAGGATCAGAAGGGATAGACGGTTTGCTCTCGCTGGTTGAACATAACCGGATGCACTTTTCGAAAATGATCGCATCGCTTATCCCGGTTCTGAACATGCTGACCTCGGGTGATTTAGGCGAGCTCCTATCACCCAACGAAGAAGATGCGTGGGACAAAAGACCAATCTGTGATACATCGACAATCATTTCTGGCAAACATGTCTTATATGTTGGCCTGGATTCATTATCGGATTCGATCGTTTCATCGGCGATCGGGTCAATCGTCCTGGCCGACTTCGCGTCTGTAGCCGGGATGATTTACAACAACGGCAACAAACCTGGACGAATTTCTATGTTCGTGGACGAGGCTAATGAAGTGGTCAATCTGCCGTTTATCCAGATTCTCAATAAAGGACGCGGGGCTGGCTTCCAAGTGGTTATGGCCACGCAAACCTTGCCGGATATTGTGGCCAGACTCGGCGACGAAGCGAGAGCCAGACAGGTGCTCGGAAACTGCAATAACCTGATCACGCTTAGAATCAAAGACGGGGATACACAACAATTCGTTGCCGAAACATTCGGGCAGACCTACATCAAAACGGTTCAGCAAAGCAGGTCCACCGCGGTCAACTCGGCCGAAAACATCATCAATTATTCGGGAAACAGCGGCCAGTCATTGATATTTGGCGAGCATGATCTATTTCCACAACACCTTCTTGGGCATTTGCCCAATTTCCATTACATCGCATCAATTGCCGGCGGCAGGGTCATCAAGGGACGGCTGCCAATCATTACTCATTAGGATTGAATAGTATGCTTGATCACCCAGTCGAAATAATTTCATTGAAAAAACCTTTATCGATACCGCTTGATTCCGCTTGCGTTGAAATGAAGAAAGCTTGCAGGGCGACAAAACGCTATTCCGGTTCTCAGGAATTATTCGCGCGATGGCCTAATCTCCGCGAGGCGTCTCAACGTTTAACTTCATTGTTGACATTGTATTGGCCAGACCCTAGAAATGAGAGAAAAAGCTTGTTGGTGAATTGTCTAGATGCAGGTTTAGCGGAGGCGGAAAGGTCGATAGTTAAAGACAATAACGACATGAAAGAACAGAAGGTATTTATCCAGAAAGTATCATCTGAATTGGTTCAATGCCTGGAAATGACCCTTATGATCAAGCGAAGTGGTGTATGGACTATTTATGACCCCAGTATTGACGGCTATTTGGATGAAATAATGAAATCCTCGGTGAGCGAAGAATTATCCTGGGTCAAACAACCTCATGGAGCATTCAAAAGCGCACAAAGCAAATTGCTTTGCGCGTCAAGAGTGTTCACGATGACAGAACTAAAATTAGCTGGCCTGTTGGAATGAAGCTCAATGGGAAAACATTTTCTTGTTTGGGTCATGATCTTGTTTTTTACACCACTCGGATTGCCATTGCTAATGAGCCCGGGCAAGATGTCTGCCTTTATCAGGTCGGATTACAATGCCGCGATCACTATTCTGGGCGAGAAAGAAAAATTAAACCACGAGTTGATTAGCCTCTACAAAAGAAATCTGACCGTTGTTGCAGCGTTCGCGAATGAATTCAGAGATCGTCACGATGATTCTGAAAAGTTCAGAAATAGCGGCGACCCTCTTGGCGAAGCCATAGCCGATATTCCGGGTGACTGGGCTGCGTCATTAAAACTTCAGGCTTACAGCCTGGCATTACGACTTGTTATTTTGTCAAAATTCGGGATTTGGTTGGGGCTACCCATTGTCATGGGATTTGTAGCGGGTGTATTCGAGAGGAGACTAAAGTTGGAAATATTCAGTTCCCCTGTGCCGCCCCTTTATAATACCTCCGCACACATGATTTTAGCTCTGAGTTGCATGATTGTATTGTGGCTACTTTGTCCCATTCCAATCCCGTTATCCATTGTTCCTGTGCTTGCAGTATTGATCAGTGTGTTTATCAGTTTGGCGATTGCAAATTATCCAAATTATTAATGCTCGTCACCCTTTAATTAATTGGCTATCGACACCGCAACACCATGCGCAGCAACGGCGGCAACTTCGTGCAGGACGAGTTCTCTCGGTGCCCAAGCGGCTGCGCTGGTATCTGGAGCGAGAGCCGCAGGCCGTCAGAGCCGTCCTGCACATCTTGCTGCGGGTCGTCGAAGGCCATCTGCGCCGGAGCAGCGACGCCGGCCCGGACGCTCGATTCGGGGCGGTGAGCTTCATCCACCGCTTCGGTGCCTCCCTCAACCGGCACGTCCATTACCACTGTTGCGTCATCGACGGGGACTTCGAGCCGATCGAGAATGCCGGTGAAATTCCGCAATCAGTGCGCTTTCTCCCCGCCGCTGAACTGACGCCGGAGGCCCTCCCCACCATCGCCAAGCAGTTA
Organism: Methylicorpusculum sp.; assembly: GCF_030651835.1. Lineage (GTDB taxonomy): Bacteria > Pseudomonadota > Gammaproteobacteria > Methylococcales > Methylomonadaceae > Methylicorpusculum. The sequence continues at coordinate 21,445 of NZ_JAUSBX010000112.1, read as the reverse complement.
CGGGAGCGGGAGCTGCGGTGGTTTGCCCGCAGCGGGCTGATCGAGCCCGACGATGTCCGCGAGATACTCGCTTGGGAGCACAGCGGGTTCTACCTGGATGCCGCAGTGCGCGTCGATGCGCACGATCGCGCCGGGCTTGAACGGCTGCTGCGCTATTGTGCTCGACCGCCCTTCGCGCTCGAGCGTCTGGAACTGCTCGACGCCGAACGTGTCGTCTATCGGTTGCCCAAACCGCAACGTGACGGCACCACGGCGCCGTCGCTCACCCCACTGGAGCTGATCGACCATCTCGCGGCGCTGATCCCGCCGCCCAGGCGGCATCGCCATCGCTACCACGGTGTGCTCGCCCCCAACTCGCCCCTGCGGGCGGCGGCCGTCGTCTTGGGGCGTGACCTGACCGACGACCCGAGCGCATCTGCCGAGCCCCCGCACCCTCGCCCGCCCCGGCCCCGAACGCTCGCTCCCCGGCGCGCTATCTCTGGGTGTTGCTGCTGGCCCGATTGTTCGAGTCCCTGCCGCTGGCCTGCCCCAACTGCGGGGCGGACATGCGCATCATCGCCTTCGTCACCGAGGCCGTCCCAGCGCAGCGCATCCTTGCCCATATCGGCGAGCCCACCGAGCCACCGCCGATCGCCACCGCCCGCCTGGGACGATGCGCCCGAGCCGGCGCCGGACTGGGACCCCCTCCAACAGCCCGAGTCCGACTTCGAGTTTGATCAGGGCATTGCGTGGTAGCCGCCTTCTCTCGCAGGTGGCGGTGCAGGCCCCACTCGTCTCCCGGCGGCACGCTGCACCGCAGCTGCGAGCCCCAGCACCCCACAACGCGCGCGCCTGCACCGCCCCCGACACCCGTCAGCCCCGCTGTTTAGTGTTGACCACACATCCCGCGCCCCCGCTATCGTCTTCTCCCAAGCCACCCTGGGCACTCAGGGTGGCTTGGATTTCCTATCCGTCCCCTCGATCATGCATTGAAGCGGGCTTTAAGGTCGTGTTATCATTTATTTGCCGCAGTTGTATTTCCTGTCGGATCGAGGGTTTAGGAAAAATATGACTATCTACGTTGACAATTTGCCTTACGAGGCACCCAGTATTCAATAGAAGAATAGGAAAAATATGACTATCCACGTTGACAATTTGCCTTCCCATGCACCCCAGTATGTAATAGAAGAATTGGTTGCGCACTATGGTAGCGTTCGAAATATTGTTCTACGAGTAGATCACTTGACTGGAAGAGCAAATGGATTCTGCCTTATTGATTTTGAGAACGAAGCAGATGAAGATTCTGCAATCGCAGGCCTTGATGGATACGAGTTCTGGGGTCACTGCCTAAAAGTGAAACGGATATTGGTGAAGTCTAGCGACACCATTTTTCCGGACGTGGGCAGGTCGCCGTTCAAAGCTGTTGACTCAAGAAAAACACAGCCACACGACTCAAGAAAAACAAAGCCAGACTACTTTGATGACGATTGATAAGACATATCGCGCTTATTGGCCTCAATCTTGATGCTGTCTAGTAGACTCTCAGGCAATCTTAATGAAATCGTTTTATTCGAGGGCTTAAGGTTAAGCATCAAAACGGATTGCGCCTGATTCCAATCCACACATTTAGTGGAATCATGCGTTTCCCAGAACTCACGCTCTTCTGCTTCGGTTTTAAATATCGGTATTTTTTGGCTTTGCTCATAAACAATTCTCTCTTTTCGGTGCATGTCGCACGCCGAAATGACGCGGATTAACGTATCGGCCGAGCGCAGGGTAAAAGTAATGTGCAGAAGGCGAGTCCCATCTGTTTTGCCCAAAGCATGAAAGCGGACTCCGTTTTGGCTGTACTTTTGATCGTTCAGAATCAGAAGCGGTTGATTAAAAAAAACTTGCCCCGCTTCCGATTGGCTGACGCTATGTTTGTCCGCGCTTTTCCTAACATTACCAGCATCCCATTCAAACCTAATTATTTGCGCACATTCAATCATGACTATACATGAGATGCTATTTTTAGAGACCTTAGTTAATAACCTCTAAAACTGCAGAACAAATTACTTGATGGAGCTGCTGAGGACAGGGTTGGATGTTCGGCAACGTTCGAGACGGGTTACATACCCCGTCACGCTCAAGCTTATAGAGAATATTATTTGATACAGTCTTTGGGCGCGCGCGCAATCGTACGTGTTGACTTTTTGCCTTCGAAGTCGACCGTAACCTTGCAAGAAAAAGGCGCATCATTGGGAAGCGCTATGTTATTCAGCGTCCAATTGCCATTTTTCTGTACCGTCAATATGGCATTGGTTTCAATTGGGAGTCCGGTTCCGGTAACACCTTGTGTGACATTGGCTGTCAAACTTTTTGAAAAAAGTTCGTTTCGCTCGGCTGAGGTCAACATTTTTTGAGGCTGGATTTTTCCTTTTAAGGTCAGCACGCCCTTATTCCAACGCGCAGAACTTAAACTGAATGCCCTTACCGTTGCCGCATCGGTTTGACCGCCTGTCGGCCAGACACGGATTCTTGCGGTTACCGTATTCGATAATAATTTTTTCCTTCGAGTTCTCGCGCTCTGAATTTGACAGAGTAAACCTTGTGCGCCTGAGCTTCTGTTGGCATCCATTGAAAATCAACGGTGCACAATTGGTTAAGGTCATAAACCTCCGAAAACGAAGCGCCTTTTAAGCTTGAGGTCATTTCAAATTCGTCTTGCTCCTGATCAACTACCGATAACGGCAGCGTAAAGAGCGCACCCACTTCGGCATCCCATTCCGGAGCTATTTGGTTTAAAACAGGTCGTGTATTTTTGACTTTAGGCCCGGCATTGTTGCTGCGAGGTGAAACGATGACATAAGGGGCTCCATTGATAAGATAGGTTTCAATTGAGCGTGAAAAATTCTTTGTAATACTATTCCCATTGTTTGTCCAGGAATCCAAAACCATTACGGCCTTTCCATTTATTGCATTGATTACATTTCTTGACACTACACCTCCAACAATAACAGTGCCAGCAATAAGAGTTCCCCAATAATTTATGACACTGACAGAAGTAAATTCGTCCTTGACATTCAAAATACCCATTCGGCGCGTAATCGATGATCCATTGAGTTCGTAGACTTCTACATTCACATTATCTAAATATCTGTTCGCTTGAGTATTAAAACTAAAAAAAAGCCAAAAAAAGTAAATACTGAAACGAGTAACTTATTTGTTAACGGGTTAGGTCTTCGATTTGCTGACATGACGCTGTCTTCCTGTTTTGTTTTCGTGCAGATGAAATGAAAAAGTCACTCTTAAGGTTAATCGTTAATTTGCTCGTAACCTGTTGTTTCACTTGTGAGTCGGTTTAAAACTTTCAGGACGAGGCATATTATAGTAACTCGTCGATACGGCTGTTAGGCCAAGTCGGCAGTTTTTCCAAGGTATCTTTAAGCCATGCAGCCGGATCGAGTCCATTCAGTTTTGCCGTGCCCAGCAACGTTTGAATGGCTGCGGCACGTTGGCCGGCACGCTCAGAACCGACGAATAACCAGTTCTTTTTGCCGAGAGCAATGGGGCGAATGACGTTTTCCACGGGATTATTGTCAATGGGCAAATGTCCGGTTTCCGCATAGCGGATTAGGGACTGCCAGCGTTTCAAGGTGTAATCCAGGGCCTTGGCGGAGCCGCCGCCATCGGCAGTTTTCATTCTTGTTTGAATAAGCCATTGCTGTAAGTCATGGAGTTTGGGTTGGCTTTGCTCCACGCGTAGCTTTAGTCGAGCTTCGATGCTGAGTTCTTTACCTTGCTGTTCGATATGATACAGCTCGCCGATGCGCGTCAGGGCTTCCATCGCCATGGGACTGGCATTGGCCTGGTGCAGATCGAAGAATTTCCGACGTGCGTGCGCCCAGCAACCCAGCTCAATGCAGGGCAACGCTTCTTGACGTGTAGCGATGAACAAGGCTTTGTAGCCGCCATAGCCATCGACCACTAAGTGCCCCTGCCAGGTGCCCAGGAACTGACGCGCGTGCTCGCCGCTGCGCCCGCCTCGATAGTCGAAGACGATAATCCGCTGGCCTTCTTCCAAGTCATTGCTGCGGTAGGCCCGCAGGTAAGCCTTTTTGGTTTTTCCGCTGCCGGGATCGAGTTGCGGTACCGGCGTTTCGTCGGCGTGGAGCGTACCGCGCTCCAGCAGTAGCTTAATCAGCCGATCCGCCAGGGGTTGCAGCGCCACACCCGTGCGTCCGACCCATTCAGACAAGGTGGAACGGGCCAGGATGACTTGGTCGCGGGCGGCGATTTGTTCCAGACGGTAGAGCGGAAGATGGTTGAGGTATTTACTGATTAACACCCAAACCAGCAAACCCACTGCCGCCATACCGCCATCAATGATGGCCGGAGGAATCGGTGCGGCGGTGATGGTTTCGCAGTGACGACACGCGTATTGCGGGCGGATGTGACGATGCACAAAGAACTTGGCGGGTTCGACATCCAGTTGTTCGGTAATGTCTTCACCGATCTTGATCAAATCCTTGCCGCACTGACCGCATTGGCAGGATTCCGGTTCGTGGCGATGTTCGATGCGCGGCAGATGCAGAGGCAAGGGCTGACGACCGGCGCGAGGCTTAACCAAATTTGTCCAGGGCCACTAATCAATACAGGCATTGCAGCAACTCCGCCAGCCAGCGCGGTGATACCGCCGACGACAGTTCCAGCTGAGTTTCGTTCGTAAGCCGGAGTATTATTGCGCTTGCTTCGGTTGCAGCGACCGGTGCCGATGAAGCCACTTGGACAGAAATTAATTCGAGGGAGACATCCCTGTTCAAGGATAAATCATGCTGAACACGCCGCGTCCAAACTGAAAACGTTTTGTGGTTGAGGCCATGCTGGCGACAATAATCCGCCTGACTTAACCCGCTTTCGCGCCAAGCTTCAACATGCTGCTGCCATTGCGTATGTATTTTCATTGCTAATCCTCACTAAAAAATAGTGAGGATGCCAGAATTAAGTACAGCGTTCTATGTGTCTGGGTTGGGCGCTTACGTTCGACCCAATCCAGTCCTAGCTGTTCGTGAATTATGTGACATAAATTGGTTGGAATGCGGTCTTTCAAGCAATTTTTTAAATGCATGATTGCAAGCTGACCCTGTTGATGCGAATCACATAGAGCCAAGAAGTGTTTGATTGCAAGACCTGACTTTGTTTTTCCCTGATTTTGTCTAGAAAAAGACTCATCCCATTCTGTCGCCAGACAAGTCAAAAATGCTCAACACCCATGTCGCCATGTTTTCAGGATGAGGCTTGCCTCGAAAAACATTATTCAGTATGCTCGGTGCTTAAGCTACAGGTATAGAAACGCATTTCAGCGTGATTTGGATTCGGTATTTTTTGCTTACTCAGGTATCGTATTGGCCGTTATGACTTGTCATGTTTGAATACGTTATAAGCATAAAAATCGGCTGCTTAACCTCAACAAATCAGGCCTATAGCGCAGATTAACTGGATTTTTGAACCTTTGATGCCTCTACATGACGTTAGGCCACAGAGTGAGCCACTCCCCGAAGGATAGGTCGGGCCGTGGCGTTTAAATGCCTATCCATTCACCATGAGGAGACTTTGCTATGAAAAAAATACTAATGGCCCGCTGGGTCTTGATTTGCACCCTGGGGCTGATGGGCAGCGTTGGACTGTTTGGCACCGGCGTTGGCGAGGCGCAAGCCGCGAAAGCGGCCGATTGCCTTGCGGGGACGGCATTCGATGCCGCCAAAGCAGCCTGTGTACCGTGCCCCGCTGGCCAATACAAGAATTTTGATGGTGAGGGGGCGTGCATGCAGTGCCCAGATGGTCACATCTGTCCACGAACGGGCACAGCCATACCAGAGATGTGTCAAGCCAATAAGGCCGCAAGGTTTGATCGGACGTCGTGCATTAACTGCAGTAACGGTTTTATTAGCGAGCAAGCATCCCAATGCATCTCACCGACGAATGAGATGGATTCCTGTTGCCTAAAGAACTAGCTAGTAATGGCTTTTGTGGCTTGCAGCCCGCATTGAACTGCGCGCCAGAACTGGCAGGACGGCCGGCAAGGAAAACAGCCGTCCCGATGTCAAAGATCGAAGGCTTTGCAACGTGTCGGCAGCCCGGTAGGGCCTGGCATAGCGTGTCAGATGGGTGGAGCGAAAAGCGAAGCCCATCGACTCCAAACAACCCTGCCCAAACCTGCGCTCAAGCGGAGCGCCGCATTTTTACACTGAAAGTTACGCGGTAACTGACCAAGAGACTAGCGACATAACACCGTTGACGTTCATTTGCCGGTGGCAGAGCATAGGTCAGGTCTTTCTTTTTGCAACTTAAATCACTTTGGCCTTATCAGTGCTAATGCCGGAAGGGCACGGCAAGGTTGGACAGTGTTTGACGGGCTTCGCGATGGCCAGAACCGGCGCATCGGTGAAAACGTCAATGGCGTCTTGACCCAGGGCTTTATATCAGGATCAGAAGAAATCGCATTTCTCAAATAGATTTTTAATCCTATGCCGAGCATTTGACGGAATAGAGGATATGGTCATATGAACGTCAATTTTTGGATCACGGCAATGACCGGTTATTGCCGATTGGTTGAGGTCGCCAATGGCTGCTTTGTAGTCCTTCAGTCCCAGAATCTGCCTTCGACCGACTGGCTGCTTTGGAGAAGCGCGAGTGGCAAAAATGGGTCGCCAGGAGACCGTCTGCTGTTTAGATTCATCGCCAGAAAGCGGTCAATGAAATTCCGATTCCCGAAAAGCGGCAAGTCGTCACTAAGTTAAGCCGATCCGTTGCGGCCTATCGCTGAGTCTGATGTAATGGCTGCGGTTTGATCGCTTCTAGACATAATCACTTTTCGCCGATGATATAAGGAAACTAAATGCAGTTTTCTGCATGAGGAAATATGATTGACAATCCCAAGAAAGTAACAGCGTTAATGCAGAAGTTGAAAATGCATTTACCCATTCCAGCTAAGGCAACGGATGCGCTTATACATAATCTGCATAACAGTTCGATAAACATTTCGCCCAATGCACACATAGAAATTACGGACGTACTATATATGGGAGACGAGGGAGGTATTTGTTGCGCCCTAAAGGTAACGGATCAAGAAGAAGTCGCAGTTGTGGTTTCGCTAACACATCTCAGGCTTCCAAAGACCAGCCCGCTCTCGTCAGAAGTGCTAGCCTATCAAACTTTGCGAGCAAAGAAATTGTCCAGAAGCCGCTGAGTCGAGCAAGGATAAACTTTACCGTTAAGTTTAACAGGAGAGGTTATGATGCAGTTTTATTTCAGCGCGCCCTGTTGTTTTACGTTAAACACTAGGCGGCTTTCGAGATATTAGCAGCCATAATGCCATTTGCTTGCCAAATACTTGACATTCGGTTGAGCCACCGGTTACCTGAACTATTTAAATTGATAGTGAGCCAGAACGTCGGCTATGGATGGCTATTCATAGCGACTCAAAACTGCCCTTCGGCGATGATTTTACGTGTCTCTAACCGGACATTCGTGACGTGCTGCAACCAATTACAAACAGTCAAAAATTGTTTTTAAAATTTCAATTAATGGACGTTCTCTAATAAGTTCTATTTATCTAAGTTAAGAATTTGTTTAAGTTCTTTTGTTCTGATTTCGGTCAACCAGTTCTTCCATATATTTTCATTTATTGATGGGACTATTTGTGCAAAAAGTTTTGCCGTAGTGTCACGGTATTGAATCCAGAGTCTTTGAACAGAACGAACGCCTTCTTCGTCAATAGAAGCGTTAAAGGTGGTAATAGGCTTTTTCTTTAGCCTATTGATGACTGTTTGGTAAGTTTTATTTAGTATTCTGTCAGAATCATTACGTTGTGTTAATTTATCAGGCCTAAAATCATTATTTATTGTTTCAATCAAATCCAGATAATCTGTTTTTTGTTGCATTATTGAATCTCTTGTCCATGCCGCATAACCTGAGCCACCGTGTAATTCCTCTTTCCACGCTTTTTCCTCAATAAACCTACTGACAACACTAAATGAATTCATCAACAATTTCCCAGCATTGTTTTTTAATTTTGAAGACAATTCATTGATTCTCAGCAAGTACTCTTTATTAGCTTCCTGTTCGGCTTTTTCTGAACAATAAGATAATCCAGAGCCACTTCCTACATAGTCGCAAACATTAAATTCAAAAACTTTATTTTCTTTCCAATTAATGTATGCAGCTTCAACTGCATGACCTAATTCCATCGGAACAGAACCGCCTCTGCATACAAGTTGTAATACTACTTTAGGATTAGGAGAGCCAAAGCGTCCGCTACGCGATGCTTCTGCGGCCAGCTCCCAAATACTATAGTCGTATTCGTTTAGTTCATTTTCTTCTATGCCATATTTTTCAATAAATGTTTTTGCGTCAAAATTTCCTGCTTCAATACACTTCTTAATCGTCGAAACCTTATCTTCTTCATTAAAAAATGTTAATGACGGGTTGTAAGACTTGGCTAAATTATAGATTTCAATAGCTAATTCAGGTTTGGCAGCGGTTAGACTATTAGCACGAAAAAAAAGGGCATCAAAAACTTGTTCAAGAGCTTTTGCATGACCCATTTTTGCAGCTGCCGAAAAATGAGAAATGCGTTCTTCTTTACTTACAACAAATTTATAAGCAATGGAAAAATGTGCATCAGCATTGTTCATTTCAGCAGCTTTTAAATATAATTCTTTGGCTTTATCTTTCTCTCCTGTGTCGAATGCTTTATCTGCCATTTCCATGTATTTCTGACTAGTCTGGCAAAAAACAGACGTGTTCAGGGAAAATAATACAAATAATATAAAAAGCGTTTTTATTTTATTCATTTATTCTTTCCCAAACGTTTGATGCAGTTGTTAATGTTATGCCATAAATAAATGGAGGCTGATGTTTGGTAAACAAATGTGTCTTGTTATGTAAATACATCATTAGAATAAATTACACAATAACGAGCATTGCAGCCCAACCAACTATTGCACATAACACGCTATCTCGCTTCAACGATCCAGTCCTGTTTTGCATAAAACTGCGTGATTAAAAAACATGAATCGTTCTGCTTTCCCACCTCATTTTGCAGATAGCCGTTTATTTACCATCGCCTTTTCGTTCTCTTTGATAGGCGGCCCTGTCATCTTCAAAAGCGCTACCGATACTGCGCAAGCCATCAGTAAGTGAGCGGACCATTTTTTCTTCGGCAGGCGCGGCTTCAGGATCTTCAATCAAAACAGCGCGAAAACCCTTTTTCATAAAAGCTTCAATCCGTGCTTTGATCACAAGCGGCAATTGCATGGCGAAGAAATCCAATTGCTGTGAAGCGCGTTCGATTTGGTTTTGCGCCTGATTAGTTTCAGAATCAGGAGCGGCTCCCTCATTATTTGCCATTGCCGCTCCTGCTATCAAAAGTAGCGATAAAATTAACCCGTGATTAATCAATAAAACAACGCCACGGCTCATCAATAATTAACATGAATAGACACCGGAACAGATAATTCCTTGGCGTCATCCATGGCAACGATAGTCACTTTGGCCGACTGGGGTTGTCCGGATTTGCTGAAACTGATCCGGTAGGATGTCGAGCCAATCGGTTGGTCGTTTACCCGCCACGAATAACCAATAACTTTGCCGTCAGGGTCGGTGCATTTTGATTCAACATAGACAACAAATGAATTTGGTTTTGAGATCAATTCACAGGTGGGCAATTGGTTTTTAGTTAAGTGAATAGGTGCATTAGAGGTCATGGTTTTACCCATTTTGCTATGCAGCGTGTAGCTAATGGTGTGGTCACCAGGCTCAGCAATAGTGGTGATCATAAAAGGTCGATTCTGATACTCATCAATGACTGCTCCATCAACAGACCAAGATTGGGCGATAACAGAATCTAGCGGATGACCGCCGGAAACAGTAGGCCTAACCGTGATTGACATAGGGGCCCGATCAGCGAGATTGGACTTGGCAAGCCTGAGTTGAGCTCTATAAGGCACCGGTTCTTCTGCCGAGACCTGCTGATTCAATACGGTTTGATGGCCTCGTTTATCCTTGATGGTAATGGAAACAGTGTACTGACCCGCCTGTAAAACTTGGACCATTGCCCTGGAAGGGGAGGCTTCGTTACTGCGACCGTTCACACTTTCTGGATATGACCAGTGATAACTAAGCCCCTCAAAGCGGGTATTCATTTTTGGTGCGTCATGAGTGACCTGCAAAGCAAGGTCTGAGGGCGCTTGTGGCGTAAATTGTTTAACGGACACGGTGAAGTTTGGCCAGACATATTGCCATGGCACGTATTTTATAGTGGTTTCTTTAGACGTAGTCTCTTTATAGCCGCTGACCCATGCTCGAAAAATCAATGGTTTGGTATCAATCAAATCCTGAGTAGTCGGCGTCCAATCAAGCGTTCGTCCCGATACCGTTTTACCATCAGGTAACTGCCATTCGGTAATCAAGTTATTGACACTTTGGATTGAACCCCATGACGGCCTGGCAGTGCCTGTATAGCGATAAGTCTTGCCCGTTTCGACATTGCGCGGTCCTTGTGCGTTAATAGTCGGGCTGCTCGGGGCTGTAATACCGAGATGGCTACGGATTGTTGTCCAGGAATTAGGGTCTGTTTCACTGGTATTTGAAGGTCTGGATCGTAAGGTGAGTGAGACCTTTCCTTCTGATTGTGGGGTAAATGTGATCGTTTTTCCGGTGAATCGTTCTCTGCCTGTTGACGAGTCAATCGTCCATTGATCAACAGTATCCCGAATGGCTGAACCATTATTTAGATGCTCTGCTGAAAAAGTAACCGGTTGATTTGGGTGGGCGTGGCGAGGGCCTATAATCTTTGCGACAACCTTGGCGTAGGAGAATAATTCAACCGGATCAGAGTAACTTTCTAACAAGGTGTTCTTATTAACCATTTTAACCCGGATCAACTTTTTCCCGGGCGAATCCATAGCCAGGCTATAGGCGAACGTATTTGCAGGATTGTAGTTTATCCACGTAGATCCCTCATCATCACTTTCATACCAAGTGGCACTCTGGAGAGCGGCACGGTTGTCTAAAGTCATGTTCAGTTTTAAACGGAATGCTTTGGGCCAAGGTGCTTCACGGGTATTTGCAACTACAGTTCCTTGAATAGGCGATCCCTTAACGACTTGCACATAACGCGTGGGTGAAAGCAGTGTGCTTTCAAGCCCATCAACCGAAGAGACTAACTCGGCAGCAGCGGTTAATTTCATGAAATGATGCCCCGATGGATTGATCCGAAAAGTAGCAACTCCGTCAACCAAATCCACAGATTCAGTCACCGCCTGTCTATCAGGATCATTGTTGGTCTCTGCTAGAATTTTAACGCGCCAATTACCCATCGTCTCCGGAGTGTATTTAACGCCGTTTTTTAATAACTTACCCACCCTGACCCTAACGGTAATCATTTCCGTGTCAGGCGTTTTTGTCGGCGTGTCGATAGACAGCCGCAGGTTACTTTCAGTCCCGCCTACCGCCGTGATCAGGTACTCTTTAAATAGCTGTGGGTAATCTTGCCAGGCAACCCGCAACCTTATATTCCTTTCTTCCAGCAATTTAAGCTCTGGTGTTGTAACCCAGTAACCGGCGCCATTAGAAACGTTTTCACGCTCGAAATTTTGAGCGCTATCCTGGATGGAAATTTTCATCTTGGCTGCGGTTGTGACGCCCGCTGAAACGATTGCTCGTGTTACCGCTTGGTTGAGGGGAACGTAGTATTTATTGGCAATGATTTTTTGACCCCCTCTAAAGGTTAATTCGGGAGGGGGTAGTTCATTAACGGTAACATCAAAGTGGCTGTTTTGTAAGATCATGCTAGATCCGTTGGGGAAATAGCGTTTTATCGATAAACCCAGGGTCGTTCTACCTATCTTATTTAAAGAGCCTTCGAGTTTATACTGATTAAGGGACAATTTTTTGGTCAAACTGTCTGTGCCGGTAGTCGTGACAAAGCACGCACGTTTACCCCTTGATGCTTCTATTTCAGCAGTTTGTTCGTTGTCAAATAACACACACAACGGTCCTGATAATTGCTTTAATGTTAAATTCAGTTTTTCAATGCCAATGAAAACGTTATTTTTTCCAGTAAATTCGAATTGAGATTGGATAACAGCTGTTACCCTGATGGTTTTAGTGATGGGTTTAGCGTCGTAGCGGACACCGGATGCCCAACGAGACACCCTCGCTTGTAGTGTGTATTCACCAACAACGTAAGGATAACCCGACAACGTGGGCAAACCTGACGCATCAAAATTGGCTTGCATAGCTTGAATGTTCGAAGTTAATGTCACATAACATTTTTTTGTATCATTCTCGGCTTCGGATTGGACGCTGGTTAATGAACAATTGGGATTGCGTAATGGCTGAAGACTCGCCTGAAGATGGACTTCCCCTTGAGGAATGACTTCATGACTTACATTTAACGTGGGCAAAGTAACGTCTTCAACAGAGAATGCCTGGGTTTTAAGCTGAGTTCCGGCTGCACCCGTAATGCTGAGTTCAGCCGTGTAGTCACCGACGGTTAGACCGGTTCCAGAGCGAGTCAAGGTGGCATTGTCACCGTGAGCAAGCGAGGATAAAGGCAAGGTCTCAACCGTTTGAAAACCCTTTTTAATGACTAACGAACCTGTCAAAGGGCCATTGCAGGAATAGGCTTTATAGACGGCTGAATAACGGGGTATCTCGTTAGGCAATAATTTGGGAATATCCAGGGTATTAATAACCGGCGCGGCACAAGACACCACGGTGTTTCTTATCACTTGACCCACCTTAACCATAGCGGTGCCATCGTGCTTAAATACTTCCGCGATGATGTCATAGTTTCCGGCACCGCTTATAATTCCTGACAGTGCGGGCAAGTCTCCCGAATTATCCCGCACTAATCCAGGCGCTGAAGAGTGTAAGGTCAGATGGCACTTAGACGGATCAGTCATGGCCGCAGCCAGATCAGTGGTAAATGGACAATTGATCTGCGTTGGGTTGGTTAATTTAGCCTGTACAGGGGTTTCATTAATGATGACCTGTTGCGATGGCGATACGGTCAGATTCGGTAGGTTGATTGCATTAACCGTGAGTAGGGCGGTCTTGCTTGTTGATCCTGAGTCACTTGCTGCGGTCAGGCGAACGATATAAGTTCCGAGCGAAGCTATACCATGACTGAGGAACGGTCTGACTTGGTTAATACCTTTTGGGGTCGACTGGTTAATCCCTGATACGACCTCGACGCTATTGCCGTCAAGCACATCCAATTTGACGCGACTGTGAGTCGAGCATTCTGGAAAGGAATAAGTGGCATCGGCATAAAAGGGCGCTGCTTGCAAAACCGAACTGACTGGCAGCGATAAGGATGAGATGGTTGGATTATCGCAGAGTACATTGATAGTCCCATTACTCACCAGAGTCGCACCACCCTTATCAGTGACTCTGAACTTAAAGGATAAAGTCCCAGAGAATTTACCGTCGGCAGGGGGCGTATACAGGAAACTGCCGGAGTTGATAGACAGTGTCCCCGCCGTAGGTTGTTCTGTAATACTGTAAGTAAATGCCTCTGATTTGCCGGCTGTGACATTGGGGTCGGTGATTGTTGGGAGGGTAAGCTCGCTAGCGACTGTAGATCCAGCCGATAATGTTAGCACCGCAGCGGTGGGTGGTGCATTAGCCCACCCCTCGGCTAGATTGCTTTGGGGACCAATGAGTGAGCCGACGATTACTTTTAACGTATAAAAGTAGGAAGCAACACCTTGGACTGTTGAGTCTTGATAGCTACTGACGGGTACCGATGTCAGCGTGGCAATCTTGGTAGGGGGGGCTGTTGGACTCGAAGCCCGCCAGATTTCGTAACCCGTTGCATCGGGATGACTGGGCCATTGAAGTCTGATATTGCCGGTTGATGTTCCTTGACTAGCCGTGACATCAGTCATGACCGGAACAATCTTACTAAAACCTACGTCTTGATCAGAGTCCGGACTGAATAAGATATTGCCTGGTTGCTCATCATTTTTTGCTACGACTGTATAGAATTGGGGCGTACTGCTTGTTGAGCTTGTGTTATGAACAAAACTGGCGGATGTTAAATTAGAAGCCAACAAGCTGCCTTTATCGCCGGACCTGAACGATCGATATAGATCGTATTTGGTCGCATCCGGGCTCGGCGTCCAGGTAATTAAAATGCGACCATATTCCGTTCCATCGGTTGCATTAAGATTTTGAACTTTGTTCGGTGTGATTAATCCGGTTCGTGTCCAAAATTGAGTGCCATCAGTGTGACTTAGGCCGTGCAAACCCGTTGGATTGTCTCCCGTAACCCAAATAGTGCCGTTGGTCCTTAACGCGAGCGAATGGTAAATGCCAATTGAAGTAAAAGAAACTTGATCGAAAACTTGTTTCCAGTAAGGGGTAAAAGTCGATCCATCACCGTTTTGTCCGGTTGACGTTCCTCTGCCGGCGGACCAGAGAGAGCCGTCATTCAGGGTAGCAAGAACCACATTGTTTACCGACAAGGCGCCTTCTGTTGCGGAAACATCCTTAACATTATCCAGAACTTTACGAAATGCCGTTGTTGTAAAACGACCCGAGCCATCAGGTAGATTGGCATTACCTCTGAACGCCCAAAGACTGTTGTCGTATCGTAACGATAAAATCACATAACTATTAACGCAACTAGAACCGCAGTTCCCATAGACGACAGTTTGTATCTTTTTAATACCGGTAGATCTTTGTGTTGATCCTTCGAACAAACTACCATCATTTCTGAGGGTAACAATAACCGGCGTGGTGCCTGATAGCACAGAGGTGATTTGCTTAATATTCGTATAGAGTGTTGGTGCCCAATTTGTGGCCTGGGTACCGGTATAAGCAACGCCTGAAACAACGGCCCAAAAAGTTGATTTATTGTAGTTGGTATGCAGGGATGAAACGCCCGTCAAGATTTGCTGCCAAGTGTTTGAATAACCGCTTCCTGTCGCCCAGAGTGTGCCGTTGGTTTTCAACGCGAACGACACGGAGGCTCCGGCAAGCATATCGGAAACACCGGTCAATACGGGTTTGAAAACGGTCGATTGAGACACTGTTCCGTCGCCCAGTTGACCGTTAGCATTTAAACCGGATGCAAACAATCGTCCGTCCGCTTTTAACGCTAAACTATGATGATTACCTGCAGAGATTTTGGTGTATCCATTAGCAACGGTTGGACCTAATGATTGTGCGGGTAATTTTTGATAGCCATAATCGATATTACTCCAAGTTCCCGCTGCGTTTCTAATTCGGTAGCCATAGGTGACCCCCTTTTCTGCAGCAGTATCCTGGTAGGTTTTAGTGGTAACCGTGGCGATTTGCGTCATGATCCCATTAACCCCCAAAGCCCGATAAATTCTATAGGTGGACGAGGCCGTGTCTTGCCATTGAAGAGCAATGCCGTTAGCTTGGCTACCCTTTGTTGCCGTTAGACCGGTAGGCGCGGCATGAGCGACAAACGAGTAACAAGACGTCAATAAAAGCAGAGCGGCAAACAACCTTGCCTTATTGACACACTTTAAAACACGCACAACTAAGCTTTTTTGCATGGCGATACTCCAACAACCTTAAATCATCTATTAAGCTTCTATTAAGCTACACAATTTGATTTTCAAGTGGGTTGAAAGAGGTGCTTTTTAGTGCGCCTTTTGAGGGCGCAAAGTGATTAAAAGTCTTGGCGTAAAAAATCCGGACACTAAAAAGATCAGCTCCGGTCTTTAGGTTGGGGTCATCAGCACTAATACGCTTGCTCAATCTTCGACTTGCTTTTTTCGTCCAACTCATTCCACACCGCCATCACGGCCCTTCCGATTGCGGCCTGCTCAGCCTGTTCTCTTCCAAACAGCCAATACGATCCGTAAACACTGATTGCCGATGCCGTAATGGCGATTGTCAAAGCGATTAAAACTTGCGATCGCACTGACAAGCCGTCCGCACGTTCTACCTCGTTGACCATCCGATTGACGGTTTTGGTCACGGCCGTATTCAGCTTGGCTTCGAAGACTTTTTTTTCCCGGTCGGCCACCCTGGAAAATTCGGCCTGCTTTTCGAGGGCATGGCTGTCTACCCGAGCAATCGAAGCGACCAGCTTATTTTCCAGTTCAGCAACGAGAGGCATGAATTTAGCTTCAACTTCGCCGATCTGTTGAATCAGGATGCTAATTTCATCAATGGCTTCAATAAGCAGTGCTGCCCTTTTTCCCCGTCCAGGCCTTATCTCGTTCACGGTCATTAGCCGAATAGCTCGGCGAAACAGTCGTCAAGATTTTTGCTAACGTGCTTAGCAAGGCATTTCAGCCCATACATATCGATCCAGTGATCACGTTGTTTTTGATCCGCCTCTTTGTTTTCGCGCAGAAGCGCCCTGTAATCCTTGTTATCTTCCTGCAATTTTTTAATCGTCATTTTTTTTATCGCCAGTTCGTCAAATAGCTCACTTTCAAAAATAAGCGCTTTGTTGTTGATTGGTATGTTATTTTTTTTTGTGTAATTCAATAATACGAGAAATTCTTCTTCAACATTTGATTCTACCCGGTTAAATATGAGTCGTATTTTACTGTCAGGTATGCCGAATTCCTTTAGCGTCATGATCATCGAAATGGTTTCTCTCTGCTCCTTCGTGCCGCTTGTCACCGGTATAACAAAGAAATCAATTTCCTCATTCGTCGCACTGAACCGAGTCATTCCATTAAGAAAGTTTTCGATATTCGATGTCCCTACATCAATAATCGGTGCATCCGTATCAATTATTTTCCTAAATATCTCTTTAAATTTATCAGCCTTAATTTGATCAACTTTTATTCCAATACCGGCTGCCGATTCATTAAAACTTTCTACCGCAATTATCGAAGAGTTATTTATGCGTGGCAGGAGCAAATGCGAGGCGATTGTGGTTTTTCCAACAGTACCCGTGTAATTCATAACGACGACTTTCATTTATTGATTACCTTTATAAAATTTAAAAATATTTTTATAATTAAATGTTGCTCAATCATAATTACCATTAAGATCATCATCTAATTCTTTTAGCGTTTTTTCTCTAATTTTCCTTATGTCATCCGGAGTATGATATTTTTTAGAGTCATCTTCTTTAATATCGACTCTATCATTGGTATTCTCTTTATCCATAAGATAGGCTTGGTCGCTTATGATCGATTTATCATTATTTCCATTATCAACATATGGATATACTTGATTAATAATATTATCTGATATAAGGTCTGTATTAACGCCCTTTTGTTTTCTTTCTTTTCTGATGCGGTATAAGTTTTTGTCGAAGGATTGAAGAGTTATCCTTCGATCATAAGTTTCGTTCAGCTTTTTCAGTATTATTTCTCTCGTCACACCCGAGGCTAGTGATGCCTCAATCTGATCGTACAGAGTCCGCATTAACATCGTTCCGCTCTTGTTCCCCATATCAACTTTTAATCCTTCTAGTACTTTGAGCCCTTCTTCTTTTGTTTTCAAATCGTTCTCCCTTATCTCTAGTCCGACACTTGTCCGGCTAATGTCCTATGCGCGTCCGTCATCTGTCTAGCGCATGGCTTAATACCGTACTAATAGCAACGCATGCTTGACTGCTAAATTTCACTAATTCGTCGTGCGGATGTCTTGCTTCAAGCTTACACACAGCCAAACGAGCTTGCTCGACCGAAAGACGCGTTTTTTCGGCCTCTTTCGATTTTGTGGTGCATGCCAGTTGACAATCTCTGGAGGATCATTAGAAAATTGGAGTTCGTTGATGGGTTTTGTGCAGCAGGATGCCTCTATCCCGATAAGTCGTGCTACGGGAGCACGCTAAACAGATCCGAGATCCCCCGGACCGCTAAGGCGGCAGGAAGCCACCGGGACCCTTCTTTACCGGCAAAATAGCCGGAAAATCATCGCGCCCAAGTTGCGTCCACTGATCGCATAAATGTTATGCGTCAGTATAATTATCTTATATTTCAGTAAGTTGTGCTTTAATCCAAAATTCAATTACCCTGAAAGAACGGGTGAATTTTTAACCCTTCCACGCAAGATCTGCCCGTAAGACGGCGCCTTTGCGTCCCACCCGGAAATCGGCCAAAATTTTTTCCCCCGCCGCTTTTTCTCAACATAGACACTTTGGTCTTTGTTCATTTCAGGCCAAATTTCCCAAAAGAAACATAGGCATACCAACTCCACGATACCAATTTCCATTTAGGAAAAGTTGGGATTCGTTGGATTTTCACGTTGAAACCGCTCAGAACGAGGCAGCGCCTGTCCATAGAAAATGTATGGCAGCCCGATTGACACCCACCTGCACGGCGTAATTTCAGCAATTTTTCGCCTCGCGCGGCGTCGAAACAAATAGCGCATTGACGCTCTTTTACCTGCAGCCCTGCTGGGAGGCTGTTCCCAAGCACCTTATGCTCACCGTCGAGAGAAGTGTGTCCGCAGAAAAAGAGGCGTTGGTGGAATCCCCTTAGGATTTCACCAGGAGCCGGGTTACGCCTGCTCTCGACGTAAAAGAACAATAGGTCACACCCCGGCTCCACACCGGAGCGGCCGATAGCTCGTGCGTGCACGGGTTATCGGCTGCTGCGGTGTGGGGCTGATCGCCAATTTTGACGACAAGGTAGTGAAAACGAAAGAAGCCGAAAAACCGCGTCTTTCGCTATAACCGATCTTGGTCTAAAGCAATATGCTGCCCACTTCTAATCCCAAAATCTATAGGAACTTTTATGAGCAAAGTGGTAAAAACGATTGATAATAAAGAAGTTATTCCCGTAGTTGACGGCGAAATCGGCGGCATCAAGCAGCCTGTGGTGGACGGGAGGACGCTCCACGCGGCTATGGGAGTCAGTCGTGACTTCACGACCTGGATGAAAAAGCGCATTTCCGACTACGGGTTTCAGAAAGGTGTTGACTACGTGCTCACCAAAACGGGGGAGCAGCTGCCAAGTGGCACAAAGTATTCCTGCGACTACGCTCTCACCCTCGAAATGGCCAAGGAGTTGGCGATGATTGAACGTAATGACATGGGCAGGAAAATTCGGCGCTATTTCATCCAATGCGAACGGGACCTACTGATGAATCAGTGTGCGAATATGCAACGTAACGAAAAAATTGCCGAGCGAGACAGGGAAAAGGAAGATCGGGAGTTTTGTCACTTGCATGAATTAACGACTTCACGCGTTCTTTACTGGGCCATAAAAAAACGCGACCACATTTACCAGCCCGGTATGGATCATGATCTACTGTTTTCGATTCTTGAAGATATTCAGGCCTCCATTTATAAAGAACATATTCGCAGCTTTAAAAGAAAATTCCCGTTTGCATATTCGTCCGAATATTTTTTAGAAATGAAATCATTCATTAAAAATTGGACGCCAGTATTTTTCACAAATAGCTCAGCACCCTAAAAACGAACGAAAAGGCGCTTAAAAGTCGATCCTTTTGATGTTGCTAAGTCGTCAATAAAAATAATATATTCAATTTTTCGACACTTATATTATGAATAATGATCCTTACGACTAAAGAAAAAGACTCAAATGATAACGAAATCCTTACCCTATCAAATGACCTGTCAAATGTTATTTTTTATTGGATAAAATACTGGTCAGAAATCAGGCTTGTCATGAGTGATATAACTGATTTCAATTCAGAAACAATAGCCTTAATGAAAACTGAAATCGAGAACGATTTAATAGAAGAGTTATCGAACGCTATCCGCCTCAACTTGAATGATGAATATATTCCATTGCAAAGCCTTATTTACTTTATAAACAACTTTAAACCCAAGTTCTATCTAAATAGGCATTAAATAAAAGTTACCAATATACCTAACATTAATTATAGGGTTTTTTATTATGTCCCAACAAAATAAATCATTATTAGCATCTAAAAAAATTGATATCGACAAATCGGTGATATACAGAAGACTCAAGGGATCAAATACGCCTTTGGATATCTTACTCGACTGGCATGTTCTTCATAAAATCCTTCAAACCGAAACTGATTTTTCACAGTGGATTCGTTCTATCATTCAAGAGTACCGATACGTTCAGGGTGAGGATTACTTTTTAGAAGGAAACCAATATGCCTACATAACTTTAGATATGGCAAAAGAGATCTGCTTACTCAACAAAAGTGAAGCCGGCATGTCGCTCCGTCGCACACTGATAACGTTAACCTCGACTATCAATTAGCGTGCCATGCTAGATCTGATTTTCATCGAATCCTTTGCATAGCCTCGCTTAATGGACAAAACGCTTACACACCACAAAGTACGCCGTCATCCTTTGTATAAAAGTGGCGAAGAAGCCTTAACGCGCCTTCCGGATTGTCCATTACAAAAGCGACCGGTACTGATCAATCATTGGTTACATTTTTGCGTATGGTCAACTACCCAAGACGGTAATCAGCTTGACAGCATTGTATCGGTTACCCGTGATCACGTTATCCGCTACGGACAGTATTTAAAATCCGAATTCGACCTCGGAAAACGCTTAAGCACAGCCGGCGCGGCAAGTAGCTTATCTTTTGTGAATGCGGTCATGAGGCTGATGGACAACGACTGGCAAACCGTAGGCGCAGTAACCGACTGCGGCATCCAACCTTGTTCCCATATCCCCACTGACAAACTGCAGCTAGACAAAAACGGTCGCCCCGATAGTGAAAGCCTTGCCGGTTACCTACTCGAACTTCAGTCGGTCCTTGGCGTTACCGTGAGAGAAGCGTTGCTTCTTGATTTGAAAAAATCGCTCATAGAAGGTCGAACAACAGGATTTGTAACGGTAGCGCACTATCAAAACGGTGTGAGACGAAAAGTTCCGTGTCGACCCGCAGCGATCAAAGCACTGGGCAGCGGCATAGCGGCCAGACGCTTGCAGAAGCGGTTGCCCAAAAAATGGGCATTTGATGATTTTCTCGCAGCGCACAACAAACTTGCGGCCAGAAAAGGCTACTCCACCAATACTGCCCGTGGTCACTACGCTCGCGATCGGTACCGGGAATTGACCGGTGTCGAGCCACCGATTCTTTCCGGACTTAGCCGAACTGACCATTGGCACGCCATTGCTCAGCATTCCAATAGGACATTATCCGAAGGGAAAGGACTCGACAAAAATTCTCGTCATGCAATAGCCAAGGAACTGGGCTTATTAGGTATCGAGACCGTATCGTCTTTTTTAGACAAGTGATTTCAACAAAGGTATTCCATGAAGACAATAAACAAAAGCAAGGACAATTCAGCCCCCGTACCAGTGTTTAGCGTCAAGCTACGTGGCATTGTTGTTTGGTCAGTGAGTGCGCGAGACCTGCACGCCGCTCTCGGAATGTGTCAATGACATTGAGACACCCAGTTGTTTTATTTAGTGTCTAATTGTTGTGTATTTATGGGTCAAGTTTCTCCCTTTGTGTTAATAGGCGGATTAATCCAAACGGCGTTAGGCAAGCTGGGTGGTAAAGG
>NZ_JAUSBX010000110.1 GCF_030651835.1 Methylicorpusculum sp. | reverse complement strand
GCAACCTCTTGATTTTGCTTGCCTGTTGCGCACTCTAAAATAATTTGAGCACGCTCGACCAGTCGACGCTCGGCACTATGACTGCGGACTATTTTTTCAAGCTGTTGTTTTTGTTCGGTGGTCAGTGTTATTTCTATCGCTATACTAGGCATAATGCCTAGTATAGCTGATATAATATATTATTTCTGCAATTAAACACTAGTTCTTACATTTAGTTGATGAAAACCCTTGGCTAGGCTAAGCGTAGGCTTGTCTTGTCGAATAATTAGTAATTGTGGCGTTAGTCTTGCTTAAAAATATTAATTATGAGGTCAAGAGTCAATTTTTTGTCGTTAATCAGTGCGGTATTAAGTTTAATAATTACTTACCTAACTGGCTACTTACTCTTGGGTGTTTTATATAGTAATTATAAAAATCATTATATTATGGGAATTTTATGACTGAATTGCTAAGCGGTTACGTCTTTGATCCAAAAAACAAAATT
This sequence comes from Methylicorpusculum sp., assembly GCF_030651835.1. GTDB lineage: Bacteria > Pseudomonadota > Gammaproteobacteria > Methylococcales > Methylomonadaceae > Methylicorpusculum. Next base: position 93,766 of record NZ_JAUSBX010000110.1, on the reverse strand, counting down.
TGGGTTCGGAAATCAGGAAGTGAGCCTTTTAGTTACTCGGATGGGGATTTGACTGAAACTCGATTATATAACGCACTTAAAAACTGTAGGGATGTCAGTCTGTTTTCATCAGATATTCAGCGGCATTGTATAGATTGGCCTAGCCGCTATCATTTTGCGCCTGATAGAGCAAATATTGTGAGACCTTTTGCTGATCGCATTAAGAATGGGAAAACACTTGAGTTAGGATCTGGATGTGGGGGCGTAACCCGGTTTTTAGGTGAACTAGGAGGAGATGTAATAGCAGTTGATGGAAGTGCAATACGATCAAAAATTAATTCAGAGAGATGCCGGGATTTGACAAATGTTACTGTTATTGTTGATACCATCCAGGAGTTTAAAACAACAGAGTGTTTTGATGTGGTTACTTTAATCGGTGTGCTTGAATATTCTCAAGTGTATGTTGAAAGCGAGAATCCCATTGACCGGATATTGAAGATTGCAAGTGGGTTTCTAAAAGAAGACGGTGTTTTACTGATAGCTATAGAAAATCAGTTAGGTTTGAAATATTTTTGTGGTGCACCAGAAGATCATGTTGGACGGTCAATGTATGGAATTAACGATAGCTATACCGATAAATCTGTTATTACCTTTGGTCGTAAAGAGTTGACCGATCGTATAAAGCAATCGGGTTTTAAAAATATAGATGTTTATATTCCATTTCCTGATTATAAACTGCCTTTAACTATGATTTACCCAAGAGGGCTTAATACAGATGATCCTGATTGGAATTTGGGGACTCTCATTTCTAATACTGTAGTTCATGAGCCTCAACCATTTAAAAATCCGTTATTTTCGCTTGAGCAGGCCTGGCAAGTTGTAGTTCGTAATGGTTTGACGGCTGATTTAGCTAATTCATTATTACTTGTAGCCCATAAAAATAATGACGATGTTCTAAATACTAACATTCTGGCTGCACATTACAGCAGTCCAGCAGGCAGATGGACCTCAATACGAGAACATCAATTTGTTCAAGGGAGTGAAATTAAGGTAAGAACTCGTTCCATAATGCCGACGTCAGTCTTTATTAAGGATGATTGGACTTATACTGTCTATGAGCCTGGCGTCAAAAGTTATGATTTGTTAGTTCGTATAGTAAACAGACCTTCCTGGCGGTTACAGGAGTTAATAGATTGGGTTTGTCCATGGATAGAGTGTTTACGTGGAGCAGCAATAACTGTTGATTTGAAGCCAAAAAGATTCAAGGAATATGAAACGTTTCTGCCAGGTAAGTATTTTGATGCAATGCCAACCAACTTGATAATTCGTAATGATGGCAAGCCTGTTTTAATAGATTTAGAATGGGAATATGAAACGCCAATTCCTATCGAGTTTGTGTTGCATAGAGGGCTTTATTTAAGCTTGTTTAGACTAGTTAGTTGCGATGCGCCAGAGATAGGTACATCGTTGAGGATTTTTGATATATGTGAGACAGTTTTAAAGAATTACGGTATTAATTTCAGTGAAAAATCGTATGGCGAGTACATAGATTTTTTCAACGATTTTCAGAATGAAATTGCAGGCTTTCAAAAGAATTCTAAAAACCGTTTGGTCGCGGCGTTATCAACAGCATATTTATCGGTTAGAGAGGGGCTGTCTTATTCTTCTCACGCTAACAAAAGTGAGAAGCAAAAAATTCAGGTTACTAAAAAGTCAGTTGATAAAAATTTATATAGTATATGGCAAAGAAAGCACAAAGATAGGTGTTTGGGTTATAAATCTATTTTCAACTCTTTGTCTAAACAATTCGATAGCTCGCCAATATTTAAATTTATTATGACTGTTATGCCAGGTGAAGAGGCCTATTTAGCCGATGTCGTTGATGCTTTGGCTGCACAGACCAGTGAAAATTGGAGGTTGAGTGTTGTTTCACCCATGCCAGCACCTGATATGCTATTTAATGAGCTAGAATCATTGGAATGGGTGACCGTAAGCAACGACTACGAATACTTTCAGGCTGTGGATAATTTACTGTCATTAAGTAACTATGATTGGGTGGGATTTGTTGAGCCAGGGTTATCTTTCGAATCAGATTATTTAATGGTACTAACTGTTTATGTGTTAAATAATATTGAATGGAAATATATTTACAGTGACGAGGACAGTTTTGATTTCTATAAAAATAGAGTAAGTCCTAAATTTAAGCCGAATATAAATATAGATTTATTGCGATCAACGCCATATTTAGGTGGGTTATGCTTTATAGATAGAGAAACTCTAGCTTGTATTGGTGGTTATTCAAGATTAATTGACGCTGATTTCTATGATTTTGCGCTTAAAGTATGGGAGAAATTTGGTGATACTGTATTTGGGCACATACCCGATATTTTAGTGCATACTATCAAGTTGCCGAACAGAAACATTAATTATGAGTCGTATCGCACATCTCTTCAGGATCATCTAGGTCGATTGGGATTAGATGGCACAGTTAAAAATGGTCAAATTGAAGGGACTTTTAATGTAGAGTTCAACTGGCCAAACCAACCCCTTGTATCTATTCTTGTGCCAACTCGAAATAGGCTTGACTTGCTGAAGCCTTGTATCGAAAGCATCGTAACTAAAACTAGTTATCCTAATTATGAAATTATTATTATTGATAATCAAAGTGATGAACAAGAAACTCTTGATTATTTTGAATATCTAGAGCGAGAGCGAGCAAACTATATACGAGTAATTAGTTATCCAAAAGTATATAATTATTCTGCTATTAATAATTTTGCCGCAGAACATGCTTTGGGCGATTATTTGTTATTGCTAAATAATGATACTGTTATAGTGCAAGATAATTGGATTGATAGGTTACTCAATCATGGTCAGCGGAAAGAAGTGGGTATAGTAGGAGCTCGGCTCGTTTTCCCAAATCAAACTATACAACATGCTGGAGTGATTTTAGGTATGGGGTCTTTTGGTGTGGCTGATCATCCGCATATTAGTTTGCCCATGACTGATCCTGGTTATATGAACCGCGCCCAAGTGGTTCAAAACTTTTCCGCCGTGACCGCCGCATGTTTGTTGATTCCTAAATCTTTATATTTTGAAGTAGGCGGGCTTGATGAGGAAAACTTTAAGGTTTTGTTCAATGATGTTGATTTATGTTTAAAAGTAAGAGAGCGGGGCTATAAAATTGTCTGGACTCCTTATGCAACAGTTGTTCATCATGGTTCCAGCTCAATAAAAGGTGATAAAAATCCTGATAAAGCCAAGAGAGCAAGGCAAGAAGCTGACAAAATGTTGGAAAAGTGGCTTCCTCAGCTTGCCAATGACCCTGCTTATAATCGTAATCTTAGTCTCAAACATCGGCATTTTCAGATTGAAACAGAAACAGATGTAACATGGAATATCGATTTTCATGATCGGCTTCGGATTTACGCCTTTCCTGCTAATGATTCAGGTGTCGGCGAATATCGGGTAAGAGCACCGCTTCGTGCATTAACTAATGCAGCGATGATTCAAAGCAGTTTATTGCCTAATCACAGCGCCACATTGATTCCTGATATTGTTGAAATTGAGCGGGTTAAGCCAGATGTCTTGTTGCTGCAAAATGGTACGGCTGATTATCTAATTCATGCATGGGAACAGTACAAACGCTTTAATTCAGTATTTAGAATCTACTCTCAAGATGATTTGGTTTTTGCATTGCCTGGCAAGCATCCTTTGCAAGGCAAGTGGCCTAAAGACATGCGTAAGCGGCTTAGAAAGTTAATGGAAAATTCTGATCGCTTGATTGTGGCCAATGAACCCTTAAAAGAAGCCTACAGCCGATGGATTGGCGATATTAAGGTTGTGCCCAATTATTTGGAAAGTAACCGATGGGTGGATTTGCCGGTCACCAAAAAAGAACGGACTAGCAATAAACTGCGCGTGGGTTGGGCGGGGGGCGCGCAGCATCATGGTGATCTTGAATTTATTTTTCCTGTGGTTGAATCCTTAAAAGACGAGGTCGATTGGATTTTTATGGGCATGTGCCCTGATAGGCTTAAGCCTATTATCAAGGAATATCATGGGGGCGTGCCGTTTGATCTTTATCCTCAAAAACTGGCTGAACTGGATCTGGATTTAGCCATTGCGCCACTGGAATATAACAATTTTAATATGGCTAAAACGAATTTACGCATACTTGAATACGGCGTGCTCGGCTGGCCGGTAATTTGTTCCGATATTCTTCCTTACCAGAATGCCCCGGTGACCTTAGTCGGTAATAATACTCAGTATTGGTTTAAAGAAATCAGGGAAAAAATCGCTGAACCGGAAGCGCTGCGTGCAGAGGGAAGAGTATTGCAGCAGTGGGTGCTGGATAATTATTTGCTGGAAGATCATTTGGATGATTGGTTGAATGCGCTGACTCCTTAAAAAATATGGATTTCTATAGCTATTGTCTGGGTTTTCCGGGCTATGGCGTTTCGAAATGTTTGGTATGGGGCGGTCAATTCGTTCTTCTTTGACTGGCGGAGGTGCGATTTATCCGCCTAAGGCCAATGAATCGTTAGGCAAAAGTATAGGGGGGTGTCTTGCCCGCTCCAACAATTATCTGCATTGCATTAGCAGGGAGGCCATTTAATAGCCTCTTGCGTTGATGATTAATCAGTCAGATTACGGGTCGTTGTGACGTGGTTCTCATTTATGTTTTTCCTCAGTGAATAGTAAGAAAAATTATTAAAGCTTCATGGGGCATGGTCGATAAACAAAGCGAGATTAAACAAACTTGCTTATTTAAAGCAAAGACCCTGAAGGAGAGTCATCATGGCACAAGTCATTAATACGAATGTTTCTGCGCTCACTGCGCAACGGAACTTAAATAAGTCACAATCAGCAATGCAAACCAATTTGCAAAGGCTCTCATCAGGGTTGCGTATCAACAGCGCCAAGGATGATGCGGCCGGTCTTGCAATTTCCAATCGTTTCCAAGCCCAAGTCAATGGTTTGACTCAAGCATCCCGAAATGCCAATGACGGTATTTCTCTTGCCCAAACGGCCGAAGGCGCATTGGATGAGGTGACCAACGGTTTGCAAAGAATGCGTACACTGGCTGTTCAAGCTGCCAACGATACCAATTCATCGAGTGACCGCCAGTCTATACAGCTGGAAATTGATCAAATTGTCAGCGAAATAAACCGGATTGGTGGCACGACCCAGTTTAATGGTAAAAATCTGTTGGACGGCAGCAATAAAGAGTTTTCTTTTCAAATTGGAGCAAATTCCGGTCAGCAATTATCCGTTAAAATGGGCGATATGCGTGCCAGTGCATTAGGTCAACAACCCGGTGCAGTTCAAACGGTAGGAACCCGTGTTGCGCTTTCTGGGGATACAGTAGGAAATATTGGTGTTTCAAGTGGTGGATCTACAAGTTCCTCTGGTGTGGCGGTAGCATCTGGTGATGTAACCCTAAGCGTCAACGGTGGTGCACAGAACGTAGATATTGCCTTAGCTCGTTATGGCGGTGATATTACCCAACGTTCTGGTGCGGAATTAACTACTACTTCGGGGACTTATTACGGAGCGGGCGTTGCTAAAGACATCGCTACCCGAGTTAATTCAATTCGTAAGTTAGGTGAAGTGGATTCAACCGGTAAAACAGTATTGGAAGGTGTTTATGCAACCGCTCGTACTGAATTTAATATTTCTGATGCCGTCTCAGGAGATGTAGGTGTTGCTGGAACCAGTGGTATGCCCGCTTTAGAAAATTCCAATGTGGGTGCGGGTAAACTGCAAAATGACAGTTTAAAAATAAACGGTGTTGATGTAGGTCCCGTTAACCTTCAGGAAAATGATGCCGGTGGTGATCTAGTTAATGCGATCAACTCTAAAACTAATATAACAGGTGTATCTGCTAGCGTTGACAAGGACGGGCGATTAAACCTTGCTGCCGAGGATGGCAGGGATATTATCATTGAAACGAAGGATGCAGTCGCATCAAATCTGATTTTCAATGGGGGTGGTGGTGCTGTCAATGGGGCAGGAAATACCGACAATGATTTTACTGGTGGATTAAATCTTCGAATTTCAGGCCAAGTGACTTATTCTGCTACTGACACTATTGTTGCATCCGGTGCCACAATGGAAAGTGCGGGATTGGCTTCTGGGCAAGCCGTATCAGCAGGTCGAGATATACAACAAAATGTTCAGGCCAAAGGAACCATTGCGAACGCTGATGTCACCACGATTCAAGGCGCGAATACTTTAATGAAGTCAGTCGATAGCGCCTTGGAACAAGTCGACTCTTTCCGGGCTAATCTGGGTTCGGCACAAAACCGATTTGAAATGACGATCCGGAACCTTGATAATGTCTCTGAAAACTTGTCAGCCGCGAATTCTCGAATAAGAGATGCTGATTTTGCAGCGGAAACCACGGCAATGACGAGAAACCAGATTTTGCAACAGGCCGGTATCTCAATGTTGTCTCAAGCTAACGCTCAGACTCAAAATGTGATGTCTTTATTAAGATAGTCTTTAATGCCGGAATAGGTGCTTAGGCAGCTATTCCGGCTAAACTACGAGGAACAGATGATGGACACGGGAATTAAAAATATCTCTCGCACCATTAACCAGGTCCCCTCAGAGCTGGAATCAAAAAAGCTTCATCCTGCTGAAAAAAAGGATGAGGCTAAACGTGTTTTAGTAGAGCAGCAAACCAAAAAGCTTGAGCCTGAAGGTGTTGAGAAGAATGAGAAAAAAGAGGCGCTAAATAAGGAAGACTTAGCAGACGTAGTCACCAAGATCAATACAGCTTTTCAAAATGAAAAGCGGAGTATTCAATTTAAACTCGATGATGATAGCGGTAGGACTATCATTAAAGTGGTTGATCAAAAAACCGGAGAAGAAATCAAGCAAATTCCATCTGAGGAGATGCTGGAAATTTCCAGAAGACTCTCTGATCAGTTGGATAAAGAGGATCTGTCCGGCATGCTTATCAAGAGTAGGGCCTAACCTTAAGAGGATAAGAACATGGCAGGAATTCAAGCGCCCGGTGTCGGTTCGAACTTAGACATCAACAGTATCGTGACTCAGCTTGTTGCCGCAGAAAAAGCGCCGACTGAGAAACGCTTGAACAGTGATGAGGCCTTAGCTCAAGCACGGCTCTCAACCCTGGGTATTGTAAAAAGTTCGGTCTCCGATTTCCAAAGCTCAATCCGGGCGCTGGCTTCACTATCCGCTTTTCAAAGTAAAACGGTTTCCATTGGCAATGAAAAATTGTTTTCGGCGACCGTCAGTAATGCGGCCAAAGCGGGGCAGCACAGCGTTGAGGTCAAGCAATTGGCCCAAGCGCAAAAGCTGGCATCCAAATCATTTGCTGGAAGTTCGGCTAATGTTGGCAGTGGAACGCTGAATATCCAGTTCGGGTCTTATGATGAAGATTCAAACTTGTTTACCGAAAATGCCGCTAAACCCAGCAAGTCAATAAGTATTACTCCCCAAAACTCAAGTTTACAAGGTATAAGAGATGCCATTAATTCGGCTAAGGCCGGATTAACAGCGACTATTTTGAATGACGGAACCGGCGATCGGCTGGTGTTAAGTTCCGAAAGTGGTGCAGCTAATAGTATGCGTATCACTGTGACGGATGATGATGGCGATCCTACCAATGATTCAGGCTTGTCTCAGTTGGCCTTTGATCCTGAGGCCGTTGGTGTGGGTAGTGGAAAAAACATGGAACAGACGTTGGCGGCAAAAGATGCTTTGCTCAAAGTGGATGGCATCAATATCAAGCGCCCCACCAATTCGGTTTCCGGGGTATTGCCTGGCGTGACGTTTGATCTAAAAGACATCGCGCCGGATGCACCTACCACGCTTACTATCGGTGAAAATAAAACCAGTATCAAAGAGTCGGTGGAAAAATTTGTTAATAGCTTTAATGAGCTAAAAGGTGTGCTGAACAAAGCGACAAAATTTGATGCGGAAGAGAAAAAAGGTTCTCTTTTAACCGGTGATTCCGCAATACGCAGTATGAACAGTCAAATGCAGCGTCTGATGGGCGATATGGTCAAAGGCTTGACGGCTGATGTCAGAGCGCTGGCCGATATCGGTATCACCAGCGCCAGAGACGGTACTTTGTTACTGGATAACGGAAAATTAGACAAAGCGTTAAACACTAATATCGATGATTTTGCGGCACTATTTGCAACGACGGGACGGAGTAGTGACAGTCTTGTTAGTTATGTTAAGGCGGGAAGTGAAACAAAGGTTGGCTCGTATGCGGTTAATATTACCCAATTAGCCACTCAAAGCAGCTACAACAGTACGATAGGTAATGGGCTTTTTACTATTGATGCGAACAATAATACGTTCAAGCTAAAAGTAGACGGTACTCAGTCTGATTTAATTACGTTAAGCTTGGGATCAGATCTTACCGGGGCTGAACTAGCAGGAGCGCTTCAAGCGCAGATTAATAAAGATACGGCATTAAAAACAGCAGGTCGATCCGTGACTGTTAGTTTTGATGAGGTGAACGGCGTGATGGCGATCAAGTCCGCTCGTTTTGGTAGTGAGTCGTCCGTTGATGTGACTCAGATTTCTGCAGGAAGCAGTTCTTTGGGATTAACCATTCGGGCCGGAACGGCAGGATTGGATATTGCCGGCACTATCGGTGGATTTCCTGCAAGCGGCTTAGGTACTCGGCTAACTGGTGCTCAAGATGCTGCGGGCTTGCAGATTGATGTGGCTGGCGGGTCGCTTGGTGATCGGGGTACAGTAGGTTATACCAAAGGCTATGCTGAGCAGCTTAATACATTGATTAACGGTTTTTTATCGAGTGACGGTGTGTTGACGCGCCGGATGAATGATTTTACGCAACGCATTGAGTCTATTGGCGAAAGCAGAGTCAAGCTTAATGAGCGAATGGTAAGCCTTGAGGAGCGCTTACGCAGCCAATTTTTGGCCATGGATTTAATGGTCAGTCAAATGCGTTCTACTGGCGACTTTTTGACAGGCCAGTTGGCAACTTTGCCGTTTACTAATAAGAATTAGCCGGTTTTCAAGCTGCTTCAGTTAAGCCCGAACAGGGTTTATCTTGCGTTGAAATGCTCATTAATCCTAAAAATCATATTTCTCCGGTAAAAGGAAGTATTCTGTAGGAGCGACGCCTACGCCGCGACTAAAGCTTCAAATCGCCCTGCAGGCGTTGCCCTACGCGTCTCAAAGTCTCCGCGCAGGTAAAACAAAAAAAACACCGATCATCCCCTCCAGGAAAAGTTTTTATGCTTTTTTAGTGGCATATGAAATAAAGCGGTAATTATTTGCCGCTTGCTAGGCAAGAATTTGCTGATCCGGTTTTCTCTATTCCCACTTTAATAAACTTTTCTGAAGCTGCGTTTTGCTTTTTCATATCTAGGCATCGCTGCTACAAGTACCGCAATGCATAACGGCACAGGTCAATTATAAATAGCGGGTCAAAATTTTGACTGAAAGCTGGATGAATTCTTTATTTCAATAGAAGTCTGTTTTAAGTTATTGAATTAATTTCATTAAATAAGTTTTGGCATAGCTCATGTATCTATCAGTGTGACTCAATTCTAAGCCGCATTCGCGGTGTTGGGATGAAATTACACATTAAATAGCGAAAGTTATTTGACATTGCGAATGCAAATGGGAGAAAGACTATGCCACAAATTATCAATACCAATATACCCGCGTTGACAGCACAACGGAATTTGAACAAATCGCAATCGGCTTTGCAGACCAGTATGCAGCGCTTATCTTCCGGCTTAAGGATTAACAGTGCCAAGGATGATGCGGCTGGTCTTGCGATTTCGGATCGCTTCATAGCTCAAATTAATGGTTTGAACCAGGCATCCCGAAATGCGAATGATGGCATCTCGTTGGCACAAACCGCTGAAGGGGCGTTAGACGAAGTGTCAAACGGCCTGCAGCGGATGCGGACCTTGGCGGTGCAGTCTGCCAATGACACCAACTCAGCCAGCGACCGCCAATCCATTCAATTGGAAATTGATCAAATTGTCAGTGAGATAAACCGTATTGGAACTACCACTCAGTTCAACGGCAAAAGTCTACTGGACGGAAGCAATAAGGTCTTCAATTTTCAGATTGGTGCCAATGCTGGTCAGCAATTAGCTGTCAATATGGGTGATATGAGAGCTAGCGCTTTAGGCCAACAGCCGGGCGCCGTTCAGACGGTAGGCACAAGAGTTGCCTTGTCAGGTGACGCATCTGGCAATATTGGTGTCACCACTGCAAGTAGCACGGCCGCTTCTGGAAATGCGGTAAAGCTTGGTGATGTTAATCTGAGCGTTAGAGGTGGAGCTCAGTTGGTTGATATTGCCGAAGTTCGTTATGGAGGCAGCATTGTTCAGTTTGCCAGTGGTGATCTTGTCGATAGCAATAATTTAAATTACGGCGCAGGGGTTGCTAAAGATATTGCTGCTCGTATTAATTCGATACGGGAGATGGGGCAGGTAGATCAAACTGGAAAGATTGTATTAGAAGGTGTGTATGCTACAGCTCGCACCGAATTTTCTATTGGTGACGCTACTTCTGGGGATGTCAGTGTTGCTGTTGCAGGAACCAGTGGTATGCCTTCTGTTGAGTTCTCATATGTTGGGGTCGGCAGAATTGATCATGAGGGTTTAAAAATCAATGGTGTAAGTATTGGACCCGTTGATATTAAGGTTAAGGATTCAGACGGTTCGTTGGTTAATGCTATTAATGCTAAAACTAATGCTACTGGTGTGGTTGCCAATATCGATAAGGATGGAAGGCTCAATCTAGTAGCTGAAGATGGAAGGGATATCATCATGCAGACCAAGGATGCTGTGGCGGCAAACTTGCTATTTAATGGCGGTGGAGGGGCGGTTAATGGTATTGGGGGTAATGCAGGGTATGACTTCAGATTGCCAATCGATTTAAGGGTTTCGGGCCAGGTAACTATTTCTGCTGCAGATACAATATCCGCTAGTGGTACATCAACAACTTCAATGGCTGCAATCGGTTTAGATCCGGCTGCATCGGTATCAACAGGGCGAGGGATTCAACAAAACGTTCAAGCCATCGGCACTATAGCCAATGCAGACGTCACTACAGTTCAGGGTGCAAACCAATTGATGAAATCGGTGGACAGTGCGATTAATCAGGTGGACAGTTTACGGGCTGTATTGGGTGCAGCACAGAACCGGTTTGAAATGACCATCCGAAATCTCGATAACGTGGCTGAAAATCTCTCGGCCGCAAATTCACGAATACGCGATGCCGACTTTGCGAAGGAGACGACCGAAATGACACGGAATCAGATCCTGCAACAAGCTGGAACAGCAATGTTGAGTCAGGCCAATGCGCAAACCCAAAATGTGATGAGTTTGCTGCAAGGCTAACATCGGATTTAAGTTCATAAAAAAGCCGATTTATTTCGGCTTTTTTGCTTTAAACTATTCAAGAAATGAAGCGTCTGCCGATAATTAAGGCATCGGTAAGTTACTTGAAGGAAGATCGTCATGAATATGGGTTCCAGAAAATATGCGGTTAACAGTTATAAGTCAGGAGCGGCTTCTGAAATTGATGGGGCCAGTCCGCACAGGCTAATCCAAATGCTTTATGAGGGCGGATTGCAAAAGATTGCCGTTGCCAAAGGAGCCATTCAACGCAATGAAATTGCGACCAAAGGTGAAAATATCAGTCGTGCTATCGCGATATTGGGTGGACTGCGTTCGAGTCTGGATCTGAGTCAGGGCGATATTGCCGTCAATCTGGACAATCTGTATGAATATATGGAGCGTCGTTTGCTTGAGGCCAATATCAAAAATGACGAAGAGATTCTGGATGAAGTGAGTAGCTTACTTAGAGATGTAAAATCTGCCTGGGATGCAATCAGTGTTTAGTGTTTTATTTCCGGCGCCGGCGTCAGGTGTTCTTTTTTAAGTTTATATGAATTCAGCTACCCTAGAGCAGGCGCTTGATTTAACAGAGCAAATGCTGATGTTTGCGTTGCAGCAGGACTGGGAACAGCTAAGCCAGGTCGAAGCGTTGCAGCGAGAAACGATTCAATCGTTTTTCAATCAGGGGCCGGTCCTGACTCAAAACGATCAGAGTCTCATATTAAAAATCAATTCGTTATTGGATCAGGTTATTAGCTTGAGCGAGGCGGAAATGCATGCCGTCAATGAGCAGATTACCCAGATGAAAAAGGGGCGTGCCGCCACTAAGGCTTATGGGCAAGGCGAGCCTTAATGTTTTTTGAGTATGAGTTCCAAGACCAGTTTGCTGCCGAAATAAGCCAGCAGCAGCAGAATAAATCCTATCAAAGTCCATTGTATGGCGGTATTACCCCTCCAGCCGTAACGTGAGCGTCCAATCAAAAGGCACGAAAAAATAATCCAGGCAAGGATGGAGAGTACGGTTTTATGGACTAAGTGCTGAGCAAATAAATCTTCAATAAAAATAAAGCCGGTCAGAAGCGAGGCCGATAAAAACAAAAGTCCGTAACCAATCATTTGAAATAGTAATGACTCCATTGCTTGCAATGGCGGTAATGACCGAATCAGTTTTCGGGGGTGGTGGCTGCGTAATTGTTGATCTTGAATAGCCAAAAGCGCGGCCTGAAGCGCGGCGATGTTGAGCAAGCTGAACGCCATGATTGACGTGAGTATGTGCGTTGACATTTGCCAGCTGTAGGAGACGGGCGTGAATGAGGCCTCGGGCATTGCTATTTCAAGTCCAAGCATCAACGAAGCTAATGGGAATATTACAATACCCAGTTTTTCCACCGGCTTGTCCAATACTGCAATGAGCAGAAGTAGTGCAATCGACAGTGAAATGAGAGAGGCGGTACTGAAGAAGCTGAAATTAAAGCCTTGATGTTTATCCGTGACTAACGCGATGTTGAGCGCATGCAGCAAAACACCTATCCAGGCAATAAATAAAAAGGGGCGCCGGGTTTTTGCACTAAACAAATCTTTTAATAAAAGAAAAGTAGCGGATAGATAACCTAGGATGGATAAAATACCGGTAAATAGGGCGGCCATAAGTGTAGTTGGTTTCAGGTTGTCAGTGTTTTTGTTCAGTAAAGCGAGTATGGTTTGTGATCGTTTGATTGTGGTTAGCGCAAAGCAACTTTAACACTCATGCCTTAATTCAGTTGGATCCCATTTATTTGTCCTGCAGGGTTTTGCGGTCACTGATTTTGCCTAATTACCACGGCCTTGCAATCATTAAACAAATCAAAAGGCGTATTCGTTACGTTATGTTAATATATCGAGCTGAATAGTCCTAGCGCATTTACGTATAGGCATATGACTCATTTCTGAAGGTGTAGACGCAGCCATGTTTGATAATTTAACCGATCGATTAAGTAGTACACTAAAAAAAGTTAAAGGTCAGGGAAAACTGACTGAAAGTAATATTAAAGAGACGTTACGCGAAGTTCGCATGGCGCTTTTAGAGGCCGATGTTGCTTTGCCGGTAGTAACCGATTTTATCGAACGCGTTAAAGAGGGCGCTCTAGGCCAGCAGGTTCAAACCAGTTTAACGCCGGGTCAGGCTTTGATTAAACTGGTTCAAGCGGAACTCGTCAAGGTGATGGGAGAGGCTAATGAAGAGCTTAATCTGAAAATGAACCCTCCCGCTATCATATTGATGGCCGGATTACAGGGGGCCGGTAAGACGACAACAGTTGCCAAGTTAGGTCGTTGGCTGCAGTTGAACAAAAAGAAAAAAGTTGGGGTTGTCAGTGCTGACGTCTATCGGCCTGCAGCGATCAAGCAACTGGAAACGTTGGCTAATGATCTGGATTTGACGTTTTTTGAAAGTGATATTTCTCAAAACCCGGTTGATATTGCCCGCAATGCCATTGAGGCGGCCAAGAAGAAATTTTTAGATGTTGTCATAGTCGATACCGCGGGCCGTCTTCACGTCGATGATGAAATGATGGCTGAGATTAAGGCCTTGCATGCGGCGATCAATCCTATCGAAACCTTGTTTGTTGTCGATAGCATGACCGGTCAGGATGCGGCAAATACGGCCAAAGCGTTTAATGACGCATTGCCGCTTACCGGCGTGATTTTGACCAAGGCTGATGGTGACGCCAGAGGCGGTGCTGCTTTATCAATCCGACATATCACTGGCAAACCCATCAAGTTTATCGGGGTGGGCGAGAAAACCGATGCGCTTGAGCCTTTTTATCCTGATCGCTTGGCTTCGCGTATCTTGGGGATGGGCGACATCCTTGGCTTGATCGAAGAGATTGAGCAAAAAGTTGATAAAGCCAATGCCGAAAAACTCGCCAAAAAACTGCAAAAAGGCAAAAGTTTTGATCTGGAAGATTTGCGCGAGCAGTTGGTGCAAATGCAAAAAATGGGTGGCGTAGGATCCATGCTGGAAAAATTGCCGGGGATGAGCGATATTCCGAAAGAAATGAAAGAAAAAGTTAAGGATAAGGACATAGCAAGGCAAGTCGCTGTGATTAATTCAATGACGATGAAAGAGCGGCGCTATCCTGATTTAATCAAGGGTAACCGCAAAAAGCGAATTGCCGAGGGATGCGGGCAAGAGTTGCAGGACGTCAATCGTATTCTCAAGCAGCATAAGATGATGGAAAAAATGATGAAACGATTCAAAAAAGGCAATATGGCCAATATGGTTCGTGGATTGAAATCCAATATGCGTGGCATGAAAATGTAGGTGATATATCAAGCGCTTACAATGAGTGAGCGGTTGAGCAAGATAGAGTCATATTCCGTACCAAAAGCCTGTTTAGAAATTTAGCCCTTCACATATTTCTAAAAATGCGTAAAATAGTGCGATTAATTTTTTGAATAATGTTTCGAGGAAACTAGATGGTAACCATTCGTCTTTCAAGAGGTGGCGCTAAAAATCGCCCTTTCTATCAAGTTGTAGTGACTGACAGTAGAAGTAGCCGTGATGGACGCTACATCGAACGTGTAGGCTTTTTCAATCCTATCGCCCGCGGTAATGAGCAAAAATTACAGTTGGATGTTGAGCGGATTGCATTTTGGCAAGCAAGAGGCGCACAGCCTTCTGAGCGTGTTGCCAGTTTGATAAAAAACGCAAAAAAAGCAGCCGCTTAAAATTTGTCTAAATCTTATTCAATCGATGTCGGTGAGATATCCGGCGTTTTTGGTTTAAAAGGCTGGGTAAAGATATTCTCGTTTACGAACCCTCGCGAAAATATTCTGTCCTATTCCCCTTTGATTTTAACAAAGGGTGATATCAGTAAATCCGTTGAGTTCGTAGAAGGGCAAAGGCAGGGAAAAACGGTTGTCGCTCATATCAAAGGCGTCAATACCAGGGAAGATGCTGAAGCGCTTTTGGGTTGGAAGATCTCTGTTGATCGTAGTCAACTGCCTGAACCGGATGAAAATGAGTATTACTGGACCGATCTTGTTGGTTTAAAAGTACTGACTACCGAAGGTGTAGATTTAGGTTTGGTTGATCATTTGCTGGAAACCGGAGCAAACGATGTTTTGGTTGTTATCGGTGACAGAGAACGGTTAATCCCATTTGTCATCAATGATTATGTCATCAAAGTCAATTTTGAAGACAGTCAGATAATAGTGAATTGGGATCCGGATTTTTAGCTTTAAACATGCGATTTGACATCATAACGTTGTTCCCTGAGATGGTTATCGGAGCCTCAGGTTATGGTGTGACAGGTAAAGCCATTCAGAGTGGTTTGGTTAGTTTAAAAGCCTGGAATCCAAGAGATTATACTGTCGACAAGTACCGGACAGTAGACGACAGGCCTTATGGCGGTGGACCGGGCATGGTTATGAAATACCAGCCTTTGTTCGATACGGTCAATGCCATAAAAGCCGAACAGAAGAATAAAAAACTAAAAGTGGTCTACTTGAGTCCGCAGGGACGGCCAATTAGTCAGAGTTTGTTAACTCAAGCGTCGGAATTAGAGCAATTGATCCTGATAGCCGGTCGCTATGAAGGGATTGATGAGCGCTTTGTGCAACAAGTCTGTGACGAAGAATGGTCCTTAGGCGATTATGTGATCAGCGGCGGCGAATTGGCTGCATTGATTGTGGTGGATGGTATTACACGTTTGTTGCCGGGTGTGTTGGGTGATGAAGAGTCTGCTAAGCAAGACTCGCACATGGACGGGTTGCTTGATTTTCCTCATTACACGCGACCTGAGAAAATTGATGAGGATAGCGTACCGGCGGTTTTATTGAGTGGCAATCACGCCGATATCGAGCGGTGGCGCACCAAGCAGGCCTTGGGGCGAACCTGGCTTAAACGGCCGGATTTGTTGAAAAACAAGCCATTGGATGAAATGCAGCGCAAACTGCTGGAAGAATTTATTGTGGAATTGAATAATTTAAGGTGTGGTAATGAGTAATATTATAGATGTTTTGGAAGCGGAACAGTTGAGAAAGGACATACCCGTGTTCGGCGCTGGTGATACCGTTGTTGTACAAGTTAAAGTAAAAGAAGGCGAGCGGGAAAGAATTCAGGCTTTCGAAGGTATCGTAATTGCTAAACGCAATCGCGGTCTCAATTCATCTTTCACCGTCAGAAAAATATCTCACGGCGAAGGTGTTGAGCGGGTTTTTCAAACTCACAGTCATTTGATCAGCGAAGTACAGGTTAAAAGACGCGGTGCTGTCCGCCGTGCTAAGTTGTACTATTTGCGTGACTTGACGGGTAAAGCGGCCAGAATCAAAGAAAAAATTTGATTAGGCATCTAAACACCGGAAAAAGGCAGCCTTGGCTGCCTTTTTTGTTGGCGGCAAAGCCAATTAATTTTTTATCTGACTGCCATGACATTTAGTATTGAATGGGTTGATACAGCAGAAGAGCCGGAGGCCTCTCAGCTTATAAGTCTGCCTTTTGCCGATATGAAAATTGACTGGCGGGGTGATGTAATCGTTTCTACTGACTGGCTGCTTAGTGCCGGTTCTGCAAATAAGATGCAGTCTGATTCAATCATGACGTCCGTTTGGCTGGAATGCTGGCAACAAGCGGATAAAACAAAACGCCTTAGATTACTTAAGCAAGGAACCTGCTATCAATTTAAGGTTTGGCAGGAGCTGATCAAAATTCCCTTTGGACAAACAATGACCTATAAAGCCTTGGCGATGCAAATAGGTTCAGGGGCCAGAGCGATTGGCAATGCCTGCAAAAAAAATCCCTACCCTTTTATTATTCCGTGTCATCGGGTTGTTGCGGCTCATGGTTTGGGCGGATACAGCGGGGAAACACACGGTGATTTAGTGGCAATCAAGCGAGAGTTATTGGAGGCTGAATCAATGTTTAACTATGTCTATTGATTTAATCGACACATTTCTTGACATGCTGTGGGCTGAACAAGGGGTGAGTGAAAATACCTTGTCTGCCTACGGCAGCGATTTAAGGATTTTTTCCAAATGGTTAAAAGAAAAATCACTGATAGCCGTTATGTCAGATGATATTTCAGCTTTTTTAGCCTATCGCTATAAGCAAGGTATTGGTAACCGCTCAACGGCGCGTATCCTGTCCAGTCTGAGAAAGTTTTATGGTTACCTGCTAAGAGAAAATCGGATTGTTATCGATCCAACCTCGCTTATCGATTTACCCTATATCGGCAGAAAATTGCCGATATCACTTTCCGAGCAGGATGTTGAGTGTCTTCTTAATGCGCCGGAGACAATCAATGTGCTTGGGCACAGGGACAGAACGATGCTGGAAATGCTATACGCGACAGGATTGAGGGTATCGGAGCTGGTCGGGTTAAGATTGGAGCAAGTCAGTTTCAGACAAGGTGTGGTACGCATTACCGGTAAAGGCAATAAGGAGCGGTTGGTGCCGGTAGGCGAAGAGGCCATGACGTGGCTGCAAGAATATGTTGAACGGACCCGGCCGCAGTTACTGAAAGAACGTCGTTGTGAGTTTCTTTTTGTGACGCAACGCGCTGAGGGCATGACACGGCAGGCTTTTTGGCATATTATCAAACGCCACTCAAAGCAGGCCGGTATCACTAAGGATTTATCGCCTCATACCCTGCGTCATGCCTTTGCTACACATTTGTTGAATCACGGCGCTGATTTGCGGGTTGTACAGTTGCTGCTGGGGCATTCGGACTTATCAACGACCCAGATATACACCCATATTGCCCGTGAACGTTTAAAAGACTTACATGAAAAATTTCACCCCAGAGGATAATGCGAATGGCAAAATTGATTCATCCAACCGCTTATATAGCCGATAAAGCCCAATTGGCTGACGATGTCAAAGTGGGTCCTTTCGCAGTGATCGAAGATGATGTTCAAATCGGTCCCGGCTGCCAAATAGGCGCGCATGCCGTTGTGCAGCGTTATGTCAAAATGGGATCAGGAAATGTTTTGCATCCTCACTCCGTGTTGGGCGATTTGCCTCAGGATCTTGGTTTTAAGTCCGAAACGGTCACTTGGCTGACTATCGGCGACAATAATGTATTCAGGGAGGGATTTACCGCGCACAGAGCCACTAAAGAAAAAGGTGAAACGCGGATAGGTTCAGGTTGCTATTTTATGAATAACAGCCATGTCGCGCACGATTGTGTAGTTGGGGACAATACCATATTCGCCAATAATGTCGCGATTGGCGGTCATGTCGAAGTGGGTCATAAGGTGTTTATGGGGGGGTCGGTGGTGGCTCATCAGTTTTGCCGTATCGGCGCATACGCAATCGTCCAGGGTACCACCGGTCTTAATATGGATGTGATTCCTTTTATGCTGATTGGCGGACGACCCGCCCGGCATTATCGTCTTAATACCATAGGATTAAGACGCGCCGGTATAACCGGTGATCGGTATAAAGCACTGGAAGCGGCATTTCGGTTACTAAAAAAGAAAAAATGCATAGATGAGCTTGAGGAAACTGAAGAGATTCTGCTTCTTAAAGAATGGTTGTCCGTTAAATCAAAACGGGGCGTGCATGGCTTTATCGAGCTGTCCAGAGCAGACGAACGATAAGCTTAAAATAGGATCCCCGTATCCGGTTTAGCGTTTACGGGGCAGGGTGTCCGTGCTTAATTTCGGGGGAGTAAATTGTCGGGCGTTAACAGCGTGTTTACCGCAGGTTTTGTGTTATCTGCTTCCGGATAATCCAATGTGTAATGGAGGCCGCGGCTTTCCTTGCGCTGCTGGGCGCAGCGAATGATCAACTCCGCAACAATCACCAGGTTTCTTAGTTCCAGTAAGTCACTGGTGACTCTAAAGTGACTGTAGTATTCGGTGATCTCGCTTTTGAGCAGTTCAATCCGGCGCATGGCCCGGCTCAAACGTTTATCGGTTCTGACGATGCCGACATAGTCCCACATAAAGTTTCTAAGTTCGTTCCAGTTATGGGAAACCACGACTTCTTCATCCGAATCACCGACTTTCGATTCGTCCCACTCAGGTATGGCAACGACAGCGGGTGTGGCGGCTAGTTTTTCTAAAATATCGCGACTGGCCTGTTCTGCAAATACCAGGCACTCCAGCAGTGAATTGCTCGCCATGCGGTTCGCGCCGTGTAAACCTGTAAAAGCCACTTCGCCTACAGCATAAAGATTGCTGATGTCTGTGCGGGCGTTTTGGTCGGTGACAATGCCCCCGCAGGTATAATGTGCGGCGGGGACCACGGGTATCGGTTGCTTTGTAATATCTATGCCCAGCTTCAGACACGTTTCATAAATATTCGGGAAATGCTCCAATATGAACGAGCTGGGCTTATGGCTGATATCCAGATAAACGCAATCAATCCCGCGTTTTTTGATCTCGTGATCAATGGCTCTGGCAACAATGTCTCTAGGCGCCAGTTCTTCCCGTTTATCGAATCTTGCCATAAACCGGGTGCCGTCGGGCAGGATTAACTTTCCTCCTTCACCTCTAACCGCCTCGCTAATCAGGAAAGAGCGGCCAAGCGGGTGATAAAGACAGGTCGGGTGAAATTGCATGAATTCCATATTGCCGATCCGGCAACCCGCACGCCACGCCAATGCAATGCCATCGCCGGTAGCAATTTGAGGGTTGGTGCTGTACAGGTAGACTTTGCTGGCGCCGCCGGTTGCCAAGGCAAAAATTCGGGCTGCAATTGATTTGACTTTTCCGGCTTTAACATCCAGCACGTAGGCCCCGATTACCCGGTCGGGTGCTTGGCCGCATTTAGGGGTTGTAATCAGATCAATGACGTTGTGGTGTTCAAAAATAGTAATATTCGGATGTTGCTTGGCTCGGCTGACTAACGATTCTGATACCGCTTTACCAGTGGCGTCGGCTGTGTGCACAATACGGCGGTGAGAATGGCCGCCCTCCCGGTTCAAGTGAAACTGTCTCTCCCCGCTGCTGGATTGTTCCTCGGTAAATGCGACTCCCTGGCTTTTAAGCCACTCGATCGATTCTTTGCCATGAGTGACCGTGAGTTTTACTATTTCCGGGTCGCAAAGTCCTGCGCCTGCATCCAGCGTGTCGGCGATATGGGATTCCAGAGAATCCTGCGCATCCAGTACCGCAGAAATGCCGCCTTGCGCATAAGCAGTACTGCCCTCAGATACAGTAAACTTTGATAAGATAGCAATGCGCGTATGATCAGCCAGTTTAAGCGCAAGGCTTAGCCCTGCAGCCCCACTGCCGATTATGAGTACATCATAGTTTTGTTGAATGTTGTTACTTTCTGACATTACTAATTGTTTTTTTACGAGAAGTATATAAACCCGTATAGCTCGATTGCTAAGGTTAATGGATAATAACGTTTTTTTTACCGATAGCAATTTTTTTTGCATCCATAAGAACTTGTACGGTTTGGTTTGGTCTATTTGAATGAATTTAGAATGCTGTGAAAAATAAAACAGGAAACAGCGAAGAGCTTGATCAAGACTTGGTGTTGCGCGTGCAGCAGGGTGACAAGTCTGCCTATGATTTGTTGGTGATAAAGTACCAGCATAAAATCATTCAATTGGTTAATCGTTATGTGAAAGATCAAAGCGAAGCTCAGGATGTTGCTCAAGAAACTTTTATTAAGGCTTACCGCGCACTGGGAAATTTCAGAGGCGACAGCGCTTTTTATACCTGGCTTTACCGGATTGCCATCAATACGGCAAAAAATTATTTGGTGGCCAGAACGCGGCGTGGTACTGACAGTGAACTGGATATTGATGACGAAGAACAGGTCCACAATATTAATGAGCTGAAAGGTCTGGATACGCCGGAACAGATGTTATTGAATGATGAAATTATTGAAACAATTAAATCAGCGATAGAAAAATTACCTGAAGAAATGCGCATCGCAATCACTCTGCGGGAATTTGAGGGCATGAGCTATGAGGAAATAGCTGAGGCAATGGATTGTCCGGTAGGTACGGTGCGTTCACGTATTTTTAGAGCTCGTGAGGCAATAGATAGTAAATTGAACCCTTTATTGGGATAACGGTGGTTTTTGATGATTGAAGAACTGAATCAAAAAATTTCTCAATTAATTGACAATGATTTAGACAAAGAAAGGGCGCTTGCTCTTCTTAAAAAGATGAAGCAAGACCCTGTTTTGCAGGCAAAATTAAGCCGCTATGAAACGATAGGTCATGCCATTAAATCGGATGTTTTCTTGTCTGTTGATTCTGATTTCGCAGCCCGGGTAAACCAGGCCATTCAGAAAGAACCTGTTTACTTGTTGCCCAAACGAAAGTCGTTGTTTACCCCTAATTTGAGACTTTCCGCATTAGCGGCATCCGTTGCGTTACTGGCTGTTTTGGTTTCTCAAGGATTTCTAACCTATAGTTCGTCTGAATCCCTTAATAAACCAAGTCTGCTTATTGCCTCAAACACCAAGCCAGAACCACTAAACACATTGGCCCAGGTGTCTCGGCCGTTGGTCCCATCAGACAGGCCTTTGGAAACAAAGGCGGGAACGGTTCAGCCATCCGTTTCACGTTTTGCCGAATATCTTCAAGCCCATAACAGCACCCGTTATATTGACGGGGGATTTGAGCGCCAACCTTACGCTCGAGTCGTGAGTTACAGTCAGGAATAACCCCGTGTTAAAACTGTTTAGTATTATTCTGATCCTGGCTGCGACAAATACTTTCGCGGATGAACTTCAGCCTTCACCAAGCCAAACTCTGATGAAAATGCAGCAAGCCATGGACTTGCTGAATTATCACGGTACTGTTGCTTTTCTTAGAAATGGAAAATTAAACACGCTCAAATATTCTCATGCTTCAATTGAAGGGCAAAATCAGGAGCGTCTTATTACCTTAAATTCCCCCATGCATGAAGTTATCAGGGATGCTGATAAGGTCAGCTGTTTCTTTGAGTCAACGTCCAAAGTCGTCGTCGATCACAGGCCGTCTGCCCGTTCATTTCTAATGGATTTGCCGGAGCGTATGGACGGAGTCGAAGAATATTATGACCTGACTTTTTCAGGTGAAGAGCAGGTCGCTCTTTTGACGGCAAGAGTTTTGGATATCAAGCCCAAAGATGCGTTCAGATATGCCAGGCGGATCTGGGTAGAGAAACAGCAGTTTTTGCCTTTGAAAATTGAAGTGTATGATCAAAACAACAATACAATAGAGCAGGTGGTCTTTACCGAAATGACGCTGGAAAAGTCGCTGCCCCTAGTTGATGTCAATGCCAGCTTTTCCGGACGGGAAATTCAGCATATCCATGATCGGATGCCCATGCCTTTTGATCAGGCCGGATTTGAGCTCACTCAAGTGCCAGGTGGCTTTGCCCCCCAGTTTTATATTCAGCTTAACATGAGTGATGCAGACCAGCCTGTTGAGCATTTATTGTTGAGTGATGGATTTTCATCTATTTCGGTTTACCTGGAACAAAAAAATGAAAAGATGGAATTGGGCGCTAGTTCATCCGGCACTGTTAATTCTTTCAGTCGTCTGGTGGATAATTACCTTCTTACGGTGATGGGTGAAGTGCCTCCTTCAGCTGTTAAGCTGATTGCGGAAGGGGCCAAGCTTCGCTCTGATTAAATGTGCTGAATATTCCCTGAAAAAACTATTTCTTTTCTGCTTTTTGAAAAAAATGAGATTCGAGTTCTCGCGGGCTTAACAAGCAGCGTTTTTGGATGTTTCTTTCGGCTGGTAACGAAAGAGACCGCGCAGGAAAAACTAATTTTTCATGTCAAGCCCCTTTCTAGTCATTATCATTTGGATTCTAAAATTTTAGCTGTATTCTTAGGCGACTAAATCCCCACCAAAACTGAATTAGCTGGTCTTGCCATTAATACGGGGACAGCGCTGTATTTTTTTATTTGAGTCTACCCGGAGGTTTTATGCTCAGAAATGTTTACGGAATTTTCTTGCTGTTGTTAATGGCTGCGCAATCAGCGTTGGCTCAGCTGCCTGATTTCACTGTCATGGTCAAAGAAAATGGTAAAGCTGTCGTTAACATCAGTACCAAACAAAAAATGCCTGAAAATGATATGGCCGGAACCACTGAAATGCCTCAGTTGCCTGAAGGCATTCCGCCGGAAATGGAAGAATTGTTCAAACATTTCTTTCAAGGACCGGGTGGCGGCATGGCGCCACGTGAAGCTAATTCATTGGGTTCCGGATTTGTGATTTCCAACGATGGCTATGTGCTGACTAACCACCATGTTGTCAATAATGCCGATGAAATCATCGTAAAACTATCTGATCGCCGAGAAGTGCCGGCCAAGTTGATTGGATCAGACGCCCGGACTGACGTGGCTTTATTGAAAGTAGAGGCCACCGACTTGCCGGCAGTTGTCATCGGTTCTCCGGAAAAGTTGCAAGTGGGGGAATGGGTATTGGCGATAGGTTCACCATTTGGATTTGAGCAATCAGTGACGGCGGGTATCGTAAGCGCTAAAGGCCGGAGTTTGCCGGGTGGAAATTATGTGCCTTTTATTCAAACAGACGTCGCGATAAATCCAGGTAATTCAGGCGGTCCGCTGTTTAACATGGATGGTAAAGTGGTCGGCATAAATTCCCAAATTTACAGCCGGACGGGCGGTTTTATGGGGCTTTCTTTTGCCATTCCAATGGATGTGGTGATGAATGTCGTTGATCAGATTAAAACCAAAGGGAAAGTGTCTCGCGGTTGGTTAGGTGTCCAGATTCAAGATGTTACCCGGGAATTGGCCGAGTCCTTTGGAATGAAAAGACCTGTTGGTGCGTTGGTTGCAAAAATTGTTGCCGGGAGTCCTGCAGAAGATGCTGCGTTGCAGATTGGCGATATCATTACCGAGTTTAATGGAACCCCGATAGAAATGTCCGGGGACTTACCGCCCATAGTCGGAATGACGCCGATTGATCAAAAAGCCAGTTTAACCCTGATTCGTCAAGGTGAGAAAAAAACAATTCCCATCAAAGTAGGCTTATTACCTGAAGAAGAAAGCGAGCAGCCGGCTGAGAAAAAAGAAATCAAGCCGACTAATCGTTTGGGCATTTCAGTAACAAATTTAACCGATCAACAAAGAGAGCAATTGCAAGTCATCAAAAACGGCGTTCTAGTTGAGATGGTTGCCAGAGGGCCTGCATCGCAAGCGGGTATTCAAACGGGTGATGTGATTTTACGGATCAATAATAATATCGTCCGTGATGTGGCCGATTTTGATAAGATAGTCAGTCAACTTTCTGCCGGGAAATCAATTGCAGTTTTGATCCAGCGTCGCGGAAATCCGGTATTTTTAGCAATTAAACTAGACAAGTAACCAGTGGATTTAAAAAATATAAGAAATTTCTCCATTATTGCGCATATCGATCACGGAAAATCGACCTTAGCAGATAGGTTTATCCAGATTTGTGGCGGACTTACAGATCGGGAAATGGGTAATCAAGTGCTTGATTCGATGGATATCGAGCGCGAACGCGGCATTACCATCAAGGCACAGAGCGTGACTTTGTTTTACACTGCTAAAAACGGTGAAACCTATCAGCTTAATTTTATCGATACGCCCGGCCATGTGGATTTTTCTTATGAAGTATCACGCTCCCTCGCTGCGTGCGAGGGCGCTTTGCTGGTTGTCGATGCAGCGCAAGGTGTTGAAGCCCAAAGTGTAGCCAACTGCTACACCGCTATCGAGCAAGGGCTTGAAGTCGTACCTGTGCTTAACAAGATTGACTTGCCTTCTGCCGAACCGGAGCGTGTCGCTGCCGAGATTGAGGACGTTATCGGTATTCCTGCTGATGCGGCTTTAAAAATCAGCGCAAAAACCGGAATCGGTGTTGAAGATGTTTTGGAACAGATCATCGAGCTGGTTCCTTCTCCCAAGGGCAACGAGCAGGGCCCCTTGCAAGCGCTGATTATCGATTCATGGTTTGATAGTTATCTTGGCGTAGTATCGCTGGTCAGAATATTTAACGGCAGTATCCGCAAAAAACAGAAAATTACGATCATGTCTACGGGCAAGTCGTTCCTGGTTGAGAAAGTCGGCGTATTTACGCCAAAGCGTCAAGAGCGGGACGAGCTTAAAACCGGTGAAGTCGGTTTCATGGTAGCCGCTATCAAGGATATTTACGGCGCTCCGGTAGGCGATACGATTACCTGGACCGATAATCCTGCCGATGAGCCTGTTGCCGGATTCCAAAAAGTTCAGCCGCGGGTTTTTGCGGGGCTTTATCCGGTCAGCTCAGATGATTATGAAGATTTGCGTGAAGCGTTGAATAAGCTAAGGCTTAATGATGCAGCGTTGCAGTTTGAGCCTGAAACATCTCAAGCGTTGGGTTTTGGGTTTCGCTGCGGCTTTCTTGGCATGCTGCACATGGAGATTATTCAGGAGCGCTTGGAGCGCGAATATGATGTGGACCTTATTACCACATCACCCACGGTAATTTATGAAGTGACCACGCATAACGATGAAGTTTTGATGGTGGATAATCCGGCAAAACTTCCCGATACCGGCACTGTCCGGACCATCAAAGAGCCGATCATTCGCGCAAATATACTGGTTCCCCAGGATTATTTGGGCGCAGTGATTTCGCTGTGTATTGAAAAGAGAGGGTCGCAAAAGGATATGCAGTATGTGGGACGTCAGGTTTCACTGCATTATGAACTGCCTTTAAGCGAAGTGGTGCTGGACTTTTTCGATCGTTTAAAGTCGGCAAGCCGTGGTTTTGCGTCGTTTGATTATGAGTTTCTCCGGTTTCAAGAAGCCGATTTGGTCAAGTTGGACATATTGATCAACGGTGATAAAGTGGATGCCTTGTCCATCATCGTGCATCGGGAAATGAGTCATATCAAGGGTCGCGATCTGGTCGAAAAAATGAAAGAATTGATACCTCGCCAAATGTTCGAAGTAGCCATTCAAGCAGCAATAGGTTCCAAGGTTATTGCTCGATCCACAGTAAAAGCGTTGAGAAAAAATGTCACTGCCAAATGTTACGGAGGTGATATAACGCGCAAAAAGAAACTGCTCGAAAAGCAAAAGGCCGGCAAAAAAAGGATGAAACAAGTCGGTAATATCGAGATACCTCAAGAAGCTTTTTTAGCTGTGCTTCAGGTTAATAAAGAGTAATTTTCGCCAAAACCATTTTCCTATCATCACCTATCAATTAAACATGGATTTCGATTTCTCTTTTTTTTTGCTGATGGCTACGGTTGTAACAGGTGTTATCTGGGGCGCTTATATTTTGCTGCTCAAATTCACGCACACAGAACCGGTTCCTGAAAACGAACCTCTGATTGTCGAATATGCCCGATCTTTTTTTCCAATCGTATTAATCGTTTTGGTGCTGCGTTCGTTTTTAGTGGAACCTTTCAGGATTCCATCAGGTTCCATGATGCCGACCTTGTTAATTGGCGACTTTATTCTGGTGAACAAGTTTACTTATGGTATTCGGTTGCCTGTTATCAATACCAAAGTCATTGACATGAATCAGCCTGAAAGAGGAGATGTTGTCGTCTTCAGATACCCAAAAGAGCCGGCTGTCGATTACATCAAGCGGATCATCGGTTTGCCGGGTGATAAAATCGCTTATTACAATAAAAATCTTTACGTCAACGGTTCGCCGGTTCAGCGCGTTTCCCTGGGCATGTATCACGGGGTCGGTCAAGGCCAGTCAATGACCGGTGCTGAACATTTTGAGGAAAACCTTCAAGGTGTTGAGCACAGTATTCTGATACATAATGGCGCGCCTTCGGTGGAAGGTGTTTATGTCGTTCCGGAAGGGCACTTCTTCGTCATGGGTGACAACCGCGATAACAGTAACGATAGCCGTTACTGGGGGACTGTTCCCGAGGAGAATCTGGTTGGCAAGGCCTTTTTTATATGGATGAGCTGGGATTGGCAGAATAAAGGCATTGGTTTTGACCGCATTGGTACAGTGCTTAAGTAAACTACACTTAATGAGTTTTAAATCTGACTCAGGAGTTTTCTAATGAACTTGTCATCTAATCGCGAAAGCGGTCTGACCTTAATAACCTTGACACTGTTGCTGGGCTTAATTGCCTTTATTACGTTGCTGGTTTTAAAAATTGCGCCGATTTACATCGACCACAGCAAAGTGAAAAGTGCTTTGACAGGGGTAGAGCAGATGGAAAATATTGAGACGGTGACTAGGGAAGAGGTATGGAGTTCTCTGGAAAAGCGCTTCAACATGAATTATGTAACGGATGTAACAAAAGACAATGTCAGGGTGACTCGCCGTGGCGGTTATTTAAAAGTTGAAATTGAATATGAAGTCGTTAAGCCCATCGTCGGCAATTTGAGTGTGCTGGTAAATTTTTATGAAATTATTGAGGTAGGGCAGGAGTGATAAAAAACCCGGAAGTGCTTTGTAAAAAACTGGGCCTTAAATTTAATGATCCTCAGTTATTTGTCATGGCGCTGACGCATCGAAGTGTAGGTGCGAGAAATAATGAACGATTAGAGTTTTTGGGTGATGCCATTTTAGGATTTGTCGTTGCCGAGAAACTGCATGAGATTTTTCCCGAGGCGAGTGAAGGCGTGCTAAGCAGGCTCAGGGCCAGTCTTGTGAATCAGTGTTCTTTGGCAGATGTGGCAAGAAAACATAATGTCGGTGATTATCTTATTTTAGGCACCGGTGAATTAAAAAGCGGTGGGTTCAGGCGCGATTCTATTTTGTCGGATGCTTTTGAAGCCATTATCGGTTCTCTTTTTAAAGACCAGGGCATTGAGGTGTGCAAACAGTGGATTCTGACCATGTTTGACGAAAAGTTTACTTGCCTGTCGCTGGAGAACTGGCAAAAAGACCCTAAAACACAATTGCAGGAACTGATGCAGTCCAAAAAACTCAGTCTGCCCGAATATACGCTTTTATCCATGTCAGGTTTGCCTCATGAGCAAACATTTAAAGTCAAATGCTCTATCGATTTGACCGATAAATTCTCAGTTGGAAAAGGCGTTTCAAGAAAGAGAGCAGAACAGGATGCCGCTGAGCAAATGTTGATCTTACTAAAGAGAGATAATTAATGAATTGTGGCTATGTCGCTTTAGTCGGTCGTCCTAACGTTGGTAAATCAACATTAATGAATCATCTTCTGGGGCAGAAGATCAGCATTACTTCAAGAAAACCACAAACAACCCGGCATCGGATTCTGGGGATTAATACCACCGATGAAGGTCAGGCTATCTATATGGATACGCCGGGTATGCATAATAACGAGAAAAAAGCGCTTAACCGTTACCTTAACAGAACAGCAGAATCCACGTTGGCGGGTGTTGATGTCGTGGTCTGGTTGATCGATGGTTTGGCGTGGCAGGAATATGATGACGTTATTTTTGCCAAATTAAAGCAAGCCGGTCTGCCTGCAATCCTCGCTGTCAATAAAGTGGATAAGGTTAAGGATAAAGACACGATGCTGGCTTTTTTTGCAGAAGCTCAGGCGCGGTTTCCATTTGAGCATATCGTTCCTATCTCCGCGCTTAAAAACACTAATTTGCAGATGCTCGAATCCCTGATCATGAAATTATTGCCGGAGAGAGAGCTCATCTATCCGGCAGATCAGATTACAGATAGGCCGGAGCGGTTTCTATGCGCTGAAATTGTCAGGGAAAAGTTGACCCGGCGATTGGGGGATGAATTGCCTTATGCGCTCACCGTTGAGATTGAGCGCTATGAAGAGCATCCCACTCTGTCAAAAATATATGCGATTATCTGGGTAGAAAGGAACTCTCAAAAATCGATAGTCATCGGCAAGCAAGGCGAAATGCTTAAAAACATAGGCACCGATGCGCGCCATGACATTGAGCGTCTGATCGGGCAGAAAGTGTATCTGCAACTTTGGGTCAAGGTTAAACACGGTTGGTCTGATAATGAGCGTGCATTACAGAGTTTAGGATTTAATGAGTGAAAGGCTCGTCTCTCTGCAGCCAGGCTTTTTAATCCGGCATTGGCCTTATGGTGAAACAAGTTTACTTGCGGACGTTTTGACGCGTGATTTTGGCCGGATTTCTTTACTAGCCAGAGGCTTGAGAAAACCAAAATCCAAACTGGCGGGCGTGCTGATGCCGTTTGTGCCGTTGCTACTTTCCTATGGTGCCGGGCGCGGTGAGCTACATTATTTGTCCCATGCCGAACATCAGCACAGTGCGTTTGACAGTCCTCTTCAAGGTAAAGCGCTTTTTTGCGGATTTTATATCAACGAACTCATAACGCATTTTCTGCATCAATCCGATCCCCATCCTGAAGTATTTGAGCTTTATCAGCAGAGTCTTATGTCTTTGCAAAATGGCGCTGAAGTAGAAAGCTGTCTGCGCTGTTTTGAGGTCAACTTACTGGAGTTGGTGGGCTATGGTTTGGACATACGCTATGACAGTCAAACCCATCAATTGGTAGAGGCCGATAGAAAGTATCATTTCAGCGTTGAGCAAGGGCCTAGGGAATCGGTTTACGGGGAAATCAATGGCACCACTTTGCACGCTTTGCATTCTCGCCAGTTCAAAGATAAAGAATCGTTACTGCAAGCCAAAAAAATCATGAGAATGGTGATCGACTTTCATTTGCAAGGCAAGTTGCTTAAAAGTCGGGAGACCATTGCTAAAATCATTAAACACATGTGAAGAATGAAAATTACAACTATTTTGCTGGGCGTTAATATCGATCATGTAGCAACTTTAAGGCAGGCAAGGGGAACCAAATACCCGGAACCTATTCAGGCCGCTTTGATAGCAGAGCAGGCGGGTGCGGATGGTATAACCGCGCATCTTCGAGAAGATCGTCGGCATATACAGGACAGGGATATTTACTTGTTGAGTGAGATGCTGCACACTCGCTTGAATTTTGAAATGGCAGTCACTGATGAAATGGTGGCTTTAGCGATAGATGTTGCGCCGGCCGCTTGTTGTTTGGTTCCGGAAAAACGTGAGGAATTAACAACGGAAGGGGGTCTGGATGTAATCGCCAGTCAACAAAGAATGGCAAAAGTGTGTGGTACGTTGGGTAATGCGGGCATTGAAGTGTCTTTGTTTATAGATCCTGAGCTAAGGCAAATAGATGCTGCGCTTAAAGCGGGAGCTCCCGTTGTTGAATTTCATACCGGCCGTTACGCAGATGCCCGCAATGCAGTGGAACGGGCAGAAGAATTGGCAAGAATACGGCAGGCGGCGGCCTACGCCCATTCGGTGGGTCTTCAGGTGAATGCCGGTCATGGCTTGAATTTCGCAAATGTGGAAGCCATCTGTCGAATACCTGAAATCGTTGAATTGAACATTGGCCATGCGCTGATTGCACAGGCCTTATTTTCCGGCTTATCCAAGTCAGTGGCTGATATGAAACAGTTGATGAGACAGGCTCGCTTGGAAAGCCTCTCTACGAAATAGATATGAAACTTGTTTGCTATCAATTAACGTCTGCCGGCGACCGCGAGTCTAATCAAGATGCAATGGCGCATCAGATTAACGAGGACTACGGGCTTTTTATAGTGGCAGACGGCTTGGGCGGCTATCAATCAGGCGAAAAAGCGGCTCAATTTCTATGTCAGGCTATGATGCAATTGGCCGAGCGATTCACTGACAATATCCGTTCATTTCCATTGGATGTGTTATCGGCTTGGGTCGAAGATGCTGTTGATGAGATGAAGCGTTTATTCGGAAATGATCCTACTGCAGATGAAGCGCATACGACCTGTGCCATATTATTTGTCAATGACCGGTTTGTTTTGACCGCTCATTGCGGCGACAGCCGGGTTTACCGTATGAGTCCGCGCAAGGTTATCTGGCGTACCCGGGATCATTCGGTGTTACAGAAATTGCTGGATCAGGGCGAGATAACAGAAGAAGAGATGGGCTTGCATCCTGAGCAAAATCAACTGACGCGAAGTATCAATATTGCGAAAAGTCATCCTGTTGAAGTCAATCTTTACCCGCAGATGGAGCCAGGTGAAACCTTTGTGTTGTGTACCGATGGTTTTTGGGAGCACGTCAAACCCATGGAATGGCTACAATTGGCAGAACCCGCCAGCGGTCGTGTGGAATTAGGTAAGATGGCGCGCTTGTCAGTGCTGAGAGCGAAGGGTAAGAGTGATAATGTGACCGTTCAATGGGTCAGATGTTTAGCGTAAGACCTTCCATGGTCCTGATTGGCCTGAGATTAATGAGTAGCCAGACCGTGTTTTTGGATACGATAAAGCAGCGTGTCTCGGGAAATACCCAATAGTCGGGCCGATTTGCTGCGATTGCCATTGGTTCTTGATAACGCCTGATGGATTAAATCGAGCTCCAGGTCTTCCAGTTTGATTCCGGTTGCAGGTAGCGTGAAGTCGGCATTGGACGGTTCATTAAAAATGGGTGTGCTCGCTTTGAATTCATGCGGCAAATTTTCTGGCTCAATCGTCCTGCCTGCCAGCAAGATGCTGAGGCGTTCGCATAAATTGCGTAGTTCGCGTATGTTTCCCGGCCACGAATAGCCTTTCAGAGTTTTTAATGCCTGTTTGCTGAATTTAGGCGCTGTAATGCCGTGAGTTTCTGAAAAGTGATTAAGAAAATGACGTATCAGTTTTTCAATGTCATCAGTGCGTTGAGAAAGAGGAGGTATGTCGAGTGGGACAACATTCAGGCGGAAATATAAATCGCGTCTGAAATCGCCTCTTTCAATCTGCTGCAACAAGTCATTATTGGTGGCTGCAATGATTCTTACGTCAACAAAATAAGGTTTAGTGTCGCCGACTGCCAAGCATTCGCCTGTTTCCAGAAAACGCAGTAATTTGGCCTGTATGGCTAAAGGCAGGGAATTGATTTCATCCAGAAATAAAGTGCCGCCGTCAGCTGCCTGGAATATGCCCAGCTTGTTGCCGGTTGCGCCGGTGAAAGCTCCTTTTCTGTGACCGAATAATTCGGATTCAACCAAACTTTCAGGGAGAGCACCGCAATTGATGGTGATAAAAGGTTTATTGGCCCGGTTGCTTTCTTTTTGAATCGCTTTGGCAAGAACTTCTTTACCGGTTCCTGTTTCTCCTTTGAGAAGTACAGTCACGTCGGTAGCGGAAACCATCTTGGCGCTACGAATTAAAGATTCGAGTGCAGGAGACTGACCAATAATAGAATTAAAATGATCCACTGGAACCTCGACTTATTAAATATGTTGTAAACGCATGGGGTTTAGCCACGGAAGGGCTGCAAACAAGGCTAAAATAATCATAAAAAGGCCTACGGCCTGTTTAAAATACCGCATCCTCGATAACCTTGTCAGTATGCCGGTCATTATACCGACACCGATGACGGCAGGTAAAGTCCCTATTCCAAATGACAGCATGGTTAATGCGCTTCGGGTGATGTCACCCGTAGTTGCAGCCAGAGCCAATGCGGCATAAATTAATCCACAAGGCAGCCAGCCCCAGACCATTCCAAACAGAAAAGCCTGTAGCCGGGTTTTGACAGGAATCAGTTTTCGTCCGTAGGGTTCTATCAATTTCCAGAAACGTGAGCCTGCTTTTTCAATGTAGGCAAAGCGGGGAAACCAGCCTGCAATGTAAAAGCCTGCGCCGATCATGATGACTGCGGACAGCATCTGAAACAGGCGGTAAGCAATCGCTTCACCAAACGGCAGCATCAGTAAAAATTGAACTGCGCCAGCCAAGCCACCTGCTACCGTATAGCTAAAAATACGGCCCAGATTATAGTTTAAAACATACGGAAGAAGCCGGGTTTTGTTATTGCGAATTTCCGGTTTCAGGCTGAGTGTCAATGTGCCGATTATGGAGCCGCACATGCCGATACAATGCATGCTGCTCAATAGCCCCATCAAAAATGAGACAAGATAGGAAGAAGTAAAGGATATGTGAAATTCCATAGGTCCAAAACATTAACACAGAAAAAAATATAAACAATAGTTCGGTGCGGTAAATTAATTAAAACAGGTTATTTAACATAAAAAAGATCAGTTAAATAACATTGCTTAATTAAATTAAGCCGTTTTGATCGGGCGGATACAGTTTCTCGGCGAGGACAACATGATAAGAGCGAGAAGTATAGACGATAAATGAGTCGGCATGCCGGCGCGGCAGTTTACGGCAGCAACTCCCAATTTGACAACAAAGAAGGGGTAAGGTGAGTTTGGCGAGGATGTCGATAGCAGGATCGCTATCGTCAAGCCCCCATGGATAGGTTCACGGCTTACCTCGCCCCTAATTAACGCTAAAAAGCTTAAACTGGGAATTACTGATATTACGTGGACATCACCAACTTTAAGTAAATAAAAGCCTGGATTCGGCTGGCGCTTTATCCAGGCTATATGCTTAAAGCGGATTCTGTTATCCGAACTGCGCCGCTATTTGCTGCTGAATTTTTTCGGCCATCGCTTGCCTGTTATCTGCATCCCGAATGGGTCGGCCTACCACGATGTAATCGGCGCCATTTCTAAATGCCTGCTCCACACTCACGACTCTTTTTTGATCATCTTCCTCACGATTGTCCACCGGTCTGATGCCGGGTGTGATGATCAATAAACGATCATCCAGCTCCTGTCTTAACATTGGGGCCTCAAGTCCGGAGGAGACAATGCCGTCGCAGCCTATTTGTAAAGCGCGTTTTGCTCGGGATAAAACCAGCTCCCTGACATCGCATTGAAATCCCAAATCATCTAAATCGCCGCGATCCAGACTGGTTAAAGCGGTTACCGCGAGGACTTTGAGTGTGCCTTTTTCTTTGGCGGCAGCTTCCATGATGGCATCATTGCCGTGAATAGTCGCCAAATCAACGCCTTTTTGGCTAAGGGCGCGAATGGCCCGGCCTACCGTAGCCGGTACATCAAAAAACTTTAAATCGACAAAGACCTTTTTATTGCGCTGTTTAAGCCATTCGATAAAGCCGAAATAGTCGCCAGCCATAAATAATTCCATGCCGACCTTATAAAAAATGACAGCATCGCCCAGTTCTTCAACCAAAGCTTGCGCTTCGGGTATGCTGGGTACGTCCAGCGCCATGATCAGGCGCTCACGGGTAGGAATGGGTTTCTTGGAGATGAAAGAATCAGTCATGTCTATTGGTTCAGGTCTAAGGGTTAAGTCTAAATATGCAGCAGGCTATATTACCGGAACTTGTTTTGAGCGTGAATGTTAAAATACGCCGTTTGGTTGAGCACTCCGCCTGATATGATATCTACCTTGCTTCAAATGGCTTTGCTGATAGCCTGCGGCGCGGCTTGGCGCCTGTTTCGACCGGGCGGTTTGACTGCAGAACAAGCGCGTCCGGTTCTGACAACGGTCGTTTATTATTTGTTTTTACCGGCCATGGTGCTTGATGTCTTATGGCAGGCCGACATCGGCAGGCAGTCTTTGCAGTACAGTTTGCTTGGGGTGGCGGCTATTGCCTTTGCCATGGTCTGTATTGTGTTGACCGGGCGCCTTTTAAAGTTCGAACGGCACCGGCTGGGTGCAATGATTCTCGCGACGGCCTTTCCAAACGTCACCTATCTGGGCTTGCCGGTGCTTGAACAAACTTACGGTTATTGGGCCCGCTCGGTCGCTATTCAGATGGATTTATTTGCGACTGCACCTTTTCTGTTTACGATTGGTATCATGGTCGTTAAACGCTTCGGCGATTCGGAAACCGGTGAGTCAAAAGCTGTGTTATCGTATCTCAATACGCCTCCGTTTTGGGCTGCATTTCTGGCGGTAGCCTTGAATCTGAATCAGATCGCCATGCCCGACTGGCTTGATGGCGTTTTGCAGAAATTGTCGGCGGGCGTGGTGCCGATTATGTTATTTTCATTGGGATTAGCGTTAAGCTGGAAAGATGTCACCGTTCGCAATTTACCCTATGTACTGCCGGTGATTGTTATAAAAATGGCAATCATGCCGTTATTTGCACTTTGGCTTGCCGGTTTTTTGAGCCTGGAAGGCGATCATAAAGCGGCCGCCATTCTTGAAACAGCCATGCCGAGTATGGTCTTGGGTATTGTTTTCTGCGATCGTTACCGGCTGGACAGCGGCTTATATGCCATGGCTGTCACATTGACGACTACCTTGAGTTTAATAACCTTACCGTTTTGGCATCAAATTTTGTCAGTTTCGTAAGATTCAATCAAAACGTTAAAAATAGGCGCATTATCGGCCTCCACACTTATGACATTCACTTCAAGCACAGCCATAACATGAATCCGAAACTAGAGCTATTTTCCCAGGGAGAAGAAGTTGTCACCGGTCAAACGGTGGATACCAACGCCGCCTGGCTTGCCCAAGCCTGCGTTAATTTAGGCTTTATGATAACTCGCCAAACGGCCGTCGGCGATAAATTGGAAGATTTGGTTACGCTTTTGAACGAAATAGCCGAACGTTCGGATTGTTGTATTTGTACCGGGGGATTAGGCCCTACCAGCGACGATTTAACGGCCCAAGCCGTAGCTCAGGCTTTTTCACTGCCTTTGGAATTTGACCCGGTGGCTTTCGAACAAATCGAGCGGTTTTTTTTAAAACGAAAACGCGCCATGCCCGAAGTCAACCGTAAACAGGCGTATTTACCAAAAGGTGCTCAGCGGATTGATAATGAATGGGGAACGGCCCCCGGTTTTACAATGCGATACAACGATTGCTGGTTCGTATTTTTACCCGGCGTGCCTAGTGAAATGCGTCAATTGTTTGACAGTTTTGTCAGGGATCATCTTGGCAAGCAGTTCTCGTTGAAACCCAAGCAGCTGGTTTCGCTTAAAACAGTGGGTATCGGGGAATCCGACATTCAAACCGCGGTTGCATCGATTAAAATACCGGAGACCGTGCAATTGGGTTTTCGTGCCGGTGTCGATCATGTGGAAACCAAATTATTATTCCCCCATGACTATGATCAGGTTCTCATGACTGAACTGATAGATGCCTTCGCCGCAAATATTGGCGACTTTGTGTTTAGCATTGACAGGCCGGGTCATGCCTCTGGTGACTTGGTCAATGTTGTTGATCGATTGATGCAGGTGCAGAAGCAAAAGGCAGTCTTTATAGAAACCCTGAGCCAGGGTTTGCTGTCGGCTAAATGTGTCGATTGTGATTGGCTAATCGAAGGCGCCTATTACTCCGATATTCAGCAGCTAGCCGAAGATTTTGATCTGGCGTTAAACGACAAGGATCTGCTTGCTGTAGCTATCGCGGAAAAAATCAAACACCAGAAAAAGGTCGATCTGGTGCTGGTTCAGCTTCATCTAAGCGACCGGAACACGATACGCGATAAAAATATCGCCGTTGAAATCAGTACGGCTTTGTTAACACCTCATGGAATGCTGCAGGTCAAGCACATGATCAGCGGCCCGGCTCAGCGCAAACAAAATCAGTCAGCCGTGTTGGCCCTGGATACTTTAAGACGTTACTTACAACTTCATCAATAATTACTATGCCCTTATTACGCTTAACCAATGTTTCAATCGCTTTTGGTACTCACTTATTACTGGATAACGCTGACTTTCAACTGGATCCCGGCGAACGTGTAGGTCTATTAGGAAGAAATGGCGAGGGCAAATCCACGTTGATGAAAATTATTGCCGGCAATATTGCTGCTGATCACGGCGATATTTGGAAGCAACCTGAGCTTAAATTGGCATGGCTGGAACAAGCCCCGGATTTACCCGATGAGGCAACTATCTATGATGCAGTAGCCAGTGGTTTGGGCGAATTGGGTCAATGGCTAACCCGTTATCACACCTTGTCTTTGACGATGGGTAGCGCAGATGACAAAGCGTTGCAGGAATTAGGCGATTTACAACACAAATTCGAAGCCAAAAACGGCTGGCATTTCCAACAACGCGTGGAAAGTACGCTCAGCCGGTTAAACTTACCCCCGGACTTGCCGGTAAACAGTTTGTCGGGTGGCTGGAAACGTCGGGTGGCGCTGGCTAAAGCCTTAGTTATAGAGCCGGAAGTCTTATTGCTGGATGAGCCTACCAACCATCTCGACCTGGAAAGCATCACCTGGCTTGAAGATCAGATGCTTAGTTTTCAGGGGGCGGTGCTGTTCGTAACCCATGATCGCGCATTCCTGCAGAAACTGGCGACTCGCATTGTCGATTTGGACCGGGGGCAACTGGTTTCCTGGCAGGGCACTTATGATGATTACCTGTTCCGGAAAGCAGCCGCACTGGAAGACGAAGCGAATCAAAATGCCGAGTTCGATAAAAAACTGGCGCTGGAGGAAGCCTGGATAAGGCAAGGCGTAAAAGCCCGCCGCACCCGGAATGAAGGCCGGGTAAGAGCGCTTAAAAAGTTGCGGGATGAACGGTCACAGCGCCGGAACCTGCAAGGCACAACAAAACTGACGATGGAAAAAGGTGATGCCTCCGGTAAAAAAGTAATTGAAGCGATCAATCTTTGCAAAAGTTATGACGACAATCCGGTGGTCAAAGATTTTTCAACACTGATTCAGCGTGGCGACAAAATCGGATTAATCGGTCCGAACGGGGCAGGAAAATCAACGCTGTTAAAGCTGTTGCTCCAGCAAATCGAGCCTGACAGTGGTTCCGTAGAGCAGGGCACTCGGCTGCAAGTGGCTTATTTCGATCAATTGCGTGAACAGCTGGATCCTGAAATGACGGTCGTAGACTCGATTGCCGACGGCAACGACTATGTCGAGATAGCCGGAAACAAGCGTCATGTCATGTCCTATCTTGGCGACTTTCTGTTTGCTCCTGCCAGAGCGCGTTCTCCGGTTAAAAGTTTGTCGGGAGGCGAAAAAAACCGCCTGTTGCTGGCGCGCTTATTCACCAAAGCCGCTAACCTGATCATCATGGATGAGCCTACCAATGATCTGGATCTGGAAACGCTTGAATTGCTGGAGGAGAAACTGGTCGATTACGAAGGCACGCTACTGCTGGTCAGTCATGACCGAGCGTTTCTGGATAATGTCGTGACCAGTGTGCTGGTCTTTGAAGGCCAAGGCCTGATCAACGAATTTGTCGGTGGTTACAGCGATTGGCTGGCTTACTGCGCGCAGCAACAAAAAGAGCAATCAGTCAAGAAAATCGAAACTACCGAGAAAAAAACCAAACCGGAAGCGGCAAAAAAGAAAAAACTGAGTTACAAAGATCAAAAAGAACTCGAAGCGTTGCCGGAAACCATTAGTCGGTTGGAAAGAGAACAAGCCAATCTGTCTCTGAAAATCAGCGCTGCCGATTTTTATAAAAATGACAAGGCTCTCGTAGCCAAGACTTTAGATGACCTAAAGAGCATTGAAGTCCAGCTGGAACAAGCCTATTCTCGCTGGGATGAGCTGGAAAGCATGACGGTTGAGTAAAAAAATCCGTCAGGGGCATTGCATACATTGCAAATCTCCTTTATTCTTGCGCGTTCCCATCTGATGGGCATGCTAGTGGAGAGGTGGCCGAGCGGTCGAAGGCGCACGCCTGGAAAGTGTGTATACGGCAACGTATCAAGGGTTCGAATCCCTTTCTCTCCGCCACCTAAGCAATCATAAAGATTCAAAGAATACTAAAAAACCCGCAAGTTATCTGGCTTAGCGGGTTTTTTATTGTCCGTTAGATATCGTCAAAATACAGTGATATTCGTGCATTGGCGGCGGTAAGAGCGGATGCAACCTCTCTTTTTTATAGCAGATCCGGCCTAAAGCTTTTTACTTGATCTGTATCGAATTGCTATGGCATAAAATGAAATATGAGTTGCGGTCCTTCAAGGCATATCAGTCGTATATGTCGGGGAAAGTCATCGATGAAATCTGCAGAGAGAAGTAGGCTTTATGTCGGTGTAATTAATATCCTTGTCAGTAAATGACTGTCTTTTGAATTAAGGATGTGTTCATAGGGCCGTCAACAGGGTAAAAAAGCGACCTTGCACTGGGAGTAAATGTAATAATCATATTGATATTTAATTACCCACTTCAATTTGTTTAGCGCCTTAAATACTTATTTTTTTATGTCGGATAAAGATCGTGTTTTTAAAGAAGAAATTAAAGTAGCCAGTGACTTTAAGTTCGGTTCTACAGTGGCAAACGTTTTTGATGATATGGTCAATCGATCGGTGCCTTTATACGGGGAAATACAGCGAATGATGGCCGAGTTAGCCGCTGATTATGCCAAATCGGGTACGGATGTGTATGATTTGGGTTGCGCCACCGGCACCACCTTAATCGGCATGAATACCAGCGTATCCCAAGATATACGGTTTATAGGTATTGATGATTCGGTCGAGATGCTCGATAAATGCCGAATCAAGCTCAAGGATGCCGGTTTTTCCCGGCCATTTGATTTGCGTCTGGCTGATTTGAATCGGGATGTTGAGATTTCCAATGCTTCGGTTGTCGTTTTATGTCTGACACTGCAATTTGTTCGCCCCATTTCACGAGAAAAGCTGTTGAAAAGTATATTCGATGGCTTGGAAAGTGGCGGTGTGTTAATTCTGGTTGAAAAAATACTGGCAGAAGATAGTGTGTTTAATCGCGAGTTTATTAAACAGTACTATAACTACAA
The DNA here is from genome assembly GCF_030651835.1 of Methylicorpusculum sp. Taxonomy (GTDB): domain Bacteria; phylum Pseudomonadota; class Gammaproteobacteria; order Methylococcales; family Methylomonadaceae; genus Methylicorpusculum. The sequence goes on along the minus strand of NZ_JAUSBX010000110.1, from coordinate 53,991 downwards.
GCGCCGGAATAACTACAGCGAAATGGAAATCTCGCAAAAACGAGAAGCCCTGGAAAACATTCTTGTACCTTACAAGCTCAGCGAAAATATAACCTTACTACAGAATATAGGCTTTGAGCATAGCGAAGTGTTTTTTAAGTGGTATAACTTTTCCGGGCTCATCGCGAGAAAACAATGATTCAAATCGGTAATTTCTTTTCTAACTATTGCTTCTGGGTGTTTGTTTCGTTTTATATGGTATTATTTTTCCAGAGCCAGTCATCTTAATCGATTTGAATTCGTCGCTGAGTTATCCTCGTTTTTCTGTTTTTTTAATCTATAGTGATGGTCAAGCAACCTTTTCGCAGGAAAAGATTGCGGTAAAGTTTGCTATAAATAGCAAACGCGTCGTTTAAATATCCCGAATTAACTGGATTTGATGGGGCGGCGGAATGTTCTTTTGATAGAGTTTTTATTCAATAAGCGGAAAAATAACGATGATATTTACGACAACTCCGGATGTGCCGGGACGAGAAGTTAAAGAGAGTTTGGGCGTGGTAGTGGGCAATGTGGTGCAATCCAAGCATGTCGGACGTGATTTGATGGCGGCTTTAAAAGGCTTGGTGGGCGGAGAAATTAGAGGCTACACCGATATGTTGGCCGAGGCCAGGGATATTGCCATTGAAAGAATGGTAACCGAAGCAAAAAGTCGTGGCGCCGATGCCATCGTCAATATTCGCTTTACGACTAGCAATATCATGGCTAATGCGTCCGAAATTTTGGCTTACGGGACTGCAGTAAAGCTTAAATAAAGAAATTTCTGGATGATTGAGTCAATATGTCCACGGCCAATAAAAAATTATTCAAATAAGGCAGGAAGGTGGCGAAATGATAAAAATTATAAATTTGATGGTATGCGTTTTTGTCTTGTCATGCATAACCTTGGCCCATGCCGAAGAGGCCGTACCAAAGATTCCCATAAAGGAATCGGCCGAACAAGGCAATGCGCTTGCTCAGGCTCAATTAGGAGCTTTGTTTTTACTGGGTAGAGACGGTTATGAAGTCAATGTTCAGGAGGCGGCAGTCTGGATGCTTAAAGCGGCCGAGCAAGGTTTACTGGAAGCTGAAGTTATTGTGGCGGCAATGTACGACAGGGGTTTGGGCATGCCGCAAGATGTCAAAAAAGCCACGCAATGGTATGAGAAAGCGGCGGCTAAAGGTCATGGTGCATCGTTGGCTATTCTTGGCAAAAATGAAGCCGCCAAGGGCAGCGTGGCTTTCAATTATCAAGCGGTGCGCTTAAAGGCTGCCACTCAAATTCCAAACGAGTATGCAAAAAAGATATTATTGAAAACGAAATAAGGGTATCGGTTTTTATACAGGACAGATTTCGTTTCGAGGTCCGTCCTGTAGCCTCGATGATTACCTTGAAGGGCTGATTTCCCCAAACAGCTGTTGATCGACTAGGTCCAGCAAGCAATGCGTAATCAATAAATGCGTTTCTTGAATCCGGTGTCTTATATTTGAAGGCACGCGTATTTCTACATCGGTCTCATTGAGAATAGGTGCCAGCATGCCGCCTTCCTGGCCGGTTAAGGCAATGACTGAAATTTCTTTGTCATGAGCCGCGCTGACCGCTTTGACCATATTGGCCGAATTGCCGCTGGCGGTGTACAGTAAAAGAATATCGCCGCCTTGCCCTAGGGCTCTGATTTGTTTGGCATAAACATCATCAAATAAATGGTCGTTTGCAATTGACGTGATCGTTGCGGTATCGGTTGTTAGAGCAAAAGCGGGCAAAGATGGACGTTCACGGTCAAAACGGTTTAGCATTTTAACGGCGAACTGCGTGGCATTGAGAGCGGAGCCACCGTTTCCGCACGTTAGAATTTTATTGTCATTCAGTAACGTGGCGACCAATCTTAAAGAGGCAAACTCAATGATTTCGCTTAAGTTGAGCAGTGCTTCCTGTTGGGTCAGGGTGTTTTGAGTGAAATGTTGTTCGATACGATCTTGTAAACTCATGAAATCCACTATGTTTGAAAGGCGTTTTTTATCCAATTCACAGGATTGTCTCCTGTCATTGCGACAACATCAAAACGAATGGACGCTCCCGTTTTGTGCTGGGTTAAATAATATTGGGTGGCGGCAATAATCTTTGCTTGTTTCTGTCGGGTAACACTGGCTTCCGCGCCGCCATAACGGTTGTTTTTGCGATATCTGACTTCGACTATCACCAGCGTTTTACCGTCAAGCATGACAAGATCCAGTTCCCCGCTCTGGCAGCGGAAGTTTCTATCAATCAGTTTGAGTCCCTGGCTTATAAGGAATTGACAAGCTTGCTCTTCAGTCGCAGAGCCTTTGGCTAAATGAGGCGGTTTGTCTCTGTTGGGTATAAGCGCCATCATTCTATAGACATGTTTTCCGATGTGGATGGCAAACTATCAGTCTGAAGCCGGCTGCTGTTAACAATGCCTGTTGCAAGCGGCAGGCCTTGATTAAATTGGGCGCAGACAAGATTACGCTTGATACGGTTGCCTTCTGTCAGTGTCAGATTACCGCTGGCGCCTTTAAATGGCTCGTTTGCAAGGCGATCCAGTTGAGAGGTCAAATGGTAAGCATCTATACCCATTGCGATCAGGCGCAAGTAAATGGGCGGGAAGCTTTCCCGGACATTTTCCAATGCGGAAAAGCTGAGCGGTCCAGGGTAGGCGTCTTCGAACAGCCACGGCGTATCACAAAAAACGATATTTTCCAGATCGATATCGCTGGATGGATTGGGTAGACCGGTATAGACCTGCGGTGTTGCGTAAACCGGTAAATGAGCTGCCTGCAGGTATTTGAGTTGCGGATTGATCGAGCGGGCAGCCGTCTCATAGGCGTTAAGCAAGACTAATTCGGCATCGCGTCGAACGCGGGGTGTGAATGTGATGTCCGGAATGAGTTGCTGTAGCTTTTCGAAGCGATAAGTGCTCTCATCCAGATTAAGTAATTTTTTGATAGGTTCCGAAAAATCAGTTTGTTTAGGGTCGTAGCTTTGCGTCTCCAAAAGAGCGGTGTCGCCGGTTTCCCAAAGTTGTTGAAAAAAACCCTGGATGCGAGCGCCTTGTTCCGTTTCAGGGATCAATAGCAACGCTTTTTTGTGACCGTCTGACCAGGCTTTGGCGCTGACTTGCTCGGTATCATCGAAGGGGTTGAGGCCGAATTGATACAGGTTTTCTCTGGCTATTTCCGGAACATTATTTAATGCCAGGACAGGAATTTCCAGGTTTGCAGCGCCGGCGAGTTCGATAATGTCCGGCTTGCTTAAAGGGCCAATCACCAATTGGGCGCCTTCGGCTTTTGCCTGATTGTACAGTGCGGCTGCGGATGATTGTTCACTGTCATAAAAACGCAGCTCTGGTTTAGATGTGCTGTTATCCTGGTGATACGCCGCCATCACGCCTTCCCGGACGGCTTTGCCTGCCATTGCATAAGTGCCGGAACCGGGCAAAATGATGGCAATAATGCCAGGCAGGTTTTGCAGGCCGGCCAGAATTTGAGGCAGCAAATCATTGGCGGGATGGCCGGGAAACGCTTTTTGCCATTGCACGAAGTCGTTTTGAAGTTGAACGCGATTTTGAGAATCCTGGCGGACCAGTCTAGCCAGCGACAACCAGCCCGTCAAGTAACCTGAACTGCGTGCTTGGGTTTCTTGGAGCGTGTTTAAAGGCACTAGATTTAGCGCTTCCAGTATTGCCGAATTATTTTTGGCTTGTTGATCGGGAGGAAGCAAGGGGCCTAGTGCTATGCGCGACGTTGCGCTCTTGATCAGGTCGCCGGTCAATGAGTAAGCAAAGGCATTGGATTGATAGAACTTGATCAAATCGTTGTTTGGCAGCAGTTCGGGACGAATTTGTTCCAGACGGGCAACGGCTTGTTCGGCCTCGCCAAAGCTCAGATCAATCTGGGCTTGATAGAGATTGAGCAAACTTTGTTGTTGGGCTGATAATTGACTGGCATTGATAGCCTGAGCGTAAGTTTTTGCGGTATTGATGTCGCCTGACAAAATCATTGATTCAATCGCTAAAAGGCGAAATTGATCTTGCAAATCCGTTTCGTTATCAGCCAGATGTTGATAGACTCGAGCCGCTTTTTTGGGTTGGCCTTGCTGCATATAAGTTTTGGCTGCTTTAGCGTCTTGCTCATAGCTTGAATGCTCAATTCCTGTTGTGCCGCAAGCCGACAGCAAAATGACGCCCGACAAGAGTAAATTAGAATGATAGAGCCGTCTCATGGTGGTTGTCATACCCTCACAGCAGGAAATCAGGTGAAAATGAATGAATGATCAAGCGGGCAGATTATACGTTGTTGCAACGCCAATAGGTAATTTGGCTGATTTTAGTTTTCGTGCAATTGAGGTTTTAAAGACAGTTGATTTGATTGCGGCTGAAGATACCCGGCATGTTTTGCATTTATTACAGCATTACAATATCAATAACAAATTGATGTCATTGCATCAGCATAACGAAGATAGGGTTTCGGGTGATCTTTTGAAACAATTGCAACAGGGATTGTCGATTGCTTTGGTCTCGGATGCCGGCACCCCTTTGCTGAGTGATCCCGGCATGCCTTTGGTGCGGCTGGCTAAAAATGCAGGAATTGATGTGGTGCCCATTCCCGGTGCGTGTGCATTAATTGCCGCGTTATCGGTATCAGGTTTGCCGGTATCCCGGTTTATCTTTGAAGGATTTTTACCTAGAACGTCTTCGGCAAGAGTGGCATTTTTTACCGAGCGTTTAAATTGCTCGGCAACCTGGGCATTTTATGAGTCAAGTCATCGCATATTGGCTTCTTTGCAGGATATGGCCAAGGTTTTTCCTCTGGATCATCAGATTGTCATCGCCAGAGAAATGACCAAAATGCACGAAACGATTGTCAAATCGAGCTTGGAGGTAATGCTGGAAAAAGTCGCGCAGGACGAGAACATGCGAAAAGGCGAGTTTGTAGTCATTGTCGACGGATTTGTACCTCAAAAAGGTCATGACGAAATAAATGATGAGCAATTTAAGGTGCTGAAAATTCTGTTGCAGGAATGTTCCATCAAGACGGCCGCTTCGTTGGCGGCTGAAATCACAGGTGTTCGCAAAAAAGTCCTTTATCAGCTGGCCTTGAGTTTGGCTGGTCAAGCCGAGAGCGATTAACCGGCGGTTTAATCAGCAATTCTCAGTTTGATCTTTTCGGCGTCATTTTGGGCAGGGAAAAGCCTTTTGAGGAGCGCCATAAAACCTTCCATGGGGGCTTTACAGCAGCATCTGACCGCCAAGGACGGTGGAAATGCAGATTTTGTCCGGAATAAAAATCTGCCCTGCTGCCGACATTCTCAAAAAGCTTCCCCAGCCCTTTTTTCTCTTCAAATTGAGAATTGCTGCGCTTTAATGATTTTTCTGGTCAACCCTGGGTAATCACGTATAATCGGCACGATCAAGAGTTGGCTGAGCAGTCGCTGTCTCACTTTTTTGTGGGATGGAGGAAAGTCCGGGCTCCATAGGGCGGAGTGCCAGGTAACGCCTGGGAGGCGTGAGCCTACGGAAAGTGCCGCAGAAAATATACCGCCGAATGAAAATTCGGTAAGGGTGAAATGGTGCGGTAAGAGCGCACCGCGCAACTGGCAACAGGTGTGGCAGGGTAAACCCCACTCGGAGCAAGATCAAATAGGGGAACATACGCGTGGCCCGCGCGGTTCCCGGGTAGATTGCTTGAGCTGCAGGGTGACTTGCAGCCTAGATGAATGGCTGTTCCAGACAGAACCCGGCTTACAGGCCGACTCTTGATACTCTTCAAATACTTCTCTGTATCTCCATTTCGCCAATGCATTTTTGGCTCGTTTTTACTTCCTTTTTGTTATACCCAGCATCTGTCATTTCAGGTTTGATGATCCAAATTTTTTTCCTTTAAGTCGATACTTCAATTTCTATTATTAACCTCATGATATTAAGCGGAATTTATCAGGGCTGGCTTTGCTCTGTTTTTTCAGCCTCTAAGTCATTGTAGAAAAAGAAAGAATTTAAAATTAATTCACCCTTGACTAAGGCCTTAATGAAATCTATAGTGGATTAAAATTGTTGTGTTGTGGTGAAAAAGGGATTTTTTTGGGAGAGTCCGAAAGGCATGTTAAGAGGTATCAGTTCAATCAATCTCGATCCAAAAGGACGTATTGCGATTCCTACTCGTTATAGAGAGGAATTGCAGGAATGCTGTGATCGTCAGTTGATTGTTACTGTGGCAGTAAATGATCGTTGTGTGGGTGAGCCCGGGTGTTTATGGCTGTATCCATTGCCTGAATGGGAAAAGCTCGAACAAACGATTGTCAAACTACCCACCTTGAACAAAATGGCCGGTATGCTGCGCCGATTTGTGATTGGTAATGCCACTGAATGTGAAATGGACGGCCAAGGGAGAATGTTGATTCCCGAGAAATTAAGAGAATTTGCTCAAATGGACAAAAAAATTATGCTGGTTGGGCAACTCAATAAATTTGAGATTTGGAGTGAGCTTGCCTGGACCGCAAAAGAACACGAATGGATGGACGGTGGCGATACGGAAGGGCTTGAGGAGTTAGGAACATTATCGTTTTAATCACTGGGAAGACTTTGTGCAGCACCGACCGGTTTTATTTGTAGAGGTACTGCAGGCTTTAGCCATAAAAGAACAAGGCACCTACATCGACTGCACTTTCGGGCGAGGGGGGCATAGTCAGGGCATATTGACCGGACTTGGCAAGCAGGGGCGTTTGCTCGCGCTGGATAGAGATAAGGCGGCCGTTGAATCGGCAGTTGCCCAGGAGCTGCAGCAAGATGCCCGTTTTACTTTGGTGCACAACCGTTTTTCGGCATTGGCATCAATTGCCGGTCAACATGATTTACTGGGTTGTGTCGACGGGATTTTAATGGATCTGGGTGTTTCGTCGCCGCAGCTCGATACGCCCGAACGTGGTTTCAGCTTTATGAACGACGGACCTTTGGATATGAGAATGGATACTCATAATGGCGAAACTGCTGCGCAGTGGCTATCACACATTGATGAGCAGGGTTTGTCTAAAGTCTTGTTTGAATACGGTGAAGAGCGTTTTGCCAGACGAATTGCCCGAACTATTGTTGCATCCAGAATGAAACAGCCAATTTTAACGACCCGTCAGCTGGTCGAGTTGGTCGAAGACGCCGTGCCCGTGAGAGAAAAGCACAAACATCCGGCTACGCGCACTTTTCAGGCGATTCGTCTGGAAATTAATCAGGAATTGAATGAGCTTAAGACGGCGCTGGATCAAGCGGTTGAGGTACTAAAGCCAGGAGGTCGATTGGTTGTCATATCGTTTCATTCATTAGAAGACCGTATTGTCAAGCGTTTTATAAGGGCTGAGTCGGGCGGTAAATATGATCCGGGTCGGCTACCGATAAAAGAGTCCGAGATAACAAAAGGACTGCTAAAAAAGATGGGCAAGGCTATTAAAGCCGGTGACGAGGAAGTGTCTGAAAATCCCAGATCCAGAAGTGCCGTTATGCGGGTGGCTGAAAAAATATGAATGTGGTCAAGATTAAGGTCTTGTTGATGATGGGTCTTGTGGTTGGGCTTTTAGGTTCGGCTTTGGCTGTTATCTACAGTAAGTACCAATCGCGGTTGTTGTTCATTGATATTCAAAAGCAAGAGCGGGAACTCGATCGCTATGAAGTCGAATGGGGGCAGTTGCAACTTGAGTTAACGACTTTAGCGGAAGAAAACAGAGTTGAACAAATTGCGCGCGAGAAGCTAAGGCTGGTTTTGCCGCAACGGGAAGCGATTATTTACATTAAGCCCTAGATGCGCAGTTTTAATACACAGAAACAAACAAGGAAGCCGGTCAACGATTTTGCAGTAAGACGTAAAGTGTTGCTGGCTTTTATGTTGGCGGGAATGGCATTGCTGGTTGGCCGCGCCTTTGACTTGCAGGTGTTGAATAAACAGTTTTTAAAGCAGCAAGGTGATATGCGGCATGTCAGCGAAGTGGCGGTTTCTGCCTATCGGGGCATGATTCTGGATAGAAATGACGAGCCTTTGGCTATCAGTTCCCCAGTTGAATCCGCATGGGTCAACCCTATGGAACTGGTTGAAGTTGCTCCCTCGGACATTAAGCAAGTAGAGCAACTGCTGGGTTTGTCGGAAGGTAAAATTGCCAAGTTGATAATACCCGGATCAAAGCGGCAATTTGTTTATGTCAAAAGACGTATAAATCCGGATCAGGCAGACCGGGTAAAAAAATTAAATATTAAAGGCGTTTATTTCGATCGTGAATTTAAGCGCTATTACCCTGCCGGTCCTATCTCTGCTCAACTGGTTGGGTTTACCAATATAGATGATATCGGGCAAGAAGGCATTGAACTGGCCTATGAAAACCTTTTGAAAGGCGTAACAGGCCGAAAACGAGTGATCAGGGATGGCAAGCGGCAAATTATTGCTGATATTGAGGCCATTAAAGCACCCGTTGATGGACAGAATATAAAGCTAAGCATTGACGAGCGCATTCAGTACATCGCTTATCGGGAATTACAGGCAGGTGTGATCGAACATCAGGCAAATGCCGGTGCGTTGGTGCTTTTAGATGCAAAAACAGGCGAGGTGTTGGCTAATGTCAATTACCCTTCCTTCAATCCGAATATGCCTACCGGTACACCTAAAGGCGCATTTCGAAACAGGGGTCTGACCGATTTATTTGAGCCCGGATCAACTGTCAAGCCATTCGTAATTGCGGCGGCATTACAGGGTGGTTTTATCAAGGAAAGTATAAAAATTGAAACGGACGGTGCTTATCGAGTTGGCCGTAATGTTGTTAAGGATATTCACAATTACGGCACCATGGATTTAACACAGGTGTTAAAAAAATCCAGCAATGTTGCGACCAGTAAAGTGGCATTGACCATGCCGCCTAAATATTTTTGGGGGTTTTATCACCGGCTGGGTTTTGGTGTCTCAGCGGACCTGGGTTTTCCAGGTGAAGCCAAAGGCAGATTATTGGATTACCAACGTTGGAATAACTTTGCACAAGCGACCTTGTCGTTCGGTTATGGCGTCAATACCTCGGTTTTACAACTGGCGCGAGCATACACAGCATTGGCTGATGATGGTGTTTTACATTCAGTTAGCTTGCTGAAAAGAGATGAAGATACGGACGCAAAGCGCGTTTTCTCATCCAAAACAGCCAAACAGATACGCAGCATGCTTGAGCATGTGGTCATGCAGGATGGCACAGCCTATCTTGCAAGAGTCGATGGATACAGGGTCGCGGGTAAAACCGGTACGGTGAGAAAAGCCGGTGCCGGCGGTTATAAGGAAAAGAAATATTTATCGGTATTTGTCGGTATGGCACCTGCCAGTAATCCCCGCCTGGTCATGGCGGTTATGGTGGATGAGCCTAAAGCAGGGAAATATTATGGAGGATTGGTGTCCGGGCCGGTTTTTTCAAAGGTAATGGCTGGTGCGTTGCGGGTAATGGGCGTAGCTCAGGACCAGCTAGAAACCATGCCTTTATTGCTTTCTAATAAAACGGTTCAGTAAATGATGATGCTAAGCAGTTTATTGGACGGCTTTGCTTCGGTGAAGCATGATGTTTCCATTCAGGGTTTGACGTTAAACAGCCGTGAAGTTAACCCCGGCGATGCCTTTATTGCGTTGTCTGGGGCCAGACAACATGGTTTATTGTTTGCTGATGAAGCCATAAAAAGAGGTGCGGTAGCGATCATTTTTGATCCGGCTTACTGTGAAGATGTGAAGTTTAATCAGGATCAGGCGGTTATTTTCGTTGCCGTTGAGCAGTTAAATGCACGCTTGGGTAATATTGCCGGACGCTATTACGATGAACCCTCTGCAGCTATGAATCTGATTGGCATAACCGGAACCAACGGCAAAACTTCTTGCAGTCAGTTTCTGGGTCAAGCGCTGGATGACTGTGGCATTATCGGGACCTTAGGCTGGGGCAGTTGGGGTGCACTTAAAACGACTCAGAATACCACGCCTGATGCGCTGGCGATTCAGGCCATGCTGGCCGGATTTAAACAGGAAGGAAAAAAGTCGGTCGCAATGGAAGTGTCGTCTCATGGATTGGAGCAAGGCCGTGTCAATGGCATCACTTTTAAAGGCGTCGTCTATACGAATATCAGCCGTGATCACCTGGATTATCACGGCTCAATGGAAAACTATGTTGCGGCTAAATTAAGGCTATTGGCCAAACCGGGTGTGCAGTTTGCGGTTATCAATTTAGACGACAGCTACAGCACTTCGATACTTGATGCTGTGCCTCCCAAAGCTGCCGTATGGGGTACAAGCTTACAGGGTAAGCAGTTAGAAAATGGCGAAACGGTTTTTGCCAAAGAAATTAAACAGGGACTGGACGGAATGCAGTTTGATGTGTGCTGGCGTGATCATTGTCGGCGGGTCAGCGTTGAATTGTACGGCGATTTTAATGTTGAAAATCTGCTTCAGGTATGTGGCGTATTGCTGGCGATGGGCTTCTCCTTTGATGAGTCTGTCCGCCGGATTTCAAACATAAAGCCGGTTGCCGGGCGTATGACACGGTATGGCTCTGAATCGACGCCATGGATTTTTGTTGATTATGCGCACACGCCGGATGCGCTGGATAAAGTGTTAAACGGATTGAAAAAACATTGCCCCAATAGATTATGGGTAGTAATGGGTTGTGGTGGTGACAGAGATGCGGGTAAGCGTCCTCTGATGGGGCAAATCGCTGAAAAATGGGCGGACCGAATTGTTTTAACCGATGACAATCCACGCAGCGAAAATTCGCTGCAGATCATTGATGAAATCAGACAGGGATGCACTAGCAATAAGATTCGTGTGATTCAAGACAGAGAGCAGGCTATAAAAACCGTGGTTAGAGAAGCTGAACATCAAGATTGTATTTTGATTGCCGGTAAGGGTCATGAGTCCTATCAGGAAATCAACGGCGTAAAAAACCCTTTCAGCGATGCCGAAGTGGTTATCAGAGCCTTACAGGATATTCGATGATGCGGGTGTTGCTGAGCCAAATTGCACAATGGGTTGACGCCGAGCTGGCCGGCGAAGATAGTGAAGTTGAACACGTCAGTATCAACACACGGACCCTGCATCCCGGCGATCTTTATATAGCCATCAAGGGCAGCCATTTTGATGGTAATGATTTTGTGGATCAGGCCGAACAGGCGGGGGCTTGCGCAGTTATTGTAAGTAAGCCGGTTGAAACCCGTTTACCGGCCCTTAAAGTTGAGGATACCCGGCTGGCTTTGGCACAAATAGCAGGGCATTGGCGAAACCGTATGCCGGCCCGGATTGTTGGCATTACCGGCAGTAATGGCAAAACGACCGCAAAAGAAATGACGGCGGCAGTGCTGGGGAATGACGACTCGGTGCTGTTTACAGCCGGTAACCTGAACAATGACATTGGTGTGCCGTTGACCTTGCTGCGGTTGGAAGAAAAACATCGGTTCGGCGTGATCGAAATGGGCGCAAACCATGTTGGAGAAATAGCTTACACCAGCCGTTTTGTGCAGCCCGATGTGACGATTATTACCAATGCCGGACCTGCTCACTTAGAGGGATTTGGCAGCATTGAAGGCGTTTCCAGGGGCAAAGGCGAAATTATCGGAGCTTTAAAGGAGACAGGAACGGCCGTACTCAATCACGATGATGTTTATTTTGATTACTGGCACAGTCTGGCCGGTAAGCGAAAAGTCATTTCGTTCGGAATGAATCCTGGCGCAGATGTTACCTCAGATGGATTCAAGACTGAAATTACCGAAAATCGTTTTTGTACGGCGTTTACCCTTCGATATAAAAACGCTTTTATCGAGATCCGGCTTAATCTGGCCGGTCGTCATAACGTACTTAATGCCTTGGCAGCCAGTGCGGCAGGTTTGGCGCTGGGTCTGGATTTGGACCAAATAAAGCGAGGTTTGGAGTCCGTTCAGCCGGTCAATGGCCGTTTGTGTCCTCTTGCCGGTCAGCTGGGTAATATCGTCATCGACGATACCTATAATGCCAACTTTGCTTCATTAAATGCGGCGCTGGCGGTTCTGATGGACTGTGATGGTGAGCCTTGGGTTGCTCTGGGTGCTTTTGGTGAATTAGGTCCGGAAAGCTCATTGATTCATCACGACATGGGCAAACAAATGAAAGCGCTGGGTGTTAAAAAACTGTTCGCGACAGGAGACGATGCACGCCAAAGCGTTGAAGCTTTTGGAGAAGGCGCGGTTTATTTCGAAACCCAGCAAGCATTGATCGATGCCTTGAAATCCGAGCAGCAAGGACGGGAAGCTATATTAGTAAAAGGCTCGAGGTCTCAACGCATGGAAAATGTTGTCAATGCCATTGTTTAATACACAGGAATAAGAATGCTACTTTATTTGACTGATTATTTAATGACGCTCGATAGTGCATTCAGGGTATTTCAGTATCTGACTCTGAGAGCTATTTTAGGGGCATTAACGGCGCTGATTATCTCTTTTGTCGTTGGTCCGGTCATGATCAGAAAGCTGACCCGCAGGAAAATCGGCCAGAGCGTTCGTTCAGACGGGCCTAAAAGTCATTTTGATAAAGCCGGGACGCCGACTATGGGCGGTGCGTTAATAATCGTTGCGGTTTCAGTCAGCACGCTGTTGTGGAGCAATCTGAATAATCGGTATGTATGGGTGGTTTTGCTGGTTACCTTGGGTTACGGAATTATCGGTTTTATTGACGACTACCGGAAAGTAATGCTGGGAAACAGCGATGGCCTGTCTGCGAGAGCCAAGTATTTCTGGCAATCGGTTATCGGTCTGGCTGTTGCGGTATTTCTTTACATGACTGCTACGGTTCCTGCTGAAACCCAGTTCATCGTGCCGTTTTTCAAAGACGTCATGCTCAATATGGGCTTGTTCTATATCGTCATGGTCTATTTTGTCATCGTCGGTACCAGTAACGCGGTTAATTTGACGGACGGCCTGGATGGTTTGGCGATCATGCCTACGGTTATGGTGGCGGCAGGTTTGGGTATCTTTGCTTATTTATCGGGGCATGCCGAATTTTCCAAGTATCTTGCCATCCCCTTTTTGCCCAATAGCGGAGAACTCATCGTATTTTGTGCAGCCTTGGTTGGCGCCGGATTAGGATTCCTCTGGTTTAACGCGTATCCGGCAATGGTCTTTATGGGTGATGTCGGCGCCTTGGCATTAGGTGGCGCATTAGGTGTTTTGGCGGTTCTGGTCAGGCAGGAAATTGTTCTGGTCATCATGGGTGGTATTTTTGTTATGGAAACACTGTCAGTCATGATTCAGGTTGCATCATTCAAAATGACCGGAAAACGAGTCTTTAGAATGGCTCCCATTCATCATCATTTTGAATTGAAAGGCTGGCCTGAACCTCGCGTCATCGTCAGATTCTGGATTATTACCTTTATATTGGTCTTAGTCGGTTTATCGACATTGAAACTGAGATAACTATGGGCGTTCCGGATTTCAAGCAAGCACTTGCGACACACTTAGGGTTGGATCCCTATGCCTCTAAAGTTTTAGTAGTGGGCTTGGGTGACACTGGATTTTCGGTTGCCCGTTTTCTGAATGAACAGCAAATTCGCTTCGCAGTGGTTGACAGCAGGGATAGGCCGCCTTTATTGGCAAAACTGGCGGATGAGATTCCCGATGCGCCGATTTTTACCGGAGGGTTTGATGAAGCGGCTTTCAAGGTGGCATCGCATTTAATCATAAGCCCCGGTGTATCGTTAAAAGAATATCCGATTGTCAAAGCAATAGCCAGAGGCGCAAAAGTCTTCAGTGATATAGACCTGCTGGTGAGCTGCATTGATGCTCCCGTTGTTGGAATTACCGGTTCGAATGGAAAAAGTACGGTGACCACCATGGTCGGTGCCATGGCCAAAGAAGCGGGCAGACAGGTCGCCATAGGCGGCAATCTGGGAACGCCGGCGCTGGATTTGTTAGAGGCGGATTGTGATCTCTACGTATTGGAATTGTCGAGTTTCCAGCTGGAAAGAACGTCTTTACTTAATGCCGCTGCTGCTACTGTTTTGAACGTGACGGCGGATCACCTGGATCGTCATGACGGCATGGCGGACTATGCTGCTGAAAAACAGAAAATATTCAACGGTGACGGTGTGATGGTCATCAATAGGGATGACCCTTGGGTTGAAGCAATGACCAACCCTGAGCGGAAAGTCAAAACATTTTCGATTAAAACACAGGCCGATTATTGCCTGCAAAGTGACGGTTCAGTTGACTATCTGGTCAGCAATAATCAACGCTTAATGGCGTTATCCGAGTTGCCTTTAGAGGGATTGCATAATGCATCAAATGCATTGGCCGCTTTAGCGCTGGGTGATGCAATAGGGCTTGATCAGCAGGCTATGTGTAATGCCTTGCGAAAATTTAAAGGCCTGGATCATCGCATGCAACGGGTTGCACAGATTAAAGGTATTACTTGGGTCAATGATTCCAAGGCAACAAATATCGGGGCTTGCTTAGCCGCACTGCAAGGTTACAAGAATAAGGTCATCCTTATCGCTGGTGGAGACGCCAAAGGTGCAGATATGAATGAACTGGTGCCGGTGCTCAGGGAAAAAGCCAAAGCGGTGATCTTGATGGGCAAAGATGGCCCGCTGATTGAAAAAGCCATCAACGGGAGTGTGCCCGTTTATTCAGTTAAAAACATTGCTGAGGCTGTTAATGTGGCTTCCGGTCTGGCGGATAAAGGCGAAACGGTCTTGTTATCTCCGGCCTGTGCCAGTCTGGACCAATTTAAAAGTTATAAAGAGCGTGGCGAGAAGTTCGCTACGGCCGTTTTCGGGTTACAACAATGACTCCCTCAGATTCCAATAAACCAGCAAAAGAGTTTTATCTGGATTATCAGGTCATAGGCATTAGCTCTGCCTTATTGATCATCGGTTACATCATGGTGTCGTCGGCATCATTTCATTTGGGTGAAAAAATGCAAAGCAGCAACTGGCACTACCCGATGATGCAGATGATCCATATCGCTCTCGGATTAGTGTTTGCTGTCGCCATGTATTGTGTGCCGTTGAGCTTTTGGGAGCGCTACGGGCAATGGTTGTTTTTGGGCGGATTGGCTTTGCTGCTGCTGGTATTTGTTCCCGGTTTAGGCGTGAAAGTAAATGGCAGTACCCGTTGGATTTCGCTGGGAGGATTTCGAATTCAGGTCTCGGAAGTCGTCAAACTGATTTCAGTGATCTATATGGCGAGTTATGTGACGCGATATCAGGATACGTTAAGAAATTCGACTTTTGGCGCTTTTAAGCCTTTGGCATTGTTTGTAGTCGCCAGTGTTTTATTATTGTTGGAGCCCGACTTTGGGTCTGCGGTAGTAATCGTGTCGATGGCGATGGTGATCATGTATTTGAGTGGCGCGAGATTAGGCCAATTTGCGGCACTACTGCTGATCTTCGGTTCAGCCGCAGCAGCCTTGGTGATTATTTCCCCGTATCGATGGAAGCGTATCGTTTCCTATCTCGATCCCTGGGCCGATCCGGAAAATACCGGATTTCAGCTGGTGCAGGCCTTGATATCGTTTGGCCGGGGAGAGTGGTTAGGCGTCGGATTAGGGAATAGTTTGCAGAAACTCTTTTATCTACCTGAGGCGCATACCGATTTTCTGTTTTCAGTGTTAGCCGAGGAATTGGGTTTGCTGGGTATTACGCTGGTAATTCTGTTATTTGCTTTATTGGTATGGCGTGCGTTCAAAATCGGTGTGACGGCTGAAAACGCAGGTCTGGCATTCCACGCCTACGTTGCCTATGGCATAGGATTTTGGTTTGGATTTCAAGCGTTTATCAATATGGGCGTGAATATGGGCATATTGCCGACCAAGGGGATTACTTTGCCGTTAATGAGCTATGGCGGCGGCAGTATGATTGTGATGTGTAGTGCAATTGCCTTGCTGTTGAGAGTCAGTTCGGATGCCCATGTATTAAAAGCCGCTTTACCAAAAGGGAATCCGTTATGGGCAAGCGCATAGTGATTATGGCTGGAGGAACAGGCGGACATGTTTTCCCGGCTCTTGCTGTTGCTCATTATTTGCAGGAGCAGGATTGGCAAGTCAGCTGGATGGGAACTTTAAACGGTCTGGAAAGCAAGGTGGTTCCTGCTAACGGGATTGAAATTGACTGGTTGCCTGTGGCTGGGTTCAGAGGCAAGGGCTTGGCCGCAAAATTTAAAGCGGTGGGATTGTTAATCAGGGCTTGTTTCGCAGCCGGAAAAATTCTGCGTCAGCGTAAACCCGATGTGGTGCTGGGTATGGGCGGCTTTGTTGCCGGGCCGGGAGGGCTGATGGCTAAGCTGCAGGGCATACCGTTAATCATTCATGAGCAAAATCGCGTGCCGGGGACAACCAACCGATTGCTTGCTAAATTGGCAAATCAAGTGCTGGAAGCTTTTCCTGGTAGCTTTAAAAAGAACGTCAATGCCAAATGGGTGGGAAATCCATTGCGCAAAGAATTATTGTCTACCACCCAAACGATGGCCGCCAAATCAGCCGGGAGGGTGCACATTTTGATCTTAGGCGGCAGCCAAGGTGCCAAGGTGCTGAATGAAATTATGCCTGACACGGCTTTAAGGCTTGAATCGGTAAAGATCAAACATCAGACGGGTGAATCCATGCTCGCAGAGGTGACTCAACGGTATCAGGACTTAGGTATTGACGCACAAGTGACTGCGTTTATTCAAAACATGGCTGAAGCTTACCAATGGGCGGATTTGGTTGTCTGCCGCTCAGGCGCTATGACGGTCAGCGAAGTTGCAGCGATGGCGCTTCCTGCTGTTTACATTCCGTTTCCTTATGCAATTGATGATCATCAAACCGCCAATGCGAAGTATGCCGTCGATGCCGGAGGCGGATTGTTATTGATGCAGCAAGATTTAAATACTGAGAATCTGGCCGACCGGATCAATCATATTATTGGCCATCTCGACGAGATGGGACCTGCTGCACTGACTTGTGCAAAGCTGGATGCGACCCGGTGTGTGGCTGATAGTTGTATCGCGGAGGCCCGGCCATGAATTTTCCGAAAGTAAAAATGCCGACTAAAGCGTTAGGTAATGTTGACCGGATACACTTTGTCGGGATTGGCGGCACAGGCATGAGCGGCATTGCCGAAGTGCTTTCCAATCTGGGTTACCAGGTGTCAGGTTCAGATATTAAAACCAGTGCGGTAACCGAAAGACTGATTAAACAAGGTGTGGCTGTCCATATCGGGCATAAACGCGAGCATGTTGCAGGCGCTGATGTTGTTGTCGTTTCTTCTGCTATTGACCGCAGCAATGATGAGGTTGATGAGGCATATTTAAACAGAATTCCTGTGATTCCTCGTGCAGAAATGCTGGCTGAATTGATGCGGTTTCGTTTCGGCATAGCCGTAGCCGGGACGCATGGCAAAACAACGACGACCAGCCTGGTTGCGAGCATTTTGGCAGAAGCCGGGATGGATCCAACCTTTGTGATCGGTGGACGGCTTAATAGCGCAGGCACCAATGCCAAGTTAGGCCAAGGTCATTATTTGGTTGCTGAAGCCGATGAAAGCGACGCTTCATTTTTGTATTTGCAGCCGATGATGGCGGTCGTGACGAATATCGATCAAGACCATATGGCCACCTATCACGGCAGCTACGACAAGCTTAAAGCGACGTTTATCGAGTTTTTGCATCATTTGCCTTTTTACGGACTGGCCGTTTTGTGTCTGGACGATGAGGGGGTCAGGGCGATTTTGCCGAAACTGTCCAAACCGGTAAAAACCTATGGCGTTCATGAACAGGCCGATGTTCGGGCGATAGAAATTCATCAATGCGGAATGAACACTTCTTTTACTGTATTGCGCTCAGGTAACCATGAGCCGCTCAGGGTGCATTTGAATATGCCCGGATGGCATAACATGTTGAATGCATTAGCGGCAATTGCCATAGCAACCAGTCTGGGTGTGGATGACGACGCCATCGTAAGAAGTCTGGGCGCGTTTCATGGCATAGGTCGACGGTTTCAAATCAATGGAGATATTCCATTTGAGGGCGGTCGGTTAACCTTGGTGGACGATTATGGCCATCATCCCCGTGAAATTGCCGCAACGCTAGAGGCGTTGCGGCAGGCTTGGCCAAAACGCAGGGAAGTCATTATTTTTCAGCCGCACCGGTATTCCCGGACCCGTGATTTGTTTGAAGATTTCGTCCAGGTCTTATCTTCGGTGGATGTTCTGATTTTGCTGGATATCTATCCGGCAGGTGAAGCTCCTATCACCGGAGCAGACGGGCGATCATTAAGTCGAGCCATTCGCGTCAGGGGGCAAGTGGACCCGGTATTTGTAGAGGATTGGCGGGAACTGCCCAAACTGTTGGCGGGTATAGTCAGGAAGGATGATGTGATTTTGACCTTGGGTGCGGGAAATGTCGGACAAATCGCTACTGATTTGCCGGCTTTGTTGACTGAAGCGCTGGTCAAGCGATAGGCAGAGAGAATCATTGTGGTCGATTTAAAGGGCCGGTCACTCAGTAATGAGCCGCTTGTAAAATATACCAGCTGGCGCGTCGGAGGACCGGCGGATCGGATGTATATCCCGGAAGACAAGAACGATTTAATTTTATTTATACGCTCGCTGGATAGTTCTGAACCGGTCATGTGGCTGGGTTTAGGCAGTAATGTATTGATCAGGGATGGTGGCATTAGAGGAACGGTCATTAACACCCGCAATCGCTTGAAGCAATTGCGCCTGATAGCGGACAACACCGTTTATGTTGAGGCCGGGGTTCCTTGCGCATTGGTTGCCAGATTTTGCGGTGAACAAGGTCTGGTCGGCGCTGAATTTCTTGCCGGAATTCCGGGAACGATGGGCGGAGCGCTAAAAATGAATGCAGGCGCTTTTGGCGGAGAAACCTGGAACATTGTCAGAAGTGTGGAAACCATTAATCGGCAAGGTGAAGTATTGGAACGAGCGCCCGGCTATTTTCAGATAGCGTATCGTTCAGTCAAAGGATTAGAAAACGAATGGTTTTTGTCGGCAGTATTGCAATTGGAAACCGGTGATGCGGCGGTGAGTCAGCAAAAGATAAAGTCATTACTGGAAAGGCGGGGACAAACACAACCAACCAATCAGCCTAGTTGCGGTTCTGTTTTCAAGAATCCGGACGGTGATTATGCGGCAAGATTGATTGAAAACTGTGGATTGAAAGGTTATGCCATAGGTGGGGCTCAGGTCTCTGAAAAGCACGCCAATTTTATTATTAACACAGGCAATGCCAAGGCTGAAGAGATTGAGATGCTGATCAAATTTGTTCAGGACACGGTAGCCGAAAAGCAAGGCATCAGGTTAGCGACAGAAGTGTGTATGGTAGGGGAAAAAGAATGAAGCCGAAGGCGATTGAAATGCCGCAGCAGTTTGGGCGTGTAGCGGTCATGATGGGTGGAACTGCCGCAGAACGTGAGGTTTCATTAAGAAGCGGCACTGCTGTTTTTAATGCACTCAGAGAGTCAGGTATAGATGCCGTCGCGATAGATGTGACAGGCAATCCAGTGCAGGCATTAGCCGGTGAGCGGTTTGATCGCGTCTTTAACATCATCCACGGCCGTGGCGGCGAAGACGGTGTGTTACAGGGTGCGTTGGAAGCCATAGGTATGCCTTACACGGGCAGTGGTGTTTTGGCATCAGCACTCAGTATGGACAAGCTTAGAACTAAGATGTGTTGGCAAGGAGTAGGGTTGCCTACGCCTCGATGGGCCCTACTGAAACAGAGCGGCGATATTGACGCTTGCATCGAAAAGCTGGGTTTTCCCGTCATTGTCAAACCGGCCAAGGAAGGGTCCAGCATCGGCATGAGCAAAGCTTCAAATAGGGAAGAATTGATCAAGGCCTTTGAATTGGCGTCCGAATATAACTGCGATGTCTATGCAGAGACCTGGGTTTCGGGGCGCGAGTTCACGGTCGCGGTGGTTCAGGGTGATGCATTGCCGGTGATCCGCTTGGAAACGCCCAATGTTTTTTATGATTACGATGCAAAGTACAAGGCGAATACCACCCAATATCATTGCCCCTGCGGACTCAGTGACTCCGATGAGCAAGCGTTGCAGGCTTTGGCGGTTCGTGCTTGTGAGGCGGTCGGAGTTGAAGGTTGGGGCAGGGTTGATGTGTTTATTGATCAAGACGGTCATAACCAATTGATTGAGGTTAATACCGTACCCGGCATGACCGACCACAGCTTGGTACCTATGGCGGCAAAACAGGCCGGGATAAGTTTCACTGAGTTAGTTTGGCGAATTCTTGAAACCAGCTTTTAACTGAGGTGATATGCAGATCACCAGGCTTGTGTGCATAGGGTTGTTGTTGATAGGGCTAATATGGACTTTTTGGGATAAAGCAAAAACCTACCAGTCGGATGCGGCACCTATCAGGTATGTAAGAATTGAAGGCGTTTTTCAATACATCAGTAAAGAGGAACTTAAACAGACAGTTAAGCCTTTGGTGACGACCGGCATCTTCAGTGCCGATATGCTGGCAATTCAGCAGGCAATGATGAAGTTGCCGTGGATTGCTAATGTCAGGGTTAAAAGGGTATGGCCCGATGCGATTGACATTAAGGTTTATGAAAAAATGGCAGTAGCCCGATGGGGTGAAAATGGTCTGCTGTCCATGCGGGGAGAGATTTTCAGACCGTCGAATACGGTACAGTTTGAAAGTCTCCCTAAATTGCATGGCCCCGAAGGCCAAGCCGCCAAACTTCTTGAAATCATGAGAGGGTTGAGAACAACCCTGGCGGATCATTCATTTGGATTGGCAGAGTTTATTGTTAACGAACGGCGGGCCTGGAAGATCGTGTTAACGAACGGCATGGAAATACAACTAGGCGGAAAAGAACAACTGAGAGCTTTTCAGAGGTTTTTAAAGACCTTGAGTTTATTAAATCAAGGTCAAATAGAGTCAATTGCAAAAGTCGATTTAAGGTATCCGAACGGCTATGCAGTTACATGGAAACCCGGAGTTCCGGAAATAGACTGGAAGAAGATTGCTGAAGGACAGCAGCAGCCTTAACAGCTACAGATTATGGTGTTCTAAGAGTAAATAAAATGGCAAAAAAAACAGATAGGAATTTAATAGTTGGACTGGATATTGGAACATCAAAAGTTGCAGCCATCGTCGGTGAGCATACCGGGAATGGCGAAATTGAAGTTATAGGTATCGGGTGTACGCCTTCTCGCGGCTTAAAAAAAGGGGTTGTGGTTAACCTTGAGTCTACTGTGCAGTCAATTCGTCGAGCGATCGAGGAAGCAGAACTGATGGCGGGTTGCGAAATCACCTCGGTATTTGCAGGAATAGCCGGAAGTCACATAAAGAGCCTCAATTCCCATGGGATAGTCGCTATAAAAGAAAAAGAAGTGACTCAATATGACATAGACAGAGTGATTGATTCCGCCCGTGCAGTGGCAATTCCTGCGGATCAGAAAATTTTGCACATTCTGCCTCAGGAATTTGTGATTGATTTGCAGGATGGCATCAAAGAACCTATCGGGATGTCAGGCATTCGCCTGGAAGCCAAGGTTCACATGGTGACCGGAAGCGTGAGCGCCGCGCAAAACATTATCAAATGTATCCGCCGGTGTGGGCTGGAAGTAGACGATATCGTTCTGGAGCAACTGGCATCGTGTAATTCCGTTTTGACCGATGATGAAAAAGATTTGGGCGTTTGTCTTATTGATATAGGCGGAGGGACCACCGACATTGCTGTTTTCTCCCATGGTGCGATCAAGCATACCGCTGTTATCCCGATTGCAGGTGATCAAGTCACTAACGACATAGCCGTAGCTTTACGGACGCCCACCCAAAATGCAGAGCAAATCAAGCAGAAATATGCTTGTGCACTCACACAATTAGCCAATACAGATCAATTGATCGAGGTGCCTAGTATTGGTGATAGAGCACCCAGAAAAATATCCGTGCAAAATCTGGCGGAAATTATTGAGCCTCGTTATGAAGAGTTGATGTTGTTGGTTCAAGCTGAGCTAAGGCGAAGCGGATATGAAGAAATGATCGCCGCCGGTATTGTGATAACAGGCGGGAGCGCGAAAGTAACAGGGGTGATCGAATTAGCGGAAGAGATATTCCATATGCCGGTTCGGATGGGTCTGCCTCAGCATGTTTCAGGGCTGACGGATGTCATCAGAAATCCGATCCATTCAACCGGTGTGGGTTTGTTGCTATATGGGAAAGAACATAGGGGTGGCTTTGACAGTTTTGATGCGGATAGCACCGGCGTGTTGGCCAAAATGAAAAAATGGTTTCAGGGTAATTTTTAAGAATTATTACGTTTGCAAGGGGAACAATTATGAAATATGAACTAATGGACATCGGTGCTGAAAATGCCGTAATAAAAGTCATCGGCGTTGGTGGCGGTGGTGGCAATGCAGTCAATCACATGGTGGAAAAACACATTGAAGGCGTGCAATTTATCTGTGCAAATACCGATGCTCAGGCACTTAGAAAAATGAATGTGGATACTATCATTCAATTAGGCGCGGAATTGACCAAGGGTTTGGGTGCGGGGACCAATCCTGATATCGGTAAACAAGCGGCTTTAGAAAACAGAGAGCGAATCAAAGAAGTTATACAGGGTGCCGATATGGTTTTTTTAACCGCAGGCATGGGTGGCGGCACGGGTACTGGAGCCATTCCCACTATTGCTGAAATAGCCAGAGAATTAGGCATTCTTACCGTTGCAGTTGTAACTAAGCCTTTCCATTTCGAAGGCAAAAAGAAGATGGAAGTAGCGGAGCAAGGCATCAAGGAACTTGAAAAATATGTCGATTCTTTGATTACGATTCCCAATCAAAAACTGTTGCCGGTTTTAGGTAGCAACATCTCATTGGTAAGCGCATTTAATGCAGCCAACAATGTGCTGCTTGATGCGGTGCAAGGCATTACCGAGTTAATAACTCATCCCGGTATGATCAACGTCGATTTTGCTGACGTAAGAACCGTTATGTCGGGCATGGGTGCTGCGATTATGGGTACAGGATCGGCATCAGGTGAGAACCGTGCAAGAGAAGCCGCTGAAAAAGCCATCGCTTGTCCTTTGCTGGAAGATATCAACCTGCAGGGCGCGCGGGGAATTCTCGTCAATATCACAGCTGCTGATATGGGGATTGCCGAGTTTGATGAAGTAGGTAACATTGTTCACGAATTCGGATCGGAAGACGCCATCATTAAGATCGGTACAGCCATCGATCCTTCTTTGGGTGACGAAATCAAGGTGACTGTCGTGGCCACGGGCATGGGCGGACAGACCGTCGCAGCGCATCCACACATCAAGTTGGCGGTAAAAGCCGTGACGGCGGGCGAAATTAATTATGAAAAGCTGGATAAGCCCACTGTCATAAGACAAAATCGTGCTGAACTTCGTGAAACGCGTTTTGGTGCCCAGCCGAAAAAAGAGATCGATATGGACTATTTGGACATCCCTGCGTTTTTAAGGCGTCAAGCGGATTAATCGAGACAACTTGATTGATAGCGGAAAATTTCCACAGCCAGGGATGGCAGTGGAAGGTCTTCTGCTCATCAATATGGCAAAGTTCTGCCGACAGCCGGTTTCTCTCCATTTGTTGAGATGTGTCTTGACGCATAGCCGAAATTAAATGTACGACAGTCGTTACTGTGTTACGCCCTAAAAATTAGAGTCATTTGTTGTTCGATAGTTTGAATGAATGGCTAATATGATAAACTCCCTTAGTTTCCTGCCCCAATAAATTAGGCATTATTGAAATCTATGATCAAACAGCGAACTTTAAAAAACACGATTCGGGCCACCGGTGTAGGGCTGCATACCGGCGATAAGGTTTATGTGACTTTGCGTCCTGCGGAACCCAATACCGGTATAAGGTTCCGTCGTGTTGATCTGGACGAGCCCGTTACCATTATTGCGTCACCGGGAAATGTTGGGGAAACCACTCTCTCAACGACTCTCGTTCAAGACGGCATAAAAATATCGACTATTGAGCATTTGCTTTCAGCTTTTGCAGGATTAGGTATCGATAACGCTATTATTGATTTAAGTGCTGCTGAGGTGCCTATTATGGACGGCAGTGCCGGACCTTTTGTTTTCTTATTACAGTCGGCAGGTGTAGAAGAACAGGATATTCCTAAGCAGTATCTTCGAATAAAACGCAGTATCCGAGTTGAGGAAGGTGATAAATGGGCGGCATTTGAGCCTTTTAATGGCTTCAAAGTCACTTTTACAATTGATTTTGAACATCCTGCTTTCGCTGAACATTTGAAGACGGCTGTTATGGATTTTTCCTCGACAACTTTTGTTAAGGAAGTGAGCCGAGCTAGAACCTTTGGCTTTATGAAAGATATTGATATGCTCAGACAGAACAACCTTGCTTTGGGCGGCAGTCTGGATAACGCCATTGTTGTCGATGATGACAAAATTCTCAACGAAGATGGCTTGCGTTACGCCGATGAATTTGTAAAACATAAAATTTTGGACGCAATCGGCGATTTGTATTTATTGGGGCATACCCTGATCGGTGAATTTGTCGGTTATAAATCCGGGCACGGACTGAATAATAAATTACTCAGGACCTTACTTGACAATAAGGATGCGTGGGAAATGGTTACTTTTGATGATGAGAAGGATGCCCCCATTTCGTTTATGCGCAGTGCGGGTGATGTTGCGCAACCAGCGTAATTGTCACACTGAGTTGAAGCGATGAATCCGCTTCGCTTCAACTGTCTATTGGTTTTTTAGATAATTTTTCTAAAGTCAAACTCAAGCGCATTAGGGCCTGGTCCAGAGGATCAGCCGATTTTGACTTCTGATTAGCCTTAAGTGCCTTGATAACCGCCATAGAGGGAAGCTTAGGTCTAGGCTTTCTGATCTGGTATTCCTGGCGTAAAGTTTCTGTTATTCGTATCTGCAAAGACAAAACTTTAGCCTGTGTTGCCAGACTGGCGGCACTTATCAGCGTGGGCGCATGAAATCTCAGTTTTGTCGCATTAGCTGCATTGTCAGTATAAACCTGGAGTTTGCTACCCGAGACAGCAAGATATTTTATTGAGCGCGTCAGTTCATCGGGTATTTTTGATCGAATAGCGTTGAGAATGATCGATTGCTGTTTTGCATGCAGTGCTAACACGGCAAGCGTTTTATTGGGGAATGCCAGCGGGGTTTTAAACGAGTGCTTTTTAGCCATTGAACTTAATATAATGTGATACAGATTAGTTCTGATTGATTTTAACGGGTTGTTTTAATCAATTAAATCACATTGTTGATAGACAAGTTTTAATCTTCAAGGTGCATTGATTGACTTTAAGCCGATTTGGCATAAAATGGCCGCGGCTAGAAAGTGATAAAGCTTAATTGTTTGCTGTTACGATGTTTTTTCTGTAGTACTCCGTACCTGTAAGTCCTCGTTCTGTTCTGCATTAAGTCATTTCAATATTTCCCGCTGCACATCGCTTCACGCGTTACATTTTTTTATTCAGGAGTTACACATGGCTACTACAGGCACCGTTAAATGGTTTAATGCTGACAAAGGTTTCGGTTTTATTCAACAAGAGCAGGGACCTGATGTTTTTGTTCATTTTCGCAATATAGCGGGAACAGGCTTTAAATCCTTAAACGAAGGACAAAAAGTCCAATTCGTTGTGACCCAAGGTCAAAAAGGACCGCAAGCAGAAGAAGTTACTATTATCTAATCAACGGTAACAGGCCGGGTTGATTGGGTATTTCACTAATTTAGTATTTTTCCTGATCACCTGGCGCGATCCCTTCAAAACAATACGGATCATGTTTATCTAAACAAGCGCAGGCAATTTTCAATTCGCTTTTTTAATACATCCGTAAGTCCTCCCTACTCAAATCACTGATTTCTCTTCTTATGGCGGTCTGCCCGCCTCATTATTTATTGATTTTTTAATAACGCTAAAATTTTATTTTGAATTTTTCAGACGATAAGTCAAAAAAATCCAGATAGGATTAAATCCGTTCATTTTTAGCGGTAGTAACCCGTTTTAAGAATATAAAAATAACATTTAAACGATAAATGATAGCTAATGATCATTCAGCAGAGTCTTTTGGTGACAATCAAGAAACAATGCATAAATACCTAGTGTGATTGTAAAGAATAGGAATCATCCCTATAGTTAGGCCTGTGTTGTTATTTTTTTAATTAGCTAAAAAGGAATCGAGTCATGAGTGATTTTTACCAAGATGTATTAACAGGTGCGGTTTTTGTAAGCGGACTAATAGGCTTTGTTTCTGGCGAATTTGTGATTTCATCTGCGCTGTTTGCAACGGCGACTATTGCCAGTAATGTCAATATGAACCGTAAACTGAACAAGACAGGCAGTGAATGATGCAAAAAATTCTTCAAGGGAACTGTCTTAAAACATCCAGGAAAAGATCCCTGGATGTTTTAAACAATCCCATGGGCAATGTTATGCATCGCCTGAAAATGCATAAAAATCTCGTTGTACTGTTTGTTCACTGTCACTTTAGTGGCGGCTGGCGCTCCACTAACAAATCTGACTATATCCCCATCGCGTCAAGAAATTCAGCTCTTGATGCCCAAAACAGTCTATCTCTCGCGTTAACTGTTTGATTGCTATGCGTTCCTGACAAATCGGCTCAAGAAAACCGTAATCCGTTTACCTCGTCAATTTTTTCATGCCTTTTGTGGCAATTAATCGTGCTTCATGCCCACAGTTGGGTGGGTGCGCTCTCATGCATCAGTGGCAGTAATTAGCATCAGATGTGTCGGTTCGAAAGTTGTATTTACATGTAATATCGGAAATTATTGTGTTTATATAGCATCGATACCCGTTTGCTTAGGTTGTTTTTAACTGTAAATAAAGGGCCACTCGTTATATAATCGGCGCTATTTGAAAATGCAATCTCACAATTCACCTCGGAAAAAAGCATGTTGGGTAAGCTGGTTAAAATTGTAATAGGCAGTCGAAACGATCGCTTGATCAAGAAAAAAAGGAAGCTGGTAAAAAAAATCAATGCGCTGGCGGCAGATTATGAAAAATTATCCGACGAGGAGCTAAAAGCCAAAACGCTGGAATTTCGTGAACGTCTGGACAAAGGCGTAACCATAGAAGATTTGATTCCTGAAGCGTTTGCTACGGTCAGAGAAGCGTCTTCCCGTGTATTTGGCATGCGGCACTTTGATGTGCAGTTAATCGGCGGTATGGTGCTGAATGACGGCAAAATTGCTGAAATGAAGACCGGGGAAGGTAAAACGTTGATGGCAACTCTGGCGGCTTATCTTAATGCCTTGCCCGGTAAAGGCGTTCATGTCGTTACCGTGAACGATTATCTGGCTGCTCGCGATGCGTCTTGGATGGGTAAGTTGTACGCTTTTCTCGGGTTGACGACAGGTGTTATTGTCAGTCAGATGGATAGCGGCGAGCGCCGAACTGCATACGCGTGCGACATCACTTACGGAACAAACAACGAATTCGGCTTTGACTATCTGCGCGACAATATGGCGTTCAGCATGGCTCAAAAAGTTCAGCGAGAGCTGGCGTTTGCGATTGTGGATGAAGTGGATTCCATTCTGATTGATGAGGCAAGAACCCCGTTAATTATTTCCGGGCCGACGGAAGGCAGTACCGACGTTTATATGAAAGCGAACGAAATTGTTCCTTTCCTTACCAAACAAGAAAAAGAAGATGAACCGGGCGATTTTTCTGTTGATGAGAAAACAAGACAGGTGTATTTGACTGAAGAAGGTCATGAACGGGTCGAACGGTTGATGATTGAGCATGGTTTGATGGCGGAAGGGGGTAGTTTGTATGACGCTGCCAATATCAGGCTTATGCATTATCTGAATTCATCGTTGAGAGCGCACAATTTATTCCAAAAGGATGTCGATTATATCGTCGCAAACAATGAAGTTGTCATTGTTGATGAGTTTACCGGGCGGGTCATGCCGGGGCGGCGCTGGTCGGAAGGTTTGCATCAAGCCATAGAAGCTAAAGAGCATGTGGCTATTCAAAATGAAAATCAAACCTTGGCCTCCATTACCTTCCAAAATTACTTCAGGCTTTATGAAAAGCTGTCCGGTATGACCGGTACTGCCGATACAGAGGCGTTTGAGTTAAATAGTATCTATGGTCTGGAAGTGGTTGTGATCCCTACCCATAGACCCATGATCAGAAAAGACCTGGGGGATTTGGTTTATCTGACTGCCGCTGAAAAATATCAGGCTATTGTCGAAGATATTAAACAATGCGTAGAGCGCGGGCAGCCGGTTTTAGTGGGTACTACATCAATTGAAAATTCCGAAATCATATCCAGATTGCTGACACAGCAAAAAATCAAGCATGAAGTGCTCAATGCCAAGCAGCATGAGCGTGAGGCGCATATCATCGCCCAAGCCGGTATGCCCGGAGCCGTTACTATAGCCACCAATATGGCTGGTAGGGGAACCGATATCGTGTTGGGAGGCAACCTTGATGAAGAATTGAAATCATTGCCTGAGGAAACCAGCGAAGAAGAGATGCAAAAGGTTCGAGGAGCCTGGCTGGACAGACACCAACTTGTGCTGGAAAGCGGAGGTCTGCATGTCATCGGTTCTGAACGCCACGAATCCCGCCGGGTCGATAATCAGTTAAGAGGGCGTTCCGGCCGTCAGGGTGATCCGGGTTCAACACGTTTTTACCTGTCCCTGGAAGATCCGTTGATGCGTATATTTGCATCGGATCGCGTTGCATCGTTGATGCAAAAACTGGGCATGGGACACGGTGAAGCCATAGAGCATCCTTGGGTAACCCGTTCGATTGAAAGTGCCCAGCAAAAAGTGGAAAACCGCAATTTTGATATTCGCAAACAAATTTTGACTTACGATGATGTGGCGAATGATCAGCGAAAAGTCGTTTATGCTCAACGTAACGAGTTGATGGCGGCAGAAGATATCTCCGACATCATCACGCAGATCAGAAAAGATGTGGTCAACAATGTGATTACTCAGTATATCCCTCCAAAAACCATGGAAGAGCAATGGAATACCAAGGGTTTAGAGGAACATTTGCATCAGGAATTCAATGTTGAAATACCCGTCCGGCAAATGCTCGCCGACGATAAAAAGTTGCATGAAGCCACATTAAGAGACCGTATTGTCGAGATGGTTGAGCAGTCGTATAGACAAAAAGAAGAGAGAATTGCGCCAGATGTTTTACGGCACTTCGAAAAATCAGTCATGATGCAGGTGTTGGACAACAGCTGGAAAGAACATCTTGCTGCAATGGATCATCTTCGTCAGGGTATTCATTTCAGAGGCTATGCGCAAAAAGATCCAAAGCAGGAATATAAACGTGAATCGTTTGATATGTTTACCGCTCTGCTTGACCACATAAAGTATGAAGTCGTCGGAATTCTTGCTAAAGTTCAGGTGCAAGAGGAAGAGGATGTCCGTGCGATTGACGAGCAGCGCCAGGAACCTCAAGAGTTACATTTTGAACATGCTGAAGCCGAGTCTTTTGTTCAAGCGATAGAGCATGAGGCTAGTGAAGCGGATAGTGAAGCTGAATCCGAAACGGAACAGCCTTTTGTCCGTGATGGAAAAAAAGTTGGACGGAATGATCCTTGCCCTTGTGGTTCCGGAAAAAAATATAAGCAGTGCCATGGTCAAATAAGTTAATTTCATGTAAAAACGATTTGCTTTGCTGCTTACCTGCTCTTACAGAATAATGGTATCGGCTTACCGCTCCGATTTTATTGGGTGCATGTGATTGATTGAAAAGGCTTCTGCAACAGGGTTTTATTCCTGCGCCCTTTAAAATCAAGCGCCTACACCCTCAATTGAAAGCGGGCGAGTAGTTACGAATAATCATGTTATTCAATAGAACTTTGGGTACGGCCTAAATCGCCAGAAGCCTGCAACGAAAAACTGATGGGTGGGAATAAAAATTAACTTCCTAACCGTTGTAGGCAAGCTGTTTTAGGTCATAACGCGTTAATAACCCGTGTAGAATTTTTTTTAAATCAAGTGGTTCAACTATGCATTCCAAAAAATTCACAAGCAGTAAACCGGCCGCCAATATTACCAAGCTTTCGCCTTTAGGATTAGAGAGCAAGCATCTGGTAGCGGATTTCAAGAGGTACTATGGACATCGATTAGGCAGGGACGAAAACTGCAGGTCTCCTTATTATGCTTATGAAGCTTTAGCTCTGGCGATCAGTGATCGTCTCATTGAGCGATGGAAAGCCACTTACAACGCTTATAAAAAGGAAGACTGCAAAAGAGCGTTTTATCTGTCGATGGAATTCTTGATGGGGCGGACTCTGAGTAACGCAATGCTTAATTTGGGCGTCACCGATGTTACAAAAAGTGCGATGTATGAACTTGGCCTCGAAATCGAAGAACTCATTGACAGTGAGCCTGATGCGGGCTTGGGTAATGGTGGTCTCGGCCGATTAGCGGCTTGTTTCATTGATAGCTGCGCGACGCTTCAATTGCCGGTGACAGGTTATGGTTTGCGCTATGAATACGGCATGTTCACCCAGACGCTGGTCAATGGCGAACAAGTGGAAAGACCGGATCATTGGTTGCGAAATGGCAATATTTGGGAGATTGAAAGACCTGAATATGCACATAGAATCAAGTTCGGTGGGCACACCGAGTCTCATATCGACGAGCGTGGAAAAAAGAGGGTCTGCTGGATAGATACGCACGATGTGCTTGCGGTGCCCTTTGATACTCCGATCCCCGGTTACAAAAATGGTACTGTCAATACCTTGCGCTTATGGAAAGCGACGGCGACTGAAGAATTTGATTTGCAGGAGTTTAATGCAGGGGATTATGCCGAATCGGTTGCGGCAAAAAATACAGCAGAAAATATTACCATGGTGCTCTATCCGAACGATGCCAATGAAAACGGCAAGGCTCTTCGTTTGCGCCAGCAATATCTTCTGGCTTCAGCCAGTTTGCAGGATGTTATTGCCAATTGGGTAGGACGGCATGGTAACGATTTTTCTCAATTTGCTGAAAAAAACTGCTTCCAGCTTAACGACACCCACCCCAGTATCGCGGTTGCAGAATTAATGCGCCTGTTGATCGACATCCATGGTCTGGATTGGGATCAAGCCTGGAAAATAACCAGAAATACGATGGCTTATACCAATCATACGCTGCTGCCCGAGGCTCTGGAGCGTTGGTCTGTTAGTTTATTCGAAAGTTTATTGCCTCGTTTGTTGGAAATCATTTACGAAATCAATTCTCATTTTATAGCGGAAGTTTCTGTGCACTGGCCGGGTGATCATGAGCGCATGAGACGGATGTCATTGATCGAGGAAGGCAATGAAAAACAGGTCAGAATGGCCTACCTGGCTATAGTAGGCAGCTATTCTGTTAACGGTGTGGCGGAGCTCCATTCAAAGCTGTTGCAGGAAGGTCTTTTCAAGGATTTCCACGAACTATGGCCTCATAAGTTCAACAATAAAACTAATGGTGTGACGCCAAGGCGTTGGTTGGCAGCTTGTAATCCGGATTTGGCTAAGCTGATTTCAGAAACCATTGGCGATGGCTGGTTGACTGATTTGGCTCAGCTTGAAAAGCTCAAGCCCTATGCGGACGATCCGAAATTCAGAGAAAAATGGTACAAAATCAAGCA
Source organism: Methylicorpusculum sp. (assembly GCF_030651835.1). Taxonomy (GTDB): domain Bacteria; phylum Pseudomonadota; class Gammaproteobacteria; order Methylococcales; family Methylomonadaceae; genus Methylicorpusculum. Next base: position 22,355 of record NZ_JAUSBX010000110.1, on the reverse strand, counting down.
AGAATGCAAAAGCAAGCTGGTTGAATACAAAAGAGCCGAGTTGGGCGTTGATTTAAGCACGGATGCCTTATTTGATGTTCAGGTTAAGCGCATTCACGAGTACAAGCGCCAACTGCTTAATGTGTTGCATGTCATCCATCTGTATGACCGCATCAAGCGCGGAGAAACTAAAAACTGGACCAATCGCTGTGTATTGATTGGCGGGAAAGCTGCACCAGGCTATTACATGGCCAAAAAAACCATTAAATTTATCAATAATGTTGCTGATGTCATCAATAATGATCCTGATGTAGGCGATAAATTAAAGCTGGTGTTCTTGCCTAATTACCGTGTTTCAGCGATGGAAAAAATATGCCCCGGTGCGGATTTATCGGAACAGATTTCCACGGCAGGAAAAGAAGCGTCGGGTACCGGCAACATGAAATTCATGATGAATGGAGCGCTGACTATAGGCACCCTGGACGGAGCTAATATAGAAATCAGAGAAGAGGTGGGTGATGATAACTTCTTTTTATTCGGTTTGACCGAAGGTCAAGTGGAAGAACTGCGTTCGCATTATGATCCAGTATCGATAATTGAGCAGGATGAAGATTTGAAAAGAGTCCTCAATCTGATTGAGTGCGGCCATTTTAGTTTGCTTGAGCCAGGCATTTTTGACGATGTGGTTAATTCTATCAGGAGCTCTAACGATCCTTGGATGACCGTTGCCGATTTTCGCAGTTACGTCGATGCCCAAAATCGAGCGGAAGCCGCTTATTTGGATAAAGACAACTGGACTAGAATGAGTATTCTGAATTGTGCGTCCAGCGGAAAGTTCTCGACGGACCGGACAATCAGTGACTATAACCGCGAAATCTGGAAGTTGACTCCCGTTGCGCCACTGATTAGCTGACGGTTTGTCTTTTTGAGGATGTCGGCAGCAGGGATGCTGCTGTCAAGCCCCCAAGGAGGAGTTTACGGCGTTTCTCGAAAGGCTTTTCCCAGTCCAAAGTGACGCTGAAAATATCAAACTGGGAATTACTGGCCTTTAAGAGTCGGGTATTAGCTGATTTTTTAAGTCAGCTAATATCTCAAGTCTGATTTTCGGTGTCGGAGCGCATTTCGTTTTATTTGCCAATGACTTAGTTTTGGCAAGCCCTCAAAATATAATCCCATGACTGTTTCATAGACTTTAATATGTTCGATATCGTGCTCTATGAGCCTGAAATTCCAGCCAATACCGGAAATATCATCCGGCTTTGCGCCAATGCCGGCGCGCATCTTCATTTAATCAAGCCTTTGGGATTTAAACTTGAAGATAAAAAATTAAGACGGGCGGGCTTGGATTATCATGAATGGGTTGACATGAAAGTACATGACTCGTTGGATGCTTATCTAGCCGCTAATAAACCTGACAGGCTTTTTGCGTTGACGACAAAAGGTAAGAAAGTGTTCTCTGATATCGGTTTTGCTGCGGGAGATGCTTTTTTGTTTGGACCCGAGACAAGAGGCCTGCCAAATGCTTTATTAGCAGCGATGCCCGCTGATCACTTGTTGTGTTTGCCGATGAAGCCTGAAAGCCGGAGCATGAACTTGTCAAATACGGTCGCAATAATGCTTTATGAAGCTTGGCGACAGACAGGGTTTGATGGGGCGAGTTTAAAACCAGCCATCGTGTAGGCTAGTTTTCGGGTTTTTGCTCTCTTTCCAGCAGGTTTTGAACGGCTATTAAAGGCGATAAGTCGTTGTACAACACGTTGTAGATTTGTTCGGTAATTGGCATGTCGATGTTGAATTTTTTTGCCAGCAAATACGTTTCTTTGGCGGCTGAAACGCCTTCAATTTCCTGATTGATTTCTCGTCTGGCGGCTTCTCTGTCTCTGTTTTGTCCTATTGCCAGTCCGAATCGCCTGTTTCTGGATTGATTGTCGGTACAGGTTAGAATCAAGTCACCTAAACCAGCCAATCCCATAAACGTTTCCTGACGCCCGCCCATTTTTAAACCCAGGCGGATTATTTCATGGAGGCCTCGGGTAATCAATGCAGCCCGGGTGTTGGCGCCAAAGTTCAAGCCATCTGCGATACCGGCAGCGATCGCAAGCGCATTTTTCACTGCGCCGCCAACTTGAACGCCAATCAAATCCGAACTGGTGTAAATTCTGAATCGGGAGCTGTGCAGCATTGAGGTGAGTTCATCTGCAAAAGCCATTTTATTTGACGCGATGGTTATCGCTGTGGGCAAGTCCGCGGCTACCTCTCGGGCAAAAGTGGGGCCAGAGAGAGCAGCAACAGCGGTATCTTCAGAAAAGATAGTGTGAATCGAATGGTGGAGTAACGATCCATCTTCAGGGTTAAAGCCTTTTGTTGCCCAGGCAATTTGAATATCTGGTGATACTAATGGCGACAGCTTCAGCAGGGTATCCTTAAACACCCTGCTTGGAACTGCAATTAAAAGGGTATCGCAGAATTGCGCCGCCTCTTCAAGATCTGATGTTAATTTCAGAGCAGCCGGCAAAGTCACGCCCGGAAGGTAGCGCTCATTAGTTCGTTGTTCAATGGTTGACGCGATATGAGCGGGGTTATGTCCCCATAGCAATGTCTGGCAACCGTTCCTGGCTGCCTGAATAGCAAGCGCTGTGCCCCAGGAGCCTGCGCCGAGCACGCATATTTTTTTCATACAGCAATCAATTAACTTGATTGGAGCCAGGTACCTGTTGTTTTAATTGTTGGAGATGTTGATGGTAAAGCGCGTCAAAATTAACAGGCGCCAGCAGCAATTGTGGAAATCCACCTTTCGCAACCAGATCGGAAACGGCTTCCCGTGCATAAGGAAACAAGATGTTGGGACAAAAACTACCTACCATAGGCCCCATTTCCTCTTCACTAAAACCGCTCAAGGAGTAAATGCCTGCTTGGCATACTTCAACCAGATAGGCGGTCATTTCGCCGCATTTTACCGTGACAGTAACGGTCAGCGTGACTTCATACATGGAATTTTCTAGGGGTTGAACATTTGTGCCTAAATTGAAATCAACTTTGGGCTCCCATTTTTCGGTAAAGATTTTAGGGGAGTTAGGCGTCTCGAAAGAGATGTCTTTAGTGTAAATTTTTTGAATGGAAAACTGCTTTTCAGGAGTTTGATTAACTTCAGCCATGATCTTATTTGATTAATGTAAGGTTAGATTAAGGGAGACCGTTTTGGGATGCGAGTCCTGGGTTAAGCTTTTTGTTTTTTGCCTGCTTTGATTGGGAGTTTGTTGTCTTCCCAGGATTGCATGCCGCCGGTGATAGTGTAGATATCTGTGAAGCCTGCTTTTGTCAGTGTTCTGCAAGCGGGAACAGAACGTGTTCCGGTTTGGCAAACCACAATGACGGGGGAGGATTTGCTTCCTGAAAGTTGACTGATTTGTTCTTCAATTTTGCCTGCTGGAATATTGATGGCATCTTCTATATGACCTTTTGAAAATTCGGCAGGTTCTCGAACATCCAGGATTGTCGCGCCTTGGCTGTTCATTTTAACGATTGCCAGCATTGGGGATAGCGACTTGAAATTATTGGTAAAGCTTTCAAACAGATCTTGAATCAATAAAAAAGTAACAACCGCCAAAGCGAGGGATAGCAAGTAATGGTTTAGGACAAACTCTATTAAACGTTCCATGGATTTACAAAAAATTAGTTAGAAAAAATGTGAAAAAATCAGTGCGAACAGAAAACATCGCGCATCATTTTAATGAGTTTGAGCATCCGTTCATCATCGATAAAGTAAAAAACCCGGTTAGCTTCTTTTTTTGAGCCAAGAATGTTTTTTTCTCTGAGGATGGCCAGATGTTGCGAAATATTGCTTTGGCTGGTGCCAACCTGCTCAACAATATCTTGGACGCTGATAGCGTTATTGCCTAGAACACACAGTATCTTAAGTCTTAGTGGGTGCGACATGGCTTTTAAGCAGCGGGCCGCCCTGGCGATGTCTGCGTCGTTGTAATCAATGTGTTCGTTGTCTTTGTCCATGTTAACTGATTTGGGTTTGCGAGGGTTGCCAAAAAAGAGGCTCAGAATTTTTTTGCACAGCGGCAAGTTACGTGTATTAATATAATGTCAGCCAGGACGCTTAATTCGCTAGAATCACAAAATATGCTGCGCCCAATACTAAGTACCGATTACAAACTCCCTGCATTCTTACTTATCCTGAATAAATCAGGAATCGAAGAGCCAGAATTTGACGTGCTTTGAGTGCAAATGGTCTGCGAATTTAACAAAACGACTTACTAATTTCAATGCTTTTTAAGCAATACACTTATAATATACGCTTTGGGAAAGGATTTCATAATTCTGTCGCCCCTACTTTTTTTGTTTTATCAATCGGAGATGAAAAAATATGAAAATTCGACCGAAGCCGCTTTTATTATTGATCCTCGATGGATTTGGTTACAGGCAGGAAACAGATAACAATGCGATAGCATTGGCCAATACTCCCTGCTGGGATTCTCTGATCGAGGAATACCCCATGACCTTGATCAATTGTTCCGGTCGTGTCGTAGGATTGCCTGCTGATCAAATGGGTAATTCAGAAGTGGGTCACCTGCATATAGGTAGTGGAAGGTATGTGCCTCAGGATCTTTCCAGAGTCAACGATGCCATAGAGGACGGTAGTTTTTTTGAAAATCCGGCCTTGTGTGGTGCAGTGGATCAGGCGATTGCCAAGAATAAAGCGCTTCATGTGATGGGCTTGTTGTCACCGGGTGGTGTTCACAGTCACGAATTGCAAATTATAGCCATGCTTGAACTTGCCGCAAAACGAGGACTCAGAAACATTTATTTACATGCCATTCTGGATGGCAGGGATGTGCCACCGCAAAGCGCTATGGATTCGCTTAAGCTGATTGAAGAAAAATTCAACGAATTGGGTGTGGGGCGGATTGCTTCCATTGTGGGCCGTTTTTATGCAATGGACAGAGATAAACGTTGGGAGCGGGTCAAAGAAGCCTGTGACTTAATCGTGAATGCCAAAGCGAGTCATCAAGCGGTTACTGCAAAAGAGGCTCTTCAAGCTGCTTATGATCGAGGAGAAACAGACGAATTCGTCCTGCCTACCGTTATTGTGGATCAGCATCAGCAAGGGGTGCCTTTGGATCAGGAGGACTCCATTGTTTTTATGAACTTTCGTGCGGATAGAGCGCGCGAAATTTCACAGGCGATTACCGATGAAGACTTCAATGGTTTTGAACGGGATTTCCTGCCGCATAAAGGCTCTTATGTCACATTAACCGAGTACCATGAAAAATTTAATTATCCCGTTGCCTATCCTTCGCTTGAAGTAAAAAACGGTCTGGGTGAAACGCTTTCAAAGTCAGGGTTGACTCAATTACGCTTGGCCGAAACTGAAAAATATGCGCATGTCACCTTTTTTCTTAATGGCGGCACCGATGAACCGTTTCCTGGCGAAGACAGAATATTAGTGCCTTCCCCGAAAGTCAGGACTTATGATCTTCAACCTGAAATGAGCGCGGAAGAAGTGACCGATCAATTGGTGGAAGCCATACTGGGGCAAAAATATGATGTGATCATTTGCAATTACGCAAATTGCGATATGGTAGGTCATACTGGCATACTTGATGCGGCAATTATTGCAGTGGAAACTATCGATAAATCTCTGCAGAGAATTGTTGAGGCACTGAAATCGGCGGGTGGCCAGATGCTGGTGACGGCAGATCATGGCAATATCGAGCAAATGAGTGATGAACAATCCGGACAACCTCATACAGCGCATACAACCAATTTGGTGCCTCTGGTTTATGTTTTAGGCGATAAACCTCTTGTTGAAGGCGGCGGCTTATCAGATTTAGCACCAACCATGCTGGAAATATTGGGTGTGCCTCAACCGCTTGAAATGACTGGGCGTTCTTTGCTGGGAGCAAAATAGGCAGCAGATGGGGCGTAATTTACTCTCAGGGATTCTTTATCTGCTCTGCATGGCATTAGTTCAGGCAGGGACGGATAAAACCGCCGACGAATTAATCCGTATTCAAAGCGAGATCAGTCAGGCTAATAAAACCCTCACGGACAATCAGGAACAGCAGACCGCGTTAATGTCTGAACTGGCCGAGATTGAAAAGCAATATGGGATAACGGTTGTCTCTCTTAAGGCGATGGAGAAACAAATTGCTGAAAAGCAGCAAAAATTGCGTAAAGTCAAAGACGAAACTTCTACGCTGAGTGCGGACATCAGCGAGCAAAAAAAGGCTCTGGAAGTTCAGATAAAAGCGGCTTATGCGATGGGGAAAAAAGATAAGCTCAAGCTCATGCTTAATCAGCAGGACCCTGCTCTATCCAGCCGTATTCTTGTTTACTATGATTACCTGAACAAAGATAGGCTGGCAAAGCTTGATTACATTTTAGAAGCACAGTCCCGATTAACCGCTCTAGAGCTCGAACAGGTCAAGGACACTGAGATTTTGGAGCAAAATCTTAAGGTTAACGAAGCTCAACAAAAATTGCTGGTTGACACTCAGGCCAAAAGAAAAGAGTTATTGGCTTTATTGGAAAAAGATTATTCTTCAACACAAGCCAAATTAAGTCAGTTGCAGGAAGGGGAGCAACGGTTACAGAAAGTGGTTGCCGGACTTCAGCGATTCAATTTCAAGGAAGTGATAAAAAGTGTTTTTGACCTGTCTTCGGATCAGCCTTTCGAGAAACTAAAAGGTAATCTGCCTTGGCCGGTAGAAGGCCAGATCGTTCAAAAATTCGGAAGCCAGCGGATGGATAGCCGATGGGACGGGGTATTGATTGAAGCTAGTGAAGGAACCGAGTTGAAAGCGGTTTCCAATGGGCGCGTGGTTTTTGCGGATTGGCTCAGGGGGTATGGATTACTCATTATTATAGACCACAACGATGGCTATATGACGCTCTATGCTTTTAACCAAAGTTTGTATAAATCGGTAGGCGACCAGGTTAAGGCGGGCGAAGTGATCGCCGCAGTAGGCAAAAGCGGTGGAAGAGATCAGCCCGGACTCTATTTTGGCGTTCGAGAGCAAGGTAAACCGGTTGATCCGTTATTGTGGTGCAAGCAGCCGGAACCCGGCGAAGTGGGCTAAATTATTAATTTTTTGGAAAATCAGGTGGTTGGAGTTTTAATGTCCATGCTTAAGAAAAATAGTGTATTGGTATTGTTTTTGGGATTTATTCTGGGCTTATTTGTCAGTGTGGGCGGTAACGTACTTGCTGAGCGCGAGAGCGTTGAAAATGGGGCTGAGGATACGAGTGTTTTGCCTTTCGAGGATTTACGCACTTTTACGGAAATTTTTGGGAGGATCAAACGGGATTATGTAGAGACTGTTTCTGATAAGCAATTATTAGAGCATGCCATACGAGGCATGTTAAGTGGGCTGGATCCTCATTCTGATTATTTGACAGTTGATCAATATAAGGAACTGCAGGAAGGAACGACCGGCCAATTTGGCGGATTGGGAATTGAAGTCACGATGGAGAATGGCTTTGTTAAAGTCGTATCCCCTATTGACGATACGCCTGCTCAAAGAGCCGGAGTTAAAGCCGGAGACTTAATTGTCAGATTGGATGAACAGCCTGTTAAGGGCATGGCATTAGGTGATGCCGTTAAGTTAATGCGGGGAGAGCCCGGCAGCAGTATTTTGCTGACCATAGTCAGAGAGGGCGAAGAAGCGCCGTTGAAGATTAGCATCATGCGGGATATCATCAAAGTTAAAAGTGTAAAAAACCGCTTGCTTGAAAAGAATTATGGCTACGTAAGAATCAGTAGCTTTCAGTCGGGAACAGGAGAGGGATTAAGAAAAGCTTTGGAAGAGCTAAGCAAGGAAAATAACGGTAAACTCAGAGGCCTTGTCCTGGATTTAAGAAATAATCCGGGTGGTGTTCTGAACGCGGCTGTTGAAGTCAGCGATATTTTCCTGGAGAAAGGTTTGATTGTCTACACCGAAGGCCGCATTGAAAATTCAGAAATGCGTTTCAATGCTGCTCCTGACGATTTACTTGAAGGTGCTCCAATGGTGGTATTAATCAATTCCGGTTCCGCTTCGGCTTCAGAAATTGTGGCCGGTGCACTTCAAGACCATAAGCGTGCAGTCATCATGGGTGATAAATCGTTTGGAAAAGGTTCCGTTCAAACCATTCTGCCTACCAGTAATGGTGGTGCCGTCAAGTTGACCACAGCGCGTTACTATACGCCATCCGGACGTTCCATTCAGGCAGAAGGCATTGAGCCGGACATTCAATTGGATCGTATAAAGCTGGAAACCGTAGAAGCGCCTGACTTTAAGCCTGTTAAAGAAGCTGATTTATCTCGGCATTTAAAAAATGGCGGCAAAAACAAGGGGGAACTGTCAATAACTCAGGAAAATGCAGAGAAAAAAGATCTTGCGATAACCGATTATCCATTGCATGAAGCATTGATGTTGTTGAAAGGTATTTCTATCTTGAAGAAATAAATAAAGTTTAAAAGCCTACGAAAAGCCCGGTCTGCCTTATGGTGGCCGGGTTTTTTTTTCATCATTTTTTACCGCACTCAACTCCAGTTCAAGTTACTTGTGCCTTTAGCTAAGGTTGATATAAAAGACTGTCTCGTTATAATGCAGGAAAGTTATTTGTATTGATAATGCTCTGAGAGTGTTGTCAATATATTCTATTCATCAAAATTATAGGGAGAACTTCATGCCTGTTGAAGTCATGCTCACGGTAGTGGCAACGTCCATTATCCAGTCCGTGTTTGGCGCAGGTGTTTTGCTGTTTGGAACGCCGTTATTACTTCTCTTTGGGTATGAATTCGTTGATGTATTAACTATTTTGCTCCCAATTTCAATCGCGATTAACCTGCTGCAAATCCTCAAAGATCGTACTCAGATTGATTTTGCGTTTTACCGGAATATAGCAATATTGACTTTGCCGTTTATCGCCGTGTTTTTATTTTTGGTGACCCATGCTCGCATCAATATCAGTTTGTTGATGGGGGTTTTTTTGCTAGTCATTGCTTTTAAGGAATTTTTACCTTCTGTCGCCAGTTTCATTGATAGCATGATGAAGTATGAAAAGGCTTATTTTATGGTCATGGGTATTGTTCACGGCGTCAGTAATTTGGGTGGTTCATTATTGACTGCAATGGTCCATCATAAGAACTATCAGAAAGATGTCGCGCGCGTGACGGTAGCCGCGTCTTATTGTACCTTTGCCTTGATTCAGTTATTGACACTGGCTCTGTTTAGCAATCAGCAGGCTGATTTGTCGATTAATCAAAGCGGAATTTATGCTATTGTCGGTGTGCTGGTGTTTATGTTTAGTGACGAGGTGCTTTATGCTCAGATTGATCGGGAAAAGTATCGACGCATCTTTGCCGGCTTCCTGGCGATATCAGGGGCTGTGTTGATGGTGAGGTCTGTGGTCTGATGAACCGGTTTGGCTAGGGACTGATGAGACAACCCTACATTTCAGATTTTGCTTAACATACTGAGTGGACACTCATGAATCAATTAATAGCAATTGCTTTGGGCGGTTCCGTCGGTGCAGTAATGCGCTTTCTGGTCGCTAATGGGATTTATGCCTGGTTGGGTCGGGGTTTTCCTCACGGAACTTTGTTTGTTAATGTAACCGGCTCGTTTCTGATGGGTTTTTTGTCGGTGCTTATGCTTCAGCGCTTTTCCATTGCGTTGGAATACCGTGCGGCCATTCTAGTGGGTTTTCTGGGGGCTTATACGACGTTTTCAACATTTGCGCTGGAAACCATCAATTTGTTTGAAGCCGGCAGTTTGCTTAAGGCCGGCTTGAATGTGTTTCTTAGCACCTTGTTATGTCTGGTCGCAGTCTGGTACGGAATGATATTGGGTCGGCAGATGTTTACGACGGCCCTTTATCCGTGGGTGGGTCAGGGCTTGCCTTATGTTGATCTGGGGTTAGCATTGATTGCCGCTTTTTTAATTTCCAGCTTGGCAGAATGGCTGCATCACCGCCTTGATTGGACGCTGGAAGTCCGGGCGGTCATTTTGATTCTTACATTAGGTGTGGTGACTATTTCATCGACCCTGTTGTTGGTTTTTAAGTTATCCGAACCTCGCTTAGAATTTCACGGCTTATTGAGTTTGTTCGTTATCAATGCGTTATTCGGCGTGGCGGCGGTGTGGTTGGGTATTTTAATGGGAAATTGGTTATGGCAACTCAAACTATCACAGTAGTGCGAATCTATTTACGCGAGGGCGAGCATCTTCTGGACAAAATTTTGAAAATGCTTCAAGAAAATAGCAAGGCGAAAGGAGCGACCGTTTTTCAGGGCATAGCCGGATTTGGTGAGGATGGTGTTTTGCGTACAGCCTCATTGGTCACTCTGGCGATGGATTTGCCGTTGGTTGTGGAGTTTTACGGCGAGCCGGTCCACATGGATGAGTTGATAGCCGAATTAACCATGCAAGTTACTCTGCCCCATATTGTCAGCTGGTCGGCTGTCAGTCATGTTTGATGTTGATTAGATGGTAATGTTTTAGTGACTAAAGCGACACAAGCGGTTGCTTGCGATAACTCTGCAGTAACAGCCTGTTACGTGCAGAGTTAAAAAAGGATTATTTAACAGTCAATCCGGCAAAATATTAAAACTGATTGGCCGGTTTTTGGTAGCTCACTGAAAAATCGTTCAACATCGAAAGCGCCAGAGTCAGGTTCTGGTTGCCTTCAAAATTAAAGGCGTTGAACCCGGAACGGCTAAGGTAGAAAATCTGGTCGGCCAAAAAATTTCCCACCGCACGAATTTCTCCAGTGAATTGATATCGATTCTTGAGTAGCCAGGCTTTGCTGAATGCGCGGCCGTCCGAAAATATGACGAAATTGACTTCGACTAATGGAATCAATGCCAAGTCGCCGGATAAGATTTCCAGATTATCGGTCGATTCGATTCGAACGCCGACCTTTCCATCATGACGCAGCAGCTGTTCTTTTTCTTTTAGCCAGCGCTCCAGTGTAACTGTGCAATCTCCAGGCAATAAGGGGTGCTCGTCTGCGATAAATTGCCAGCTGTCTTCAATAATATTTCTATCTTTAATGATTTGCATAAACTTGTTTTTTAAATGGAGTTAACCCTGCTCTTTTTACCATGTCTAAAAAAGACTCGTCTTCGATACGGTTTTTGACGTAGACGTCCAAAATGGCGGCAACAGCTTGTGCAATTTGATCCTTCGGCACAGATGGCCCAAGTCTATCGCCAATGGCCGCCTCGTTTTCAGACGAGCCGCCCAGTGTAATCTGATACCACTCTTCACCTTTTTTATCGACACCGAGTATGCCGATATGTCCCACGCTCTGATGAGCGCAGCCGTTCATGCAGCCGGAAATATTGATTTTGATGTCGCCCAGGTCGTGCAGATAATCAAGGTTATCAAGGGTTTCATTGATTTCACGGGTAATGCCGATTGAGCCTGCGTTCGCCAAAGAACAAAAGTCCAGACCCGGGCAGCAAATGATATCAGTCGCTGTTCCTATGTTCGGCGTCGCCATTTTGGTTTTGTTCAATTGTTGCCATAAGTCGAACAAGTCAGCCTGTTTCACATCGGCAAACACCAGGTTTTGCCGATGGGTGCTGCGAACTTCTCCAAAGCTGAAGCGATCGGCAAGATCGGCAACCACTTCCAGTTGGCTGTCGGTAATGTCTCCCGGCGGTTCATCAGGCGCTTTTAACGAGACAAAAGCAGCCCTGTAGCCGGGGACTTTATGTTCAACAGTATTGTGTTTAACCCACGTTGCAAAAGCATTATCCGATTCCAGGTGGTTGGGAAAAGTAGAGTCGATAGATGCACTGTTGTCATAGTGAGGGAGTACAAAATGAGCTTGCATCTCGTGGATACGCTCATCGCTCAATTCCATTCCGTCCTTGATGTGATGCCATTCTTCATCAACCAGTGACTTAAATTTTTCCAATCCTTCTTCTTTGACCAGAATCTTGATACGCGCTTTGTATTTGTTATCGCGTCTGCCAAACAAATTATAAATACGAAGAATCGCTTCCAGATAGGATAAAAGATGTCTTTTTTCCAAATAAGGCCTTATCACTTGGCCGATGACCGGAGTCCGGCCCAAACCACCGCCGACGAAAACCTTAAAGCCGGTTTCACCTTGTTCATTTTTAACCAGATGCAAGCCGATATCGTGAAACTGAGTGGCCGCCCGGTCATGTAAGGCCCCGCTGACCGCAATTTTAAATTTGCGGGGAAGGTAGGCAAACTCGGGGTGCAACGTTGTCCATTGGCGGATAATTTCGCAATAGGGCCGGGGGTCCTCGATTTCATCCTTGCAAATGCCTGCCAAGTGGTCAGACGTAGTGTTTCTCATGCAGTTGCCGCTGGTTTGAATGGCATGCATCTGAACTTCGGCGAGTTCTGCCAAAATATCCGGCACTTCTTCAAGTTTTGGCCAGTTGTATTGCACGTTTTGTCGTGTTGTAAAATGACAATAGCCTTTATCGTATTTTCGGGCAATATGGGCTAGTTTGCGCAATTGTGTAGAGGACAGTAATCCATAAGGAATAGCGACACGCAGCATGGGGGCGTGAATCTGGATGTACAAACCGTTCATGAGTCTTAAAGCTCGAAACTGGTCTGCGTCGAGTTCGCCCTTTAAAAAACGTTCGGTTTGACTTCTAAATTGAGCTACGCGCTCATTGATGAGAGTTTGATCGTCTTGATTGTACTGATACATAAGGAGGTTAAGCTAATAAGCCTATTTGGCAAAGGTGAGGTCAATTGAAAATAATATACTGCGAGTCTTAAAATGACAAAGTTTATTATATGGTTATAATATTCCGACTTAAATAAAAGAATCGTTTTGCGTAAATTAATTAAAAAAATTAGGGGGTTATTTTGGTGCGTTTTTTATTGGTGTTATTGATTCTGGTCTTGCCGGAGTTGGCACTTGCTTCAGGTTTTGAGAGTTTGAAATTAACAGGGACTGAGCGGGGTATTTATACAGTCATCATATTTGTCATTGCATATGGTTTTGTGATGGCTGAAGAGTTTACCGGCATGAAAAAATCAAAGCCGGTTATTCTTGCAGCGGGTATTATCTGGGCTCACGCAGCGGTTTTAGCCACTTCAGCAGGTGTTTCCACTGAAGCGTTGCATGAGGCTTTTGAGTACAACTTGAAAGAATATGCAGAGTTGATGCTGTTTCTTTTGGTTGCAATGACCTATATCAATGCCATGGCCGAAAGGAACGTCTTTGAAGCGCTTCGCTCCTGGATGGTTCGCAAACAATTCGGTTATCGCAAGTTGTTCTGGATCACCGGCATCATTACGTTCTTTCTCTCCTCGGTAGCCGACAATCTGACCTCCGCGCTTCTCGTTGGCGCTGTAGTATTGGCTGTAGGTGCTAACAATGCTAAATTCGTCAGCATAGGTTTTGTCAATTTGGTTGTTGCAGCTAATGCTGGTGGGGCATTTTGTCCTTTTGGCGATATAACAACGTTGATGGTTTGGCAAGCCGGATATGCTGAGTTCTTTGATTTTTTCAAATTGTTCATTCCGTCAGTGGTTAATTATGTAGTACCTGCAGCATTTATGTATTTTGCTGTTCCGGATGAGCAACCAGATGCTTCTGATGAAGCTGCTGTTGTATTAAAACCAGGCGCAATACAAGTTTGTGTGTTGTTTTTTCTGACGATTGCGTCAGCAGTAAGTTTCAAGCAATTCCTGCATTTGCCTCCTTTCATGGGCATGATGGTGGGTATGTCCGTGTTGATGCTTTATGGTTTCCGTATAACAACACTTTACAGAGCTGATGAAAACAACCAGTTCGATATATTTAACCAAGTGCGTGATGCGGAGTGGGATACTTTATTGTTCTTCTTTGGTGTTGTTTTTGCGGTTGGCGGATTAGGCTATATAGGCTATCTGGAACTGCTGTCAGCAGCCATGTATGACGGACTGGGCTTTACTACAGCTAACATTCTGGTCGGTATCATTTCAGCTATCGTCGATAATATTCCTGTTATGTTTGCTGTCTTGAACATGAGTCTGGATATGGATCTTTATCAATGGCTGTTAGTCACCTTGACGGCAGGTGTGGGCGGTTCAATGTTATCGATTGGTTCTGCTGCAGGTGTTGCTTTAATGGGGCAGTCGCAACATAAGTACACGTTCTTCAGTCACTTGAAGTGGACTCCGGTTATTGCGGCAGGGTATGCAGCAAGTATTTTTACTCATTATCTGGTTAATGGATGATTGCTTGTTTGAATAACGCCCGTAGTTGTTTTAGCCGCGGTCGATAGATGACGGCGGCTAAAACCTGGCGTGATGCTTTCCTCATTTATGTCCAGCCGCAAGTGCTGGGCATGATTTTTCTCGGCTTTTCTGCCGGTCTTCCCTTTCTTTTGGTGTTTTCAACGCTGTCTGCCTGGTTAAGGGATGAGGGCGTTGAGCTCTCTGTGATTGGTTTTTTTAGCTGGATAGGGGTGACCTATTCCATAAAAGTCTTTTGGGCTCCGGTTGTCGATAGGCTGGCGCTTCCTTTGTTATCTCGATGGCTTGGCAAAAGACGCTCATGGATGCTGCTTGCACAGTTGGGCATTGCTTTAGGTTTATTTGTCATGGGCGGTCTTGATGTCAAGACTCAATTGGAATTGATAGCTTTGCTTGCCGTATGGGTGGCTTTTTGCTCAGCAACACAAGATATCGTGATCGATGCTTATCGGATTGAAGCGGCTGTTGCTGAGTATCAGGGCGCAATGGCGGCCACTTATGTATTGGGTTACCGGATTGCTTTGCTGGTTGCGGGTGCAGGTGCTTTTTACCTGGCCAACTATTTCAATTGGAGCATCGCTTATGATGTCATGGCCGGCACCATGTTGGTTGGTGTCATTGCCACGCTGTCAATCAACGAGCCTGATCACATCTTGATCGAGCGCCATTTGTCTTTAGGCTTGCTTGGACAAGATAACGCTCAGGAAAAAGGGCTGTCGCTTTTTTTGCGTTGGCTCAAGGATATCGTGCTAAGTCCATTCGTTGAGTTTTTTGTTAGGAATGGAAAACGCTCTATTTTTATTCTGATGCTCATCGCGCTGTATAAAATGAGCGATATTACGATGGGTGTGATGGCGAATCCTTTTTATCTGGATTTGGGCTTTACCAAAAAAGAGATTGCTGATGTCAGCAAGATTTTTGGCTTTTTCATGACGATTGCCGGCGCCTCTCTGGGGGGGGTGCTGGTGGTCAAATTGGGTATCATGCGCGCATTATTGTTAGGTGCGGTTATGGTGGCAATGACTAATTTGTTATTTGCTGTTCTTGCGGCGACAGAACCGAGTCTGGTGTTGCTCGCCAGCGTAGTAAGTGCCGATAATTTAAGCGGCGGCATGGCGACTTCTATTTTTATTGCTTATCTTTCAGGCTTGACCAGCAAGCTTTATACCGCGACACAGTACGCTTTATTCAGCTCATTAATGACGCTGCCGGCTCAATTATTAGGCGGTTTTTCCGGGATAGTCGTTGAACGGTACGGTTATTTTGTGTTTTTTGGCTATGCAGCGGCGGTTGGTGTGCCCGCTATAGTATTGTCGCTTGTCTTGATGAGGATGCGTCCTGCTGGTGATCAATGCTAATGTTATAGTCCATGGTGAGTGGTGCATGGTCAGAAAATTTTTCTTCCTTATAAATCGAAGTGCTTATCTCCTTATCCGCTAAATTGCCACTGATTATTTGATAGTCAATTCTCCAGTCCACATTTTTGGCCCATGCCTTCACTTTGTTAGGCCACTATGTGTATTCTAGCGTTTTTGGCAAGTTTGCCCAGATTCACGTCCACAATGAAGGGGGGATTAGCCGAAGTCTTTTCTCGCAATTTAAGCAAGGGGCTGATGTCCAGGTTTTTGAAAGCCGGATAAACAGCAACGCGGTCGTTTGCTCGCAGTTGATAATCGAATCCTACCGCCTCGTCATCGACAATAATAAGGTCGACTTCAGTGTGAGGCACGCCGAAAATTTCTATCGGATCTTTAATCCCGGGACGACCGCTAAAACGATATGGCACCTTCTGCTTACGCCGTCCCTACGGAAAAAATCATTGAACGTTCCGTAGAAACGAAATTCGGCCATTTCATGACAGCTACCTATGAATTCAGATGATGGCTGTGCTTTATTGCCGTGATACAAATAATATCCTTTACTGAGGAAACAGGATATCCAATACTTGGTTTAAAGCGTATAAGCAATTTGAAGTACAACGTTTCGCGTGTTGTTGCTCCAGGTCAGTTCATAGACGTCAAACTCATTGGCGCATTGACTATCATCGCCGGCTATTTTGATGCCCAGTTTATTGAGCTTGTAATGGGTTTTTTCGATCCGTAGCAGGTTGACAGGGTTTTCCAGAAGTTCCAGTAGAGTCATCAAATAGACATCCGGATTGGCAAGGCTCTTAACCCGCGACTCGAAAGAATTATCGCCAGGATTGAGGGCTTGAGCGGCAATCCGTAATGACATCTCTTGCTTGATAAGAGCGACTAAGTGATCAAATAAATACTTCTTTAATGCCGAGTTCAATTCTTCCCCGTCGGCGCAAGGCGTAAGCAGTTTATGTGAAGAAAAATTAACTGCCTGCTGTGATATGTCGCGAACCAGCATATCGCCTACCATGCCTGAGCCCAGCATCGATTTTTCACTTTTGCAAGCCGTTAACAAGGCATAAACGACCGGAACCTGCTGCTGTGAATTGACGCGTAAATAGGTGCTTATTTCGGGACTGGTTTCAAACAGTCTTTTGATATCATCGATGTTAACGAATAACGAGTTAATGAGCGGGTCAGTTCGAAACGAATCCTGATTTATGTCAATCGTAGATGGAATCTCTGCTGCAACCTGGAGAATGTGTTGGTAAATGCCGCAAACAGAGTGTTCTAATTTTTCAGAGTAGCCCTGCACCGCCCGCATCTTGCCGTTTACAGTATCAACGAAATTTTCAATGATCTGTTTGTCGTCATCGCTTTTTAGTCGCCCGTTCTGAAGACGGCTGCTCAAGTTGCCAACGAGCCCTTGCAGATGCAGGATTTTATCGTCGAAAAACGATCTAGGCTTAGGCGCTTCGTTTGTTCCTCTTGCGTCGTTCATAACCGCCTCATTCGAAGTGCTTGAAATGTGAAGAGTTCATGCCGGATAGACAGGATAAATGATACTACCCGAAGACCCGGTTGAACAGTGTCAAATCCAGTATTAATGCCTACTCAGCAGAAACTAGAAGGAATCACCTTATCGCCAATAGACACCGCATTCATGAAGACTAAAGCGTAATTGGCTTTGCAGTTACGGTAATGCGTTAGTCGGTTGGACTGGGTGCTAAATTTAAGCCGAAATCAGCCAAGGGTTATAAAGCAGGTTAACTTTCGATGCTTTTCAAGGCGTCATCGACTTTTTCCAGCCAGACAAAATTCAGCTGATTTCTGACCGCTTCAGGTATTTCTTCGAAATCGCGTTGGTTACGTGCGGGAAGCATGACGGTTTTGATACCGGCTCTGGCTGCTGCAATGACTTTTTCTTTGATGCCGCCGACAGGAAGCACCAGACCGCGCAGACTGATTTCTCCGGTCATGGCTATATCACTTTGAACAATGCGATCGGAAAGTGCAGAGTAAAGTGCGGTAAACATGGCAACTCCGGCGCTGGGGCCGTCTTTGGGAATGGCGCCGGCCGGCACGTGGACATGAATGTCGTTTTTTTCGAAAATGTCCGGATTTAAATTCAGCGTGGTTGCGTGCGCTTTGACCAGACTTAACGCGGCTTGGGCGCTTTCTTTCATGACGTCGCCGAGCTGGCCGGTGAGAATGAGTTTGCCGCTGCCGGGCACTTTTGTGGCTTCAATAAACAGGATGTCACCTCCCACGGGTGTCCAGGCCAGACCCGTTGCAACGCCAGGAACACTGGTGCGCATCGCAACTTCGCTGTCATATTTTTTGGGTCCTAGTATTGCTGAAATATGTTCAGTTTCAATACTTTCAGTAAGCACAAGCCCTTCGGCGATACGCATCGCCACCCGACGAAATATGGTGCCGATCTCGCGTTCCAGGTTTCTGCAGCCGGCTTCACGGGTGTAGTCCTGGATGATGGTTTCTATCGCAGCATCGCTGATGCTGCATTGCTTGGCTGTCAGACCGTTCGTTTCCAGTTGTCTACCCACCAGGTAACGCCGCGCTATTTGGGCCTTTTCGTCCAGGGTATAACCGGTTAATTCGATCACTTCCATGCGATCGCGTAACGGGATAGGGATGTTATCCAGAACGTTGGCGGTGCCGATAAACATGACATGGCTCAGGTCAAACACAACACCCAGATAATTATCGCGGAACGTTGAGTTTTGTTCGGGATCAAGGACTTCCAGTAAAGCCGAAGACGGATCCCCCTGAATACCTGAGCCGAGTTTATCCATTTCATCCAGCATAAATACCGGATTATTGGTACCCGCTTTGCGAATGGATTGAATGATAGTACCCGGTAATGCGCCGATATAGGTACGGCGGTGGCCTCTTATTTCGGCTTCATCATGGACGCCGCCGAGACTGGTCCGGACAAATTCGCGGCCACTCGCCCTGGCGATACTGCGGCCCAATGATGTTTTACCCACGCCGGGAGGTCCTGTAAAACAGAGAATCGGACTTTTGCCGTTGGGGTTTAACTTGCGAACCGCCAGGAACTCCAGGATGCGTTGTTTGATTTTATCCAAGCCATAATGATCGGCATTAAGAATATCTCTTGCTTTGGCAATATCAATGACGCCCGGACTGGCTTTTGACCAGGGCAATTCGGTTAGCCAGTCAAGATAAGTGCGCACCATTGAATATTCGCCGCTGGCATCTGACATATGCTGCAAACGGCTCAGTTCCTTACGCGCTTGTTTCTCAGCTTCTTCAGGCATGTTGGCGGCAGTGATGGCCTTACTGATTTCTTCAATTTCGGCGGTATTTTCCTCGCCTTCGCCCAATTCTTTCTGGATGGCCCTCATTTGTTCGCGCAACATAAACTCGCGTTGCTTTTGGCCCATGCTTTCCTGGGTTTGCTCATTGATCTGATTCGAGAGTTTTAATACCTCAATACGGTAATTTAGTAATTCCAGAATTTTGTCGAAGCGTTGCTGAATATCAAACAATGCCAGGATTTCCTGCTTTTCTTCGGCTTTTTCAATCAGATAACTGGCAATTAAATCGGCCAAGAGGGACGGGTTGGCCATTGACTGAATGGCATTGACCACTTCAATAGCCGATTGCCGTGTCAGATTGAGCACTTCTATGGCCTTTTCTTTGACCGTAATGACGCGTGCGTCAATATCCCGCGAACTGACTTCAGGTTCTTCATAGAGTTCAACGTGAGCGGCCAGAAAAGGATAATCCGGTATGAATGCCTTGACGCGAAAGCGCTGAGTACCTTGGCATGCAACGTGATGCGTGCCGTCAGGAATAGCGATGTAGCGTAATATTTCCGCCACAGTCCCGGTTGGATAAAGATCATCCGGTTTTGGGTCTATGTCATTGTTATCGCGCTGCATCAATAAACCGATCGGCTTTTCCAGACGGATTGCCTGCTGCAAGGCTTCTATGGAGAGTTTACGGCCAATCACCAGAGGCATAACCACTTGAGGAAAAAGAACCGTGGCGCGGACCGGCACAATGATGAGTGCATCGTCAGGAAGTTGGGGCACCTGCGGGGAATCTTCAGGCGATGTTTTCGATAGGGCATTTTCTGATGCCGATTTCGTACCCGGCAACAGTTTTTTAAGGTCCTGGATGGTCATAGGATTCCTTTATATTTTTCGTAGTGATATCAATAGACAACCGTTTAAAAAATCGCGGTTTCCGATTTCAAAATGTCCGGCAGGCAGGTCAATAATGCGTTCAAATCGGCCGTAAGGGATTTCCAGTCTTCGTATGTCAGTCTCAGCACTGACCGGCAAATGGCGTTTGCCACTCACTACTAGGTGGTCTTTTTCTAGCACGACTTTTACCAGTTCCGGATTAACGCCGGGGAGGGCGATCATGATCTTGAATTCATACTGCGTTTCATAAATGTCGACCGGTGGTTCCCACGAAGGCGGTCTGGACTTCATAGTGCTGGGCCTAAAGAACTGGCGGTGCAAGCGGTCTGCCCTATCTATCATTGCACAGGCTTCCGCCCACATCCAGGATTCAAGATCACGTGTTGGCATAAGATCGTTCCAGATTTTCGGGTTAAAGTTAACGAGGTCTGTCGAACAGATTAGATTTGTTACTTTAAATCTTTAAAGTCGTTCCGGATAGTCTGAATTTTAGCTCGATAAGTTTCGGCATCGCCATAATCAATAAATTTTTGATAGCGGCTGTGCAAGTTTTTGATGCGCGCGGCATGTTTAATAGAGCACCAGAATTGTTCTGTGCGAGCGGCAATTTCAGCTCCATAGATGATCAGTCCGTTCACATAGCTGCGGTATGCGTTTTGTAAATAAAGTGAATTAATTCGGCTCGGTTTCGAATTTGATTAGCGCTTTATCTAGGGTCGTAACTTGCAGTCACAGGCATTAGTCTTTCGCTGGTGTTTGGCCAAAAAAAAGACTCTTGCCTATTGGGGGAGTCTTTTTTAGCACTAAATCGCTCGTTTTTTTACAGCGGAATAGCCATTTTAGGCAAGCGCCTTGCGGCACAATCGTCCGCCAACCAATAATCCTAAACTGCTCAATATCATGATGGGTTAGGAGGTTAGCTCAAATTTTTCCTGCATGTGACTTGGACCAAATAGCCCTTTAGACCATCGCGCTACAAATTCGACAATGGCGACTACCATGATCAGTGGCCCCTGCGTGGTTTCGCCCAAAGCCAGTCCGTCTATCATTTGCTGAGGAACCCGCCAATGAAAATGCTCGCCAGATCCCTGATATACATAAGGCAAAATGGCATAAGCACCGCCCCAGGTAACAATGGCGCCTTGTGCAGCAATTCTCATTTTAAAACCCTACCCGGAGTCAGGAATTGTGCCGTTGAGTCCTTTCAGCATAAACCGCATCAAATGATCCCAGTCATCGAATGGAAGATACTGCATTAAAGCGCGAAGATGTTCAAAAAAAGTCCGCCGTGAGGGTAGCAAGCCGCGCACGGCACGGTAATAAGCATCGACCCAATCCAGCGTGGTATGAAGCAAATAGGCGAGTAGCACCAGGGTGGCCATCAAATTCGCTAAATGGTGTTGGCCGTGACCGAAGTTATGGTCGAAATGATAGCCGTGGTTTTTGAGCACGTTATTGTTTTCGTTTTCAATTTTCCAACGGCACCGGCCTGAGGCGGCGATGTCGATGACCGTCTCATCGTCGATGTCATGGGTCGTCACCCAGGCATTGCGGTAGAGCTGTTTGCCGTTTTCGTCGGTTTCCGTCAATTCGCACCAATTGAGCATTAAGGTGTCGTCGCTGTTACGTAGCGGCAAGTGAGGCATGTAACGATAATGCTCGGTGATGTGCCGTTTACCGTTCCAGCGCTTGCGTTCCACGACCCGCACCTGGCCGGTACGTTCAAAATCGGCGAGCCAATCGTATAACGCGGAATGGGAATCCGGTTTGCAGACCAGCAGGAGATGAAAGCCCTGCTCGATGGCCCTTTGGCAAAAGTCGTGATGACAATACAGGTCGTCGCCGAGCAAGGTGGCACCCCACGGGGCATACCGCGCGCCCCAAGCATCCAGCCAACGCTTGGCCGCTGCCAGTTCGCAGTCTTGCTTCTCCTGGCCGTCTTGCGGGTGCACAAACTCAGGCGGCAAGGGCACGACCTGCGTTTGCCCCGGCGCCACGATGACCGGCGTCACGGCGGTATGCCGATGCAGGATTTTGCCGTTCTTCATCGTTTGCCGCGTGCACTGTGGGCAGGCGATTTTCTCCGAGGAAAAAAAGTCAGTGCCATCCAATGCGATGAGCAGGGTGTTGCCGGTGCGGCGGAAAGGATCTAAATAACCGTTTTGATGGAGCCCCTCGCTAATGTCCGCGAACACCGGATAGACCAGCTGCGGTGGAATCGGGTCGAGAATGTTCCGGGCTTGATTCATACTGGGAATTGAGTGCACACCAAACAGCGATTGCGCATTATTTTTCCCATAGGTTTTTTGCATGCGCACCTGGTAATCTAAAAACGAGGGACTTTGAGTAAAAAATACGGAAAATGCGCTTAACGCGGCATCTTCAACGGCATATTTCAGGTTGTTGCTGGTGGCGGTTTTTCGGCTGTCCGGCAGGCTGCTAAATGCGGCGCGGGTTTTGTCAATCAATGAGCGCGCTGTAAAGGGTGCCGGTTTCGTTGAGGGATGAAAGGGACTGGCCATAAGCTTCCGTGCAGGTTGCAAAAATTAAACATTATACAAGCTATGGTTTTAAATTGAGAATTGCTG
>NZ_JAUSBX010000050.1 GCF_030651835.1 Methylicorpusculum sp. | reverse complement strand
CGGGTTCGGCTAAGGGTATCAATGCTTTTGATTGGCCATCACCCAATGGGTGAGTCATGATCTCTTGCATAAGCGCCTCATTCTCAATTGATATCAATTACTTGAGATAGTTTAGCAAGTTTTAACTGCTCTTTTTAGGATCATGTTTGAAGATCCTCTCGCCCACGACCATGAAAGCAGTGTCGCTGGTCGAAGTTTGTTCTGCTGGATGCAAACACGCTTAAGTGTCCAATTTCTTTCGTCTTAGAGGGTAGATCCGAGTTTTTTGTAAAGTAGGGATATCAAATTATTTTGACCCACTTGGTTTTTACATCGATCAGTTTCTTTTCCATGCTCAAGCTGGCAGGCGTTATTTCGCCGGAAGTGATATTTCCTAAAATTATGCCGTTGGAGGCTTTGGTATGGGCATCGGCATAGAGTTCAGAGCAAATTCTTGTGCGTTGGGGATAAGTAAATGTTCTGGTTCCCCAGTAGCCTGAAAATTGGGATTTCCATAGTAAGGTGAGAATAGAGCGATAACCATATCGGTAGCTTCGTAATTTTAATGCATTGACAGCGAGTTCCCATCTTTGATCATTATTAAGTGTAGGGTTTCTCCTCACTCTAATCAGGTGCTGTCCAATGTATTGGTAAATATCGCTCACGACAACGCCTTTGCGCGTTGCTTCGCACAAGGCGCTCGATCCTATATAGACCGCAGCGTGCTCCCAGCGTGCATGCACAGTGTCATAACCACCCTGTGCTTGTATTCTACGAATGGATTGCTGAATTAAGCCTGGTTTTTGTGCGCTGACTAAAATCAAATCACCGGGAAGCCAGTTGCTGAAGTCAGCACAAAAGCCCCAATTTCTAACGGATCGAGGAATAGGGTGATCAGGTGTCCATGTTAGCAAGGTGCTACGAGCTTTGGCTGGATCAAGCAACTCTTGCATCAATCTAGGCGGCCGTTATTTGTTGGGAATCGATACCGCATTGACGTGTTGATCGTCATCGTATTCGACGATAACTTCTGTGCCGTTGAATAACCCTAGTTCCTTGGCAGTCTCGCCTTTGTAACCTTTTATTTGTTCAAAAGAAAATGCGGTGATGCTATGGCTGACATCATCATTCATATAGCCTATGCCGTTATCAGTCAAACGCAGAATTTTTGCTGATCTAGTTGTCATCTCTCGTACCTCTGTGAGCTTTATGCGTTCACGCCGTTACAGTGATTATCATTATTAGTTTGTGTTGAGTCAATCTTGCATTTATTCGGCATTAAATAGCAGCATTAAGTTTCGGTTATGGCTAAAAATTGAGTATAAGAAACTTGTAACTACTCGCCTTAAGCCTTGCTCAGTCGGCTCTGCCTTCATAGCAAATCATTAAAATAGCCATTTGCTTTCAGCTATTGGCTAGCAGCCAGCTCTTTCGGCCCAT
Organism: Methylicorpusculum sp.; assembly: GCF_030651835.1. Classification (GTDB taxonomy): domain Bacteria; phylum Pseudomonadota; class Gammaproteobacteria; order Methylococcales; family Methylomonadaceae; genus Methylicorpusculum. Next base: position 112,524 of record NZ_JAUSBX010000050.1, on the reverse strand, counting down.
TGACATCTTCCGGATCACCTTCATACGGTGTCGCATATTTACAGTCTTTTTGTGGACACACTTTTTCAACGCCGCGCCGTTTAGTTGATTTTACGGTAAGAATCGGCCATTGGCAGGTAGGGCATTCTTCTTTGATTGGCGCATCCCACAACGCATAACTACATTTGGGGTATTCGGAGCACGAGTAAAATATTTTGCCGAACCGCGATTTACGTTTGAGTATGCTGCCCTCTTTGCATTGAGGGCAGGTGACCCCAGTATCCAGAGGTTTTTCCAAAGGCTCAATGTGTTTACATTTGGGATAAGCGCTGCAGCCGATGAACTTGCCGTATTTACCGGCTTTGATGACCAGAGGCGAGTCACATTTCGGGCACGTTCTTCCCTCTACGACTTCCGGTGCGTCGGCGCTGCTGCCGTCTTCATTCAAATTCCGTGTATAAGAGCATTCCGGGTAATTATTGCAGCCGATGAAACGGCCATTACGGCCCAATCGAATCGACAGTTGACTACCGCATTCGGGGCATTTTTCATCAATCGCTTCATGTGTCACATCCTTGCGTTGAACGCTTTCATCTTTTTCATGGATGAGGGTGTTGAAGGGGTTCCAAAATGCATGCATCAAAGGAATCCACTCTTTTTCACCGCGCGAAACGGCATCCAGCTCATCTTCAAGATTGGCTGTGAAATCGTAATCGACGTATTTGGTGAAATGTTCGGTCAGGAATTTATTGACGATGCGTCCCACGTCAGTAGGATAAAAACGTTTGCTTTCCAGTGTGACATATTCACGGTTTTGCAAAGTCGAAATGATCGATGCATAGGTAGAGGGACGGCCAATGCCGTGTTCTTCCAATGTTTTTACCAGGCTGGCTTCGCTGTAGCGGGGCGGTGGCTCGGTAAAATGTTGCCCGGCTATGATGTCATTAAGCGGGACAGGGCGGCCTTGTTCCAATGCGGGTAAAAAGTTTTCTTTGTCGTCGCCTTCCTGGGTATCGTCAATACCTTCAAGATAAACAGCCATAAAACCCGGTTTGGCTATGGTTGATCCTGTTGCTCGGAAGAGGTGTTGCTGCTCTTCGCCGCAGCAAAAATCAATGGCCACCATGTCTATCGTGGCGTGAATCATCTGGCAGGCGATCGTGCGCTTCCAGATGAGATCATACAGTTTAAATTGTTCCGCGCTCAGGTACTTCTGAACCTCAGCGGGCTGATGCCTGATGGAAGTGGGTCTTATCGCCTCATGTGCTTCCTGGGCATTTTTTGACTTGGTTTTGAATTGCCGGGGTTCTTTGGGTACGTTGATTGCGCCGTATTTTTCGGCAATCAATTCCCTTATTTCCAGCACCGCGTCAACCGACAAATTGACCGAATCGGTACGCATATAGGTAATCAACCCGGCTGTTTCACCCCCCAGGTCAATCCCTTCGTACAGTTGCTGCGCCACCATCATGGTGCGCTTGGTGGTAAATCCCAGTTTGCGCGCTGCTTCCTGTTGCAAGGTCGAAGTTATAAAAGGGGGGGCCGGATTGCGGCTACGTTGTTTTTTCTCGACTTTGACAACATGCAGTTTGCCGTCAGCGGCATCCAGCAAGGTTTGTTTGACCTGGCTGGCGTGCTCCTCCGTTTCAAAGCTGAACTGGTTGAGTTTTTCGCCATTGAAATGAGTCAATTTGGCTTTAAACGTTTGCTCTTGCGCCGTCAGTTCCGCATCTATACTCCAGTATTCTCGCGTTTTGAACGCTTCGATTTCAAGTTCCCTTTCGACGATCATTCGCAGGGCAGGGCTTTGAACGCGTCCGGCCGACAGGCCGCGGCGAATCTTTTTCCAGAGTAAAGGCGATAATTTAAAGCCGACAAGATAATCCAGAGCCCGCCGGGCCTGCTGGGCATTGATTAAATTGATCGAAAGTTCGGTCGGGTTGGCGATGGCTTCAGTTACCGCTTTCTTCGTTATTTCATGAAAAATAACCCGGTGTACCGGCTTGTTTTTAAGCAGTTTTTTTTCTTTCAGTAATTCGTAAAGATGCCAGGAAATCGCTTCGCCTTCTCTATCGGGGTCAGTTGCCAGATAGAGGGTTTGAGCTTCTTTTATGGCTTTACTTATGGCCTGCACATGGCGTTGGTTGCGATCAATGATTTCATATTTCATCGCAAAGTCATGTTCCGGATCTACGGCGCCTTCTTTAGGGATCAGATCCCTGACATGGCCATAGGAGGCCAAAACATGAAAGTCTTTGCCCAGATATTTTTCAATCGTTTTAGCTTTTGCAGGGGATTCTACAATGACAAGGTTGTTACTCATTAGGTCTTTAATTCGAGGCCGGTTTAATGCAAGTAAGCAGGAATCTGATCGTAAACGATATCTTCCATTCGTGAAAAAGCAATTTCTTCATCGGGCTGACTTAACAATACCATCAAGACGATCCATTTCAGTTTTTCCAGAGAAATCTCTTCATTTTCCAGTGCTACTGCACGGTCTATAACAAGTTCACGGTTGGCAGGCGACAAAATGCCGTTGTGTTCAATAAACATTAAAAAATTGCGGCATTCAATATCCAGTCTTTCAAGTTCCTGGCTTGAAAATATACGGAAGGCATGAGAGGCCGAAGGATTGATTTTGCCTTGCAAACTCAAGGATTCCAGCCAATCGAAAGCCTTGTTGACTTCGGTTTGATCAAATCCAGCTTCTTCAAGTTCGTTCTTGATCAGCTCACTGTCAGGCAGGATCTCAATCTCATCCTCCATATAGTTTTCAAACAGATACATCAAGACATCAAAAATATTTTCTTTCATAGTAGGTATAAATTATTTAATGCGGGTGTAACACCCGCCGGGCATTGATTCAATGTAACCTTGAAGTTCCATAACCAGCAACATTGACGAAATGACTTCAACGGATTGGCCTGTGCTTTCTACCAGTTTATCAACAGAAGTGGGGCTAAACATGATCAGATTCAATAATGTTTGTTGCTCCAGGTCAAGCATTGATTGTGATAAAGACGGAGTTGTTATGGCATCTTGTTGATTGTATTGACCTAATTCTTCGAGAATATCCTGAGATGTTTCAACAAGTTTTGCGCCTTCCCTGATCAGTGCATTACAACCGCGGGCGAGCGGGTTATGAATGGATCCGGGAATAGCAAAAACTTCCCGGTTTTGTTCAAGTGCCATTCTGGCCGTGATCAGTGAGCCGCTTTGTTTAGCGGCTTCTACCACCAGTAAACCCATGCTTAAGCCGCTGATGATTCGATTCCGTCTGGGGAAATGGTTTGCTTTAGCCGTAGTGCCAGGCGGAAATTCAGAAACTAAAACGCCGGTTTCCGAAATTCGGGTTGCCAAGGCTTTGTTACAGGCAGGGTACACCCGGTCAAGCCCTGTTCCAGCCACGGCAATGGTAAGTCCATTAACCAGCAGCGCGCCTTCATGACTGGCGGCATCTATCCCCAAAGCCAGTCCGCTGGTAATGACAAAGCCGGTGTTGGCCAACGATTTGGCAAAACTGAGCGCTGTCTCCCGGCCCAGGGTAGAAGGGTTGCGGCTGCCGACCATAGCAATTTGCGGCAAGTTCAAAATAGCGGACTCACCCCTGAAAAACAGTAAGGGCGGCGGGTCCGATATTTCTTTGAGCAGAACAGGGTAAGCCGGGTCGGTGATGCTTATAACGCCTTGATGTGGCGATTCCAGCCACAGTAAATCGCTGTCTACTTGAGACCAGTCAGGTGCTCGAATGAATTCAATACTTTTATCATTCAAGCCTAATGCAGATAGAGCGGTTCTGGATTCCTTAAACAACTGTTCCGGCGCGTGCCCTTGCAGCAGTCTCAGAAAAGTTCTACAGCCAACGCCCGGCGTGCGTAATAACGCCAGCCAGAATTTAAGATCATTGGCGGGGATGACGCTGTTCAGGGTGTTCTTACGCGGTCAAGAACATGAATAGCCTGTGTGGCTTCCATAACCAGGGCATAGCTGACGCGTTCAAAGACTCTGAAGACCATCAATTTTCCGGCTATTTCATCGGGCATTTGAATCTCATCATTACGCTGGATGCTGAAGGTATCGCGAACTGTCTTGCCGCTACGGTAGATATCAAATACATGACCAACGCTGATATTATCAACTTGACCTTTGTCTATGGACACAACGTTATAACGGCCGATTTGCGTGACGCCGTCCAGTACATTGATGATATTTCCCTCTATTGTCTCCTCGGGAGCGTGCGGAAAATAATTAAGCGTGAAATCCCCTTCTTCACGCGTCATTAATCGGTCACCGGTTCGAATTTCGCTTGTAGATTTTGTAATGGTCAGTGTGGCGGGATCGCCTTTCTCATTGAGTGTCGCTTCGGCGATATATTTAGCTTCATAGCCCAGAATTTCTGCTGAATTGGGGCTTTTCAATGTGTCGCCCTGCCGGTATATCGTATAAGAGAGCGTTTCCGGTTGCTCGATGGCGCGAACATAGATGCGATCTCCTGCGCCAGCGAGCAGGCGGTCACCGGCAAAGTCGATGATGTAAGGCGCTTTATTGAGTTCATCAGGGCCGACAATGCGCGGCGATACCAGATATTTGGCAATGGTTTCAGACGGGATCAGTTTGATTGCCTGTCTCAAATCCGTTTCACGGATGCGAGGCGTCAGTTTTACATAGTCCGCATTTTCTGAGGTTTCGTAGGATGAGACATTTGTGTTTGTAAGGCTTAACTGCGGCTGACCGTTAACCAGGGAAAAAACGATGGTATCGCCCGGGTAGATCAAATGGGGGTTTTCAATCTGCTGGTTGGTTTGCCATAAATAGGGCCATTGTTCGGGGCGTTGTAAAAATCGTCCGGCAATATGCCACAATGTATCCCCCTCGACCACCGTGTAACGGTCAGGGTGATTGGGGTTTATTGCTATCAATTCCTCACTGATGGCTAAGTTGGATATTAGAAGTGCTAATAATCCCAAAAGGTTACGCAAGGCCATAAACAGGTTCCTGATCGGTCATTTTTATGTGGAGTGATTTCAAAGTTTAGATTAAATCATATAGAATTCCAGCATTGAAAATTATGCAGGAGAGATTGTTGAGTATTTTGACTATTTTAGAGTTTCCTGACGAGCGTCTGCGAAAAAAAGCACAAGCGGTTGCGCGGGTTGATGAGGGTATCAAGAAACTGGTCGATGACATGTTTGAAACCATGTATGAAGCAAAAGGTGTTGGCTTGGCCGCTTCGCAGGTCGATGTTCATCAGCGTATCATAGTAATGGATGTCAGCGAGGACAAAAAATCGCCCTTGTGTTTGATCAATCCCGAAATCATCGAAAAACACGGTGTTGAAGAGGGCGAAGAAGGCTGCTTATCAGTGCCTGGCTTTTTTGAGAAAGTTAAACGGGCCGAACGCATCAAAGTAAGAGCGCTAGACAGACAAGGCAAAGCGTTTGAAATGGAAGCGGATGATTTATTAGCAATTTGTGTGCAGCACGAAATGGATCATTTAGAGGGCAAATTATTTGTTGATTACATCTCTCCGTTAAAACGGCAACGCATCAAGCGGAAGCTGGAAAAAATTCACAAGTTGGAACAAAAAATCTTATGAGAATTGTATTTGCCGGTACGCCGGAATTTGCTGTGCCTGCGTTGCAGATGCTGCTGGCTTCATCGCATGAGGTCTGCGCCGTCTATACACAGCCCGACAAACCGGCGGGCCGCGGGCGAAAATTGACTCCCAGTCCTGTCAAAGCCTTGGCTCTTGAATCCGGAATCACCGTGGTTCAACCTGCGTCACTCAAAAATGAAAGTGATTTCAAGCAGCTGGCTGACTTTAATCCCGACCTGATGGTTGTTGTCGCCTATGGAATGATTCTGCCGCAATCCGTATTGGATTTGCCAAAATACGGCTGTATTAATGTTCACGGATCTTTGCTGCCCCGTTGGCGCGGCGCGGCGCCTATTCAAAGAGCGCTGATGGCGGGCGATAAAGAAACCGGTGTGACGATCATGCAAATAGTCCGGCAATTGGATGCGGGTGATATGCTGCATAAGGAAGTTTACGTGATAGAGCCTCATGATACGGCCAGTGATTTGCACAATAAACTCGCACAATTGGGTGCTGTCGGGCTAAGCAAAGTGCTGGATCAGCTTGATAAGAACGAGTTGCACCCGGAAAAGCAGGATGAAGCTTTGGTGACCTATGCAGAGAAACTCGACAAATCCGAGTCTTTGATGGATTGGAGCCAATCTGCCGAGGTGCTGGCGCTTAAAGTCAGAGGCATGAATGCCTGGCCGGTGGCTCAAACCACGTTTAACGGTGATGTCTTGAGGATCTGGCGTGCTGAACCGGTAAGTAGTGAATCGAACGAGGCTCCGGGTACGGTTTTAATCAACGATAAACAACTGGATGTCCAAACCGGAAAAGGTGTATTGCGTTTGTTGGAAGTTCAATTGCCCGGAGGAAAGCGCGTTTCAGCCCGGGACTTTATCAACGCCCATGATCTTCATGCCCGAAGATTGGGTTGTGGCACGTGAACTTAAGACTTCTGTCCGCCAAAATTATCGGTCGTGTTTTAAAAGAAGGGCAGTCGTTGACGGCGGCTCTTGATCAGCTGTTGCCGGAGGGTATCAAGCCTCAAGACAAGGCCTTTGTTCAAGCGATTTGTTACGGTGTCATCAGGCAGTTTTATCCGCTGGAGTTTTTGCTTAATCAATTGGTGATAAAACCCATTAAAGATAATGAAGTCAAAGTGCTGGCGCTAATGGGCATTTATCAGCTGGCTTACATGCGTGTTAAAGAACACGCTGCCGTATCAGAGACGGTGGCCGCGCTGCCGAGAAAAAAAATCTGGGCAAAATCCCTCATCAATGCCGTGCTTAGAAACTATCAAAGACAGCAGGACCAGTTGCAGGCCAATTTGGATAATGATCCTGTGCTGGCCGCCGGTCACCCCAAATGGCTGATCACATTAATTCAGCAGGATTGGCCGGAACAGGCAGGCACGATCTTCCTTGAAAATAACCGTCAAGCGCCTATGGTGCTTAGGGTTAATCAGTCGCGTTTGACTCGAGGTCAATATCTTCAGCGGTTGACTGACAATGGTATTGCTGCGGCAGAGGTTAGCGCTGCACCCGCCGCATTGATATTGGAGCACCCTGTTCCGGTTGAACAGTTACCCGGTTTTGGCGAAGGTCTGGTGTCGGTTCAGGATGCCGCTGCGCAGCTGGCCGCCGGATTATTGGGTGTTGATGCCGGGCATCGAGTGCTGGATATCTGCGCGGCGCCGGGCGGAAAAACGGCTCACCTGCTCGAAATTCAACCGGAGCTTGCTGAATTGGTGGCGCTTGATTGTGATGCGGCCAGAATGGAGCGGGTCGAGGAAAATATGGCCCGCCTGGGTTTAAATGCGACTTTATTGGTTGGCGATGCGGCAAATCCTGATTCCTGGTGGGACGGCAAGCTGTTTGACCGCATTCTGGTCGATGCGCCGTGCTCGGGCTTGGGTGTTATTCGCAGGCACCCGGACATCAAGTTATTACGCAAACCGGATGACATGGCTAAATTAGTTGAGTTGCAAGGCAGTATAGTCAACGCGATATGGCCTTTGCTGCTGCCGGGTGGCGTGCTTGTTTACGCGACCTGTTCTATCCATAAACAGGAAAATGAATTCCAAATGGCTACATTTCTAAAAGCGCATGATGATGCCCAGGAATTTCCCATTGAACCTTTATGGGGTATTCAAGCCAGTGTTGGCAGGCAGATTCTGACCGGAGAGTCAGGTATGGACGGTTTTTATTATGCACGCTTACGCAAGCAGTAAATTTCTTTCCTTACTGTGCCTGCTGATCTTGGCGGGTATTTTTCCAGTTTCTGCCAGACATGCTCATGCTCAAAATCCCCGAGTTGAAATTAAGGATGTGCTGATTAACCGGCAGGATGGTCATTATCAGTTATCAGCGAATATTGTTTACAACTTAAGTAGCAAGGCCAGGAATGCTTTGCAGAAAGGTATCCCTTTGTATTGGGATGTATCAGTCAAAGTGGCGCAGAGTCGAAACTGGATGTGGGATAAAACAATCTTTAGCTATTCAACGCGGCTTCGTATTCAGTATCAGGCTTTATTTAACTCCTATCGTGTTACCCGAATCGAGAATAACGAGAGCGAAAGCTATTCTAATTTGCAAGCTGCGTTGACTGACATGGGGCTCATAAAGGATTTGATGCTGGTAAAACAAGGCGAAATGGACCCGGATGAAAAATATTATGCGGGTATTAAAGTCAATTTTGACAGAGAGGCGCTGCCGTTGCCGTTACGGCCTGAGTCCTATGTTAATTCTCAATGGTACTTATCGAGTGATTGGATGTTATGGCCGGTAGAAAACTAAGATTCCCGGTCAGTGTGCTGATTTTTGTCCTTTTCGGCTTTGTTCTGCTGTCTTTGCAGCTCATGAGTTCGGCGACTCAGGAGTCATCGGAGTTAAATGAGCTGTATTCCTGGCTGTTGATCATCAATGCCTTGGGGTCGATCATTTTGCTGGGTTTGATCGGCGTCAATACCCTTTCTCTGGTACGGCAATTAAAAAAACGCGAGGCCGGCTCAAGACTGACGACCCGGATGGTTTCGTTATTTGTGTTGCTGGCTTTGGCTCCGGCTGCCATCGTGTTTTACTTTTCCATGCAGTTTTTACATCAAGGCATTGACAGCTGGTTCAATGTGGAAATTGACAGAGCCATGGAGGATTCTCTCGAATTAAGCCAGGTGGCGCTTGATCAGCGAATGCGCTGGTATCTCAAGCAAACCGAGCAGTTGATAGACCGGTTAAGTGATAAGTCAGAAGCCGGGGTAACACTTGAAATGGAGCATATGCGGGATTTTTCGGGGGCGTCGGAAATGACGCTTTTTTCCCGACAAGGCCGGATTATTGCTTCCAGCAGCATCAATCCCAGTGAGATTTTGCCCAGTATTCCCGATGAGCATATCTGGATGCGCCTGCGCCAGAATAGCAATTATGTCGCATTAGACCCCTCGCTTGAGGGGCAGCTGCGCATACAGGTGATTGTTACGGTTAATTCTGAAGATATTCAATATCTGCAGGCGCTTTATCCTGTTCCACTGAGAATCACCGATCTAGCGGATTCTGTCGAATTTGCCTTTGTGCGTTATCAGGAAATGAATTTTCTCAGGGATTCATTGAAACTCAGCTTTTCGCTGGCGCTTTCTCTGGTTTTGTTAATGAGCTTGTCGGCAGCCATTTGGGTCGCCTTTATCAGTATCCGTGAAATTGTTCAGCCGGTTAAAGAACTGGTCAAGGGAACTCAGGCGGTGGCTCAGGGTCATTATGAGCAATGTCTGCCGGTTATGGCTCAGGATGATTTGGGGTTTTTGGTAGAATCCTTCAATGATATGTCTCAACGCATCGCCAGGGCCCGTGATGAAACGCGCATGGCGGGGATTGAAGTAGAAAATCAGCGTGCCTATCTTGAAACGATTTTGTCCAATTTGACGGCAGGCGTTATCAGTTTCGATAGGCATTATAAAATCCGGACGGCCAATCAAGCGGCGTATCGTATTTTTCATATTCAGGTCAGCCGGTTTGTTGATCAAACCTTGCTGGATTTGGCGGATGAGCATAAAGAGCTGGCCGAACCGTTGCGGCAAATTCAGGAGCTTCTGGAGCAGGCGGATGATATTTGGGAGCAGCGTATCTCTTTTCTGGGGATCAACGGATTACAAGAGTTGTTGTGCCGGGGAACGCCGTTGTTTTCGCCTGAGGGAGGCCGGGTTGGGGCGGTTGTGGTGTTTGATGACGTGACCGATTTAATTCAGGCTCAAAAAAATGCGGCCTGGGGAGAAGTTGCCCGGCGTTTGGCGCATGAAATCAAGAACCCGTTGACGCCCATTCAGTTGTCCGCAGAGCGGCTGCAGCTTAAACTGGCTGGAGAGCTGCAAGCAAAATCGCAGGAAATTCTGCTGCGTTCCACGCAAACGATTGTTCAGCAAGTCGAAGCCATGAAAGAAATGGTTGACGATTTTTCTCAGTACGCAAGGGCTTCAAAAAAACAAACCGAAAATATTGATTTGGCTATATTGGTTCCCGAAGTATTAGCGCTTTATGCCTTGCAATCCGGCGTTAAATTTATTACCGCTTTCAACGATAATCCTCTTGTTATTAGTGCAGATCGTGTTGCAATTCGCCAAGTCTTGCATAATTTAATCAAAAATGCGCTGGAAGCGGCTGGAAAGACCGGAGAAATTTATATTGGACTCAGCCGCGCGAGAAAAAATAATGCGAATTTTATCGAAATGTTGTTTCGTGATAATGGTCCCGGTATCAATGAAGATCAGGTGGATAAGGTCTTTGAGCCCTATGTGACGACTAAAGCGAAGGGCACAGGTCTCGGACTTGCGATAGTTAAAAAAATCATTGAGGAACATGGTGGTTCGATTTGGGTCGATACCGTTTATAAAGAAGGTGCGGGTTTCGTTGTACAGTTGCCCGCCGTTTAACGTTTTATTCTTGAGTATCCTATGAATGTACAAGCAGCACATATACTGGTGGTGGATGATGAGCCAGATATTCGCCGGTTAGTCCGGGAGATACTGGAAGACGAGGGCTATCGCGTCTGTGTCGCTGAAAATGCGGCAGAGGCAAGAACACTGAAAATCAATCAAAACCCGGATCTTATATTGCTCGATATCTGGATGCCCGATACTGACGGAATCACCTTGCTCAAGGAGTGGGTGAGTGAAGATCCAGTGATGTGTCCGGTTGTTATGATGTCGGGTCATGGTTCGGTTGAGTCGGCAGTTGAATCGACCCGGTTGGGCGCGTATGACTTTTTGGAAAAACCGCTGTCACTGGCTAAATTATTGTTGATTGTCGAGCGCGCTTTGGAATCCGGAAAACAGTTGAGCGATAGGGCTTCACTGAGACCGTTAATACAGGACATTGAGCCGGTAGGAAAAAGCGCCGCCGTAGCGCGAACCAAAGAGCAATTAAAGCGCTTGGGTCAGCATGATGCGCGTGTTCTCTTTCAAGGCGTTGCGGGTGTGGGTAAGGAGCTCTATGCGCGCTATATGCATAACAACAGCACGCGACGTGAAGGCGCCTTCATTGCCGTTGCGGTTGGCAGTATTTCGCCCGAAAATTCAGCTATTGAGTTTTTTGGCAAAGAACAAGCCGGCAAAATTTACCCAGGGCTTCTGGAACAAGCCAATGGAGGCACGTTGTTTTTGTCGGAAGTCGGCGGTATGGATAAAGATTCTCAGCAGAGGTTGCTGGGCGCTCTTGAATCCAGTTCATTTCTAAGGGTAGGCGGCAGCGAGCCGGTGCGAGTCGATGTGAGAGTCGTCGCTTCGACAAGGACGCCGCTGGAAGAGGAAGTCAAAGCCGGGCGTTTTCGTCAGGATTTGTATTACTTGCTCAACGAAGTCACGATGGAAATCGCCCCTTTACGCGAACACAGCGAAGATATACCGGGGTTATTGAATTTTTATGTCGATTATTTCAATACTCAGGAGAAGTTGCCGTTTAGAAAATTTACTATGGCAGCGCAAAATTATCTGCGAAATTACACTTGGCCGGGAAATGTCAGGGAATTAAGAAATCTGGTCCAGCGTCTGATGATATTGGGTGTCGGTGATGATATGGATGTTGAGGAAGTCAAATCGGCATTAGGCTCAGTGACTGAGGGCGTTATAAACAGTTCTTCAGTGCCCGAGTTTTATAATATGCCTCTTAAAGAAGCCAGAGAGCATTTTGAAAAAGCCTATCTGGAGTATCATTTTGAGAAAAGCGGCGGCAGCGTCGCCAAGTTGGCATCAATTATAGGAATGGAGCGGACTCATCTTTATCGCAAGCTGCACTCGCTTAACATCAAGTTGTAATATACCCATCGCAGATCAAAATTCGGCACCGGGGTGCCCGTCAAAGGACGCCGTAAATACATCCGTGTAGGCTCTATGCCAGCATCCATGCTGGCAAAGCCTTTGCCGAACAACCCGTTGCCTCCTTAGGCACTGCTGAAATTTGAAGTGAGAAAGGTATAATAAGAGCAAGGCGAACTACAAATAAAAGGTCTGATTAATATAACACTTGAATAAAATGTGTTTTTTGAGTACTATTCTCGATCTTTTATTAAGCCTTAACAGATCAAACAGCGACAATGAAAACATTTAGTGCAAAGCCAGCAGAAGTTAAGCGCGATTGGTACGTAGTTGATGCAGAAGGGAAGACGCTTGGCCGCCTTGCCACTGAAATAGCACGACGTCTTCGCGGTAAACACAAACCAGAATTTACGCCTCATGTCGATACCGGGGATTACATTATCGTAGTCAACGCTGAAAAAATTGGCGTTACAGGCAATAAAGAAAAAGACAAAATATATTACCGTCACACCGGTTATGTTGGTAATATGAAATCAACCAGCTTGGGTAAGCTGAGACAAACTTTTCCTGATCGTATTATAACTACTGCCGTGCAGGGAATGTTACCCAAAAATCCACTAGGTCGTGCAATGTTCAAGAAATTGAAAGTTTATGCAGGTCCTCATCACGATCATCAGGCTCAACAGCCAAAAGTTTTAGAATTATAAGCGGGTAGATCATGGCAGCAGCACAGTATTACGGAACAGGCCGTCGTAAAAGCGCAGTAGCGCGAGTTTACGCTACATCCGGCACTGGTAAAATCACGATCAATAAACAAAGCATCGAAGAATATTTTGGCCGTAAAACCGACCAGATGATTTCGCGTCAGCCTTTAGAATGCGTTGATATGGAAAGCAAATTCGATGTTAACGTGATTGTCAAAGGCGGCGGACCTTCCGGTCAAGCTGGCGCAATTCGTCACGGGTTGGCCAGGGCTCTTATGGCGTACGACGAAGCTTTACGTCCATCATTAAGAAAAGCGGGCTATGTTACACGTGATGCGCGTGTTGTTGAACGTAAAAAAGTCGGCTTGCACAAAGCCAGAAAACGTCCTCAGTACTCAAAACGTTAATTGTTGTAACCGCCTGCTTATCAGACGTGTTAAAAAAGCCGCATTAGATGCGGCTTTTTTTTTGCTCATTGATTTGTTAATTTACAACCAAGGTAACTATTCAACGGAACAAAAAAATTAAGTTGATGCGCAGGGTGGGTTTTGGTTACGGCTATCGCCAATCTAACCAATGAATAATTTCGGCCAAGCAGTAAAACCGTTTGTAAAGGGGGACGTGATGGTAGATTGGAACAGAACTTATGCCGCGATATGGCGGCAGAGAAAAGAATATCTGAGACCGGTCAAGCAGCTGGATCCGATAGGTTTGCATGACTTGTTGGGAATTGACGTTCAAAAGCGGCAATTGATCGCTAATACGGAAAAGTTTCTTGCTCGGCAACCGGCTAACAATGCCTTGCTATGGGGTGCGCGCGGCACGGGAAAGTCATCGTTGATCAAAGCGTTGCTTAATGCCTATCATTCGGAAGGATTGCGTGTCATCGAAGTGGATAAAGAGGATCTGGTTTATTTGCCGGAAATTGTCGATGAGATTCGTGAGCAGCCTCAACGATTTATTATTTATTGCGATGATTTGTCTTTTGAGACGGGCGAAAATCAATACAAAGCGCTAAAGAGTGTTTTGGAAGGTTCCATAGAATTACCCCCGGATAATGTTTTGCTCTATGCGACGTCCAATCGCAGGCATTTATTGCCTGAACTGATGAAAGATAATCTGGATACGCGGCTTGTGAATGGCGAAGTCCATTACTCCGATGCCATTGAGGAGAAGATTTCATTGTCCGATCGTTTCGGATTATGGCTTTCGTTTTATCCGGTTAATACAGAAACTTATCTGACCATAGTTGACAGCTATTTTGCTGCTTATCAGGGTAGCTCTGACGCCTTACATCAGGCTGCGCTTGAATTTTCACATCTGCGTGCAGCAAAAAGCGGCAGAACGGCCAAGCAGTTCTACAATGCCATGGCGGCGGTGTTTCTGAAAGCTTGACGGTGTTTAAGGGAAAGATTTGTCTTGCAATGCAAAATATATGGGCACCTAAGTCAAAAAAAAGCCTGCTCTTGATGAGCAGGCTCGTTGTTAGCATTAAGAATTGCCGGATATAAAGCTTTTCAGTGTCAGTCTTTTTAAGCTTGGACAGATGTTTTAGCTTTACGCGAAACCCCCATTAAGCCTATCAAACTGCTTCCCATAAACCATACGGCAGAAGGAACAGGGACGGGGGCGCCATCAAATGTGACTGTAGTTGAAATGTCTTTTGAACTTCCTGAACCGTTAGGTCCGACTGATTGGCTTCTTACGCCAAATACGGAAAATGCATTTTCCAGAGAATTACCCAGACTTGCTATAGCGAAATTAGTGCTGGTAATAAAACCTGAGCTAGACCCTGCACTGCCTATTGACAATAAAAAATAATTATTTTCGCCGGTAAACAAACCACTGCCTTGTCCATTGAAATTGTTTCCGTCTTTGTTATTTAAAGTGTTTAATCCTATTTTGGTGATATCGCTGCCGCTGATATCATCAGCTGTAATCTCATAGTTCAAAGCAAAAGCAATCCCACGGATGTCGCCTTGGTTAGGACTGTTCTCGGCAATTTTTACATTAACGTTGAAAAATCCGGCGGTTAAATCATCAATCGAGACGACATAATCGACCGGATCACTTCCGTATTGATCAAAAGCAGTAAATAGAACGGAGGCTGCATTCGTTGCTCCTGAGGCGGCCATTAATAAACCGGTAAGCATTGCTGCGTAGCTGTAATTCTTTTTCATAGTATTTTTTCCTGTAAGTTATTGAGAGATGTTGCTAAATTACTTAAAGCAAGGTTAGTGCCAACATCCTGGTGCGGTTTTACTTTTCTTTTAAGCCGGAAATAGCAGTCATTCTAAAAGGGCTGGGGGGAAAGATTTTTGAGGGTGTCGTCAGCAGGGCTGCTGTTGTCAACCCAGGGATGGGTTTACGATGTTCCTATGCCCATCGTAGATCGAAATTCGGCACCGGGGTGCCCGTCAAAGGACGCCGTAAATACATCGATGTAGGCTCTGTGCCAGCTCCATGCTGGCAAAGCCTTTGCCGACCTCCTTAGGCACTGCCGAAATTTGAAGTGCGAAAGGTATAGAAAGGCTTTTTCCAGTCCAAAATGACGCTGAACATTTCAAGCGGGAAATTGTTGCGGAAATAGAAGCGGAAGTGACAGTTATGTCAGCTGTGCTGTCAGTTGTGTCATGACGAATTGACATACGGTTTTCAAACCGCTGTCATCTGCCATTTTGAGCGGATCAGGAGGATATTGGTTGTCCGGGCATACATTCTCAATTTTAAAAAAAGCGGCCAATCTCGGAAGAATTTATGGGCTAATTGTCAGGGCTAAACAAGTCAATTTGTTTGGCGACTGATTCGGGTTCAAGGTCATTTAATGATGACAGCGTGACGCCCAGCAAACGCACTTTTTTTGTACCGACATCGGTAGATTTAAGAAGATCTTTAAATAAAGCGGTTGAGTCCATCTTCTCTGAGATGGCTTCTTGGAAAGTCCGGCTACGGGTGATTTGTTTGAAGTCGAAATACTTTACTTTGAGGGTCAAGGTGCTGGCTTGCAGATTTTTATCGGTGAGTTTGGTCTGGGCTTTCTCTAAAAGAGCGGTCAATTGGGTCAATATTTCATCGCCATCGTCGATATCTTCTGGCAGAGTGATTTCAACACCTACCGATTTAGTGATACGGTCCCATTTAACAGGGCGATCATCGATAGCTCGCGCGATATGGTAATAATAGACGCCTGCTTTTCCAAAGTGCTGTTGCAGGTGGGTTAAAGACAGTTTTCTTAGGTCATTGCCGCTATAAACGCCTAACTGATGCATCTTTTTTTCCGTGGCTTTGCCTATGCCATGAAATTTGCCAATCGGTAATTGCTCGACGAAAGCCAACCCTTGATCGGGCGTTATAACAAACAGTCCGTCCGGTTTGTTGATGTCGGATGCAATTTTGGCGAGAAATTTGTTGTAGGAAATGCCGGCTGACGCGGTCAGTCCGGTTTCTTCTTGGATGCGCGTCTTTATCGCTAACGCAATACGTGTGGCCGAACCCTGATAATCGGCTGAGTCTGTTACATCCAGGTAGGCTTCATCCAGCGATAAAGGCTCAAATATAGGAGTGAATTCGGCAAAAATTGTTCTGATTGTGTTGGAAACGGATCGATAGGCCTCAAACCTGGGTTTAACAAACAGCGCATGGGGGCACAGTTGCAGGGCTTTGGCGCAGGACATGGCTGAATGTATGCCGTACTGACGGGCTTCGTAATTGCAGGTTGCTACTACGCCTCGACTGCAGGGGTTGCCGCCGACGATCAGCGGCTTATCGCGGTATTCGGGGAAATCTCTTTGTTCAATGGCGGCAAAAAAAGCATCCATGTCGATATGGATGATTTTTTTAATGCCCGCCATCACCGCAAATTAATTATCGCTTTTATATTTATTGGGGATTTCCAGCGTTTCGGTTGTGTTCCAATCCGAAAAAGGAAAAGGCATTTCATCCGTATTGAACGTCAGAAACAACAGGATATGGTACAGATAAGCAGCCAGTTTTTTGCCCAGGTCCAATATATTCTTATTGCTGTTTCCAGTCAGTAAGGTGTAGGCGATTTGCAATAGAATGATTCCCCACAATACGACTCTGACCAAGCCGACTATGATGGCAAACAGCATAATAAATACAATTCTTTTCCAGGTACTTGGCTTTTTTAAGTTTTCGTTGATTTGTTCTTGCATGTGATTAGCCGCGATTCATGATGTCTCTTAAGTCCAATGCTGCTGCATTGGCTCTGGCGATATAGTTAGCCATGGTGAGTGAGTAGTTGGCAAATAGACCGTAACCACTGCCGTTCAGGACCACCGGGCTTAATGTAGGGGCCAGTGAATTTTCAAGGGCATGGATCATGATATCGACCGTATTCATGGCGCGTTTATCCAGCAAAATGTCCCTGAAGTCATGTTCGATTGCTTTTAATACATGCAACAGTGCCCAGGAGGCACCGCGCGCTTCATAAAAAATATTATCAATTTCCATCCAGGGAGTTTGGGTCAGTGGTGTGGTTTTCTGGTCTATCGTATTTTGTTCGGTTGCCGTCAACGCCAATGTTTTTTGGGCTGTCAACTCTCTGACAATATTGCCGGCATCACTGGCTGCCAGACGGGTGGAAATCCCCCCTAAACGCTTAATGACTAATTCCACGTACTGCCATAAATTATCAGTCCTGGGATAGAAATGGGCCTTTTTGCCTTTGCCTTTACCTCTGCTTGCATCCGGATTTTGCAGTCGGGTCATGTAGTTGTGTAATGCATCTATACCTTTTTGGTATTCCGCCTCTGTTGATGGCAAGGCCCATGAGTTTCGCTCATAGTAAAAATAAGGTTCGGCTATCGCCAAATCAGGGTCTTCAGCTGATTGAGACTGGTCACGGGCAAAGTGATTTCTGAGTGCGGAAGTCGCATCGCGAAGGATGACCAATGCGCCAAATTCCCAACTGGCAATGTTATCCAGCAATAAACCGGGCGGGGCCACGTCATTAGTGATATAGCCGCCGGGCTTGTGTAGCAGAACCTCGGCGATGTGGGCCAGTGTATTGGAATATACATAGCCAATCGGCATGTTATTCGTCGTATTTGTGTCTTTGGTGCGAATGACCGCTTCATCAAAAACATTAAATGGCTTGGGCGGTTCGCCCCACCATAAGCCCAATACAATCATTACCACTAAAACGACGGCGCTTATTACGCCAAGTACCCATAGGATCCCTCTGTATTGCTCACTTTGCGGCGAATCGTTTTCTGACATTTCCAGTATCCTTTAAAGAGAACATTCTTATGCCCCAATGATAACAGTTTTTTTTGCGATGACGTAATATGCCTCGTCGTTATTCCGGCCTTTTTTTTGCCCGAGGGTGGGTTTGATCATAGACGTCAGCAAGATGTTGAAAGTTAAGATGTGTGTAGATTTGCGTGGTGCTGATATTGGCGTGACCCAGCAATTCCTGGACGGCTCTCAGATCCTGGCTGGATTCCAGTAGATGGCTGGCAAATGAATGGCGCAGCATGTGAGGATGGACGTGTTCGGCTACACCTTTTGTCTGACACCAGTTTTGTAAGCGTTGATGGACATTACGGGTGCTGATGCGTTTGCCGCGATTGGAGACAAACAAGGCCGTTTCATCACCGGCGTTAAATTGAGGTCGTTGCATCAGCCAGCTGGTAACTGACTTTACCGCTTTACTGCCTATGGGCAGCACCCTCATTTTATTGCCTTTACCGGAACGTACAATTAACGTGCGGTCCGATAGGTCCAGGTCGTTGATATTCAAGTCGGTCAATTCACTCAAGCGTAGACCGCAGGAGTAAAACAGCTCGAACATGGCTTGGTCGCGTATTTCCAGCACAGAAACAGTGTTCGCATCCAGTAAGCCGCTGACTTGATCCACATCCAGCAGTTTGGGTAATTTCCTATCCTGTTTGGGCGCTCGGATCGCTTGCGCAGGATTTATTGATGCTACTTGAAGTTTTAACAGAAATTTAAAAAATCCGCGAATTGAAGATAATTCACGTTGCAGGCTTTTGCTGCCCATCCCCTGACGATGACGGGCAGCGATGTAGCCGCGAATCAAGGCGGGCTGAATATCCGGCCAGTCCTGAATGTTGTGTTCATCACAATAGGCGGTTAACTTAAGCAAATCATGGCGGTAGCTTATGACGGTATGCGGCGATGACCTTTTTTCGATCTGCAGCTGTTCAATAAATCGCTCCAGCCATTGAGTCGCAGCAGGCGTCACGTCAATTGTGCTCGAGTAGGGCAATCAAGCGCGTGCCGATAATTTCACTCATCTGGGTCAGAAATAGGTTGCCCATACTGTAATGAAACCGGTTTTCCTCTTGGCTGCCGATTGCAATGATGCCTTCCAGTTGCGTAAAAGCCATCGGAATAATGGCGCATGACTTGACTTGCAGCGCATTGCCGCCAAACAGAACCTTGGCTTGTGCCAGGCTGGGACGCCCACATTTTGCCTGGTTGCTGGATAAAATAGGGTAAAAATGCTGCAAATCCGGGCTATCAGCTGAAATAAACAAGTTGCCGAGGTAAGAGTGTTGATCGGAAATGATTTTGATAGACACGAAGTCAGTCAAAAAATACTCGTTAAATACGTGTTCCAGATTGACAATGGCTTCTTCTAAAGTTGAAGCGTCCAATAACGCCAGCGTCAATTTATGCATGCGATTGAACGACGTATCATTGTCACGGGCAATCTCTATCAAGGCCGTAAGCTGGTTTTCCAATTCCTGGTGCTTGACTCTGAAAATCTCCAGTTGCTTGGATATCAGGGAAATAGCATCTCCGCTGGGATGCGGGATGGTCAGTTTTTCCAGCAGATTAAGATGATCATTAAAAAACTCCGGGTGTTTACGTAAATAATGCTCGACTTGCTCTTCGGATATTTCAGAAGTGATGTTGGGGTGGCTCATAGTTCAATATTTCCCTCGAAAACGATGCTGGCGGGACCAGTCATCAAAACAGGCTGACCTCGCCCGTCCCACTCGATTTTTAATTCGCCTCCGGGTAATTCCACGGTGACGTGATGATCCAGCAAGTGCTGTTCAATACCAATTACGACAGCGGCACAAGCGCCGCTTCCGCAGGCCATGGTTTCACCCGTACCGCGTTCATAGACACGCAGTTTAATATGATGTTTATCGATGATCTGCATAAAACCGATATTGGCCCGATCCGGAAAGTCAGGGTGGTTTTCCAAAAGCGGTCCAATCTCATGGACCGGCGCTGTTTTGACGTCGTGAACCTGCAAAACGGCATGAGGATTACCCATGGATACCGCTCCGAAAGCTTTTTCCGTGTTATTAACAATGGCGGTATAAAATCGGGATTCAACTGATGCCAAAAGCGGTATTTCCGCCGGATTGTGTTTGGGGATGCCCATATTGACGGTGATCATGCCGTCCCGGTCAAAGGATAGCAATAATTGACCGCTGTTGGTGTCGACCAGGATTTCATCCTTTTCTGTCAGTTGCTTGTCTCTAACAAATTTAGCAAAACAGCGAGCGCCGTTACCGCATTGAGAGACTTCGCTGCCGTCTGCATTGAAGATGCGGTACTTGAAATCGGCCGCATCACTTACCGGGGGTTCAACCAGTAGAACCTGATCACAACCGATACCAAAATGTCTATGAGCGATAAAGCGAATCTGCTCCGAAGACAATGAAATGTTTTGATGGATGGCATCAATAACGACAAAGTCATTGCCTAAGCCGTGCATTTTGGTGAACTTGATCATGCTGTTTTTTCTCTGTACATAAAAATGTAAAAACGTACGTCTTGTATTTCGAAACTATTGAATGTCATTGGTAACTACTTGCCTGACGGGGAATGGTTTCGCATTTTCCTGGCTTGCCTACGCAACAGAAAGCAGCGATTAGGCTGCTTTCTTAAGGCAGGAGTTTTTCACCTGTCCACAATTGTTCAAGGGTTTCGCGTTCCCGGATAACATAAGCAGACTCGCCGTCAACCATAATTTCGGGCGCTTTGGGTCTGGAATTATAGTTTGAACTCATGGTGAAACCGTAAGCGCCTGAAGACCGGATAGCCAGCAAGTCACCCGCATTGATTTTTAACTGACGGTCTTTACCCAAAAAATCGCCGGTTTCGCAGACCGGTCCGACAATATCCCATTCCAGTTCTTCAGCGGTACTGGTTTTGTCTACTGGAATAATAGCTTGCCAGGCGCCATAAAGCGAAGGCCTGATTAAATCATTCATCGCTGCATCGACGATGGCGAAGTGCTTGTCGGCGGTTTTTTTCAAATATTCGACTCGCGTGACCAAAATTCCGGCATTGCCGGCTATGGCGCGCCCCGGTTCCATCAGAATTTCGTACTCGCTTGAATCCAGCCGCTTCAGCACGGCTTCGACATATTCAGCCGGTTCATAAGGTTTTTCATCCCGGTAGCGGATACCCAGGCCTCCGCCCAGATCAACATGGTGTAATGCAATGCCTTGCTCAGCCAGCTTGGCAACCAAGACAAGAATGCGTTCCAGCGCATCCAGAAAAGGCTGGATTTCGGTCAGTTGAGAACCGATGTGACAGTCGATACCTGCGATCCTGATATGGGGCAATTGCGCGGCGCGCAGATATTCCGTATAGGCTTGTTCTATGGATAAGCCGAATTTATTTTCTTTTAATCCGGTAGAAATATAAGGGTGTGTTTTTGCGTCAACATCCGGGTTAACTCTGAACGAAACCGGAGCAACGACGCCGAGTTGTCCGGCAAGCTCATTGATCCTGTCCAGTTCACCGCTGACTTCAATATTAAAACAACGTATGCCGGTTGTTAGCGCAAAAGTAATTTCATCTTCGCGTTTACCGACGCCCGAAAATACGATTTTTTGTGGATCGCCACCGGCTTTTAATACTCGCTGTAATTCTCCCAATGACACAATATCAAACCCCGAGCCTAATCTGGCCAGCAGATTGAGAATGGCGATATTGGAATTGGCTTTAACGGCGTAGCAGATCAGGTGAGGATGATCGCCAAAGGCATCATTGAATGCGTGCCAATGCCTTTCCAGTGTGGCTCTTGAATAGATATAACAAGGTGTACCGTATTGAGCAACGAGGTCTGTTACCGGGCAGTCTTCAGCGAAGAGCCGGTCATTGTGATAATTGAAATAGTCCATGCTTATTTTTCTTTTTCTACCGTGATGGGGGGACGTTGATCCGGCAAGTACAGCGGTCCGGTTTGACCGCAGCCGGTCAGTAAAATGCTAAAAAGCAAAAGAACGGGGATGAATTTTTTTATCATAGCGGTTTAGCGTAAATGAGAGCAGGTAACCAGGTGGCTAATGGTGGCCAGAAAGCGAGTAAAGCCAGCATTAAGATCTGAATTGCGATAAAAGGTATCACGCCTTTATAAATCTGGAGTGTCGTGATTTCAGGTGGTGCGACGCCTCGAAGATAAAACAGTGCAAATCCAAAAGGGGGGGTCAAAAATGAGGTTTGTAAATTTAAGGCCATCATGACCCCCAACCATACCGGATTGATATCCATCGCCAGCAATACGGGGCCGACAATCGGAACGATCACGAAGATGATTTCGATAAAATCAAGCATAAAACCCAGCAGGAACATGATCAGCATGACGCAGAAAACCGCGCCGAACTTGCCGCCTGGTAAGTCCGAAAGCAGGCTGACAATCAATTCGTCTCCGCCAAAACCTCTGAAAACCAGAGAAAACAGAGCTGCACCCATCAGTATCATAAAAACCATACTGGTTACTTGCGTGGTGTTTTGTACGACGTAACGGATTTGCGGTAGATTAAATTCGCCTTTGACAATGGCCAGAATAATGGCGCCAACCGCGCCGACTGACGCCGCTTCGGTTGGCGTGGCCAGGCCGCCGATAATAGAGCCCAAAACCGATACGATCAGCGCCAGCGGCGGTGTCAGGCTGCTTAATACTTTGCCATAGAATCGCCAGTCACGTTCTACCGGTTGAACGGTCAACGGCATCAAGCCAGGTTTAAACAAGGCAAGTGCGGCAATATAGATAAGATACAAAACGACCAGGCTTAATCCGGGAATCAGGGCGCCGGCAAACAAGTCGCCTACTGAAACGGTTTCAGGCGCGAAAATGCCGTTATCCAATTGAGCCTGCTGATAGGCCGTAGAAATAATATCGCCCAGCAAGACAAGCACAATGGAGGGCGGGATGATTTGGCCCAGCGTTCCTGAGGCGCAAATCGTGCCGCAGGCGATGGCCGGGTCGTAATTGCGGCGCAGCATGGTGGGCAAAGAAAGTAAACCCATAGTGACTACTGTTGCACCAACTATGCCGGTGCTCGCCGCCATTAGCATGCCGACCAGAGTGACAGCAATGCCCAGGCCGCCTTTCAGAGAACCAAACAGATCCGTCATCGATTCAAGCAAACTTTCGGCAACTTTCGAGCGCTCCAGCATAACCCCCATAAAAACAAACAAAGGGACGGCAATCAGCGTTTCATTGGTCATAATGCCGTATAGCCGGTTAGGCAAGGCATTTAAAAAGGCGACGTCGAAGACCTCCAGCCATAAGCCTAAACCGGCAAAGGCAAGCGCAGTTCCGCTTAATGCGAAGGCAACCGGGAATCCGGACAGCAGGACGATAAATACGGCGGCAAACAGCCAGAGCGCCATCGCGTGTTCCATTTAATTCGATTCCTCTACAGGCTTTAAATTTAGCGCTATTAACAAACTGTCGAGAAAAAGCGCGCTGCCCTGCAAGGCAAGCAGGCAGGCCGTAATGATCAGCGTGGATTTGATCAGAAAAACGCCCGGTAAGCCGCCTGAATTACCCGAGCTTTCATGAATTTTCCAGGACTCCACGACATAATCCCAACTGCTCCAGCCGATAAAAGCCGTGACAGGGAGCAGTAATAAAATGACACCGGAGCAGTCAATCCAGGCTTTGGTTCTTCGGCTAAAACCTTGATAGAAAATATCGACCCTGACGTGACCGTCAACTTTCAATGTATAAGCTACGCCTAGCATAAACACTAAAGCATGCATGTAAGCAATGCACTCCTGAGAGGCGACGGAGCCATAGTTCAGGGCATAACGTAACACAACAATAAGAAATGTACCCAGTACCATGACCAGCGTCAGCCAGGATACGGCTTTTCCGACCCGGTCGTTAAGCGCATGAATAATCTGAATATAGACTTTCAGTGCTGGAACAAGACTTGACATAAATGGCGCACAAAAAAACGCTATTCTAAATGAAATTCAAGGCTAGAGAATAAATTTTAGCCCGTATTTTTTTTGGGCGAGACAGTGGTGGGGGTTTCTATCAGGAGGATGGGGATGAACAACAGCAACATGAACGCAATCGCCAGAAAGCCCGGATTGACAATGTCTTTCAGCCAATAGCAGCCAAGACTTCCCCATAAAATGCGCATGGGACCTGGAAGTTTGAACGGTTTCATAAGCGTTAACCTGATTGATGTATTCTGAATTCTAGGGGAGTTTGGCTGATTGAGCAAAAACGGTTCGCAAACTATGAAGCAGTTCAAATGTTGATAAAAATAGATGGCTTAAAAAGCAACAATCGAATTTGATTTGAAATTGACCCAGATGGCCTCGCCCAAGCGCAGGTCAAGATCCTGCAATGCTTCATGAGTGATTAACGCCAGGAATTTTTCATCACTGCTGACCTCTACACAGACTTTGCCGGCCTCTTCTGAAATAGAGGTGATGCGGCCGGGGAATTGATTACGTATGCTGGAAATCAGCGGTGTGCGAGACAGTACGATTTCATGAGGATCAATCGAAATATGACGGCAATCGGAGACATCCCCCGGCAAACGGATCAACAACTTGCCCGTATCGAAGCTATTACCTTGGGTAAAGCCGCCAAAGAGATTGATCAGCGGGGAATCGACTTGAGCACCCTGAACAAGGGAGATGACAGGTCCTGCCAAGGCCAAACCCTGTAAACGGTTATGCGTGCTGAAAATCAGGGTTTGTTGCGCCTGACTGATAAAGCCGCTGATAAACTGCTCCATGAGCTGGTTGCTGGAATGATCCAGAAAATTAAACGGTTCGTCCATCAGCAGTACGTCTGGCTCAGTAATCAAAGCCCTCGCCAGCGCTGTTTTCTGAAGTTCGCCGCCCGATAAGCTATTAGCCTGATGATTGACCAGATGACCAATACCGAATTGAGCCAGCGCGTCATCAATCTTTTGACGGCTTCGTGAAGATTTTACGCCGTGAAATTTAAGCGCCAGCAACAGGTTTTCTTTCACTGTGCCTCGAAACATAAAGGGATTTTGCGGTAAATAACCGATTTTTCGAATAAGTCTACGGCGATTTTTGCCGGAAACTTTTTCTCCCATGAACACAACTTCGCCTTGCTGAGGACTCAGCGTCAGAGACAATATATTCAATAATGTGCTTTTGCCACATCCGTTTGGGCCAATCAGAGCTGTGACTTGTTGCCCATGAATCCATAGCTCAGGCAGGGACAATACTGTCTTATCATCGTATGCAAAACGGATGTCATGCAGTTCATAAATACCATTCAAACGAGGTTATCCTCAAAATCGTTAATCTCAGCAACCGGATGTTATTGTAACGGTATTTTATTTCCGGTTTATGGTTCAATAACAACACAGAATGTTCACGGTCAGTAGCCCCATGGTTGTAAATTTAGGCCATCGCAATGAATCGATAGGCAGTGGCGTATGAGCGGGCCATGCCCGCGACCAAATGTGGCTCAATCGCGGGCATGGCCCACTCCTACAAAATACGCTTAACTTAACGGCATTGGCCGGTAGACTGAATGAAGCAACGCGAAATCCGGATAACGCGTTGCTTCAACCTGGCTATTTAGTATTGATATTACAGGGGGCAAAATTATGAAAAAACTGAAGTATTTATTAGGGATGATGATTTTTACGGTTGCCTTTGAAGGCTATGCAGAAACTGTATTGAGAATGTCTACAACAACCAGCACAGAAAGCAGCGGTTTGCTGAAAGTGTTGAATCCGGCTTTTGAAAAGCGCTATGGTGTCAGGGTTGAAGTTTTAGCGGTTGGCACGGGCAAGGCTCTGAAATTAGCCGAAAACGGAGACGTGGATGTGCTTTTGGTGCACGCGCCTGACGCTGAAACGGCTTTCGTAGCCGCGGGTTATGGCGTTAATCGCAAGCGGGTCATGTTTAATGATTTTGTTTTGCTGGGTCCTGATAAAGACTATGCCGGTGTTAAATCGGCTCAAACAATTGACGAAGCCTTGCAAAAAATAAGCAAAGCCAACGCCTTGTTTATTTCCAGGGGTGATGATTCGGGTACTCATCAAAAGGAACTGGCGCTCTGGCAAAAAACAGGTCTTAAGCCTCAGGGTGGCTGGTATATATCGGCTGGCCAGGGTATGGGGGCAGTTTTAATGATGGCCGATGAAAAACAGGCGTATGCGTTATCGGATAGAGGCACTTATCTCGCAATGCAGACAAAATTAGAATTGCGGATTCTTTATGAGGGAGATGAGGCCCTGGTGAATCCTTATCATGTGATTGCGGTTAATCCCCAGCGTTTCCCCAAAATCAATTATGAATCGGCGATGCGCTATATCGAATTTTTGACTGGCGATGAGGGGCAAGCGCTGATTGCAGGTTATAAAAAACAGGGTCAGGCATTATTTCATCCCGATGCGGAACGCTAAAGCAGGATTCAGTCATATGGCTGGAACACGGCGATTCCACCCGTAAGTGTAAATAAACGGCATTATCAGTTCTTTTTTTGCTCGAGATATCAATCAGCTAAGCTTTTTGCCCTGATTTTACACATTCAAAAAGGAGTTCGTCATAGGCATCTTTAGGCAGGGTATCATCACATTGCACGCCATAGTGCGTGCCTTGGCATAAATGTTTTATTTCGCCGCGAATGGCAACCGGAATCTGCGAGTTGGGCAGAATTAAAATAATGGAGACTCTGCCCTCGCTTTCTTCGGGAAGAGGACTGTCCAGATGAATTTTAATACCGGTATAACTCAAGTCGATAACGTCGCCTTCAAATTCGAGGGTATCATTGGCAGGACGCTTAATCGTGAGATGGGCTTTAATCCCATCGACTGAGAAGCGAGGGTGGTTACGCCTTTCTTGTTGCATAGTCATTCGCCTAAAAAAAAATCAGTGAAAGCGAGTATAGATCAATTGCGCTTTATGAGGATAGGTTGCCCTCTTCAGCGCAAGACTTTATCCCTCCTTATTTTGATGTAAGCAGGGTTCGAACGACCTTGTTAGGTCCTTTCGAGCTTAAAAATACCCAGCAAAAAAAACGCCAATGTTCGTTAGCGTACACAGAAGCTAGCGTATTGAGAGTTATAATGCCGGAAAAGGTAATTTCCTTTGTTGAGTCAAGCTATGTCCGATAAACATTCGCCGCTACAAAACCATCTGATCAATGCCTTACCGGCAGAAGATCAGGCCCGTTTGATACCCCTGCTCGAATGGGTCCCGATGACTTTAGGACAGGTCTTGTACGAATCCGGTGATACCTTGCGTCATGTTTATTTTCCGACAAACTCCATCGTATCGCTGCTTTATGTTACGGAAAGCGGTGCTTCGGCAGAAATCTCGGTCGTGGGTAACGAAGGCATCGTCGGCGTTGCTTTATTTATGGGCGGTGAAAGCACTACGAACCGGGCAATTGTGCAAAGTGCCGGCCATGCTTACCGCTTGCCGGGCAAATACTTCAAGAATGAACTCAATCAGCACGGTCAACTCATGATTTTGATGCTGCGTTACACGCAGGCTCTGCTCACTCAAATGGCCCAGACGTCAGTCTGCAATCGTCATCACAGGATTGACCAGCAACTTTGCCGCTGGCTTTTGCTTTCACTGGATCGGTTGATGAGTAACGAGTTGGTGATGACGCATGAACTGATAGCCAACATGCTGGGCGTTCGACGCGAAGGGGTAACCGATGCCGCGTCAAAACTTCAAAAGTTGGGCGTTATCGAATATCACCGCGGCCATATCACGGTACTGGATCGCCCAAAGCTTGAGGAACTATGCTGTGAATGTTATGCCGTGGTCAAACAGGAAACGGATCGCCTGTTACCCTATGTTCCTAAGCAGCCAGTAAAATAACGGCCTATTCACCGCTCACTATGTGTTGAAGCGAACAGACGCAAGTGCCAGTCTTGATCAGACTGCAGCATCGGGAATGCAAAGTCTTTTTCCCGGATTGTCCTTGATTTTTCTTGAGTGTATAGAGATAAGCAAATGTCTGATGTGGCTTCAATCCAGGTAGCCAATGAGCTGATCAATGGTTTGCCTGACAATGAATACTGCAGGATTCTGGCATGCTGTGAACCTGTGGAACTGATTTTAGGTGAAATTCTTTGTGAATCCGCCCAACACTTTGAGCACGTGTATTTTCCGCTCACCGGTTTCATCTCGCTAGTGAAGACGCTGGATGGACACAAACCCCTTGAAATGGGGCTGATCGGTAACGAAGGTATGTTGGGAGTGACGCTGGCTCTGGGCGTTAATTTGGCGCCTATGCAGGCCATCGTTCAAGGCGAAGGGATTGCCCTGCGTATCAGTGCCAATCAATTTAAACGTGAATTGAACGAGAGCCCCTGTTTACATCGTATGCTCAATCTCTACCTTTATGTGCTGCTGACCCAATTATCCAAAACGGCTGCCTGTACTCATTTTCATGAGATCGAACCCAGACTGGCGCGTTGGTTGTTAATGACGCATGACCGGGTGCATGACGATCATTTTCATCTGACTCAACAGCTTCTAGCCGACATGCTGGGTGTGCGCAGAAGCGGTGTGACGATAGCTGCCGGGGCCTTGCAACAAAGAAAACTGATCAGTTATGTTCGCGGCGAGATCACGATAATCAATCGCAAAGGACTCGAAGCCGCGTCCTGTGAGTGTTACAACGCATTGGCCGACGATTACACGAACTTGTTGGCGTTGGATAGCACGGATCGGCTATGACTGTTCAGCGATGACAAATTAGGCAGCAATTCCCTGTTTGTAATCTCCTGATTTGCAGG
The DNA here is from genome assembly GCF_030651835.1 of Methylicorpusculum sp. Taxonomy (GTDB): domain Bacteria; phylum Pseudomonadota; class Gammaproteobacteria; order Methylococcales; family Methylomonadaceae; genus Methylicorpusculum. The sequence goes on along the minus strand of NZ_JAUSBX010000050.1, from coordinate 83,952 downwards.
CGGTTTCTGGTAACCCCATAAGCGCCCGTCATGCCCATCCGGAAACGGGCATCCAGTGCCATGGAGGGCAAGCTTCGAGCTATCCATTTTGTTTCGTTCACTTTAAAGCACAGGTTTCTGCTGGCGGAAGCTGTTATGGATTTTTTTGGATACCCGTTGACATAAGCCGGGCATAGTTTTCGGCAGTGAGGGGACGGCTGAATAAGAAGCCCTGGCCTTCTTCACACTGTCTCGCTTTCAGAAAGGTCAATTGATTTGCCAGTTCCACGCCTTCAGCAACCACCCGTTTCTTGAGACTGTTGCCCATGGCGATCACGGCGCTGACAATAAAACCATTTTCTTCGATTGAGGAAATGTCTTGCACGAATGATTTATCTATTTTGAGAATATCGATAGGAAACAAGGACAGATAACTCAGGCTGGAATATCCGGTGCCGAAATCATCTACGGCTAATTGTATGCCTATAGCCTTGAGTTGTTTAAGTATGGTTTTACTGGCTTCGGCATCGTTCATCAACACGCTTTCTGTAATTTCCAGTTGCAGTTGGTAGGGGGGTAACCCGGTTTCCTTCAATATGGTTCGCACATCTTCAACAAAATCTTTTTGGGTGAATTCCAGAGAGGAAACGTTGACTGCAACGGATAAAGGATTAAAGCCTGCATCCTCCCAGCTTTTGATCTGAGCACAGGCTTCTCTTATCACCCAGCGGCCAATCGGCACAATCAGTCCGCAATCTTCCGCTATCGGGATAAAACGGTCGGGCTGTACTTCGCCCCATTCAGGGTGAATCCAGCGCAGTAAAGCTTCTGAGCCGGAAATTTTGCCGGTAACCAGATTGACCTTAGGCTGGTAATGAAGCACAAATTCCTGTCTATCCAGCGCGAGCCTTAAATGAGCCTCTATGACTTGCCTCTCCACTGCGCGAACATTCATTTCGCTTTTGAAGAATTGATGATTATTGCGGCCTTTTTCCTTGGCGTGATACATCGCGGTATCTGCATTTTTGATCAGTGTTTCGGCATCCTGACCATCAGAAGGATAAACGCTGATGCCGATGCTGGTTGATATGTGTAATTCTTGTGCGTCAATCTTGTGAGGCGTTGCTAACACTTTGAGTATTTTGTTTGCCGTTAATGTCGCATTTTGTGATTCCTGGTTCTGCGTCACGAGAATAACAAATTCATCCCCACCAATGCGGCTCACCGTGTCGGAATCGCGTACACAGGAAGACAGGCTTAGGGCTACCGATTGCAATAATTTGTCACCGATACCATGGCCCAGCGAGTCGTTGACATACTTGAAATTGTCCAGGTCCAGAAAAAGCAAGGCAAGTTGAGTTCCGCGCCGCTTCGCCAGAGCAATCGACTGATTGATACGGTCGTTAAGCAGTACACGGTTAGGCAAATTCGTCAAAAAATCATGATGTGCCAGATAAGCCATTTTTAAGGCCATCGCTTTAGCCGCCGTAATATCGTGAAAGACGATAACCGCACCGGCCAGTTTGCCCTCCCAATTATGGATAGGCGCAATCGAATCCTCTATGGCTATTTCGTTGCCGTTACGTTGAATCAACAGCGTGCCTGCGGCTAATGCCATCGGCAAATTTTGCTTTAGTACCCATTCGACCGGATTGGGTTCGGGTTCGCCGGTCGTGCCATTGATAATTTGCATCACTTCGCCGATGGGATGGCCATGCGCCTCTTCACGCTGCCAGCCGGTCATATGTTCCGCTGCCAGGTTCAGATAGTCGATGCGACCCGACATATCGGTAGCGATGACCGCATCGCTGATCGAATTAAGTGTAATTTCGGCACGCGCTTTTTCAATAAAAAAGGATTCCTCAACAATTTTTCGCAGGATAATATTACGCAGCGTTTGCGGAACAAGATTGCTGTCAAAGTTATTTTTGGAAAGATAGCCTTGCGCCCCGCGTTGTAAGGCTTCTGATGTCAGGGGTTCGTCATCGGTGGTGTCGAGTATCATGATTGGCGTGTGCTGAGCTACAGCGAACAGCTTATCGAAGGTGTCAATGCCCTGACTGTCAGATAGCGCCAGATCCAGTAAAATCGCATCAATGCCGTTTTTGTTCAGACTTTTAAGTCCTTCAGTCAGAGTAGTGACTGATTCCATGGAGAATGAATGGTCTTTGCCAAGGGCGGCTTCCAGGTTTTTGGCATCGGAGACATTCCCGGTGATTATCAGAACTTGATTCATCATAATGATGCATCTTCCTTATGGGTTAAACAAAGCGGCTATGAGCGTGTGTTTTGAGGATACAAAAAAAAGCCTACTCAGCGCAGCTGCGTAGGCAAGGTAGCAATACTGCTAGCTACAGTTGGCCTTGTTAATGAGTTGTCTTGGCAGTTAACCGGTGCAATGACAGCTTTGCTGTCATCGATAATTTCACTATTGGGCTAATAGTCATATTAATTATCCTTACTGAAATTGTTGGTAACTCAACATCCGGTCTGTAAATCATTGTCCCCTCAATCCTCTTAATAGTCGGTGCGTTATCGTACAAAGACTTTGATATCGCTCTTTATAGTGGCGCGCAGATCCAGTCCGGCATTACCGGTGTTTACCCTGCGTGAATTTCGGGGGCGCCCATCTCTATTCGTATGTGGTGCAGGTTGCCATCATCCAGCAGTGTTACCGTGTTGCCTTGTGCTTGCTGTTTACCGTCCAGTTCTATCAAGGCGATTCCGCTCATGACGCCGTTGGGATTATCAACCGTGATCTCATAAAGGGTTTTTCCGTGCCGGTAACTCAGATTGTAACTGCGCCAGGTACCAGGAATGCAGGGCTTGAAATGCAGTTGATCGGTGGTGACCTGCAGGCCCAATACGTGCTCTAGACCGGCGCGGTAAAACCAGCCCGAAGCACCTGTATACCAGGTCCAGCCGCCTCTGCGTGCATGGGGCGGCTCGGCGTAGATATCCGCTGACATGACATAGGGTTCGACTTTATAGGCATAGGCGCCGGTGGGGCTGGCCGTCCGGTTGATAGGATTAAGAATGCGCAGCAGTTCCGCGGCCTGATCGCCCTGGCCCAGCATGGCATAGGCAATAACGGTCCAGATTGCTGCATGGGTATATTGACCTCCGTTTTCCCTTACGCCCGGCAGGTAGCCTTTAATGTAACCGGGATCTCGCGGAGTTTGGTCGAACGGCGGCGTGAAGAGCAATATCAGGTCATCACCGTGGCGAATCAGATAGTCGTGTACCGAATGCATGGCGCGGCGCGCCCGTTCTGGTTCGGCTGCGCCGGAAATCACCGCCCAGCTTTGGGCAATTGAATCGATGCGGCATTCAACATCGGCAGCGGAACCCAGGGCTGTGCCGTCGTCATAAAAGGCGCGACGGTACCAGGCGCCGTCCCATCCTTCTTTTTCTACTGCCAGTTTCAAGTCGGCAACGTGTGCCGTCCAGCGAGATGACCGTTCGGTCTCGCCTCTTGCTTCGGCCTGCGGTGCAAAATCGGTCAGCGTTTTAATCAAGAACCAGGCTAGCCAGACGCTTTCACCTTTACCGAGTTGGCCGATCCGGTTCATGCCGTCGTTCCAGTCGCCGCTGCCAATCAAAGGCAAGCCATGAATCCCCACGGATAGGCTCAGATCAAGCGCTCTTGCGCAGTGTTCGAACAAGGTCGCTTGCAGATCAGATACGGTAGGGTCGAAATAAGCATCTTCCTTTCCCGGTTCAATGACAGTTCCTTCCAGGAAAGGTAGGGTCTCATCAAGTACGCCGCTATCACCACAGACTTTGATGTAATGGTTGACAACATAGGGAAGCCAGATACGGTCATCGGAAAAATGGGTGCGGACGCCACGACCGGTAGGCGGATGCCACCAGTGCTGGACATCGCCCTCAGGGAACTGGCGCGCCGCTGCCCGGAGGATTTGGGTTTTGGCAATATCCGGCCGGGACACGGTCAGTGCCATGACGTCCTGTAGTTGATCACGGAAACCGTAAGCTCCGCCGGCCTGGTAAAAGGCGGCTCTCGCCCATATCCGGCAACTGAGGGTTTGATAGGGCAGCCAGCGGTTCAACATCAGATCCAGCCCCCGGTCCGGCGTTTTTACCTGTACTTTGTTCAGTAGTTCTTCCCATTGGTATTTAACGGCATGAAAGAGATTATGAACTTCAGCAGCCCGATAACGGCTGATCAGTTGTTGGGCATGTTCCCGGTCATCTCCCTGGCCCAGCAGAAAGACCAGCTCGATTTGTTCATAGGGGCCGATTTCCACGCTGGTTTCCAACGCGGCGCAAGGATCCAGTCCGGCTCCTGTGCGGTTTTTGTGCTTGTACTCGGGGCTCATGTAAGCTGGTGCCGCAAGATTGCCATTGCGTCCGATAAAATCGCTACGGCTTCCGGTCCAGGCTGTTTGACGGCCGCACATGTCGGCAAAAGCAATGCGCGTGCTGAAATCCTGGCTCCATGGGTTAACTGCGAACAAGGCGCCAGTTTCGGGGTCCACTTTCGTGACTATATACGGTGCGGTGACGGTGCGCGATGCGCCAAGTACCCATTCGACGTAAGCGGCTACGCGTATTTTCCGCGCGCGGCTGGTCATGTTTTTGAGTATCAGTCTCGAAATCTTGACCGGATCATCGATGCTGACGAATTGCAGCAGTTCACTGTAAATACCGTGTGAGAGATGTTCGAAACGGCTATAACCCTGGCCGTGCCGGATGATGTAACTCGCGTTTTCGATTCTTATCGGCAGTGCTGTCGGCGTCCAGAGGTCACCATTTTCCTCATCGCAGAGATAGAATACCTCACCCGATGGATCACTGACCGGATCGTTTGACCAGGGTGTTAACTGGTTTTCATGGCTGTTTAGCGACCAGGTGCAGCCGCTACCCGATTCCGAAACCATAAAACCGAAATCGGCGTTGGCAATGACGTTAATCCAGGGCGATGGCGTGAATTGTCCCTTGTCCAGCACAATTACATATTCCCGGCCATCATCGGCAAAACCTCCCAATCCGTTGAAAAATTCAAGTTCGGGTATCTTTATTAAGTTTGTGGCGTTTTCCTCTCGCACTTTAGCGACCGGTTGCGGGATAAATTCCGCCGGTGGCTGTTGGCGTCTCATCAATTGTTCTGTCAGTATGCCCCTGCTGGATACCAGCACGGCTCTGGCTGCAGTTTTCAGAAGCAACAGATCTTCTTCGGGCAGTTGATCGGCCCGCAACACAAAAATGGCACCATTTTCGTTGTTTCTATGATGTCGGGTGAAGCATTGTGATTCCTGTACCAGATTTTCCAGCGAGGTTTGAAGTTCACCTACATAGGATGTCGCCTTGTCGTTAATGATCACCAAATCGACAGTGATATGTTTCATCCCCCAATATTCGTGAGCTCTCAATATTTGACAGACGAGCATTTGATCTTCCGCTTCACTGATGCGCAACAGCAGGATGGGATGATCGCCAGAAATACCATGCCGCCATAGACCGGTTACATTCAAACGGTTGAGTTGCAACAGTTTGCCGGGCGGACGCAGAGAAGGGTCCGCAAAAGTCAGATGGTTGGCCAGGATTTGAAACAGATGGGCCTCGTCCGGCCGTATTCCCAGATAATGCAACTGAACTTGCGCATGAGTCCAGGCAAGGGCTGAAACATCCTCAAAAGTCGAGGCATGACGATATTTGTCTACCAGTTTCTCCAGTGACTCCCTTGAGGCTGCGGCGATAGTGGTGAACGTTGCGTGCGCGGTCGCTCCCGGTTCTATATGCACGCGTGTCCGCAAACTAAACACAGGATCGAGTACCGGTCCGATCGTATTGCTGAGAGGGCGATCGTCCATCACGGCAATGGGCTCTTTGAGGGTATGCCCTCTCCCGATAAAGCGGGCGCGATCGGTTTCATATTGCAAGCTTCCGCTGATATCGAGACCTGAGAGCAGATGCGCTGCCCAGACGCTGGGGTCGTCAGACGAGCGCGGACGGCGTTTGGCGATCAGTCCGCGCGCTTGAGGCAAATACTCGGTCTGTATGAATAAATTGGAAAAAGCAGGATGGGCGATATCCGAACGCTGAGGTGCGAGTACAATTTCAGCATAGGAGGTAATGTCAATTACAATGCTCTGCGTGCCGTTATTAGTCAGGCTAAGACGGCGGATTTCAGCATCGTCCTCCGGAGAAACGACAATTTCCAGAACGCTGGATACCGAGCTGTCAGTGCGACTGATACGGACACGGTCTTCGAGGAAAACGGCTTCGTATTGATCGGGAATGGCAGTGGTCGGTTGATATCCGGCTGACCAGACTCGGCCACTATCGCAGTCGCGAAGATAGATATAACTGCCATGGTTATCGCGGGTCGAGTCTTCACGCCAGCGAGTCACCGCCAGGTTTTCCCAACTGCTGTGACCGGATCCTGCGGCAGTTATCATCACGGTGTAACGGCCGTTGGAAAGCAACTGTGAGGAAGGTATAGGGGAAGTAGGCGATGGTTTACGAATCACCGGTGGTTCTGCAAACGCTCTTATTTCAGCCCGTACCTGAGTGAATTTGGGGCCGGTAGTATCTATATCACGCGGACTGCGTTCCTGCAGCAGAAGGTCGGTTGCACGAATAATGGGTATGGCATGAAAGCGGTGGCGCATCAGGCCATCGAAAACCACGTTAGCTAAAGCGACCAGGGACATGCCCTGGTGGTGAGCCATGTAACAGCGCACGATAGCAACTTCCTGACCTTCTGCGCGCCGCGTCGGGGTGAAATCCAGCGCTTCAAAAAATCCGAAGCGGCCCAAAGCGCCTATTTTTTCAAGCCTTGCGAAATTCTCCGTGGCTTCATGCGGTTGGTACATCGCAGCCAGGGCGCTGGAATAAGGGGCAATCACCAGGTTCTCTGCGAGACCTCGTTTCATGCCAAGTCCGGGTACGCCGAACGCAGAGTATTGGTAGGTGAACTCCAGGTCGCGCTGGTTCATGGCAGATTCTGATATTCCCCAAGGCACGTTACGCTCTTGACCGTATTCAATCTGCTTTTTGACTACCCGACGGCACGTTTGATCGAGCAGACTATAGCGGGGTGTAAAGCTGACCAGCGAGGGCATCAGGTATTCAAACATAGAACCCGACCAGGATAGCAGGACGGGGCCGTCTGCTGCGTGAGTAACTCTTCGCCCCAGGTGAAACCAGTGAACGCTGGTCACGTCGCGTTTGGCGATGGCTATTAAACTGGTAAGCCGGGCTTCTGAAGCCAGTAAGTCGTAATAGCTGTCGTCAAGAACGCCTTCTCTGGCCTGATAGCCCAGTGCAAATAAATGTCTGTCAGGGTTATATAGAAATTTAAAGTCCATTTCTTCGAAAAGACGCAGTGCCTCTGTCGAAATGTTATCCAGACGTCGGGTAAGCGCTGCAGCATTTTCCCCGCCACGCAGCAGAGCTTTTTCCAATTCAGCTGGAACCACCGGTTTTTCTGCGTTTCCGCTCAATGTTTTGATATGGTCAATGGCCAGTGCATAGCGGTCTGCGAGTTCGGCTACGCCTATATCGGGCCGTAGCAGTGCAAGCAGCTCATCGCCGGGTATCGCTGCCGCATTGAGGTGGGCTTCAAGGCGCTGCATGCAATTGAGCCAGGGCATCAGGTTATCTCTGTCGCGAGCATGGGAGCGGAGGTCGTCGCATAACAATCCGGCCCATTCCTGTGCCGGGTCTGCGGCTTCGTCGCCGCGTTCTGCGGCGAAGGCGCGCACCAGGTCTAACAGGTTATCTGCACAGAGTGCCAAGCGGTTCCAGCCAATTGCATCCTGTGGCGCTTCAGTCAGGAGCTTGCCGAGAGTAACCGCTTTTTGCTTCAGCTCTTCCAATGTCACGACCAGCGTGCGCCGTTCATTAGCGATGGCATCAAGTGCTGCGGTCAGTAGTCTATGGCTGTCGCCCAGTCCCTGCCAAGTTGAAGAGAACTCCAGAGGCTGCTCTGCCGCTTCCCTGCAGCTTTGCGCCAAGGTCAGTAAATGTCCGGCCAGATTGCCGCTGTCTACGGTTGATATGTAATGAGGTTCCAGCGCATGGAGATCACGCGTGTCGTACCAGTTATAGAAATGGCCGTTAAGACGAGGTAGCTTTGTGAGGGTTTCCAGTGTCGCTTCCAGGCGATCGACGGTATCCATTAGGCCTAACCAGCCGAAGTCACGCGCCGCGATCACCGATAACAGGTAAAGACCGAAGTTGGTAGGTGAGCTTCGGTGAGCGACAACCGGATGCGGGATTTCCTGGAAGTTGTCGGGCGGTAAATAATTGTCTTTCTGGGTCACGAAAGTTGAAAAGAAACGCCAGGTACGCCGTCCAATCATGCGCAGTTGCATCGCGTCTTCGGGGCGCAGGGCTTCGAGAGGGTCTAGCTGCGGAGGCAGGCTCAACGCGCGGGAGATAAACGGAGCGAACCACCACAACAGCAGGAACGGCACAGCGCTTTTGATGTTGTCCGGATTGAAGATCAGTATCAGTGTTCCGGCAATGAAAATGATGGCGGTCGATCCGCCCAGGGGCAGAATGATGGTTTTTAATGTATGCCCTGACAACGTTTTAGCTTGCAGCGCGGTGACCCATTTGAGCATTTTGCGCCGGGTTACGAACACCCTGAGCAAGGTGCTGACTATGGCATCGACCATAAGCCAGGCTTGATGGGCGAGCAAGGTCAGACCTACCAAGCCGTTGCCCAGTCCCAACAGCACATTTTCCCAAGCTGAGCGCAGATGAATGCGTATAGGGAGATCGCTTGAACTGGGTACAAGACTTTCAGCCAAGGCCATCAATGCGGGCATTGCCAGTGAAGTCAGCACGAAACCAACCAGCATGACTTCGGGTGCATCCGGTATAGTCCAAGCGGCAATCAACGCGAAAAAGGCTGCAGGCGCAGAAAGGGACCTGCGAAGATTATCCAGCATTTTCCACCGGCCAATGAAAGGTATGCCCCGGCTGCTTATGCCAAAGATCCATGGCAATAATTGCCAATCACCGCGGGTCCAGCGGTGGGAACGAGAGTCGGCAACTTCCGTATGGGAAGGAAACTCTTCGAAAAACTCGATGTCGCTGACCAGACCGCAACGGACAAATACGCTCTCGAATAAATCATGGCTGAGCTGGGTGTTTTCGGGTACGCGTCCGGACAACGCCGCTTCAAAAATGTCCACATCATAAAGACCTTTGCCGGTAAAGGTGCCCAGTCCAAAAAGGTCCTGGTAAACTTCCGATACCAGGCTGGAATAGGAATCCATGCCGGATGCGCCGGCGAAAATCCGGTGAAACATCGAATGCTCTTGCCTAAGTGGCAGGGTCGGTGTGATGCGTGGTTGAAGGATGCCATAGCCGGCGACGACCCGGCCTGAGACAGGATCAAAAACGGGACGGTTGAGCGGATGCGCGGCGGTGCCCACCAATTTATTAACCACACCGATGGGTAGGCGGGTATCGGCATCGAGGGTAATCACGTAGCGCACGCCTTCCGGTGTGGAGGCAGGCTTTCCATCTATGGGTAAAAAGGAGGTGTCTTGGGCGCCGCGCAGAAGCCGGTTAAATTCGTGTAATTTACCTCGTTTGCGTTCCCATCCCATCCATTTGCCTTCTCCGGGGTTCCACATGCGCTCTCGGTGGAAAACGAAAAAGCGATTGCCTTCATATTTGTCATTGAGATCAGCAACACCTGATAGCGCGCGGTTTAGCCGTCGCTCATCATCGGGTAGGGTTTTACTATCGGCATCCGTCCAATCAGACAGCAGGGCAAAATAGACATCTCCGTCCGGATTGGCCAGATAACGAACCTCCATCTGCTCGATTTGTTCAATGACGTTAATTTCATTGGCGAAAAGAGTAGGAACCACCACAAAGGTGCGCATTGATTCCGGGATGCCGGACTTAAGTTCCAGTCTGGGCAGATGCCGCGGCGATAGAAGACTCAAAATGCCGCGATTTACGAGGTTCGTGGCAATGTCAGAGGCGGGAAAGACAGCGAACAGCGTGATTATGGCTAGCGAAAACCAGCCAAGCCCGGCGTTTATGCTGGCACTCAAGGGTAAACTGAGTAATAACAAGGTCGTCAGTACCCCAATGCTGCCCAGATAAGCTTGCCCCGCATAAGAGATGAAACCTCGCAATAAGCGGTTCTTGAGCGGGGGACGAAATTTAACCTCTTCCTCAAATTCGTTGCGTCCCTGACCGATCAAATAATAACCCGGATCATTTCGCAGTTCGTCAAAGTCAGGATTAACAGCGTTAGTGTTGACTTTACTGATTACCTTTTTTGCAATCTCCAGTTCCGTATTAGGTGAACGTCGGGCAAGATCCTCTATAGCGTGCCGATAGCGGTCACGCGTAAGAAAATCTATAAGGGGATAGCCACTATGTTCTCGGAGACACTCGTCAACAAGGCTCACGCGCGTTACAAATTCACGCCAATCGAACGCGGAGATTGCGCGCATGCTGGTCATAATGTTGCGCACGGTCATATTGGCGGCGATCTGCGCGGCATGCTCTTTCTGCACGACTTCGTCCAAAGACAAGCCTTGTTCGGATAACCATTCATTTAAAAAGTCCAGGGAAGGAGCGGTCCCCGGATGAGGGTCATGCAGACGCTGTAAAATCTGAACGGAGAAAGCCTGTCGCAAGGTAACGTGCGGTAAGGCCCCCTGAGAAAGGACCAGGGTCGATTTATCACTCTGGTCATTGAAGCGTTCAATTTCATCGACGAACTCGTCGGCTAGGCGCCTTCCCGCTTGTGAACGCATGATGAGAACAGCCAGCCTGCGCAGGTTCTCCAACATCAGCACGCGTAGCGTAATAGGTATTGCCCAGAGTTCACCGAGGTTGAGTGGCTGGATGCGCTGGTAAGCCCTGACGAAAAGCGTCAATTGTGCAGGGTCAAACCGGCTGTCCGTATGGGCTATCATCGCCCAGGCTATGCCGTAAACACGAGGGTAGCCGGCGAGGTTTCCATCCGCCAGTTTGGGCAGTTCCCGGTAATAACTTTCCGGCAAGTGGATGCCGATGTCATGCACCTGTTCTTCAATGACATGAAAATTATCAAGCAGCCACTCGGCTGCCGGTGTGATGGCGCGCTGCTCCTCCGTTACCTGAGTGATCGCGGCATGGACGGCAAGCAAAACCCGTGCATTTTCTTGTACACGCGGCAAAAGCTTTTTGCGATGGTGAACTCCGTTGACTTTCTGTGCTTTCGCCAGACTTACCGCGTGCTCTTCAAACTGCTCGTTAGTAAAAAGCACTGAGCGGATGGGTTTTTCTTCTCCTCCCGGGGCTTCAAGCCTTACTTTACGTCGTTGCTCTTTTTTTTTCGACATGACGATGATTCTCCGAATAGGGGCGTGGCGAAATAGACAATCAAAGCGGCTGAAGAAACTGAATGCGTTTAAACGATATCACTGCTTTTTAAATATAAGAGGTGATTCGTGACTCAATGAGTCCCTGAAAATTGCCCGACTACTTGCTTCGAGAGGGTCAATTAAACTCATCTGAGATAAGGGGCCAATATTCCAACATCATCAAAGGAAGGAAATCTATAACCTCGGGAATATCCAAGTAACGACTCTCAGCGGCTTGTGCTTATAGCTACAGCGTAATGGGTTGGCTGCCAATGGTCTGTACGGTAACAAACATTGCAGCCGGTTGGGCTCGCCAAAAGCAGGCAGCCCTGGAGAATATAACGGAGCAGAGCTGGCCAAAATGGATATGTTAGCTACCGTACAGACCATTGGCAGCTTTATTGTTATGTTGTTATCAAGGTTTAGAAAACAACGTAGAAGGGCGGCTTCTAAGCTCAGTTTCCCGAGAGAGGGAATATCATTCTTAAATCAAACGGAGAACAGGCATGAATAAGAATCAGTTGAAGGGTAACTGGATGCAACTCAAAGGCACAGTAAAGGAAAAATGGGGTGATTTGACCGATGATGAGTTAGAGCAAATTGCGGGTAATCGCGACATTCTTCTTGGCAAGATTCAGGAAAAATACGGAATTGCTCAAGAAGAAGCCGAAAAACAAATCGAGGAATGGGAAAAGCGCCTTGATTGATAATTTTCAATCTAATTCGTCAGTGCCTGATTAACAGTAAACCGCATTAATTAAGAGTAGGTCGGGCACACGCTCTGCGGAAACCATCAGCTTCGGGTTTACCAGATGGCTTGGTTCATTCACTGAATACCGACTACTTACAAAAAAATCACAATTTGGAGCAAGATAATCATGAACATGTCAAAAATCGCATCAGGTTTTTTAATAGGTCTTTTATTAGCCACATCAGTGGTTGGCTGTACTTCTACCCCGACTCGATCGAGCACCGGTGAATACATAGATGACAGCGTTGTTACTTCATCCATCAAGGCTTTGATCTACGATGATCCTGAACTGAAAATTGGTCAGATCAGCGTTAAAACCTACAAGGGTGTCGTTCAGTTGAGCGGTTTCGTGAATTCCAAACAAGCTGCCGACAAGGCTGCTGCACTAGCCAGATCGGTCAAGGGTGTCGATAGAGTCGATAACAGCTTGATCGTGAAATGATTCGGCAGAACGCAGCACTCACTTTTACCTTTAAATCAGGAGTACGAACATGTCAACAGGTACAATTTTAATTGTCATTTTGGTTTTAATTTTGTTAGGCGTCATTCCTACCTGGTCTCATAGCCGGTCATGGGGATACGGACCGACAGGAGGAATTGGGCTTATTTTGCTTATCCTGTTAGTTTTGGTCTTATTGGGCAAAATCTAATAAGGCATTAGCTTTTATTGTCGTTCGAATGTGGTTTCAATTATCGATTTGTCCTTTGTCTCTAGTCGCCGGACATTTCTGATTCAATAAGAGCATCGGCTGGTGGTGTTTTTACTCCCGGAGGGAGTAGGTATGGAAAGGTATTATGAAATTTTCGAAATGGTCGTCGTTACGCACAATTCCATGCTTTTTGATTCAGAGTCTTACCTGCGAAAGTACTGCACGAGCCATGGGGAGCAATTGGTGTTCGGTAATTATGTCGTCAATTGGCCGGACCATATCCGGATAAGGCGATTTAATGAACATGCCGAGTTTTACGGACCTTTCAAGACTCGAAAGGAAGCTCAAGCGACTCTCGACTGGATGTATGACGTCTATCGTCAATATATATTGCGCCTTTCAGTCAATGACAGGTGCAAAACTTGGGATAGCGTCTCGTTGTCAATGATGAATTGCCCGGAGAGAACTTATGAAAAATCCGACAGTTGTCGCTTTAGGTAACTTAGAATTGAGCCCAGCCAATCAAGACTGGCTTCCCCCGAGTTCGTTCGAAAAAAGCAATCCGAAACCCACAATTTGCGAACTTCCCTCTATCAGGACGGATGAACAGCATTTGATTGCCGACTTTAAAAGCTATTACGGATACCGATTAGGTAGGGATCAGTCCTGTAAATCACTGCACTATGCTTACGAGGCGTTATCGCTGGCAATCAGTGACCGTATCGTCGATCATTGGAAGAAAACCTACAACGCTTACAAAGAACAGGATTGCAAAAGAGTCAGTTATCTGTCCATGGAGTTTTTAATGGGGCGGACACTGAGTAATAACATGATTAACCTGGGTATTACCGACGCTGTATTAAAGGCCGTGTACAAACTAGGCCTTGACCTGGAAGAATTGATGGAGGCTGAACATGATGCGGGGCTGGGTAACGGGGGTCTGGGTCGGCTGGCCACCTGTTTTATCGACAGCTGCGCGACTTTGAGCTTACCGGTTACGGGCTATGGTTTGCGCTATGAATACGGCATGTTTTCTCAGCTGATCATCAATGGTGAGCAGGTTGAAGCCCCCGATCGCTGGCTACAAGACGGCAACATCTGGGAAACTGAACGCTTCGAATATCGGCAAATCATTAAGTTCGGGGGGCGCACTAATTACTATACTGATAATCAAGGTATAAGCCGTGTTTGCTGGATTGACACGCATGATGTGCTGGCGGTCCCTTTTGACACGCCTATTCCAGGTTTTCGAAACGGTGTCGTGAATACCTTGCGCTTATGGAAAGCCGTAGCAAACGAAGAATTTGATTTTCAGGAATTCGACGGCCGTAATTATGCCGAAATCGTTGTACAAAAAAACATGGCAGAAAACATAACCATGGTGTTGTACCCCAATGATGTCAGCGAAAATGGCAAAGAACTTCGTTTAAAGCAGCAATACCTGCTTGCTTCTGCAACCTTACAAGATGTCATTGCGACCTGGATCGGTCGGCATGGCAATGATTTTTCCGAATTTACTGCAAAAAACTGTTTCCAACTGAATGATTCGCACCCCAGCATAGCGGTGGCCGAATTGATGCGTTTGTTAATCGATATCCATAAATTGAGTTGGGATGACGCCTGGAAAATAACCAAAAACACGATGGCCTATACCAACCACACCTTGTTGCCGGAGGCTCTGGAATGTTGGTCTGTCAATTTATTCAAGCAGCTCTTGCCGAGACTGCTGGACATCATTTTTGAAATCAATGCGCGGTTCCTGGTTGATGTCTCCCGGCGCTGGCCCGGTGATACGGAGCGTCTCGCTCGTATGTCATTGATCAAAGAAGGCACGGATCAACAGGTCAGAATGGCTTATCTGGCCATAGTGGCAAGTTATTCGGTCAACGGTGTTGCCAAATTACACACCTCGCTATTACAAAAAGGCTTGTTCCGTGATTTTTACGAAATGTGGCCGGATAAATTCAATAACAAAACCAATGGTGTTACGCCCAGACGCTGGATAGCTTCGTGTAACCCCGGCTTGGCTGATTTAATCACAGCAACGATCGGTGATGGCTGGTTGACCCATTTGGACAGGCTGGAAAATCTCGCCCCTTATGCCGACGATAGTGATTTTCGCCAACGCTGGTGGCAGATCAAGCGCAATGCAAAGCAATGTCTGATCGATTTCCAGAAACAGCAACATGACATTGAACTTAGCCTTGACGCCTTGTTTGACGTGCAAGTCAAACGCATCCATGAATACAAACGACAACTATTGAATGTGCTGCATGTGATTCATCTTTATGACCGAATCAAGCGGGGCGATACGGAAAACTGGACAAACAGGAATGTGTTTATAGGCGGGAAGGCAGCGCCGGGCTATTACATTGCCAAAAAAACCATCAAATTAATCAACAATGTCGCCGATGTGATCAATAACGATCCGGATGTAGGCGACCGTCTCAAGCTGGTATTTCTAAAAAACTACCAAGTTTCTGCGATGGAAATCATTTGTCCCGGGACCGATCTTTCAGAGCAAATTTCAACGGCCGGAAAAGAAGCTTCCGGTACCGGGAATATGAAGTTCATGATGAACGGAGCGTTGACCATAGGTACTTTGGACGGCGCCAATATCGAGATACGCGATGAAGTAGGTCCCGAAAATTTCTTTCTATTTGGTATGACCGTCGATCAGTTAGAGGCCTATCGGCAGCACTATGATCCGCTTACTGTGATCAATGAGGATCCGGATTTGGCTAGAGTATTCGAGCTTCTTGACGGGGGGCATTTCAACCGGTTTGAACCGGGTATTTTTGATGGCCTGATTGCCTCGCTCAAAAGTAAACAGGATCCCTGGATGTCCATTGCTGATTTCCGAAGCTATGTCGATACCCAAAAACGTGTAGAAGCAGCCTATAGGGATACGGAACACTGGGTTCGTATGAGTATCCTTAACACGGCTCATAGCGGAAAATTTTCCACCGACAGAACCATTACCGAGTACAACCAGGACATCTGGAAGCTGATACCCATTAACATGTCAGATAGTCATAGCGGTTAGCTGAGTCATACCCATCGTAGATCGAAATTCGGCACCGGGGTGCCCGTCAAAGAACGCCGTAAAACCATCCATGTAGGCTCTATGCCCGCATCCATGCTGGCAAAGCCTTTGCCGAACAACCCGTTGCCTCCTTGGGCACTGCCGAAATTTGAAGTGCGAAAGGTATAAATGACCCGTAAGTATTAAAAAATATAATTGAAGGAGTAAAACGATGGACTTAATTTCTCTGGTAGTGGCCCTTATCGTGGTCGGAGTGATACTGGGACTGATAAACGCCTACATACCTATGGAATCACGCATCAAGCAGATTCTAAATGGCGTGGTGATTATTTCAGTGGTTCTCTGGTTGCTGAATGCCTTTGGTCTATTGGGGGTTCTCCCAAGGGAACTGGTTTCTTTGGTGGTCGTCCTGATCGTTGTTGGTTTGCTGTTGAGTCTGGTCAACACCTATATACCGATGGATTCACGCATCAAGCAGATATTGAATGTCATTGTGATCATTGCTGTCATTTTGTGGTTGCTCAGCGTATTTGGAATCATCAGCGGATTACCGAAAATGCAGTTGGGTAAGTTTTAGCGGCTAATTTAGATAGCTAGCGTTTTGACATTGTTTTAACTGATCAGCAAGTTGTTTCAGCTCTTTTTCTTTATCCCTAGCCGACCGCGTCATTTCGGTAGGGATTGCCGAAATCCAGACTCCATGGATAGCTCGAAGCTTACCCTCCATGGCACTGGATGCCCGTTTCCAGACGGGCATGACGGGCTTTTTGATTTAGCTGAAACAGCTTGCTAATCAGGTTGATTTATCTGATCAGCAACTCCGAAAACCTTCGTTATGCGAGTGAAGAATCGGTGTTGATAAATGGCGTTGGGTTTGCTCGCAGAGCGTAACTCATTCAGGACATGACGCGCTTTTTTAACCCTGCGTTGCCTTGATTCATTGTATCTGCTCACCCCTCCCATTGTATTGGGTGTGGGCGATTGATTGAAAAGGACGTGTGAAACCATCCTTGTTGCAGAAGCCTTTTCAATCAACCACCTACACCCTCAATTCCAAGCGGGCAAGTAGTTACCATTCATTTACCAATTACACTCCTATTTTGAGGAATAACTCATGAAAAAAATCAACGAACAAAGAATAAACCTTGCAAACAGCATTTTGGTAACGTTGTTGTTATCTGCTGTCATTATTACCAGCGGCTGCAGCGAAGAGGGGCCGGCTGAAAAGACCGGTAAAAAACTTGATCAAGCCATTGAAAGTTCGAACGAAAAAATTGACGAGAAAGTCGACGCACTAAAGCAGTCTATTGACACCAAAGAAGAGGCAATGGAAAAGCAATCTGAAACAGTTGGAGAACTCATTGACGATGCGGCGATTACGGCAAAAGTAAAAGCGGCCATGATGGCAGATCCATTAGTCAGCGCATTCAATATCGACGTAGTCACTGTTCAAGGCGGTGTCAAATTAAATGGGGCTGTTAATAATCAACAGATTATTGATAGGGCGCTGGAAATAGTTCGTGCTACGCCGGGTGTTAAATCAGTAGAGAACTATCTGGTCGTCAGTGCGGGAGACATTAAATGAAAACAGCTTTACATTATTTGAGCGGTATTGGTATTGCTTGTCTTTATTCTGTCGGAGTCTATGCGTCACAAGTAGAAGATGCTTATATTGCCGGATATGCTGCGGGTATACTTGAGCGCGATTTTAAACTCGAAAGACCCGCAATCAGTGTCAAGGACGGTGTTATAAAGCTGGATGAAGATGATTTAAAACATACCGACCAGAACAAGGTCATGGAAGCATTATCTAACATTCCCGGCGTGTCAGGTGTCGGCGTCGGGGAGCATAACAATAACAGTGTCTCCTCACCGTTGACGCTTTCTACAGCCCAGCTTGAGAAAAGCGAGGAATCGAATGAATCCGCAGGATTGAAGACAGGAATATTCCCTGAAGGTCATTTGTTCAAGTCTTTATTCGCCGATCCGAGCTGGCCTCATTTTGCAGCTTCTTATCACAATTATATCGGCGGCGATTTTGATGGTACCAATATAGCAACTGTCAGTTTTGGCGAAACAATTCCGTTTTATCGCCAAAACATGGGGATATTGCAACGCTTTGGTTCGCAGTGGGAGGTGGGGATTCAGGGTGGAGTCATCAGTGATTTTAATCTTGATGCGCCCTCATCGGATTTAGTCAATACTGATTTTGTCGGGGCTTTGTATTCGAGTATGCGTATTGGCGATTTCTCAGCTTTCAGCCGTATTTTCCATCAAAGTTCTCATTTAGGTGACGAGTTTCTGTTGCGAACACGATTGGAGCGCGTGAATTTGAGTTTTGAAGGGATTGATTTAAAACTTTCTTACGATTTGCCTGTCGGTTTTCGCTTATACGGGGGAGGTCGTGGTCTATTCCATAAGGAGCCTGAATCACTTAAAGTGTGGTCAGCTCAATACGGTATTGAGTTTAGAAGCCCATGGCGCATGGATTTTGGAGGCATGCGCCCAATCGCGGGAGCCGATTTTAAAAATTACGAAGAAAACGATTGGTCAACTGACATATCAGCGCGTGCCGGCGTAGAGTTCGAAAACATGCAGGTGCTGGGAAGGAAGTTCCAGATTCTTGCTGAATATTTTAATGGCTATTCCCCCAGCGGTCAGTTCTACAACGATAAAATTGAATACATCGGCCTGGGCGCCCATTTTCACTTCTAAAAATGGGGGTTATGATCTAGCCCCGCCCTCAATTCAAAGCGGTCGATCAGTAGTTATACCTTTCGCACTTCAAATTTCGGCAGTGCCTAAGGAGGCAACGGGTTGTTCAGCAAAGGCTATGCCGGCATGGATGCTGGCATAGAGCCTATAGGGATAAATTTACGGCGTTCTTTGACGGGCACCCCGGTGGCTGAATTTCGATCTACGATGGGTATACCTTCGCTTAATAATGAAGAACGTGCATTTAATAAAACGCACGTTCTTCAGCCAAATTGCCTGCGAAAACGCCAGACACCAAAATTAAAAAATACCGCTCCTAAAAGAGCCAGTCCCAGCAGCGAATCCCATAAAATCTTAACGCCTGCGCCTTTTAATAAAATGGCATAACTCATTTCGTTAAAGTAATACAGCGGCGAAATTTTCATCGCCCAGCGCATGACTTGCGGCATGGCTTCAGGCGGCGTCCAGGCTCCTGAGAGCAGTAATATCGGCATCATCAGCAAAATCACGAGCATGGTGACTTGTGCCAGACTTCGGCTGATGGTTGCAACGAACAAGCCAA
Source organism: Methylicorpusculum sp. (assembly GCF_030651835.1). Lineage (GTDB taxonomy): Bacteria > Pseudomonadota > Gammaproteobacteria > Methylococcales > Methylomonadaceae > Methylicorpusculum. The sequence goes on along the minus strand of NZ_JAUSBX010000050.1, from coordinate 64,898 downwards.
TGCCGGAGGCGGTGAAAACATAAAGCCCGGTTACTGTAAAAAACAGGCCGAGACTGCCTTTAACCGGTAAATCAAAGACCGGAATAATGATCATGAACAAACTGACCGCAACACCTAGTAAAATAACCAGTCCCATCGAGATAACCTTGGGCAGTAAAATCTGCAGCGAGCTCAACGGTGATACTGCCAGTTGTTCTATTGTGCCGCGCTCTTTTTCCCGGACTGCGGCGGCGGCCGGCAACATCATGGCCAGCATGGTCGTCACGGTGAGTAATTCAGAAATCGACATAAACCAGCCGTCAATTTGATTCGGGTTATACAGTACGCGGTAGCGGTTTTGAATGATAGGCAACGAGGCCATTTGTTCTGCACCCAGACCCAGCCTTTTAGCCACAAAGTCCTGGCTAAAACCGGCGGTAATTTCCGTGGCATAACTGGTTGCTAATGTCCCTAATACGGTATTGGCGCTATCTACCTGGAATTGTACGGCGGTGGCTTGTCCTTGCAATAAATGACGCTGAAAGTTTTCGGGAATGTCCAGGACTGCCAGAATCCGGCCTTGGTCTAATAAGGATTCGGCGGTCTTGGTGTCAAAAATCTCTCCTTTGAAATCAAAATAGGGCTGCCTGAAACGGTAGATCAACTCGCGTGATGCAGCGCTATGGTCGTGATCGATCACCATCACTGAAGCGTTACGCAGATTCAGATTGATACCGGAACCGGCCATATACACATCGACGGTAAAAAAATAGCTGATGATGAGCAGCAGCACCGGATCGCGTATCAACTGTTTCAGCTCTTTAAGCGTCATGGCGAGCAGCCTGTCCCACCAGAGTATGAATCCATGTTGGTTCATGTCGACGGCCTTTTGTGGAAATTCATATAACCGGCTATCCAGAGGATAACCGCGTATAGCATCAGCGCCAACACATCGAACCACAGCTCTTCCCAACCCAGACCTTTAAGAAAGCTGCCCCAGGTAATTCTAAGATAATATAGTGTCGGAAATAAATGCGACTCAAATTGAGTGGCGGCGGCCATCGATTCGATAGGCACCAGCAAACCTGAATACAACATGGCAGGGACAAAGGAGACCACCATGGTCAGCATCACTGCCGCAACCTGGGTTCTTACCAGTAGCGAGATCAGCAATCCCACTCCGGCGGTACAGATCACATAGATCACTGACGCGGCATAATAAAAAAACGGATGGCCCTTAAACGGCGTGCCGAATACGTTCATTACCACCCACCACAAAATCAGAATATTCAGGCTGGATATCAACAAATAGGGCAGGAACTTGCCCAGAATAAATTCACTGCGGCTGATGGTTGAGGCATAGATATTATAAATAGAGCCGTTTTCTTTTTCACGAACCACGCCCAGCGCCGTCAGAAACGGAGGCGTCACCATCAACACCAGCATCATCAGGCCGGATGAGATGGACCATTGACTGCGCAAGGCCTGGTTATACAAATAGCGCGATTCCAGACGCAGCGGCGCCACCTGAGCGCGCGCTTGTTCTTGAGACTTTCCCTGCGTACCGGCTAAATGATTGACCAGTGATTGAGCATTGAAATTGGCGATAATCGCCGAAACATAGCCTTTTGCCACTTCGGCGCGATAAGGAAATACGCCATCGATCAGGCTTTGCACCGACGTGGCTTGTCCGGCCAGCAGCTGCTCCTGAAAACGGGGCGGTATGATAATGGCAAAGCGTATATCGCTGTTGGCCAGCAGAGGGTCAAGCTCGCGCTCACTGGTGACATGGCCTTGGTAATCGAAGTAACGTGAATCCATAAACCGGTGCAGGAAGTCACGGCTCATTGCGCTGCGATCCAGATCCAGCACTGCAAACGGAATTTTTTCGACATCGAAGGAAATGCCATAACCCAACACCATGAAGATACCGACCGGCAGCAGGAAGGCCATCGCAAAGAACAGCCGGTCGCGCAAAATTTCGCGCCATTCCTTGTAAGTAACTGCCCAGACCCGGGTAAGATTCATTCGGGCTCCTGATTTTCCAGGGCCAACACCCTGTACACAAATACGTCCTCCAATGACGGTGCGTCGGCTGATAAGTTGAGCAATTTGATAGACTCTTTATCCAGCAGTTCGCGAATCTTTTTTTCGGCGGTGTCTCTATCCTGTGCCAGCAAATGAATATGCCGGCCGAATAACGCTACGCCTTTGAAATCGCTTTTTTCAAATAAGGCCAGCGCTTGTAATGGCTGATCGGTAGTTATATTCAGCAGTTGGCCGGCCTCATCTTGCAGCGCCTGAATCATATTGCCGGGCGTATCGTCGGCAATTACTCGTCCGGCATACATTAATGCCAGATGGTCGCAGTGTTCGGCTTCGCTCATGTAATGGGTGGTCACTAAAATAGCCACCTGCTCGACGTTGGCCAGATGCATCAGGATTTCCCAGAAATGCCGCCGTCCGATAGGATCGACACCCGACGTGGGTTCATCCAGAAACAAGACGCCGGGTTGGTGTACCAGTGCGCAGCCCAAAGCGAGCCTTTGCCTGACGCCCATAGGCAGGCTGCCCGCCAATTGTGCCGTGACCTCTTCCAATCCGGCAATTTGTATTACCCAGTCCAGGCGCTGTTTGAGGATGCTCCGGCTAACGCCGTAGATGCTGGCGTAGAGATGAATATTTTCGATGACGGTCAAATCCAGATACAGCGAAAATGCCTGGGACATATAGCCTATGCGTTCCTTGATCGCCTGAGCGGCATTACGCATGTCGGCGCCTGCAACCTGACCTTCACCGTCACTGGGCGGCAGTATTCCGGTCAGCATTTTGATCGCGGTCGTCTTACCGGCGCCGTTGGCGCCCAGCAATCCAAATATTTCGCCTTGTCTGACCTTGAAACTGATTTTATCGACCGACCGGAATTGATCAAAATCCTTGCATAATTGCCTGGCTTCTATGGCGATGGCTTTATCGTCGGGTAAGGTCTTGTCAAAGCGCGGAATGCTTTCATCTTTGCCGGTTTTCGGGGCTAACGGACCCTGGCGTAACAAGGCGATAAAGGCGTCTTCCAATTCAGCATCAAAGGCTTTGATCGATTTGATCTGCAAGCCGTCAAGATGGCCGGAAACGGTGCTGGCCGCTTCATCTAATGCCAGGTTATCGACAAATACCCTGATTTTGGTGCCAATGGCTTCCAGTTGCGGATAATGGGATTTCAGTTTGCCAAGCGCTTCTGTCTGTGACTCGCTCGTCAGCTCAACCATGCAACCTTGCGCTTGCTGACAAATGGCATCCGGTTCGCCATCGGCCAGCACTTGGCCGTTATACATGAGAGACAAGCGGTGAAAACGTGCCGCTTCATCCATATACGCCGTGGACACCAGCGCGGTGGTGCCCTGTTCGCGCAGCAACTCGGCGAGTATGGCCCAAAAGTCCCGCCTGGAAACCGGGTCCACGCCAGTGGTTGGCTCATCAAGAATGACCAGTTCGGGGTTATGGATCAGTGTGCAAACCAAGCCCAGTTTTTGTTTCATGCCGCCGGAGAGATTTTTCATTGGCCGGTCACGAAACTTGTCGAGTCGGGTCATCGTCAACAGCTTTTCTTTACGTTCGCTCAGTTGCTGGAGAGATACTTGCCGCAGTTGCGCAAAAAAATCGATGTTTTCCTCAACCGACAAATCGCCGTAAAGATTCAGTCCCAGGCCTTGAGGCATGAAGCCCAGCCTGCCTTTGACCTTTTCCGCCGCCGCTTCCGAATCGATGTTGACTTCAAATACGGTTAATGAACCTTGTTCAAACGACAGGACGCCGGCAATAGCTTTCATCAGACTGCTTTTGCCGGCACCGTCAGGGCCGATTAATCCATAAATTTCGCCTTGCTTGACGGTTAAGGCCACCCCATCGACAGCCAGCTTTTTTTTGTAACTTTTACGGAGTCCGCGAATATCGATAACCGGGTTTTCGTTCACCAGCGCGGCTTCGCCCATGGGCTTTCCTCTTGCCAGCGGATTACCGCGTCTGCGGGCAGTCCCGGCGTCAGCTGATGCTGAGGATTTTCAGCCAGATAAAGTTTGACGGCGTAGACCAGTTTGACCCGTTCATCCTGCGTCTGAACTTCTTTGGGGGTAAACTCTGCCTGGGAAGCGATATAGCGAATCACCGCAGGAAACGGTTTATCCGGAAAGGCATCGGTAAAAATTTGTGCGGGCAAGCCCAGGCGAACCTTGCCTATTTCTTTTTGTGGAACATAGACTTTTAAATACAGGCTGTCCAGATCGACAATATCAAATAATGGACTGCCGGCGGCTACCATTTCGCCGTTATCGGCGATACGGGTAGTCACCATTCCCGAGGCCGGAGCCCGAATGATCAAGTCATTCATCACGCTTTGGGCTTCCGCCAGGGCGGCTTGACCTTGTTTCAGTTGTGCGGCTATTGCAGCCACTTCATTAGTGTTCGCTTCGATCTGATCCCAGCCCAGTTCAGTTTCTGCCAGTAGTTTTTCAGCCTGGATTCTTGCTGCACGGGCAGTGCGGTGCTGGGCTTGGGCAACTTTCCAGCTTAAATCAGCCAGTTCGCTGCGGTGCTTTTCTACGGTCTCTGTTAACAACAAGGCTTGAAATCGTTCTGCATCCTTGAACATTTGCTGTTCAGTAGCGTGGCTGGAAATCAGCTCGGCATCGGCATGATTTAGCCCGGCTTTGGCCGTTGCTATTTTTAAAGGCACATTTTTCTTGAATACGCTCAGCGAAGTTTCAGCTGCCCTGAGTTGGGCGGCAATGACGTCCACAGCCGATTTGGCTTGATTGAGTTTGGCTAGTGTCTGGGCATCATCCAGTTTGATCATCACTTGTCCTGTTACAACAAAATCACCTTCCCTTACCAGCATCTCAATGATACGACCGGGCCACTTGCCCGATACAGTGTAATGATCGCCCTCGATACGGCCATTCGCCTGTACCAGACCCTCAGGGAAGGGTGGTTCGCGCAACCAAAACCACCATACTGCTAGAGAAACAAGCAAAATGCCGGTAATTATTCCGACGATTGCGAGTAGCCGGGTTCGTTTTTCCATTTACAAAACCCCCATTGCATAACGCAATTGCAGGGTTGACAAGGCGGTGTCGTAATTTGAGTTATTGAAATTATCATACGTTCTGGCGCGCAGTTCTTCTGCTCTCAGGACTTCGGTATTGGTGGCCAAGCCATTTTTATAGCGGTTAGTTGTCACTTTAAGGTTTTCATCCGCTTCTGTAATGGCGAGTCGGGTGACCTCGGTTCGTTGCTGGGCTTCCTGAATAGCCAGCCAGGTTTTGCGCACCTGCAAACCGATCGTGCTGCTTAAATCGTCGCGTTGCTCTTTTAGAGAAACCGCCCGACGAAAAATGGCATCCCGGGTATGCCGGGTGCTGCCGTCGAACAATTTCCATTGCATACCGACATTGACCATCCATAAGCCCTCGTAAGACTGATAACGGTTTTCCTGGTATTGATAGCCGCCGTTGACTGCGACTTGGGGCAAAGAATCCGCCGCCACACTTTGTGCTTGCTGCTCCAGGGCTTGTATTTGTTTGTCGAGTACCAGCAGTTCAGGACGCTGCGACAAGGCGTTAGTGCTCAGTTCGTTTAAACTGCCCACGGGTATTTGCGGAAACTGCGGGGTGACAACCACAGGATCCGTCAGGCTACGGTCGAGTAACTGGTTATATTGGGCTTGGGCAATATCAAGCTGATTATTGGCCTGTAGCAACAGTTGCTGAGCATTGGCCAACTCGACATTCGCCGCTAATAAATCGTTCTTCGCCACCATGTCCTGGTCGAACAGATTTTTAACATCCCTTTGATGTTCGACCAAACTGCTGAGATGTTCTTGAGCAACCTGCACCGCGCCGTCTAGACGCAACACTGCAATATAAGCGGCCGATACCTGCATTTTGATGGTCAGTACGGAACTGATTTCGTTATGTTGTGCGGCTTGAAAGGTTGCCTCGGCAGCTTTGATGTTATGACTGATGCGGCCGCTGGTGAAAACCGGTACAGAAGCAATCGCATGTGCATTCATACTGCCGGCTTGTGAGGTATTGAATTCGGCTGACTGACCGGCAAAATTGGCTTTTGCCGCCGGAGTTTCGTTAAGTTGGGTATATCCGGTACCTATATTGAGTTCCGGAAGCCGTTGCCCCTGTGCCGAAAAAAGGTTTTGTTCCGTTGCAGTGGTATCGGCTTGTGCCGCTTTAATTTGATGGTTGTTTTCGATTGCAATATCCCAGGCTTCTTCCAGTGTTTCTGCTGAGGTGCTCGCTACAGGGATAAGCAATAACCCGCCTAGCAGACTGATTCTCAGACCGGGTTTTGAACTCAGCATAGGACACCTGAAATGTAATGAATGACGAGATCATCCGGTTTCTAGTCCGGTGCAAGATCTGAAAACGATGCAAAGTGGCGCAGCACGTCAGTCATAGACTGTATAGAGAAGATTGGCGTTGGTCTGTGCGCTATCGAACTAACTTCAATTCAGCAATAGGAACGGAATTAAATGAGTTAGTACGGCCTCTTTATTTCTGTGTGCGCAAACGTACCGAGAAAAGGGGAGGGTCAGCTTATTATCCTTGTTAGCGCATGGGTTATATGTTCAATGGCCCTGTTACTGCGTTAAAAAGGACACTTATTCAGGGATGGCTTAATCGGATCTGATTTCTTATGGAGAATCATTTTGAAAAATAAACACATAGCGCTTATGCCGTTGCTGTTGCTGGTTTCCAACATGGCTTCTGCCAATGTTTGGGCGCCAACCAATGCTGACAGTAATTTCTTTAATCTTGAGACTTTGATGGGTCTTCCCACGGCTTCTCAGTTTGGCATCTTCGAAGACAATGTCGATGTTACGACTGCTGTGCCGATCATATCGTTTAACGGCGGAACCAAACTTGGTTTTACGCAAAATGGGATCAATTGGGACCTCACTTCCGGTAGCGGAACGGGCACGCTATCTGAATCAAGCAATTTTCAAATAGGGTATCTTTCCGGAGCAGGATGGGTTGGTGAAGCGGGAAATAACGAGATTAGTTCGTTAGGCGGAACTTCTTACCAATTATTCTTTATTGATCCAACACTGGCCATCAATAACGTTAAATCGCTTTTTGCTGTTGACATCATCTCTTCAGAAGCGGGTGCTCCAGTGCCTTTACCTGCGGCTGCCTGGTTTTTGGGTACCGGTTTAATGGGTTTGATGGCAGTAAGCCGTCGTAAAAAAGCAGCTTAAATAGTGAGAAAAACTGACTAATAACCGGTTAAGTTTTAAAGCTGCTTAAAGAAGTATTGCTGTAGATGCGAATGGATTTGCATCTACAGTCGGACTTCGAAGTGTCGGAGTTAAACTCATTCTCTTCCGAAATACTTCAGCCATCTACTCAATTAATAACCCTTATCCTAACCTTCGTTCTCAGGAAGAGCGTTAAGATAAGGGACATTTAAAGCCGGACTATAGCGTTACTGATTGATGGCTTGTAAAAGGTTCGCGCCATTAATCCTGTCTTCTATCTTTTGCTTGTATTTCAAAAAATGCAGAGTTTGCAACACGCCGGGGTTGGTTATGCCCAATGTGGCAAGCGGGACTTCAATATCAGAGATATGGATCGGATAACTTTGTCCTGATTTGCGGAATTCCAAAATATAGTTTACCGCTTCATTGATGACCTGCTTGCCGTAGTTGAGGGTGGAAAATTCCCTGTCATTGCAGTAGATCGTATACCGGGCATTATAGCCGGTCATCTCTCCGGAGACCCTGATATTAAGCACCTTGTCAGATGACGACAGATCAAAGGGTTTCGGCAGGTAACGGTTGATCTGATAAGGCTTAGACGTGATTTCGAAAAATTCGACCGGAATAGAGGCTTCAAAAAAATGACGGCTAAGCACCGTTTGTATGAACGTTTGATATTTGTTTAACAGCCCATCCCTATTCGCCTGGGGATGATGCTGCATGAAGAGCGAGCCTCTTTCGTCGAGCACATAAATTTGAATCCCGTTTTTGTCCGATTCAAAAAAAATCTGGATGAATCCGGGTTTGTTTTGTTCAAAAATTAATGGAAAAGCCGTGTTTTCCAGCGCTTCACAATCTATTTCAACAGGGCTGTAGCTGCGTTGGGGAGCGGAAAATTCGCTGAGTAACGCTTGCCTGGAAATGGCGGTGCGAAAATTAAGCAGCTGATTGTCGAATTGAAAAATGAAGAACTGTTCACTGCCTGCAATAATCAGGCGGGGCGAGTAATCGGCATGATGATTTTGCTGAAGTGACAGCAAGCGCGTAAAGATGTTCTGCAGTCGTTGTACGATGCTTTTGGCTCTGATCGAACCTGAACAAATGACGGTGAGATCTTTTTCTTTAAGCGGAAGTTGATGATTATTGAAAATATCCAAAAAGGAAAACAGTAATCCGTCCATGCCATACCAATGCTGGGTGGTCATTTCTCCCCAGCTCGAGATGGATAACTGATCGATGGAATGAACAAAACAGAGTTTTTCTGTTCCGTAACACAGGGGGTCGGAGTGTTCGCTTAAAATTAATTTTCCGTCGTCTCTAAGCCGTTCAGGGTCTATGCCCAAATTAACGACCAACAATGATTTTATAATTTTGTCGGGTGCTTTGTAGTTGTCCAGTTCAGGTGCTTGAACGCTGGAAATAAAACTGTGAATTTGAGCAGTCAGTGTTTCCAGTTCCCGATTTTGCAGCATGAGCGTCTGCGACTGGACGTGCAGCTGGATTTTTTTTTCGTAGAGCCCGTTGACGATAATCCAGGCCAGCATTTCCAGTAAGCTGTAACTCTTTTTGATGGGCGGATTTTTGGGTTTTGAGTCGTTACTGATTCGCTCGACATGGAGTGCCCAGCCGCTCTGGTTATCTGCAAATGAAGTTTCAAGCAGACTCAGTTCATTTTCTCTGACCTGTAGCGCCGACCGGGTTGTCAGGTATTCAATTTTTCCCGGTTTTTTATCCAGAAAGGCGTGTAATTTCCGGCCTATCAGTTTCAAGTCGTCATGATGCTGGTAATCGGCCCGAACATAGTGACCGGCAAAGCCTACCGTCATCCGGTAACATTCTGACAAATGACGAATGATCATCCCATGTTCGCGCACGGCTTTTTGAATATTCCAGCTCTGTTGATGGCTTAAACTGGTGATCAAGTTTGGCGGCCAGTGCCAGCGAGCAGCAATAGACTTGATAAATTCAACGCGATGCAGTCTTTTTTGAGTGTCCTTTTCTCGTTCGCCCAAGCCCATGATTTTGATATAAAGACTTTGTCTGGCCAGTTCCAGCCGTTCAACGCTTTGTGCCTTGCCCAGATAGGTTTCAAGTTTTTCATAAATCAACAGGTAAGGATCCAGATCTCCGATTCTGAAGTTTCCCTGATAAATCATTTTTTTCATATCCGAACAAAGCCATTGTGTTTTCGGATATTCGCTGGCGTAACATTCCATCAGCAATAATTTCAAGAAGGACTTGTGCGGTGAATTGATGGCTTTGTAAATGTGCCACAACGTCACGGTTATAAACTCTTCCGCAGGAACCGCTTCCAGAGAACCAAAATCGATCAGTTCATGGCCTGAAATGAAACGGTTTTCAATCAGATGTTGTGTGTAATAGCCTGATTGATGCTCCTGATGGGGCGGAACCAGCCACCAGGCCGGGGATCTTCCGGCAATATAGAGTGCTGTTCGGTAAAACTCTTCCAGCAGCAAATAATGTTGGGTTGTTCCGCTGCTTTCAGATGAGATCGGTGTGTCCTGACCGGCTTTGAACTTAACGCTGTCGATCAAAAAAAAGTGTACTTCCAGCCCCAGCGAGGTAGCCCATTCCTCAATAGCCAGGCATTTTTGTTGAAGTTCTTCCAATTCGTCATGGCTTAACTCCGGGTCATGGCACAGCCAGATATCCATGTCACTGGTTTTGGAAAAGGCGATACTGCTGACGCTGCCCATCAGAAAAATACTCCAGATGGCGTAGCGACTTCTTAATTTATTGTTGAGTTTAAAATTTTTCGATAACTGCGCGGCATCTTTAAGGGCTTGTCTGGAAGGCGTGTAATCAGAAATACCTGACGGGGTCTCCTTGCTTATAAAGCCGGGCAACAAAGGCGTATTCTGGTGAAATAAAAGCGGCAGCAGATTTAAGAAACAACTTTGCCGGGGCTGCAGAAAACTTTGTATGCGCTTTAGTTGATGGAGGTGCAGATTTTTAAAGCGCTGAATAACCGTCAGCAAATCTTTTTTGCTGATATCTTCGCCGGGTGACCCGAGGGTGATGGCCTTTAAGTTGAGTTGAGTAAACATGACGCTGGTTGCCAGTCTGGATGCTGACAATTATAGAACAGGCTCAGTTTTGACGCTGACCGTGAGCAATCAGTTGGACAAATTGCTGGCCCTCAAGGTGACTTATCTGGAATCGACTCAGGCAGGCATGGTCTATTTTAATCCGGTAAGCGCTGCTGGAAGGCAGGTCCAGCAGTTCTTGAAATAAGGCTCTGATGACCCCCGCATGCGTGATGATCAGAAGATGCTTGCCTTGATGTTGGGCGATTAATTGCTGCCATGCGGTGACGATGCGGTGCCTGAACTCTGCAAAAACCTCTCCCTTTGGCGGCGGGAATTGATCGGGGTCCCGGTAAAATTGATCCAGTGCACCCGGCCAGCATTGTTCAATGTCATCGGCAAACTGTCCTTCCCATTCACCGAAATGATATTCCCTGATGGCCGGTTCAACCTGCAGCGGTAGGTCAAGATCGCTCGCCAGGCGTTCGGCAAAATTAAAGCACCGGCGAAGCGGAGAACAGACGATAAGGTCCCAGTCTTCGAGTCCCATAACGGCTTTGCGCATGTCCAGCCAGCCTGCCGGGGTTAACAGGTCGTCTGTAGAGCCTCGGTAGTAGCGGCCTCCTGAGGCTTCACCATGACGTAATAAATCAATCTTGGTCAGAATCAAGGTGTTTCAAGCGATTTTCTTGCGGTAAAAACGGCTTCTCTTACCGTATCGGGGGCCGTTCCTCCGATGTGCTTACGGGAAGCCACGGAGCCTTCCAGCGACAACACGGCAAAGACATCTTCGCCAATATCGGGTGAGAATTTCTGCAGCTCGGCCAAATCAAGTTCCGACAAATCACGCTGGGTAGTGATGCCCAGCCGAACCGCCTGACCGACAACTTCATGAGCATCGCGGAAAGCCATACCTTTTCTAACCAGATAATCGGCCAGATCGGTGGCGGTGGCAAACCCCTGTTTGGCGGCTTTATACATGCTGGCTTTTTTGGGCTTGATATGCGGCACCATGTCAGCAAATGCGCGCAGGCAATTGATCAGCGTGTCTACTGTGTCAAACAGCGGTTCCTTGTCTTCCTGATTGTCTTTGTTATAGGCCAGCGGCTGACTTTTCATCAGCATGAGCAGTGATATCAAATGACCGGTCACACGGCCGGATTTGCCGCGAACCAGTTCGGGCACATCGGGATTTTTCTTTTGCGGCATGATGGACGATCCGGTGCAAAAAGCATCAGGCATGTCAATAAAATCAAATTGGGCGCTGGTCCACAGTATCAATTCCTCGGAAAAACGCGATAAATGCATCATGATCAGGCTGCCTGCCGCGCAAAACTCAATCGCAAAATCTCTATCGCTGACCGAATCAAGAGAGTTGGCTGAGGGTCTTGAAAAATGCAGCAACTCGGCCGTCATGTGCCGGTCGATAGGGTAGCTGGTGCCGGCCAATGCTGCAGCACCCAGGGGCATTACGTTGATTCGTTTGTAACAGTCCTGAAGTCTTTCCTGATCACGGCAGAGCATTTCAAACCAGGCCATCAGGTGGTGCCCGAAAGTGATCGGTTGGGCAACTTGCAAGTGAGTAAAGCCGGGCATGATGGTATCGGCTTCCTGTTCTGCCAGATTTAACAACGCCGTCTGCAAGCGGGTCATTTCTTTGGCTATGTGTTCAACTTCGCTGCGAAGATATAAACGGATATCGGTTGCGACCTGATCATTCCGGGAGCGGCCGGTATGCAGTTTTTTTCCGGCAATTCCGATCAGATCGGTCAACCGGGCTTCGATGTTCATGTGCACATCTTCCTGCTTGACGGACCATGTGAATCGACCTTCGGTTATCTCGGTGCTGATTTTTTCCAGGCCGCAGATGATGTCGTCACGTTCTTTATCGGTCAAGACGCCAATCTTGCAAAGCATCTTGGCGTGAGCCAAAGAGCCTTGTATGTCTTGTTGCGCCATCCGTTTGTCGAAATCGACGGACGCGGTAAATACTTCGACAAAAGCGTCAGTGGCTTCAGCAAAACGGGCGCTGGATAGTTTCTCGTTATTAACGTTGGTCATGTCTTCTTGGCAAGGAAACTTAAAAACGCAAATTATACCGCTAATCTCACTAACTACACCAAAACAGCAGAGTTCTTCCGGTAATTTCTCTTTAATCTGTTCGCTGAATAGTGACTAAAGATCTCGTTAAAAATAATCTCCCACCTTGAAAAGTCTCCGTTTGCGCTAAAAGTTGCTGTCGCCCCGGCAGGGATTGCCGGGGTCCAGAAGCCATGGATGGCGTTGTGCTTTCACATCCTTGTGACCTGGATTCCGGCAATCCATGCCGGAATGACGGTGTTGATTTACTTTCAACTACTAATGCGAACATAGCCTTTGAAAAGGGGGGATCGAGGGGGGTTGTTAAATAACGTGTCTTACTACCCTCTGCAACTGTTCCAGCCTTTGCAAATGCCGTTGTTAGCTCAAAGTAACCCGACTCGATCGTGTCGATTCGTAAAAGTCAGTCTATATTAGAGGGGCAAGGATTGATCAATGCGGGCAGGGATTTAAGTGGATTGTTGATTGGCATGTTAATGAATAGAGAAAAACACTTACTGAAAATTCATGTTTACGAACTGAAAATAGGCATGTTCGTTGCCCAGCTTGATATTCCTTGGGAAAAGTCTCCTTTTCTACTACAAGGTTTTGATATCAAATCGCCTGCTGACATCAGTGCAGTTCAGCAGGTCTGCGATTATGTGTACATCGATACATCAAGACAAAAAGATACCCATGGGGCTGTTTCGGATGAATTGAGCGCCAAGTTCAATCAGTCTTTTGAAGGCGCATTCGGCGCGGCAAGAAACACCTATCAAAGCACCAGTAATCTGGTCAAATCTGTCATGGATGATATTCGCTTTGGAAATCAGCTTAATGTCAATGCCGTTAAATCACTGGTGAGTGATTGTGTCGACCGTGTACTGGAAAATCCCGATGCCATGATGTTGTTGACGCAACTGAAAAATAAAGATGAATACACCTCGCAACACAGTCTTAATGTCAGCATCATGTCAATACTGTTGGGGCGGCATTTAAACTATTCGGTTGAAGACCTTAACAAGCTGGGGTTGAGCGGGCTGCTTCACGACATGGGTAAAATGAAAATTCCACTGGAGATTCTTAATAAAGAGGGAAATTTAACTCCCGATGAATTTAAAGTGATGAGAACCCATGCCATGCTTGGCCGGGATATTTTGATGTCAGCCAGAGATATTTACCCCGGTGCAATTGATGTCGCCTACATGCATCATGAAAAGCTTGATGGCACAGGCTATCCCAGAGGGATTAGAGATACAGGAATCTCGCAATTTGTCAGGATAGTAGCAATAGCCGATGTCTATGATGCCATCACCAGCGATAGGGTTTACCAAAAAGGACGGCTCCATCTTGAAGCGATCAACACGTTGACGCATAACAGAAAGACGCATTTTGACGGGGATCTGGTCATCAAGTTTATCGATTGTATCGGTATTTATCCGGTGGGTAATCCGGTAGAGATGACTAATGGGGAAGTGGGTGTTGTCATTGCCGGCAACAGCAAGCAAAAAACCAAGCCGAAAGTCATGATGTTGCTGAACTCAGAAAAAACAGAACGCGAAGCGCTGATCATTGATCTTGCTGATCCTGCTTGTGTTGATTCAAAGGGCGAAGCCTACCGTATTTACAAAGTGCTGCACCAAAACCAATACGGCTTGAATCTTAGAGATTATTTTAATGATGGGAAATTTCTTTCGGCGACTTGATACCCCCAATATTTCAAAGCCATGGCGTTAACTGTTGGGTTGTGAAAAGCGCACAGCCCAACCTACGGCACCTCATCTTTTTATACTATCAACATGCACCACGATACGATGCGCCAAATAGGATGTGCCGACGTTAGGAGGCGCATCAATCGCGTAATCAAAACAACATGACCGAATACCGTCGATTTTATATACCGAAAGCCATGTGGTTTTTTACAGTCAATCTTGCCGAGCGAAGAAATAATCGTTTGTTGATCGAAAAGATTGATGTATTGCGAGATGCCTTTCGATTTGTAAAACAACAAAGACCTTTTTATATGAATGCGGTAGTGATTATGCCGGATCATTTGCATTGTATTTGGACAATGCCGTCAGACGATGGCGATTTTTCGATACGCTGGAATATGTTGAAAGGGCGGTTTTCTCGGTCAATTGATGTAGGCGAAAGAGTTTCAAAAAGCCGTCAAAAACGCCGCGAGCGGGGTATTTGGTAGCGCCGATTTTGGGCGCATTTGATCGAAGATCAAGAGGATTACAATCGTCATGTCGATTATATTCATTGGAATCCAGTGAAACACGGCCACGTTAAACGAGCAATCGATTGGCCTTATTCAAGTTTTCACCGTTATGTTGAACAAGGTAGTTATTTGGAAAATTGGGGCAATTATGAGGAAACGGAAATTAATAGTATTGAGTAACGCGAACGATGCGCCTCCTATCAGCATATCTTATCGTGTTGATCCTGCTTGTGTTGATTCAAAGGGCGAAGCCTACCGTATTTACAAAGTACTGCACCAAAACCAATACGGCTTGAATCTTAGAGATTATTTTAACGACGGAAAATTTCTTCCTGCGAATTTACGCCCCCAATATTCAAGCCCAACCTGCGGTTCCTCAGCTTTTTATATTATCAACATGCAGTCCGCATTCTTTTTTGTGCGAGGCTTCCCACCACCAGCGACCTTCCCGTTCGTGTTGGTTCGGCAGGACAGAGCGAGTGCAGGGTTCGCAGCCGATACTGGTAAATCCGCGTTCATGCAGGGAGTTATAAGGCACGTCATAAGCTTCTATGTGATCCCACACTTTAGCTGAAGTCCAATTTGACAGCGGATTAAACTTGATCAGCTGATGATCCGGCGTCGAAAAGGCGCTGTCGATTTGAACTTCCGGTAGATCTTGCCGGGTATCCGTGCTTTGATCCTTACGCTGGCCGGTTATCCAGGCATCCAGGTGTGCCAGTTTTTTTCTTAAGGGGTCAACTTTTCTGATGCCGCAACATTCCTTATGGCCGTCTTCATAAAAGCTGAACAAGCCTTTGCTTTTGACGAAGGGATCCAAAACAGTGTAATCAGGTGTTATCAGTTCAATTTCAATGCCGTAGTGCAGTCGCACTTTTTCGATAAACCGGTAAGTTTCAGGGTGCAGGCGCCCCGTGTCCAGGCTGAATACTTTGATATCGTCTCTGATTCGCTTGGCCATATCGATCAGCACCACGTCTTCGGCTCCGCTGAATGAAATGGCAATAGTGTCAAAGCTTTCTAGCGCCTTTTTAAGAATTTTACGCGGATTGGCCTGATGAAGTTCTGATTGGGCCTGTTCAATGTCGAATGCGGTCATGCTTTATTAAATAAACGGTGAGTTAGAGTGGATGGCTTTATTTTTGGGCAAAATACTGAGCAAGAAAATCATCGAAAGGCATTTGATCTTCTTGTTCCAGTTCTTTTTGCTTGGTCAATGATTGGCTGGCCATTTCATTGAAGGTATTCGTCAGTTTGGGATCAAGATGATGCTTGCGGAAGTTTTTTTCATGTTCCGCCGAGGTGCGAAGCGCAAAACAGGCAAAGGGTTCTTTATGATCGGTCATTTTCTCCAGAATTTTGGCAGAGGGCGTCAATTCCTGGTCCTGAACGGTTTCCTGCAACATTTTTAACGCATCGCTGTAAGGCGATGCTTTTTGGTCGGCATCCAGCAGTTGACAGATGGGTTCCATGGCGGCAAATATTTGGTCTGCCCAGTCGTCCAGCGGCATTTCCTCGCCATCCTGTTCCAGTTCAAGGCCTCGTTTGCGGCCTTGATTGGCAACTTTTAACTGATTCATGTTGTTGGTGCGGTGATCTTCCTGAGATAACGGCGGGCTTTTCTGGAAGAAGCAGGTAATAAGAAACGCTTCAACGAAATAGGCGGTTTCCGGTTTTATCCCTATCGGGCTGAATAAATCAAGATCCAGCGATCTGAGTTCAATGTAGCGAACGCCACGGCGTTTTAACGCAAGCGTCGGCTTTTCGCCGGAAAACGCAATTTGTTTGGGTCGGACGATGCTGTAAAACTCATTTTCAATTTGCAGCAGATTGCTGTTCAACTGCCGGTATTGGCCGTCAACTTTTACCCCGATTTTTTCGTAATCAGAAAACGGTGTCGATATGGCCTGGCTTAAGCTTTCGACATAACCGGATAACGAGTTGTAATCGATGTGCAGGTTTGCCTGGTTTTTACTTTTGTAACCGATATCGCTCATTCGAAGCGAGGTGGCATAAGGATGATAAAGCGTGTGTTTATCAAATTCTTCAAATTGATCCATCAGATGCGGACGGCTTTTAAAGAATTTTTTACAAATAGCCGGTGACGCGCCGAACAGGTATAAAATCAACCAGCCTTGCCGCTGGATGTTACGGATCAGGTCAAAATAGGCCGACGCGGTGTAATCTTCCAGCGATAACGAACTTTTTTCCAGCTTGTGCAGTTTTTTAAGCAGAGCGGTGGGCAATGAATAATTGAAATGGATGCCTGCAATGGCCTGCATGGTCCGTCCGTATCGATGCCAAAGACCGGTGCGGTAAATATGTTTCATTTTACCGATGTTGGACGACCCATATTCGGCTATCGGGACACTTTCATCGCCGTCAATGCCGCAGGGCATGCTTGCCGCCAGCAGCATTTCGCCTTTGACCTGGTCATAGACGAACTGGTGTATGTTATTCAGATAATCCAGCGTATCTTTGGTATCAGCAAAAGGCGGCGTAATAAACTCAAGCAGCGCTTCGGAATAATCGGTCGTGATATGCGGATGCGTCAGGGCGGCTCCCAGCGCTTTCGGATGAGCGGTATGGGCAATGACGCCGTCGGCGGAAATTCGTAAGCTTTCTTTTTCTATCCCTTTCAGGCCGCCGCTGATTAAGTCCTGGCCATTATTGTCAAGAAGCAGTTCAAGCCGTTTAGGTAGTTTATAGTTTAAATTGGTCATAAGGTGGGCGATGAGGCCCTTCAGTCCTGATATAATCGGTGCATTATAAAGGTTTAACCAGATTGAAGAAATATTATCGAAAATCAGGATGTTTCTATTATGCCGGGCAAAGCCCTAGAAGTATTAAAAACTGTTTTTGGCTACAGTAGCTATAGAGGGCATCAACAGGCCATCATAGAAGATGTATTGCTGGGAAAAGACGTATTGGTTTTGATGCCGACCGGGGGCGGCAAGTCGCTGTGTTTCCAGGTTCCCGCCATCGTCAAGTCCGGTGTCGGTATCGTGATATCGCCCCTGATTGCGCTGATGCAGGACCAGGTGAGTGCGATGCATCAACTCGGCGTCAAAGCGGCTTATCTTAATTCGTCAATGACGGCTGATGAAGTCAATTCAACCGAGCAGCAATTGCGCAAAGGCCAGTTGGATCTGCTGTATATCGCACCGGAACGGTTGAATTCGCCAAGAACCCTGTCTTTGTTGAATCAGCTTGAAATTGCCTTGTTTGCGATTGACGAAGCGCACTGCGTTTCTCAATGGGGACATGATTTCCGGGCGGATTATCTTCAGCTTTCCATTTTGCAGGAAAACTTTCCGCGTGTGCCGCGCATTGCGCTGACAGCCACTGCCGATGAGAAAACCCGGCAGGAAATTATTCACCGTCTGGGCCTGGAGCAGGCCAATATTTATATTAGCGGGTTTGACCGGCCTAATATCCGCTATCGCATTATCCAGAAACAAAGTCCCAAAGAGCAGTTATTCGATTTCATTCAAACCGAACATCCGGGCGATGCCGGTATCGTCTATTGCTTGTCGCGCAAGAAAGTCGAAGAGACGGCACATTGGCTTCAGGAAAGAGGCATCACCGCATTGCCCTATCATGCGGGTCTGGATAACGCGATCAGAAAAAAACATCAACATCGGTTCTTGATGGAGGAAGGCCTGGTGATTGTTGCAACGATTGCGTTTGGCATGGGGATAGACAAACCGAATGTCCGTTTTGTCGCCCATCTGGATTTGCCAAAGAGTATTGAAGCCTATTATCAGGAAACGGGGCGGGCGGGCCGGGACGGTCTGCCCGCAAATGCCTGGATGGCCTATGGTTTGCAGGATGTCATCATGTTGCAGCAATTGCTGGCCGGTTCAAATGCCGATGAAAGCCATAAGCGCATCGAATATCACAAATTGGACGCCATGCTGGCGCTGTGCGAGCAGGTCAGTTGCCGCAGACAGGCCTTGTTAGGGTATTTTGGCGAACGCATGGAAACGGCCTGCGGCAATTGTGATACGTGCCTGGAGCCGGTTGAAACCTGGGATGGATCGCTGGTAGCTCAGCAGGCGTTGTCCTGTATTTACCGGACCGGGCAACGGTTTGGCGTCAATTATTTAATTGATGTGCTGATGGGGCGCTCTTCCGAACGCTTAAAAAGCTTCGGTCATGACAAACAGTCGACTTTTGGTATAGGTAAAACCATTGACGAAAAGCAGTGGCGATCGGTATTCAGGCAATTGGTGGCGAGAGGTTTGGTTGCTGTTGATTTTACGGCTCACGGGGCGCTCAAATTAACCGAGGCATGCCGGCCGATTCTGCGTGGAGAACAGAATCTGATGTTAAGAAAAGATGTGCTGTTCACCAAAAAGAAGCGAGCGGGCCGTCTTGATAGTCTGAGTAAAGAGAAACAGAAGAGTTCTTCATTATGGGAAGCGCTGCGGGCTAAACGGCGGGAACTTGCCGAGGCCCAGGATGTTCCGCCTTATATGATCTTTGGCGATGCTACCTTAAATGAAATGCTGGAAAAAAAGCCGCTGACTCACGATCAATTTATAAGCATATCGGGCGTAGGGCAGAGAAAACTGGATTTATACGGTGACAAATTTATTGCGGTTATTAAAACCTGGAGTTCTGCTTCGCAAGACAGCGAAACTGTGGCAAAAACGCTGGATTTATTCCGGCTTGGATTTAAGGTTCAGCAGATTGCCGAGCAGCGTTCATTGACGATGGATACGATATACAGCCATCTTTCTAGAGCGCTTGAATTGGGTCTGGCCGAGTTGGCGGAGGTTGTCGAATTATCGCAAACCCAGATTCAAAGCATTGAGGACGTCATCATGAGTTTACCGGAAGAGCAAAAAAATGCGTTAAAACCGGTATTTGATTTCTTCGAGGGGCAATACAGCTATGGCGTTTTACGCTGCATTCGGGCGGCATTTTATTTTAAAACCGGTTAGGATTTTGTTTAACTTAGCGCACTGCTGGCTTGGTTCTCATCGTTAAACGTGTAATCGGTTGTCAAGCAGTGATCCAACCATTTTTCCAAAAAATAATTCAAGCGCCATTTGTAATGAAGTATCTCGTTGATTTGAGCCGGGTCTTTAAAAACCCGGTAAACCTCGGATCGATCGCAATCGTTCAGTACTTCGGCGAGTTGGGCGTCTTTATACATTCGAATGGTCACGTCCGGTGTGATCGGGTAGTCCGTCGCATAACTGAAACGATGGCTCAGTTTTATCGTCAACGTGTAGTGGGATCGTTCGATAATAGACAAAGTTAAATCAGGTCTTTCAGGTGAAATGCCAACGGCAGTTACGTTAATTTTGAGCAGCTCGGGTATAAGTCTTATCAGTTTCTTATAATTCGATTCGCATAATAGCTCCAGACAAGCCGCTTTGTTGATAGGGTTAACGTAGCCCATGATTTTCTATTAATCTTCCCGGTAACACGCATAAGCACTGGCAGTTTCCCACAACACCACCTGATCAATATCAAAACCTGCACTTTTAATGTATTGATAAATCATTTTACTGAGTATTTCGGCGGTGGGGTGTTCGTCTAAGGCGAGAAACCTTTCCTGGTTTTGTTCAAGAAGCGGAATGATGGGATCATCTTTATGAAGCAGAAAATTATGATCGAGATGCTCATCAATAAAGGACTCGACACAGTCTCTTATATCAGAGAAATCGCACACCATTCCTTGATCGTTGAGCTGATCGCGTTTGATCGATATGGAAGCTTTGACACTATGGCCATGAAGATTACGGCATTTTCCGGGATGATTCATCAGACGGTGACCGTAACAAAAATAAACTTCTTTGGTAATGATGTGCATATTCGATGGGTACACTGTCCGTTTTTAAGAAAGATAATGTGATCAAGTGCCTTTGATGCTTTTGATCGTTGCGGCTATTTCAAAACGGCCATCGTCTTGAAGTGTATTTCTGACCACCTCAATAAATGCCGTCATTGGCGGCGTTACAGAATTTTTGGGCATGATGTTAACTTCCATCGCCTTACCGGGTTCAAATGCAGCGTCGGCAATAAAAGAAACGCCCGAGCCACTGATTGAAGTGCAGTTACCCGTTTTTATTTCAGCCGAATCGGCGAGTCTATAGCTCAACTCGCAATCGACGTTCATGCGGATGTAATTTCGTTTTTCATCATATTCCAGCATAGAAATCCTCTTTAATTTTTGCCTGGCTTGCGGCTTATTCCAAAGCATTTTATAGACCATAGATCCAAAGTTTACTATAAAAAATGGTGGTAATGATGAAATATAATGACTTTTGGGAATTGATAATGGCGGTATTACATCAATATCAGGGCAAAACAGACTTAGCTCTGGCAATTGATAAAAAATGATGTAATATCTAGCCCCCTGAATCCTGCCTTTCTCCGTATGATTAGGTTAAAAGAATGACTAAAGCGACAGTATTGACCGGCATTACCACCACCGGTACACCCCACCTGGGAAACTATGTGGGTGCGATCAGGCCTGCAATTTCAGCCAGTAAAGATCCGAATGTTAGCCCGTTTTATTTTCTTGCCGATTATCACGCGCTGATTAAATGTCAGGAGCCTGAACGTGTCAGGCAGTCCAGTCTGGAAATTGCAGCGACATGGCTGGCGTTAGGGCTGGATACCTCAAATGCCGTGTTTTATCGCCAGTCCGATGTGCCGGAAATCATGGAGTTGACCTGGTTGCTGACGTGCGTTACGTCCAAAGGGCTTATGAACCGTGCCCATGCCTACAAGGCGGCTGTCGCCGAAAACGAGCAAAGCGGTGAAAACGATCCGGATAAAGGCATCACGATGGGCCTGTTCAGCTACCCGATTTTAATGGCCGCCGACATTTTAATGTTTAATGCGCACAAGGTTCCGGTCGGAAAAGATCAGATTCAGCATATTGAAATGGCCCGGGATATTGCCGGACGTTTCAATCATATTTATGGCGAACATTTCGTGATTCCGGAAGCGGTCACCAGCGAAAATGCAGCGACTCTGGCCGGCATGGACGGCCGCAAGATGAGTAAAAGTTACAACAATACGATTCCGCTGTTTGAACCTGAAAAAAAGTTAAAAAAATTAATCAATAAAATCAAAACGAATTCTCTGGAGCCCGGCGAACCTAAAGATCCCGATACCTGCACCCTGTTCGGCATCTATCAGGCTTTTGCTACCGCACCTGAAGTTGCGGAGATTCGCCAGCGCTATGCTGAGGGCATAGGTTGGGGGGAAATGAAATCGGTGTTGTTCGAGTATATCAACGAACATATTGCACCTTCGCGCGAACGCTACGAAGCCTTGTTACAGGCGCCGCATCACATTGAAGAACAACTTCAGGAAGGTGCTGAAAAAGCAAGGGCCGTCTCTGTACCCTTCATGAAAGAGTTGCGAAAAGCCGTAGGCATTTCGAAAATCACCGCTTAACTTACTATACCGTTCGCACTTCAAATTTCGGTAGTGCCTAAGGAGGCAACGGGTTGTTCGGCAAAGGCTTTGCCAGCATGGATGCTGGCATAGAGCCTACATGGATGTATTTACGGCGTCCTTTGACGGCCACCCCGGCGCCGAATTTCGATCTACGATGGGTACATATGTAGGTTGGTTTGCACGCTTTTCATAACCCAATAATCAAGGCCATGGCCTTGAAAGTAATTATCAGTCCCCCCTCTTTGAAAAAGAGGGGGGTAGTGACACAATTGTTAACTAATCTCATCAAGTTCTCAGTGAGATTCGGCTCAATCACACTGAGGATAGAGTTCAATCAACAGCGATTTATTGTCTACAGGCAGTTCAGCCAACAAGACAATCTGCCCTGAAAATTGTTGATCGACAATTCTGCCCTTCAGTTTATTGAGCTGATATTCAAACTGTTGCAGCTGATTATAATCCAGGGTGAGTTTTACCCTCTCAAAGACAACATAATCAATAATCTCGGTTGCTTCGATGGCTTTTTTGGCAACATTGCCATAGGTGCGCGTCAATCCGCCTGCGCCTAATTTCACGCCGCCAAAGTAGCGGATGACGGCAACCACCACATTGACCAGATCTTTTCCCTGTAAATGCTGAAAGACCGGTTTTCCCGCCGTTCCTGAAGGTTCGCCCGCATCGAAAAACCGGCAAACCAATCCTTCCGGCGTCAAAATTCGGTAGGCAAAAACAATATGGCTGGCATCAGGATGCGCCTCATGAAGACCTTTGATAATGCGTAAAGCTTCATGTTCATTCGCGCAGGGCGACACAATACCGATAAAGCGTGATTTTTTTAGCGTTTCTTCAACCGTTTGTCCGGCCTTCACACAGTACATGGGTGACTCATTTCTTTATATTTGCGGCATGTAACAATATGCTCAAACCGTTGATTTTGGGGTAGGTCCAATCCACGCAGCGTTACTAATAAAGCGCTGCATTATTTGCAGGTAGCCAAAACGGCTTGATTAAACACATCGGCCTGACTTTCCAATAAGGTGAAATGGGCTTTGGCCCGGGTAATGCCCGTATAGACCAGTTCACGGGTCAGAACAGGACTTAGGGTTTCAGGCAGGATCAAAGCAACATGGTTAAATTCGGAACCTTGTGATTTATGCACCGTCATCGCGAACGCGGTTTCCACATCGGGTAAACGCATGGGTGATATCCAGCGGATAGCCATCTCGTCGCCGGTGTCAGGGAATGCCACTCTCAATTTTCCGTTAAAGTCATAAAGTGTGATGCCGATATCGCCATTCATCAAGCCCAGGTTGTAATCGTTACGAGTGACCATGACCGGTCGCCCCTCATACCAGCGGTCAAGACGATGAGATCGCGCAAATGGATCATCACGTTCCCCCTGTTTTAAACCGGAAAGAGCCGTTGGAGCAAGTTTGTAATCGCTAAACAGCCACTGCTCGATACGCTGATTTAAACCTTCTACCCCCCACGGGCCCATTCGAACGGCGCATAGAACCTGAAACGTATCAAAAGCATCCAGAACCCGTTTGGCCCATTGATTGAACTGTTCGCCGGCATCAGGGCGTTGTTGCAAGATTACATCAAGAAAATAGCGGTAACCTTGGCGTTGATGAGGATTGCCATTGGCCGTGATCAGTTGTTTTAAGCGGCTGTCGCCTGGATCGTCAAGTAATAAACGGTTCAGGTCTTGATAAGTCGCCGTATCATTCAAGATAGCCTGCGCCTTGAGAGCCTCGCCCGCATTAACCGCTCTGGCCAATTGGCCTATGCCGCTGTGCTCGCCGAACCGATGGCTAAAGCGAAGCATGACGGTTTGTTGATTGATCGCTGAACCTTTTAAGTCGGATTCTGCCAGTGCCACGCCCGCAGTTTGTGCTATCCAGTTCAGGGTTGGCGGGTCATAGGCCTGATTATCGGCCCCTCGGCATAAATCGCCCATCACCGCTCCGGCTTCTACCGATGCCAGCTGGTCCTTGTCGCCCAGCAATATCAATTGAGCCGTCTCCGGCAAGGCATCGAGTAACGCCGCCATCATTTCAAGATCAATCATTGAGGCTTCATCAATAATGACGATATCTGCGACCAAGGGATTATTGCGATGATGAATGAATTGCCGGGTGCCTTGCCGACTGCCCAACAGCCGGTGCAAGGTGCTCGCTGATTTGGGAATCAGTTGTTTGATGGCGTCATCAACAGTCAGTTTGGCCAACGCCTGACTGATCGATTCGCTGACTCTCGCTGCGGCTTTGCCGGTGGGTGCCGCCAGCAGCACTTTGAGCTTGCGCGTCGAACCGGTATTGCTTTCAGACAATTGAATCAGCAAGGCTAAAAGCTTGGTCAGCGTTGTGGTTTTACCGGTTCCAGGCCCTCCGGTAATAATTGCGAACCGGGATCTTAGCGCCAGGGCACAGGCAATTTTTTGCCAATCCGGTTGTTCCGCGTTGTCCTTAAACAAGCCGTTGAGCTGCAAGATCAAATCATCGGGAAGTTTGCTTCTTATCGGTTGCAGACGTGATTGAATCGACGCATTTAAAATTTGTTGATACTGCCAGTAACGGCGCAGATACAGGCGATGGCCGTCTAAAACCAGCGGCGTATTGCCGTCCCCCGAAGAGATCAATGGCGAGTCGGCAAGCGCTTGTTTCCAGTGCTGCAGAGTGTAGGCTTGCAGAATAGCGACTTCGGCAAACACCGTTTCGTTACCGGAGCGCCGGACTTCCTGACCGGGAATGGCGAGGGTCAACCCGGGTTGACGGCTGAGTTTTTCCAGATCCAGAAACACCTCGCCTTGTTCGAGCTGATGGCTCAGTAACGCTCCGGCCCATAGCACGGCTTCGTTTGCCTGTGCATCCTGAGTCAGCAGAAAGTGAGCAAAAGCCCGGTCTAATTGACTCAACCAGCCGCGAACAAGCCATTGGTCAATGTGTTTCAATGCGGAGTCTTGGTGATTCATGAGCCGGCTCCATGACGGTTTGTGCCGGAAAACAGTTTGTCCATGCCGTCAATCAGGATTTCGGGCGGTTTCTCGAACATCCGCCCCCCGGATGGATGTTGACTGCCCCGCAGAAACAGATAAAGACCGCCGCCCAAGTGTTGATCGTAATCATAACGCTCGCCCATTCTGGTTTTTAATAGCCGATGCAAGGCCAGCAGATACAGTGCATATTGCAGGTCATAACGTTTGGCCAGCATCGCCGATTCCATTGCCTCCAGCGTGTAAGCCTCATCGTTATTGCCCAGCGCATTGAATTTGTAATCGATGACGTAATAGTGCCCCTGATGCTCGAACAGCAGATCAATAAAGCCTTTCAATAAGCCGTTAAGATGATTGGGGAGTAAGCGTGGCCGAGGTTTGCCGCCGAATGTGTGTCGGGTGACCAAGTGGTCCAGCGCCTGAATATTGACCGCATCGGCGCCGATCAAAAATTCGGGCTCAGCCTGATAATGGCCTTTGCTCAGCGAGGCCAAGCTGATGCCTTGGTCCTTCAGCAAAGGCAGGGTTAGCCAATGGCTTAAACCTTCACTGATGAGATCATGTTGATCAATCCAGTCATTGTGATGAAAGATGGATTCAATGAGTTGCTTGCGCAGTTGTTCATCGGCATGGACGTTTTGAAAATCTTGTTGAGCGCATTGCTCCATCAATTCGTGAATCAATACGCCGGGTCCTGCGCCTCGCGGCAAGCTGTGGATGCCTTGCACGGTCATTGACAAATCTGACGGACTATCGGCTTCATCGCTTTGTTTGTCGTCCAGAAAGTTTTCCGGCGCTTCGGGCGTATAGACTTCGCTCTGGATAAAACCCTGATCCTCTGTTTTCAATGAACTGTAACTGGCTATCCACCAGTTGTCGGCAATAGGCGCGGTTGAGGTTCTGGGTGATTCTGTAGCAGGTTGCTGTTGCAAAGGCTGGTACAGGTCAGGACTTGGCTCGGGCAATACCTCAATAGTAATGGCCTTGCAATCGCCTTTAAGCAGTCCCAGTTGCTGGCCTAATTCGCCAGCCGCCATTTTGGCTTGCCAGCCCAGCAAATAGCCGATGGCACTTTTTTCCAGCTGGCAGTTTTTGGTATTGCCGGTTTTGACGGGTGCAATTCCCAGCCAGCAGGCATATTGCGCTCGCGTGATCGCTACATACAGCAGGCGTAAATCTTCCTGCAGCCGTTCTTTCTCGTTCAGTAGCTTGTTTTCATCGCGCTTGCTCAAATCGATAGTTAAGGCCTGATGTTCATCGTGGAAGCGGTAATAACGGGTGCGCTGACTGTTGATTTCTCTGAAACTGCAGATGAACGGCAGGAATACCAGCGGGTATTCAAGGCCTTTTGATTTATGGATGGTAATGATCTTGATCAGATTGGCATCACTTTCCAGGCGGATAACGCTTTCTTCGCTGCCGTTAGCGTTCTCTCTGTCGGCGATAGCCTCGGCCAAGTGCCTGATCAGTGCTTGTTCGCCTTCAAGCTGCCCGCTGGCTTGCTGCAACAGTTCGGCCAGATGGAGCAGGTTGGTGATGCAGCGTTCGCCTTCGTTGTTTTCGGACAATCTGGCGTGGACAGCATAGTCACTGAGCAGTTGCCGTATCGTTGGCAAAATGCCGTCTTGCTGCCACCGTAGCTGGTAGCCGAGAAAACGTTCCAATTGTATTTCCCAGGCCGGTTCATCCAACGTGAGCTGATGCAGCGTTTGGTAGGACCAGTCCAACGTCGCGGTGCTTAAGGCGGCGCGCACTTTACGCTCGTTGTGGGGTTCGGCCATTGCTTTCAACCAGATCAGTAGATCGCTGGCTTCGCGGCTGTCATATATAGAGTCACGTTCTGAGAGGTAAACACTGCGTAATTGCCGCCTCGCCAAAGCGGCACGCATGATTTTAGCTTCCATTCCGGTACGTACTAAAATCGCAATATCAGCAGGTTGAACGGATCTTAATGGACCTGATGTCGCTTTAAATCCGGTTTGCATAGGCTGCGCCGAATTCAGTAAGCGGACGATTTCACTGGCTGTGACCTCGGCCATTTGCGTTCTATAAACGGGCAAACCGATGCCCTCCGAACTCTCCCAATGCCAAAGCGTCAACGCTGGAACCTCTGATTTTCCGTTGATCAGCCAGGCATCATCGCGGCCTTTGGCTGCAACCGGAATAAACGGTAAGGGATTGACCTCGCCGTTTTTGAATCGAAACGCACCTTCTTCCTGTTGATCGGCAAAGACAAAGACCTGATTGACGGCATCGACCAGGGCTTTAGTGGAGCGGTAGTTGGTGCCCAATGTGTAATGTTTGCCTGCCGTAGCATGATGAGCTTTAAGATAGGTATAGATATCACCGCCCCGAAAGGAATAGATCGCCTGTTTGGGATCGCCGATCATAAAGCAGCCCAGCCCTGTTTCATCGGAATAAACACGCGCAAAAATCCGGTACTGTACCGGGTCCGTATCCTGAAATTCATCGATCAATGCAATAGGGTATTGCTGCAGAATGACTGATTTCAGGCGCTCGCCGTTAAGTCCGGACAAGGCTTTATCCAGACGCGTCAGCATGTCGTCAAACGTCATGCTGGCGATGCGTTGCTTTTCTGAATCGTAACGGTTTCTAATCCAGTGGATGGCATGTAAAGTGAGTTTTTCTGCGATGTCTTCTTCTTGTCCGGTATGGATGACTAAGCGGTCTATCGCTTCAAACGCGGCGTGCTGTAAAGGATCTGCTTGTTGATGGGCTTTGACCAGTCCTGCCGCTAATTTTTGCCGACCGAATTTTGCCAAGGCATCAATAGCCAGCGTGTAACCGTGTTGAGCCCATGCGTCCAATTCAGCCAGTTTGCCGGTAAATCCGGCTTTACGGTAAAGATTGCCGTTCAGCCATCCCTCCTGAGATGCCTTGTTGAGCAAGGCTTCGATGGTCATCTGATCGCCGGACCAAAGCCTGCGCGCCTGGTTATCCAGGTCTTGCCGCTGTAATTCCCATAGTTCCCATCGGTTAAATACCGCGGCCAAGTCATCATCGACGCACGCCAATCCTTGTGCTTCGGTTTCCGTGAGTAATGGTTTAAGAAGCCGAATCAGGTCATCCGGGGAACGGGCCAGTTTGAATACGGCTTGACACTGAGTTTCGGTAAGCGGGTAAAAAAAAGTCCGCCAATAATCCCTGACCGTTTCATTCAAAAGTTCGGTATCGTTATTATCAACCTCCTGACGAAACAGACTGCCGCTGTCAAACGCGTGTTGCTGCAGCATGCGATTACACCAGCCGTGAATGGTATAGACCGCGGCTTCATCCATCCAGTTGGCGGCCAGTTCCAGACGACGTGCGCAAGCAGGCCAAAGGTCAGGCTTATAGCGGGTCCTTAATTCGGTCAGAAACTCATCAGAGGCAGTGCTTTGTTGACGAAAATACGCGGCTGCCTGGGTCAGGCGAGCACGAATGCGTTCGCGCAGCTCTTTGGTGGCGGCATCTGTAAACGTAACAACCAGAATGTCCGGCGGCAGTAAATCCCGTTCCGGTAGCGAGCTGTTGTCTGTTGCGCCCAGAATCAAGCGGACATAGAGAGCTGCAATGGTATAGGTTTTACCGGTACCGGCACTGGCCTCGATCAGCCGGGTGCCATGCAAGGGAAAATCAAGCGGGTTTACCGTGTTGACGCCTGTCATACCGGACCTCCCTGTTGCTGAAACTGCTGAAAAACGGGCTGGTAAAGCAGTGCGGCCCAGGTTCCAAAAATGTCCGGGTTCAAGCTGATGAAACTTGGGAAAAACCGCGCCAGATAAGGGTCATAGTCGACTTCGCCCGGTTTCCAGTCGTCGCCATCGTATTGCTCTTGGGCCGTTGCCATGGCGGATTCAGGCTGGGCATCTAACCAGGTAAACGCAGTTCGACAGGCAATCGGGAGGGGGGCTTGCATGCTTTGGTACCAGACTTCGGCTAGCGTATTGAGCAGTGTCAGTGCGTCGGCTTGGGGCAGTGGGGCTATTTCAAGCACCGTATCGGCGCCTACCACTATCGATTGGACAGCCATGCCGCTTGCACAAGCCGCCAAATGCTGTACCCAGTAGTGCAAAAGATTAGGGTATTTGATCTTGTCACCGTTCATCAGTTTCTGTGCGGTCAAATGAATCATGCTGAGTGATAAATCATTGCCGCTTTGCCGCAAATGATCGAGGTCTCCCTGCAAGCTTATATGGATGCCGGCATCCAATTCAAAATGAAACTCTACCGATTGCGGTGCCATTTCAACAGGCCAGCAGGATTCAATCGTTTGATAGTGTAGCCAGGCTTGTTTGACGGGTTCTGCAATCGCATTATAGGCGGGTGTAGCAAAGCCGCCATAAGGCAGCTGGCCTTTTTGAGACATGGCCATGCGCTGAGACTCAAAAAAGCGCTGCGGATTCGCAGGTTTTTCGCTCTGCAAGGATGACAGCAAATTATTAGCCAGAAGATACGCTTCCAATGCGTTAAAGCCGAAAGGTTCATTATCTTCGCTGGTTACGGTCTCTTCATCAAAACCGAACTTAAGCGTATGAAGGCAGAACGCTTTTACCGGCGCTCTCATAAAACGGGCCAGAGACTCGAGGGTTAACGAAAATGCTTTTTCATCAGCCACCCTGGTTAACGTCAAGGTCAACTTTTCCTGGGTTTGCTCATACCATTCCTGTGCATAAGTGAACAGGCGGGGATCTCGGCTTTTGGCCACATAATGGAGGCTAAAAGGTTGTAGCGGGTGCTCAACCGTTAATACTTCAAGCAAGGGAGGATCTGTTTCTGCCAGTTTCCAGCCTTGAGCCAGGACATCACGTAATTGACTCACCAAGACTGACGGAGGCCGCTCACTGTTATCACGAATACTGCGGCCCACCCAGCTGATATAAAGTTGATCTCTGGCCGACAGCAGCGCTTCCAGAAACAGGTATTGATCATCCTGTCTGCGCGAGCGGTCGCCGGGACGGTACTGGCCCCGCTGACTCATCAGGTCGAAGCTGTGACCATGCTGAGTCCGGGGATAATCACCGTCATTCATGCCCAGCAGGCAGATCAACCGGAAAGGAATTGCGCGCATCGGCATCAGCGTGCAGAAATTGACCCGGCCGCTGAGAAACCGGCGGTGCAGGGTCGGCTCATCCACTTCATTCAGCCAGGCTTCCCGGACCACAACCAACGGCAAGGTATCGGTAGACGTTAATCCGGCTTGCTCGCAGATGTGCCCCCAGTCGATTAATGCACGACTGAGCGTTTCCAGTATTTTTCTATCCCGTTCATTGCTGGCAGTAAAAAAATCGTCCAATAAGCCCGATAAGGTCTGTTGCCAGGTTTCGACATTTTGTTCATGGCGCAGGAGGCGGGTATATTTTTCAAGCGTTTCCAGGCAAACAGACAAACTACCCAGCCACTTCGCATCCAGTCCGCCGATTTCTTCATAAGGTTCTATGCCGTTGAAGGCTTCTCCGGCTCCTACCGCATAACCCAGCAGCATTCTTCGCAAGCCGAATTGCCAGGTATTGGCGTCCAGATGGTCGGGCATGGCGACCGTTTGCGTGCGTTGTTCCGCATTGAGCCCCCAGCGTATGCCGGACTCCTCTATCCATTGATGCAATTTGGGAACGGCGGTTTCATCGATAGCAAAACGCGCTCTAAACGCGGGTACCTCCAACAATGCGAGAAACTCACTGACCGTGAAACGCGATTCCGGCAACTTGAGCAACGCTTCGACAGCGACCAGCAGCGGGTTAAGCCCTCTTTGTTGCTGATCGGCCAAACTGAAGGGTATGTAGCGCGGATCATCAGGTTTGACCTGTCCGAAGACGGCAAGAATATGCGGCGCATATTTGTTGATGTCGGGCACCATGACAATGATGTCGCGCGGGTATAAGGGGGTGTCGGTTTGCTCTGCGTTATTGAACCGGGCCAATAACTGGTCGTGCAGAATTTCGACTTCGCGCTGCGGGCTGTGAGCAATATGAAACGCCAGTGAAGCATCCGCTGCGTTAATTTGGACGGGTTCGGCGGGGACGGGCTCCAGATCCAGAATCGATTGCTGCAGGTGGTTCAGCAAACTGCGTTGGCCGGGTTCCCCAAAGTCGTTGAACAAGTCGATTTTGTTATCCGGCCAATGCCAGTTTTCGTAGGTCTGGGTTTCGTCAAAGTGATCCAGCAAACGGATATAGTCTCGACCCTGTTTACCCCATGCGGCCAGTAAAGGATTGGCATGAAGATGCAGTTCGTCATCGGTGAGTGCGGTGGTCATGCCGGATTTATAGCTTTGCCTGCGCCGTTCGGCTTTCAACAGTTCTTTGTCTTCTATGATATCCGCCCAGTAATGCCGGCACGGGTTTGGAACAAACAGCACAATCTGGCAAAATTTTCCCAGTTTGGCCATGACTTCCAAAGACTGTTGCGGTAAGGACGACAAGCCGAATAATATCACTCTTCGCGGCAGTCCCTCCGGCCTTGTGTCTATTTCGTCGATGTCATGCATGAACCGGTCATGCACCAACGCCCGGCTCGCAAACGCGGTATCGGCTTCATGCAAATCAGCCATGACGGCCCGCCATAAGGCGGCTTGCCAATGGTGTTGGCCGGCAAGCGCTAAAGGTTCCCCATGTGCGCTGCGCAAAAAATCATGACCTTCCGCCCAATCTGCAATCCAGTCCGAACGATAAACCTGGTATTGATCGAACAGATCGGCTAGTTGTTCTGCCAGTTGGTAACGTTTGCGGCGGCTGGAGTCTTCGGCCAGAAAGGTAGCCAGCGTTTCAAATTCCGGTTGTGAAACCAGCGACGGCAGCAAACGGTATAAGCGCCAAGTCAGGGGTGCTTTGGCGAGCAATTGTTGCTTGGGAATCAGCTGTCCCAATACCGCACGGTAAACGCTCCAGATGAACAGCGAGGGCAATTGCACCGTCATTCCTGCAGCGATACCCAGCGAACTGTTTTGCGCCAGGCTTTGCTTCAACCATTGTCCCATGCCGTTACTTTGGACTAAAAAAACCTCATTTTCCAGTGGTGTCAAGGGATGCTCTTGCAGCCAGTGTTCGACCACATCCCGCAACGTTTCCAATTGATTGGAATGGATGATCGCAATGCCGTTTTCTAGAGGCGTGCTGGGAGTTGTTTCAGTCATTGGATATTTAGGATTGATAGAGTTGAAAGCATGAGTTTCAGGTTGCTTAGGGTCGATCTTATTACAGAACTGAAGTTTCCCAGTTTTTTGATAGAGATGTCCAGGCTTATAGTGGTATTTGTTAAGGTTATATTTGCGTTAATAGTTGCCGTTATTCCGGCTGCTATTACCGGAACCCGGAAGCCATGAATGGCAAAGGCTGGTGCATGTCCTTGTGTTCTGGATTCGCTTACGCGGTCTAACGAATCCGGAAACCCATTCCGGGAACACGTCTCTTTCCATACCCTAAAAGTGCTTTATTTAATGAGTTTGTAACTGTTTACGCTGGTCCTGTCGATAAGCCTTCAGCCCAAGCATAATGAGGGCCTGTTTTTAAAGTTATGGGGAAACTTCAGATAGATATGAAAGCTTGGTGTAAGGTTCTTGAAAGCATTTTGTATTAGTATTGATTCGCTACATTAATCAGGAGTGTTATTATGAACCGAACATTCTTGATACCGACTGTTTTTTGAATTACGCGAAACAAACTAAAACGGGGATAACTACTCGACTGTGTTGTATTGAGGGTGGATTTCAAGCACATCTGAATATAGACCTGCAGCATTCTGCAGCACGCCTGTTGCAGAAGCCTTTTTAATCAACCACCTTGATCCAATATGGCTGGAGGGTCATAGTTACAACATACCAATAAAAAGCACTTGATTTTTATTGACCTTATTTTAACCAGTCGGCTTAGTTGTGATCATAAAAAACCGGCTTACAACCAATGTTGTTTAATGTGCTAGATAAACCTTACTCAACGCAAAAAATAGAGTGTTACTGGCTAATAGCTTCAATAGGTGCCTGGGTACCTGAATGGACTATTTAATGAAATAATTGACCTAAAAAATAAGATTATGAAAACGATCGAAAAAACTTTAAGCGATCGATCTGATATCGACAGCATGAGATCGAGCCCATCCCAAAAGCCTGACGAGAGCTTAGGGCGGGTAATTTTACAGCGGCTGAAAATTTTTAATACCCTTTTGGACAGTCGATTTGAAGATTTGACCCGGGAAACCTGGGTCAAAACGACTTATCGCGATATGAGTGCAGGACTGATTGTCGCGTTAACCGCAATCCCGATGGCCATGGGGTTCGCTATGGCTATGGGCCTAAGACCTGAGCAAGGCATTATTGCCGGTGCTTTGGCTTGTGTGATCGGGCGTACATGGGGCGGATCAAAATATCAGGTTTACGGTCCCACCGCTGCATTTATTCCCATCATTGCAGCACTGATGGCTAAATACGGCGAGGCAGGCGGCGGCACCTTTGCCGAGGCGCATGGTTTTCTGGTTTTTGTTTCGGTGATCTCCGGCGTCATACTGATGCTGATGGGGATTTTTGGGCTAGGTAAGTATGCCAAGCTGGTGCCCAATTCCATTATTGTGGGATTTACCGTTGGGATTGCTGTCGCAATCGCCCTGAGTAACTTTGAGTCAATTCTGGGGATTGAGAGCTTTGCTGATTTATTGGGTGAGGACGAAGACCTCACCGGAGGTTTATGGCATAACCTCGCCATGGCTTACGAGAACATCGACAAAATCAATCTGTGGTCGGTTTCTCTTGGTCTGGCCACGTTTGTTTTGACCAAGGGCTTGTTACGAATCTCCATTTTTATCCCGGCCCCATTACTGGCCATCGCTACCAGTACGATACTGGCTGCTACCGTCATGTCTGGTAAAGGCGTTATTCTGGTGAAAGATATTTATGGCTCTATTCCCAATAATTTCTTTGTGTTTACCCCACCCGTCATGCCTGCTATCAGCGGTGGCGTGGTCATCGATATTCTCTATTTCGTCGCCGCGATCGTTTTTGTTTCCGCGGTAGAAAGCCTGCTGTGCTCGTCTATGGCTGATCGTATGGCCAATAACCGTAAAACACCATTTAACCCGGACAAAGAGTTTTGGGGGCAGGGTCTGGTCCAGATTATTACACCTTTGGTTAATGGCTTTCCCTGCACCGGTGCTTTGGCCCGGACGGCGACCAGTATAAAAGCCGGTGCTGTCACTCCTCTGGCAGGTTATTTTAAAGCCATCTTCAAGCTCTCATTGGCTTATTACATTGCCGCTTATCTGGAAATGGTGCCCATGGCCTGTATTGGCGGCATCCTGTTATGGGTTGCGTCAAATATGATCAAGATTTCTGAAATAAAGGAAGTGTTTAATCACAATAAGTTTCACGCCGGCTTGATGGTGTTTACCGCCGTAATGGTGCCGGTGACCGACTTTTTAACCGGGGTATTATCTGCTTTGGTTATCTATTTCGTGGCTTACCGCTTTCTTGATAAGCCGGCCACTGAACAGGAAAAAGTTACTAAAAAAGCGGTATCGGTCAAACCTCTAGCGGTGCTTTCAACACCCGGCAATTTCAACAGTGTCACTATTCCTTTGGCTCTGACAGCTGAAGATGTTGGACTTTTACGTTACGCAGCACGTCTGGCAAAACTGGGTGTCGCTAAAGAGTTTCACTTTGTCCATGTGGTTACCCCGCATGAAAAATCACGCAATCCAGCTTCAGCCAGTCATTTGAAAAAAGGCATGGCTGAAGAAGTCATGCAGTATTTTGACGGCGCCCTGGAACAGGTAAAAGTTGATTACCAAACGATAGATGGCTCCAGTCGTATGGATGAGTTGGTCAAGTTCACACTGGCCGCCAAATCCGATCTGATATTGCTGGGGCATCGCAAAAACAGGACAGGTCAACGCTCTTTGTCCAGGCGTTTGGCGATGATCACCCATTGTTCGGTGTGGATGGTTCCGGAGGACTGCGGTCCCGAGATTAAGCGTATTGTCGCTCCGGTCGATTTCTCTGATCCCTCTGCTGACAGCTTATCGCAAGCAACAGCGCTGGCTAGAGTCAATAATGTTTCCGAGTGTATGGCATTGCATGTGTTTTTTGACGAATCTGTCATTCGCTACGATGAGCACGAAGACATTGTGCGCGGCGAAGAAGAGGCTGCTTTTGCCAAATTTATGACGCGTATCGATACGCATGGCATCACTGTCAAGCCGGTATTCGAGGAAAGCTTTAATGTCGCTCATGCGGTACTTCGCAGAGCAGAAGAATATCAAGCTGACTTGATTGTGATCAGTACGCGCGGTCATAGTCGTGCTGCCACCATGCTGTTGGGGAGCGCAACATCTCAAGTCATGGCGGAATCAAAAATACCGGTTTTGGCGATCAAACATTACGGCGATCAATTGTCAATTATGAAGACCTTGCTGGCCAGCCGTTTCTGGGAGCGTTCTGATCCTAAAACTAACTGATATCCTGATTGAGTGTTCGGCCAATGTTGTGTGTCCTCATTTTAGCGTTGGCTGACCCTTTTACGCCCGCCGGACACATGTTTGTCCAGGTCGGCTGTTTTATAACCAGCCTGAGCAATCCATCCATTTGATTTTAATAGGAGGTTAATACTGACGCTTGCAGGGAAGCTGCCGTATTTTTGACATTTTCAATGATTTAATCTAACTACTACTCGCCCGCTTGGAATAGAGGGTGTAGGTGATTGATCGGAAACGGTGAAAATTCTTTCGAATTCTGGCTGGGGAGAAAAGCAAAAGCGACCTGAGTCAGGATAATAATTCACTACACCCAAAAATTTGAAGATGAAAATTTTACTTGTAGAAGATGATCCGGTTCTGTCGGACGGCTTAAATTATACCTTCAGCTTGTCCGGGTATGTTGTCACCTGTGCCATGACCGGTAATTACGCAGAAGGCCTTTGATTTTGTTTCCGCCTGAGTTCGGTTTGCTTGAAGTACTCATGCTGCAAGTGGGGCGGGTAGTCAGCAAGGATAAAATCGCACAATGCTTGTCAACCGACCAAAAAGAGTTGGGCGATAATGCCATCGAGGTTTATATCCACCGGTTGCGTAAGCGAATCAAGCCTTATGATGCCAATATACGGGCTGTCCGTGGCTTGAGATATATGCTGGAAAGCGTTGCCGGTGGATAGAAACAGTTTTCCTCTATTGGCACGCTTTATAAGGCGAGCCGTCGACCAAGGCCTGGTATTTGGCTTCCAGTTTAGGACCGCCAGCATAGTTAAATTCAGTATCTACCGACAACACACCTTGTTTTTCTCCCGCGTTGAAGGTCAGTAGTAGCGGTCTGTCTTTATTGGGATCGTAATAGGGAAAAAACCAGAGACTTATGCCTTCGTAAAAATTCCCGCCATAGCTGGCGGCATATTCCGGATGGGTTGCTTTCTCTGATTTTCCGCTGACTTCAAAAGTAAATCCTGTGCTGTCAACAACGATCTGGGGTTGTTTTTTGCAGTCACCGGAGGGTGCGTAGCGTCCGAAAATGGCCTTGAAATCATTTAAATTATTGACCTCGATGGCTATTGTTGCCGATGAAAATAATGAAGCGCAGGTCAGTCCTGCAATCGGCAGCAACTTATTGAATGAGAGTGGTTTCATGATTATCCCCTGAAAAGAGTCGGTATACGATAAACTAATTTTTATCCGGGTTAAAGTCATGCCATTCCGGGCAAACCCGGTAACTGGCTATCCAGTTGATTATGGACTCAGGTGGCATGGGCGCCGCGATAGTAAAGCCTTGCGCGAGCTGGCAATCCAATGCCAACAAGTGCAAACCCTGCTCAACGGTTTCCACGCCCTCGGCGATCACTTGCCGCTTGAAAGCATGGGACAAGGCAATAACACCCTTGATGATCGCATCATCACGAGTATTGGTCAGCATGTTGCGCACGAAGCTGTAGTCTAATTTAATGGTGTCGGCAGGTAAATGGCGCATGTGGGTTAGCGACGAATAGCCGGCACCAAAGTCGTCCAGAGCAATCTTGACCCCTAGCTGGCTGCTGCAGATATTAAGGATGCCGGCAACGGCATTCAGATCACCTAAAGCAGTGCTTTCTAGTAGTTCCAGCTGAAGATTTTTCGGAGCTATCGCCGGGTGTTTGGCGAGTGTTTCAGTCAGGTGACTAATGAAATCGCTGTTGAGTAATTGATAATAAGAAATGTTGATGCTCAATTCCAGATTCAAGCCTTGTTTTAACCAGTGATCCAATTGATCAAGCGCTTGTTCAATGACCCAGTTACCGATATCTATCTCGAGTTGCGAACACTGGACAAGGGATAAAAAATCCTCCGGGGTGGTGAGCCCGCTTGATGGGTGCTGCCAGCGCAGCAGCGATTCCATGCCGAAGATATGCCCCGTCTGCATATTCACTTTGGGTTGGTAATAAAGACAAAATTGACCTTGTTGAAAAGCGTCAGCAATTTCGTCTAGCTGGCTGTGCAGTCTGATAATATCTTTCTTATTGGCATTATCGAATAGATGAAAACGATTTTTCCCGGCCAGTTTGGCCTGATACATCGCATGATCGGCATGGCGTATCAAGGTGTCAGGTGCCGAGTCGTCCAATGGGTATAGCGTAATGCCGCTGGATGCGGAAATAGTAATGACCTGGTGATTAATATAATAAGCTTCAGAAATGGCCTTGTGGATGCGGATCATTGTTTGACAGCAATGGTCTATCGAGTCCATTTCTCCGATGAGCAGGGCAAACTCGTCGCCGCCCAAACGCGATACCGTATCTTCTTCGCGCAAGTGTGTTTTGATTCTTTCGGCAACCTGAATCAACACCTGATCACCCGTCTCATGACCGAATTTGTCATTGACTGGTTTAAAACCATCCAGGTCGACAAAGCAAATCGCCAGCAGGGAGTGATTGCGTTTGCTGTGGGATATGGCCTGATTAAACCGGTCACCGAACAGTGTGCGATTGGGAAGTTGGGTCAAGGGATCAAAATGGGCGAGACGTTCCAGTGCCAGCTGTTGATGCTTGCTTTCCGTAATGTCGGAAAACAGGCCGATATAATTGACGACCCGGCCTTGCGTGTCGCGAAGGACGGAAATGGATAGCAGTTCCGCATACAGTTCACCGTTTTTCTTGCGGTTCCAGACTTCACCCTGCCAGTAATTTTGTTTTGCCAGGGTTAGCCAGATATCGGCAAAAAACAGATCGGAATGCTTGCCTGAATTCAAAATCCTTGGATTTTTGCCGATCACTTGCTCACGGCTATAGCCGGTTATCTCGCAGAAAGTAGGGTTGACATCAATCATGTTTCCCAAGGCGTCGGTGATGATAATGCCTTCATGAGCCTCGCCGAATACGCGAGCCGCCAGTTGCAGCTTTTCCTCCGCTAATTTACGTTCGGTGATATCGCTGACAAACGCGACGCTGTACTCGGTTTCGCCGAATTGGACGTGGTTGGCAATGATTTCAACGGTTAGTAAATGGCTGTCACGGTGTTGGTGCAGGGTTTCGATAATACGCGTTTTATTTTTTTTCAGTTCTTGCCAAGCGCTTTGCCAGTTTTGAAACGGAAATACAGGATCTATATCGGTTAATGACAGCTTCAATAATTGTTCTTCGCTATAGCCCAGCATTTCGCAGGCGCGTTTATTGGCATAGCAAATCCGGGTGCGTTGATCGATCCAGTAGATGCCGATACTGGCATTGTCCATCGCAAACTGAGTCAGTCGTAAACTTTGCTCAATCTCTTTTCTATCGCTGATATCCTGAACAAACGTGAATGTATATTCCTCTCCGTTATGGACGATGTAATTTCCGACAACTTCGACTGGAAAGATAGAACCGTCTTTGCGGCGATGGCGGGTTTCTATATTGATGTAGCCTTGTTGTTTCAGGTTTTCCCACATCGGCGGCCAGTCCTGTGCAGCGAAGTCCGGGTCAAATTGCCACACGGGCTGCCCGATAATTTCTTCGCGGGAATAACCCAAGGCCTCACAGACATGATCATTCGCATAAAGTATCGTGCCATGGCTGTCTATCCGGTAAAACGAGCTTCTGCTTTTGGCAATGGCCGTTTGAGTCAGCCAGAGTTCCTGCATGATTTTTTGCAGCGGTGTGATGTCTTCGTAAATGCTCAGTAAACCCAGGACGGTTCCATCGTTATTGAGAAGTGGAATTTTAGAGGTACGAAGGCAAATTTCTCGGCCGTCCGGTGTGGTTTGATGTTCCTCAACACCCAGTTGTGGGCAATGGGTCGATATGACCTGTTGTTCATCGGCATGATAGCGTTCAGCGTTCTTTTTCCAGCTTAATTGAAAATCGTCTTTAGCCGTTATCTCATCGGAGTGGTCCAAGCCTGCGTTTTTTGCAAACAGCTGGTTACAACCCACATAACGCAGGTCTTTATCTTTCCACGATACCCTGATCGGCAAGGTTTCAATAATCGTTTGCAACAGGTGCTGGGTTGTCTGTAGTTCTTTTATAATGCCCTGTTTTTCAAGGG
The DNA here is from genome assembly GCF_030651835.1 of Methylicorpusculum sp. Classification (GTDB taxonomy): domain Bacteria; phylum Pseudomonadota; class Gammaproteobacteria; order Methylococcales; family Methylomonadaceae; genus Methylicorpusculum. Next base: position 25,419 of record NZ_JAUSBX010000050.1, on the reverse strand, counting down.
TTTCAGACTGACTCTTGATTAAGTTCGATTGTATCTTAGCCAACTGGATCAACAGCGTGCTGACAATGGCGCTGACGCAAAATGAGGCGACTAAGCCGGTAATCAGATAATTAACCGATACTTCACCATTCAGCAAATGGTCCATGGCCGCGACAATCAGGCTGGTGGCAACCATAGCCGATGTTATCGCGTAGAACAGAATGCGACTGCGGCTGAGTTGAGCTAATTTTGCGTAATCAAACATTTTTTGGGCCGCAGACTAATGCAATTTAAACGGTATCATTGTACAGCTAGCAGGGTATGGATGGGATAGAGATTAAGGCGAGATCTACTCTTCCGAGTTTGATATTTTCAGCGTCATTTTGGATTGGGAAAAGCCTTTTCAATCAACCGCCTGCATCCCAGCAATTCCCAACTTGACACCAAAGAAGGGGGTAAGGTGAGTTTTGCGAGGATGTCGAAAGCAGGATCACTATCGTCAAGCTCCCATGGATGGGTTCACGGCGTGCCTCGCCAGACTTACCTTGCCCCTAATTAACGCTAAAAAGCTCAAACTGGGAATTACTGTCCTACACCCTATAAAAATAGGAGGAGGTGAGCAGGTGCCCATGATGAAAGTTGTTACCCGACTATTGAAAGGCAATAAGCTGCCCAGGCCAGAAAAAAGATACCGATAGAATGGCTGATTACCTTTGTTTTGCCCGGCAGCCATTTTTCAACTATCACCAGCAAGGTGATAAAAATCATGCCCCACAGGTTCATTACGCCGATAACGAACATCAGCAGCATTTGCACCCAGCAACAGCCCAGACAATCGATGCCATGCTTTATACCCATTTGAACGGCACCGGATTGACCGGGACGCCATTCATTGATCAAAAATCCAAAAGGGGTGCGGCAATGTTGCAGACAGGCGTTTTTTATGGGAGTGAATTGGTAAAGGCCTGCGGCAATTAAAATAGCGGCAGCCAGGAAAGGATGACGATTTTCCATCATCGGCGACAACCAGGCAATGCCGTGAAACAACCATTGCAAACCGGTCAGTACCAGGCTGAAGCCAAACCATACCACTAAATATCCACTGATAAACCAGTGGGAGAGGTTCTCGGTTGATAACCGCCGGCTTTTGGCATAGCGGGAAAATGCCCCTATCATCGGTAATGCGGTTGGTAGCATCATGGCCGCCATCATGACCGCCCACATGCTGTACACCCAGATTAAGCCGGTTAACGGCCAGAGTGTCAAGGATGCGGGAGGCATCCACATTGCTGTCATGGGCATATGGCTCATTTGCCATGCGTGATAAAACAAATAACCCCAGGCGGCACAAACAAGAGCGACAACGCCCATCAATGTTTTAATCGGCACGAAAAGTTAATCAGGGTTGATAGATAAACGGGGAGTGAAATCCGTTGCGATGAGAAAAGTTCCAGGCTTGATCATTATCCTGATAGCGGAAATAGTTGGATTTGGAGACCACCGATGCATGACTGGGCACCACGCACAAGGGCGGGTTTTTTATGGTAGCATCACCATCGGCTATGCCCTGGATGCTTTGAATTTCAGCTTCAGCAATACCCGGTATGATGAGCCGGTGAATATCGCCGGAGTGCTGATAGTCCATGGTTACCGATTTTACGCCCCAGACTTCACTGACGAAGCCCATCAGAACGCTTAAGTGGCCGCCTGCCTGGCCGCTGAAAATCTGAATAATGGCTTCGGTTTGCTCCGTATCCGCCAATTCATCAATATACAACGCAGCTCCCCAATTACCATCAATCATGGTGCCGGGCGCATAACACGCTAAAGCCACGCTCAAGTTATCAAGGCCCACATCTTCCAAATGGCCTTTATCGATATGCCAGGCTGCCAATAATTTACAATTACCTTCAGAAGGGGGCTGTAACCAAATACAGGGACAGGCCAATTCACAATTACACGTTTCAAAATAGTGGCCTTCCAGTCGCCAGTCAGGGTGGTTGTTGTTCATTAGAATATCTCCTTGAAGGGACGCAGATCAATTTCGTGCGTCCAAGCACTTGGGTGTTGTTTGTGTAGCTGCCAATAAGTGTCGGCAATCGCATCGGGCTGTAATAAGCCGTCCTGACCTTTTGCGCTGACGAATTGGGGAAATTGTGCGCGTGCCCGGTCGCCGTCGATGACGCCATCGATAACGGCATGAATCACATGAATGCCCTGCGGCCCGAATTCTCTGGCCATACCTTGCGCCAACGCCCGCACACCGGCCTTGGCTGCGGCGAAGGCCGTGAAGGGTGGTTTTGCACGTAATGAGGCAGTGGCGCCGTTAAAAATCAAAGTTCCCCTCTGTAGAGGCAGCAGGTGTTTGATCGTCTCTTTTCCAAATAAGAAAGCGCCCAACGCATTCTGCTGCCAGAGTAATGTAAACAGTGCCGCATCGGTTTCCAGCAGTGGTGCCGGAATATTACTGTCAACGTTATAAGCGGCAATTTCCAGTTCGCATTGGCTTTGGCCAATAGTTTTAAACAGATTAACAATATCAGCCTCTACGGTAGCATCGGCAACGACGGGCGTTGCTGAGTAGCCTGATTCATTGATGCCGGCCGCAACGGCAGTCAATTTTGACAGGCTGCGGCCGGCAATGAAAACATGCAATCCTTCTGCAGCAAAACGCCTTGCCAACGCCGCACCTAAACCGCGCTCAGGGCCTACGCCCAAAACCAAAGCTGCCTTTGTTGATGTCATCAGTTATCCCGTTTGGTTTGAGTTAAGAGGCCGGGAATAGCGCTTTTATTTCGGCCGGCATCTGACATTTCGTTGAGAAGCAGGTACATGACGCTTTCCTTAGGCTTTATTTGAGGCCGAAAATAAGTGAAAAATTATTGGCAGGCATATCAATGATCTCTTTTAATTCCATGCCGTGAGCAGCGGCCGCTTTTTTCAAATCGGCTACATCTTTCAATCCCCATTCAGGCACTTCATAAGACGCCAAGGTTTTATGGAATTCTTCGTTTGAATCGGTGGTGAATCCGCCTTCCATTTTAAACGGGCCGTAAATCAATAAAACGCCATTATCGCTCAACAGATGTGAAGCGCATTCCATCATGCCGTCAGCAATCGAAATGGGAGCAACCTGAAAAATATTGATACAAAAAATGGCGTCAAAAGAATTTTTTTCGCCCGGATTAAACCAGGTTTCGGGATCGGTCAGATCAAGATGAACGGGATCGGCAATATTGTCGTTGCCGTGTTCGCTGGTCAGATTTTTGATGTTGTCAAAGACTTCAACGTCTCTATCAGAGGGATGAAAATGCAAGTGATCGAAGTGGGGGGCAAAATAATTGATATGCATGCCGCTACCGCTGGCCATTTCCAATACGCGCCCTGATTCTTTGGGCAGTTTTTCTTTCAATACGCCAAGAATGGGTTCGCGGTTGCGGTTGCCGGCCCAGGCCACATATTCACTTAACGGATGCGGGTTTAAAGGTGGTTTATCGGTGCTCATCTGTGTCTCCTCATTAGGGTTTAATTTATAGTTATAAGACAAAACAAGTACGTACTGCCTGTCTAGCCAGAGACAAAGCAAACAATAGGCCAACTATTAATATTTACAATATCGATAAATATCAAGGAGTTATTTTTTATAGAAAAAAGGAATGTGAAATAAAATTTCAAATTATGCAAACTAATTTCACTTTTTTGAGAGTTTACTGCATTTTCTTGTAGGGTAGATAGTTGTAACTGCCCTTGCGCATATTAAAAAAGACCAGTTCGGGCAGACTCATTAAAACACCTGTTGCGCCTGATTTTAAATTCTTTCCCGAATCAAACGGCCAACTCAACAAGCCGAGTAAGCTCTGTCCGATACCGGTTGTGGTATTGATCGCACCGAATAAGGGTCTGAGCGGGGTGTTGTCGTCGGTAAAAAAAATAAATAAGGCATCCTCCGGGTTATAGCGATACAAGGTGCTGCTGAGGATATTGGATTCCTGCAGGCGGATAAGTAGTTGCTGTCCATTTTGATAGCGCTTGGTCATTTCCTGCTGCCGGTATGACGGCATGGTTTCGCTGCGGTTGATGCGGTATTGATCAAGCACTGATTGGTAAGACACAAACGGTATGAAGTTATAAGAAGCTTTGACATAACCACCCAGATGTTGCTTGGAGAGTGCCTTGATGGACTCGGTCTGAGGTGCTTTTTGTAGCAGTGCATTATCGATGCTGCGGAAAATTTCAGTGACGCAATTACGCGTGATCAGATCGTACTGGTAGCGCTGTTTTAACTGGCCCATCCATTGCTTTCGATAAGTGTCCAGTTCAACTAAGGCTGCCTTCAGTTGTTGTTCGGACAAATCGGGTTTGGGGTCTTTTGGTAAATCGATGCCCAGACTGGGGAGAGCCTTTTGTCCGTAAAACCGGAGGGGCATCAGGTGCTGCCCTTTCACTAGTTCAGCGTATCGATTGGCTGCAAATTCCAGTTCACTGTATTCGCTTTCAGAATAAGCATCGGATTGAACCAGCGTTGACTGAAGATTATCCAGGCTCAATTTTGCCTCGCTAATCAGTTGTTCCATGTGTTGCGGGTCATTTATAAATTCTGCAGGCTCTATCCATTGCGCTGTTTCGCTAAAACCATCGAGGAAAACCCATTGCCCCTGTTGCAGAGACGTATCAACGGCAATGTAGCGGGCCATATTGATGATTGCCGCGTAGCCCCAATCCGGACGTCCCGAGTTCAATGATCGCAACAGGGTGGCTTCCAGTTGCTGGCGCAAAACGACCAGCTGCTTTTTTTCGGTGTCAGTCAATGGCTGTGTTTGCGGGTCCAGCATGAAGAAAGCGTCAGGTTGCAAGGACTTTGCCTCTTGCAAGACTTTGATGGCAAACAAGCCGGTTAAAGCATCGTTATAGTGATCGGCAAAAGAATAGGGGGGTGCGGGCCGTTGGCTCTCGATCGGCAATGGATAAGCGGCCGACCAGTCTAGCGGTTTTAATGCGTTGATCTCTGCTTCAAGGGCAAGACGCGTATGAGTTAAAAAATCACGGCCATGGTGTTGTTCGATTTTATTTCGCAGCTCAATCATCATGCCGGATTGCCGGGTTGCCAAATCGGCATCCGGAGTCCGGCTCTTAGTTTGACTGCTTGGGTAAAATAAACCGGCGCCTTTAAGACGCAGCGTTGAATCAGTTTCCGGCTTATCTAACAGCTGTTGAATCAATTGATATTCTTTATTGACCGCTTCCAGATGTTTGTAATGCTGTTCCTGGTCTAAAAACTGCCACTGAAAATAATCGTTCAGGGTGTTGAATGTTGCTTCAGAGACGTCAATTTCGCTGAGATGGATAGGCCGGTTCTGCAAATAGCGGTAGGAAAAGTGAAAATCGTTGGGATCTTGTCTGAATAAACGAATCAGACCCGGGTCGATGTATTGATAATGGTAAATGTATTCGCCAAATTGTATCGCGCTGTGTCCGCCGCTGGAATTGCCTTCGTTTGCTTCTATATACAAATAGTTGAAGGTGGCCGCCGAAGTGGTGGCTGATACAAAACACCAGAGCATAAAAATCGTAAAAGTGTTGATGATTTTCATGCTCCGGTTCCTGGCTTTGCAACAGTAGCTGGAAAGTTTTGTTAAGAATTCCGTCATAAATAACTTCCCGGAATTCGGATTATGTCGAACCGTACCATTATTCTCCCTCTTTGAAAAAGAGAGGCTGGGGGAGAGTTTTTATTAATAAATCCCCCTCGATCCCCCTTTTTCAAAGGGGGAAGTTATCTGCAGCGATATCCTGAGCGTCGTTTGTAGGAGCGGGCCTATTAATCTGTTGAAATGCCGCTTACTTCTCTGAGTCATAACCGTCTTGAATGTGGCCCATGTTTTCCTGGCTGTAATGAGCAAAATTCTTTTTGTAGGTTTCGTAAGCAATACCCTCTACCCCGGCTTTTTTAAGGCCTTTGCCGATAGCGATATAGGTTTTAGGGTTTTGGTCCCAGTTGGCAATTCCGATTTTCTCGGCTATGTCGCTGACACCTTTTAGATAGCTGTTGTAATCAGCATCAGGATCGGATGATTTTACGTAGGCCATGGTGTAGTCGGCGACATCTTTTTGGTATCTTTTTTCCTTATTCGATGCCGATGAAGGACTGCTGATGACCGAACTTGCCGAATCCGAAATACTGCCGGAGCTGTCTGATGAGCTCTCCGAGCTTGTTGAAAATGAGCATGCTCCAAGCACGAGTGGCAAACAGACAAGCGCTAGGTTTATTCGTTTTGACAGGGAACGGTGCGAACATAAATGCATGATTTTCTCCTGGATGATCAAAAAAATGAATTCATCGCATTTTATTTCGACACCTGAAATTCTTCCCTTTTTGAGCGAAGATAAGTAAAGGGTCTGCATAAAACCGAAATCTAAAGTGCCTTTGGGCTCAATTGAAAGCGATTATAGCAGTTCACAGTAAAAGTAAGAAAAGCGGAGTGAACGCTTTGGCTTTGATATACATGACCGGACTTCGAATAGGCCAGATTTTGTTGATTTGAATGTGATACGATTAACTGCCGTTCAAATTAACCGGCTTTATCTCTTAACTTCAACAACTTATCTGCATTAATTTTACGGGGAAAACATGAGTACTATTCATCTGATTGGTGGAGAAAAAGGCGGTGTGGGTAAATCTGTGGTTGCGCGCTTGCTGGCGCAATATATGATCGATAGCGATATTCCGTTTGTCGGATTCGATACCGACCGCTCGCATGGCGCTTTGCTGCGCTTTTATACCGATTATGCATCACCTACGGTAATTGATGATTATCAAAGTCTTGATGCCATCATAGAAACCGCTGTGGAGAATCCGGGAACACGCATTTTGGTTGATCTTGCTGCTCAAACCCATTTTCCGCTGGCGAGATGGATCGATGAATCGGGCGTGCTGGAATTGGCCGAAGAAATGGGAGTCAATTTATGTTACTGGAACGTGATGGATTCCGGTAAAGATTCGGTCGAGCTTCTCGCCAAATTACTGGATCAATTCGGTTCAAAACTTAACTATGTACTGGTGCAGAATCAATTGCGCGATGACGATTTTTCTATTTTGGAACACTCGGGTGTAAAAGATCGTGCGTTGGATTTGAATGCCAAAGTCATCACGTTGAAAAAACTGCACGCGCCGGTCATGACCAAGATTGACGGCAACAGCTCCAGTTTTTGGGCCGCGCAAAACAAGGATGGCGAGAATGCTAATGCCTTGGGTTTGCTGGAAAGGCAAAGGGTCAAAATGTGGTTGAGACATGCTTACAACGAACTGAAATCGGTTGGTATTTAATGGACTGAATGTTAATTGGCTGAACCCCATTACATGGACACAGCCGATTTTAATTTAACATCATGACGGCATTGTTTTTTGGCAATGCCGTCAGTCTGCGTTTTTGTTACGACCATCATTTTATATGAGCATAAAACTCAGAGTCAGTTGTAATCTCCGTTTCAAGATAGAAGATGCCAGCGCATTGATATTCAAGTTGCGCCCGTTCAGGGGTATCAATCAATGGATTATGCGCGAAATGTATACCATCAAGCCCTCTGTTCCGGTTATTGAAAGTACGGACAGCTACGGCAATTCCTGTCAGCGCTTAGTCGCTCCCAAAGGTAATTTAGTCATCCATAGTTCCGCTGAAGTCATCACTGCTGCCCATGCCGATTTTGCATCCGGCTTGGACTTTGTGGAAATTCAATTTCTTCCCAATGATGTGTTGCCGTTTTTGTTGCCAAGCCGTTATTGCGAGTCTGACCGCTTTGGTGAACTGGCCAGAGACATAGTGGCCGATGCGCTGCCGGGGTACGATCAAGTCAGTCTTATTGTTTATTGGATAAGAGCATCAATCCAGTACCTGCCGGGTTCCAGTGATATCCCTCTCTCTGCAATGGAAATATACAGCCGCCGCTTCGGTGTTTGTCGCGATCTTGCCCACGTGGGCATCGCATTATGCCGTAGTATCAGTATCCCGGCGCGTTTCGTAGCAGGTTATCTGCAGGGGCTTGAGCCCATGGATTTGCATGCCTGGTTTGAGGTCTATGTGGGTGGGCGCTGGTATACCTTTGATCCAACCCAGGCAGATTTGAGCGGAGGCAGGGTGGTGGTCGCATTTGGACGTGATGCGGCGGATGTGCCGGTGTTTCACCAGTTTGGTCTGGGGTGTATTTTGAGTGCAATGGTTGTCAAGGTAGAACAGTTAGATGGCCATCTCTCTAAGGTTTGATAAGGATTATGCTGGGAGCTGCTTGAATACATCCTGTTAAGTTCGGACGGCAAAGCCCAGAGTCAGATAGCCCTATAAATCAATAGCCTGTGTCTTAAATATAAGATACCCTGAATAGTTAGGATGATAGTAACTAGATAACAAACAACACCTAGGATAAACTGACAGTTGTTTCTGCTTAATTTCGAATTTTATTTATGACCTATTGTATTGCGGCTTCCATAGACGAAGGACTTATTTTGCTTTCCGATTCAAGGACCAATGCCGGTATCGATAATGTCAGCACGCATGGCAAAATGCATGCATTCGATACCCACAGTGATAGGACAATTATTTTACTGTGCGCAGGTAACCTGGCAACGACTCAAGCGGTTCTGGAGCAATTACACCGGGATAAAATCAAGAAAGCCGAAGTTAACATCAATTCTGTGGAATGTTTATCAGAGGCGGCTGATTACCTGGGTTATGTCAGTGTTGAAAAACAAAAGCAGCATTTAAGCTCCAAGGGTCAATCGGTTTTTAACCCTTCTGCTAGCTTTATACTGGCAGGTCAGATAGGTAGTGAGCCGCAAGGGGCTTATATGATTTACGCGGAAGGCAACAGTATAACCAGCTCAGCTACGACCCCTTTTTTACAAATCGGCGAGAGCAAATACGGTAAACCGATACTGGATCGATTTCTTAAATTGGGCACCTCTATAGACGAAGCAGCCCGGTGCTGTTTGGTGTCTATGGATTCAACCATCCGCAGTAATGCCAGTGTAGGGCCGCCGATAGAAATGCTGATTTACCGTAAAAACAGCTTTAGATTGGATGAATATTATTGTTTTGACGATGACGATGATTACTTATTGCAACTCAGAAGAAGCTGGGAAAATAAACTCCGCGAGGCAATTGCCGGTTTACCCGCTCTGGATAAAGTTGCGGTCAAAAAAATGAGAGTGGATTTGTAAATTGATTAAAGATCGCAAGCTCTGACTATCGTTAAGAATTTAGACGGCAATAACTTCCCGGATTGATCTTTAGGATCGATCTCAATCGCCCCTTCAAGAAAATTAATAAGCGGGAAGTTATTTCAGGTCATCAAGACATTCAATCTTTTTCCGCTTTTACAATTTTACCGGTAGCGGCATCGACTTCGACTTCCATTTTGCTCCCATCCGCCATTTTGATTTCGAACTCGTAGATAGCGATTCCGTTTTCTATTTCATATTCCACTTCGGTGATCGTGCCGGGATGAGCTTCTAAGGCAATTTTACGGGCTTCAGTTTCATCGATTTTTTTTAATGCTGAAAACGCAGGGTGATCAGCGCTAGTTAATTCCTGTTCTGTTTCGATGATTTTACCGCTGGTCTTATCGCACTTGAATTCCCATTTACTGCCGTCGGGTGATTTAATCGCGATTTCATAGACTTCCATGCCTTTTTCTTTTTCCAGCTCGATTTTGACAATTTCGCCTTGGGCGAGCTGATTAGCGGCATTGCGGCACACGTCTAATGGACTGTTTTCCTGCGCTAGAGCGCTGGATGCGATTACAGTTAACAGTCCTGTCAAACAGTATCGGATGTTCATCAGTATTTCTCCTTTTAAAAAAAGCTGGGTTTGAGCGCTAATAGTAACCCGTTATTCTGAGAGAAGGTATAAGGGGCCATACGCACTCAGAACCAGCCAATGTTCATAATATTGTCGTTCATGAAAGCTTTCATTGTAAAAATGTAGATTGTTCGTGCTGAGCCGAGTCGAAGCAGGGACGATTTAAAATGAGATTACCGTTCACCCTTTTATGAAGTTCAGGGAGAACGGTATTTTGAGTTAATCAATGACTCATTATTAAGCTAAAAATAAAAGAATCCAAATCAGAAGCTCCATTTCACGCCGCCCATCATTTGGAAGCCTTGACCTGGTTGAATGCCGTCTATTCGGCTGGCTATGTATTTTTTATTGCTCAAGTTGTAGCCGTTCATGAAGATATTCACATCTTTGATGACTTGGTAATTAGCCGAGACATTATAGGTCGTATAACCGGGAATGATGCCCAGTTGACCGTCTTCATCTTCGGCAGCCGTGTTTTCTACGTCGCTGAATTGTTCGCTTACGCCTTGTACGCCAAAGCGCAGATCCAGTCCCCAAGGTGTTTCAACGCCGATGTTTGCGTTAATTAAATGTTCAGGTGTATAGGGCAGGCGGTTTCCCTTTACAATCGCTGGTTCTGCATCCGATACATTTCTGTCGAAAAATGCATCGGTATAGGTATACGAGGTAGTCAGGTAATAATTGTATTCGGTACCGAAGAGTTTATCCGAATCCAGACGGAATCCTGTTTCTACCCCCTGATGAACGCTTTCCCCCACGTTCTTGAAAAAATCGTCATCATCAGGCACGGGCACATTGACAATTTGATCTTGGAAATCGATTCTGAAATAGGTTAATTCGGCGGTGATGCCGGGGATAGGAGAAGTTCGCACACCGGCTTCGTAATTCAAACTCATTTCCGGTTCAACCTGACTCAGTACGCCGTTAATTGGGTTCAACACATCATCGATTCGTGCGGGGGCAAAGCCACGGTGTACGCCTGCAAACAGCGTCATGTTGTCAATGCCGTTGTAGGTGGCGCCGATTCCTGGCAAGGCTTCAGTTCGAGAATAGGATTCAGAAGCCTTGTTGATGTGGTTAGTATTGTCTTGTTCATAGTGTTCAATACGTATGCCGGGCGTGACGGTAAAATCACCCAGGAAAAAGCGGTTCTGAGCAAAGAAAGACATGGCTTGCGTATCCAATGAATTGTCTTGGTAACGATTTCGGTTATGATTATTTCGTCCGGTGCCTTGTGTGGTATCTCTGGGGCCGTCATTGCCTACATAGCGCTCTCTATCCGCCCATTCGAAGTGGCCACGAATTCCCGTGGTGGTCTCGCTTTGAACGCCGAATAAATTGTGCGTGAATACCAGTTTGGGTTCTATTCCGAACACATTGTAGGTTCTGGGGCGTTGCTCATTGCCGCAGCTGGGTGCCACGCCAGCGGAAATAGGTTCACCTCGGACTGCGCAATTGTTCATCCCTGATGAATCATTCGCCTGGCGTATCGATTCTCGGAACATATGGTTGCCGTAGATATTCGTGCTGAATTGCATCGAATCGGACACGTCGAATTCATATAAGGCTTGCCCCGAATAGCGGCGCACTTCGAAGGTATCGTTCCGCAAAAAATTCGTGCGCGGGTTGTTGCGGTACATTGCACTGGTGAGACCTGCTTCGCCCATGTCTGCGTCTTCGTGAGTCAATGTGCCTTTCAGCATGAGGCGGTGCCGGTCATTGAATTTAATCAAGCTTTTCAACGCCAAGTCATCAACTTCCTGATGCTGGCCGCTACGATTGCCGTCAGCCTCTTGCCGGATATAGTCCAAGGAAAGCCCGACATTATCGATGGTACCGCCCATTCTTAGATGGGTGTCGTAATAACCGTTATTGCCGCCCGCGGCCGAAATCGATCCGGCAAATTCTTCAGGAATAGGCGCGCTGACAAAGTTGATGGCACCCCCTACGGTTTGTGGTCCGTACATGATTTGACCTGAGCCCTTTAAAACCTCGATATGATCGACACGTTTGCTGGACGGCAGGTAATGGTTGCTGGGGTCGCCGTAAGGTGCCAACTGAATGGGTGCACCGTCTTCCAATAACTGGGTCCGGGTTGAGCGTCTCGGATCCAGGCCGCGAATGCCAATATTAATCCGGCGTCCCAGCACGTCTTCGTCGACGATATGAATACCTGGCACGGTACGTAAAGCGTCTTTATTGGATAAGGGGCCTTGACGATCGAGTGTGGTTTTGTCGATTACGAAGGCAGAGCCTGGGATGTGTTCCAGTTGCGTAGGCTCTTCACCGATAATTTCCAGACTAGGCAATTGTAGGGCCGGTGGCGCATCATCGAACCTTTCGGCCATGGCTACCGGTATATTCAGAGCCGTCAACACGGCTGCAGTAATTAAGGCCTGTTTTTTGCGGGCAATGTCAGGTTCAAAAGGCAAGCCAAGATTATTTCCGGCGTTTAGTAAGCTCGTATTGCTATCGGGTTGGGTTAAGGACATGGTATACGCTCATTAGCCATTTATTTAAAAAGAGGGCCATTCTAGTGAGCATTTTTCATGATCCCTATAGGAAAAAATCCTTAATGTAATGAGGGTCGCCGAGTTGGGCTTAATATAAAGGAATGATTTAACTAGGTGAGTTTATTTTTGCTGAAAGAGCATTTGGCGGGGCGGGTATCTTAAAAAGGGTTATCGGGTAGCTTGATTCGACCGGTTGAGGTGCTTATAAACCTCCAGATTACAAGGGTTTAACCGAGTGATAGGTTAATAAATTTGTGAGTATTAGTAATTACTAATAATATAACAATACATTTACGCAAAGGTGGGCGTAAAATGTCGATTCAGTACTAACAACAAGGGGAAAATTATGAAAAAAATTAATTTGGCCGCAATTCTGGTGGTTTTGTCGGCTTTTACAGGGATAGTCAGCGCCGAAATGGCATTTCAGTCGAATCAAGATGTTCAGGGTGCCTGGAAGCTTGAATACACTAAAAAAACAGTAAGCTCCACAGAAAAAATCGCAAGAGAAGACTCATGGGCATTCAGTGGCGATAAAGTCACCATTACTCATATTCCCAGAGAAGGTATTTATTACGATCAAACGCCTGTCAGCTATCTGATTGAAGATGGAAAATTAAAAATATCTCTTTTGGGCCGGTCTGATAAATATGATACGTTTTCTTTGGTTGAAAGAGACGATAAAAGCATGACGTTAAAAGGTAAATACGGCGATATTTATCATTTTATTAAAAAATAAACGAACTCCTATTATCTAAATAGAGATTGCCAAATAAGCATGGCCAGCAGTGAAAGGCCAAGACCTTTCCCTGCTGGCGATCTTGATACCGGTCTGTAGGCTCTGAAAATTTAATTGAACTGATATTGTTCTTAAAACGCTTGACGAAAGGTTTGATTAAGTTAGAATACGCCCTCTTTTGCGGAGCGGTAGTTCAGTTGGTTAGAATACCGGCCTGTCACGCCGGGGGTCGCGGGTTCGAGCCCCGTCCGCTCCGCCAAAGTATTTTTGCAAGTATTCCAAGAACACCCAAAGCTCGAATATTCATTCGCTTTTAGCTTAAATCCTGCTCCAAATCATTTTGATAATATCCGTTAACATCATGTCATTGTTGTTGATGTAGGTGGACATTTGTTCAAAAGAAAACCAGGCACCAGTTTCAATTTCATCTGCGTTTAGACAAAACGGGCCGTTTGCTATGCCTTTATAAACCTGAATAAATTCCTTGCCGGTAACCGCTGCAGCAGGAATTTTAAATAAAAATTCAAGAGGGCAGCTAATTAGCCCCAATTCTTCCTGAAGTTCCCGATAAGCACATTGCTCATACGTTTCGCCCGCATCTACATGTCCTGCAGCCGAACTATCCCAAAGTCCCGGATTGATATCCTTTGATAGTGATCGTTTCTGTAAAAAAAGGGAATGATCATCATTAAACAGCAGGATATGAACGGCCCGATGTTTTAATCCCTCAGCATGGATTCGCTGTCTTGAATCTACACCTATTATGTGGTCGTTATCATCGACCACGTTAAGCCATTCTGTTAGCATTCGAATCCTGAGATATTGTTTATAATCGCATACGGAATTATAGGTCAATAGTAACCGGGGTAAGCAAGAAAAGTAGGGGGATAAAACAAGAAGGTAACGCGGATGGAGCAGATGTTTGTGATTACAACCGCCTAAACTCAATGACGAGTCATTGAATAAAGGCGGTTATTACTATCTCCGTTAAACAGTGTATCAGTGTGAATTAAATTTCAAATAGGCAAATAGGTTTATAAAATATAAACCTATTGTTTATATTAGGGGTGCCATGGATAAATTAAATAACATCAGGGTTTTTTGCCGGATTGTAGAGCTGGGTACTTTTGTGGCGGTTGCCAGAGAGATCAATGTATCGGCGATGATGGTGAGTAAATACATTGCGCAGTTGGAAGAGTCTCTGGGCGTTGCTTTGTTAAACAGGACTACGCGCCGTATCAGTCTGACCGAGGCCGGAGAAAGTTACTATGCCCGCAGTAAACCTTTGTTAGAGGAATTGGCCGAACTGGATGAGGATATTTCTGAACTAGGCAAAAATGTCAAAGGCATATTGAAGGTAACAGCGCCCATCGATTTTGGCGGCATCTATGTGGTGCCAGCGATTGAGGCTTACCAAAACCAGCATCCGAATGTAAAAATCATGATGTCTTTACAGAACAGCCATATCAATCTGAGTGAGGGAATTTACGATGTTTCAATTGTTGTTTCCAATTCGGTTGATTTAGGGGTGGTTGCGCGAAAAATTGCCGAAACGAAGTTATGTACTTATGCATCACCCGCTTATATTGCAAAATACGGCGAGCCGCGCGATATCGATGAACTGAATCAACACTTATGCCTGCATTATATCGATACGCCCCATGAAGATTTTTGGGTTTTTAATGTGGCCGGTGAAGAGAAAAAACTCAGAACGACCTGGCATTTTGCTTCCAATAACGGGAGAGCGCTTTGTCAGGCGGCTTCTTTGGGGATGGGAATTACGCAAGCGCCGGAACTATCGGTGGCGAATTATCTGGAACAAGGCCGCCTGATCGAAATTCTGCAGGATTACCGGATACCTGCACTGTCTATTTATGCGACCTACATGCAAAGACGATTTATCCCCGCCAAAATAACCACTTTTGTAAATTTCCTGAGTCATTTTTTTGATAAACAACATTTTGAGAGTATTCAAAAGTTTTAGTGAAAGTGGAATCTCAAATAAAACTCAAAATTACATCAAAATCACCCGATTTGATAAGCGGCCAGAACTAATCAGCTAAAATGGAGTCACACCTTTGTTTAAAAAAAACTAGGGTAAGAGAGCTAACCCAATTAGGTTAACTCTGAATTTCAAGCTGCACCGTCACAACTTAAACTGAGGTAACCCACTATGCCTACCTTGCTCAACACGTTGGAAAAAGAAGAATTTGCGGCTCAACTTAGAGCGCATTTTGCTCAAATCCGAAATGAGCTTATCAGGGAATCGCAATTGCATAATGGGCCAGAAGAAGCTCAAAATCAGCATGACAGTGAATATGATGGATGTCTGGATTTACTCTTCGATTTAAATTTCGGTCTTGTTGATCTGGCTGAATCCAGCCCCGATTTGCAAGGTGTATCCCCATTATTTTCTGAACTTAGCCGCAAAAATAATGGAAAAGGAAGCCTCATTTAACCAGCAATAAACAAGGGTAAAACGCGCTCATGACGCTTTTAACTTCGCATTTGAACCTACCTCATATCCCTAAATAACTGGTTTTATCAAGTTGCTGACTTGATTGCCGCTTAAATCCTCTCAATAGCTTTATCAACAAGCTTTGTCTGGATGGTTCTCTAAATGAACCATCTTGTTCGCTTCGGGGTCAGAAAGATTCTTCATCATTACCCAACTGATAATCAGAAGAGAGCAGTTGAAATCTGCTAGAGTCTGTTAAACTGCATTCATTATTTATATTTTTCTACTAATGGACTGAACAACTCTTCTGTTTTTAATGCGCCTAAGGTTCTGGCCAATTTCATTACTTCCATCTTCATTAAATCAGGCGTCATATCCGGCGCAAACACACTATGCTTAAACGATCTTTAATTATCCTGCTGATTACGCTATTGATTTTTGGTGGCTTATTCGGATTGAAATTCCATCAAATAAGTCAATCGGCTCAAGCGTTTAATCCGCCGCCACCGCCCATTGTGGCGGTTACTGAGGTCATACAGGAGGATTGGCCGTCGACCATTTCTGCAGTCGGTTCATTTGTCGCAGTGGCGGGTATTGATGTGAGCAACGAGGTGACCGGAATTGTCAAAGCCATTCATTTCGAATCGGGACAAACAGTAAAAAAAGGGCAGCTGCTTCTTGAACTCGATGCCTCTACAGATCGCGCTGAACTCGATGGATTGCAGGCCGAATTGAGGTTTGCTCAGGTAAGGTTCGATCGAAGCGCTCAGCTGATTGATAAAAAGTTTGTTGCAAAGTCTGTTTATGATCAGAACAAAGCTTTGCTGGAAGAAGCGATTGCCGCCGTGCACACCAAGAAAACGCTGATCGACAAAAAGTTGATTAGAGCACCGTTTGACGGTGAAATTGGGATTCGTCAGGTCAATTTAGGTCAGTATCTTGCGCCCGGTTCGGCAATTGTATCGCTGCAAAAACTGGATCCTATTTATATCGACTTTACTGTTCCTGAGCGCGATTTAAGTGGAGTAAAGATAAATCAACAGATTACCGCCACTATTCAGGCGTATCCCGAGCAGGTTTTTACAGGAAAAATCAGTGCCGTCAGTCCGGCCATGGATCAGGATTCCCGCTCGGTCAAAATTCGTGCGGTACTGGGCAATAAGATGCGTTATTTACGTCCGGGAATGTTCGCTCAGGTCAATATCTTATCGCAACAGCCACTTAAAGTGCTGACCTTGCCGGATACGGCCATTACCTATAATCCCTATGGCAGTACTGCCTTTGTTGTCGTCTCCGGTGAGCAAGGACTGACAGTTCAAAATAGACAAGTCGAAACAGGGTTAACCAAAGCTGGCCGTGTTCAGATTGTGAAAGGCTTAAATCAGGGAGAAAAAGTCGTCAGTGCCGGACAGGTTAAATTACGTAACGGTATGCCGGTGACGCTGGATGACAAACCTGCTCCCGGAGAAAGAGAGGGGCAGCCGTGAAATTTACAGACTTGTTCATTGAACGACCGGTACTGTCCAGCGTAATCAGCTTACTGATCCTGGTTATCGGCTTAAGGTCGTTGACAGCGTTAGAATTGCGTCAGTATCCCGAGACAGAAAATACCGTAGTGACGGTAACCACTTCTTATCCGGGCGCGAGCAGCGATCTGGTTCAGGGCTTTATCACCACACCTTTGCAACAGGCGATAGCGGAGGCCGATGGGATTGATTATCTGTCATCGAGCAGTCGTCAGGGGATTTCGACCATTGAGGCGCACATGCGGCTCAATTATGATCCGAATGCAGCCGTATCCGAAATACAGGCCAAAGTCGCCAGTCAGCGCAATGTTTTGCCTTCTGAATCAGAAGATCCGGTCATAACCTCGCAAACCGGCGATACCACTGCCTTGATGTATATTGCCTTGTACAGCGATACGATGTCTGCCTCTCAGATCAGCGATTATATGCTTCGAGTTGTACAGCCTAAAATTCAGGCTGTGCCTGGCGTTGGAAAAGCCAAGCTGTTAGGTAACAAAACTTTTGCCATGCGGATATGGTTGAAGCCTGAACGTATGGCGGCGTTAGGCATAACGGCAGAAGATGTCTCCGATGTGCTTAAAGACAATAATTACCTCTCCGGAGCCGGACAAACCAAAGGAAACTTCGTCAAAATAGATTTGAGTGCAACAACGGATGTGATCGATGAAACCGGATTCAACGATCTGGTGGTGGGTAACCGGAACGGAACATTGGTCAGATTAAGAGATATTGCCGATACCGAAATGGGCAGTGAAGATTATGAATCGGTCAACTGGTATAAAGGCAAAATAGCTATTTTTATGGGCGTTGAACAAGCGCCCGGTGCCAATCCCCTGACGGTTGCTAATGCGGTCAGGGCCCAGTTGACGGAGATTGAAAAAGATTTACCGGAATCATTGAATGTCTTGCTGCCTTACGATGCCAGCCAGTTCATTCAGGATTCGATTGATGAAGTGTTTCGGACCTTGTTTGAAGCAGTCATCATCGTTTTATTGATCATCTATTTGACGCTGGGGTCCGTTCGGGCGGCTTTGGTACCTTCGGTAACCGTGCCCTTGTCGCTGATTGGCGGCGCAATTTTGATGCTCTCATTGGGCTATTCGATTAACTTGCTGACTATGCTGGCCATGGTGCTGGCGATAGGCCTGGTAGTTGATGACGCTATTATTGTCGTGGAAAATATCCACAGGCATATTGAAATGGGCGAGTCCCGGATTGATGCGGCAATAGTCGGTACTCGAGAGTTGGTGCTACCTGTTGTTGCAACCACAGTGGCGATCATCGCCGTTTATCTGCCTATCGGCTTCATGGGAGGACTGGTTGGTACGTTATTCACCGAGTTTGCCTTTTCATTGGTCGGAGCCGTAATTATTTCCAGTATCGTGGCGCTCACCTTGGCACCTATGCTCAGTTCGAAAGTACTGAAGGAGAAAGGCCAGGCAAGCCGCTTTGAAATTTTTGTGGAACATGCATTTACTCGCTTGTCTGAGGGTTACCAGCGAACTTTGCGGCCCTTGTTGGACGTTCCGTCAGCAATTGCCGTATTTGCTGCGTTGGTCATGATCAGCATTTATTTCATGTTTAATTTTTCGCAAAAGGAATTGGCGCCGACAGAAGACCAGAGCATTCTGTTTTTTATGGCGACGGGTCCGCAAACAGCGACACTCAACTACAACGAAACCTATACACGTGAATTGATCAAAGTTTTTGAAACATTTCCTGAATATAAGGAAAGTTTCTTGTTACTGGGATTTGGGGGTGATAACAATGCGGTTTTCGGCGGCTTCAAAATGCCTTCAGCTTTTGATCGTGAGCGCTCTCAAATGGCGATTCAGCCGGATTTGCAGGCCAAGGTGAACGATATTGCCGGATTTCAAACGGCTATTATTCCGAGGCCCAGCTTGCCCGGTTCGGGCGGTGGGTTGCCTTTGCAATTCGTCATGATCACGGATGCTGATTATCAAACCCTGGATAAGGTCGCGGATCAAATCGTTAGCAACGCGATGCAGAGCGGACGGTTTTCTTTTTTAATGAAGGACGTCGAATTTAACCGGCCCAAAGCAACGTTAGTGATTGATAGAGACAGAGCGGCGGATTTGGGTCTTACGATGCAGGAAATCGGTAAAAATCTGGCTACGTTGTTAGGCGGGCAGTATGTCAACCGGTTCAGTCTGCAAGGCCGAAGCTACAAAGTCATTCCTCAGGTTGATGATTTGGCGCGATTGGATATCAGTAAATTCGATAATTATTACCTGAGAACGGCGTCAGGAGGGCAGGTGCCGCTCTCCTCGCTGGTGCGTATCGAACATTCGGTTGAGCCCAGTAAACGGACGCAGTTTCAGCAGCTGAACAGTTTGACGTTGAACGGCATGATGGCGCCGGGTGTGTCATTAGGCGATGCGATGGCCTATCTTGAGCAGGAGGCTGAAGCCGTTTTTCCGCGTGGTTTTAGTCACGATTATACCGGAAGCTCAAGGCAATACGCCCAGCAAGGGAGCGCCTTGATCTTGACTTTCTTCATGTCTTTATTGGTTATTTATCTGATGCTGGCCGCGCAATTTGAGAGCTGGCGCGATCCCCTGATTATTTTGATCTCGGTGCCATTGTCGATAGCGAGTGCATTGGCCTTTATCATGCTAGGGTTTGCCACAATCAATATCTATACCCAGGTTGGACTGATTACCTTAGTCGGCTTGATAGCAAAAAACGGCATATTGATTGTTGAGTTTGCCAATCAGCTGCAGCTTACGGAAGGCATGTCCAAGCGCGATGCGATTGAAGAATCCTCAAAAATCAGGCTGCGACCAGTATTGATGACGACGGTTTCAATGATAGTGGCGATGGTGCCTCTGTTAATGGCATCAGGACCTGGAGCTGCCAGCCGGTTTGATATTGGCTTGGTTATTGCCAGTGGATTGGGCGTCGGGACATTGTTTACTTTGTTTGTCGTGCCCGCATTTTATTTATTGATTGCGCGAGATCGTAGTCTGGAGGTTAAAAAAACGTTACCTATCGTCTAAGTCTGATTTTGTTCTTGCCAATTTGCTGTTAAAGAAGGCCCTGCGTGCCGGAAAATAATACTTTATAAAGCCTGAGAGCTGTAAATTAATCCATGCCTTATTTGGCAGAGTTATAAACAGATCCCATGCGTCAGGCGGCAAACAGCAAGACCAAACGGCCGATTTTTGTTTTCAAAAAAGGACAGTAGAATAGCTTGTTTTATTTTGAAAAAATGAAAACAAGATCGCAATATTTTTCATTTAAGCTAAATTTAAGGCAGACTGTTAAGAATGAGTCTGCATTAAATTGATTAACAAACAGAAGTATCAACTATGACAAAGCATATTTTAGAAAACCATGGTCACGACGAGGATAGTGTGGTTGCGTCAAGGCGGCGGTTCTTGAAAAACATGGCTTATGGCACGCTGCTGACGATTGGAACACCTGTCATTGCTAACGCATCGGTAAGACGTTTTCCGGTTTATAAAACGTTGGCCTTTCAAAACATGCACACCGGCGACAAGTTAAAATTGACTTATTTCGAGCAAGGCCGTTATATCAGCGAGGCATTGCAGGAGATCAATTATTTGCTTCGCGATTATCGTTCGGGAGATGTGCATCCTATTGATCCTGCTTTACTTGATCAGTTGTATGATCTTCGGATGATGTTAGGCGTCAATAAACCTTTCAATATCTTGTCGGCTTATCGGTCTCCATCTACGAACGCCATCTTGAGAAAACAAACCCACGGCGTAGCAAAGCACAGCTTGCATATGCAGGGAAAAGCCGTTGACATTCGTTTGCCCGGTGTGGACACAAGAAAAATTCGTAATGCAGCTTTGGCTATGCGACAAGGTGGGGTAGGCTACTATGGCCATTCTGATTTCGTGCACATTGATACCGGGGATTTCAGAACCTGGTAGATTGTTCAATAATTCATTCATCGTATCTGCTCACCTCCTACAATTTTATTGGGTGTAGTTGGTTGATTGAAAGCGTTTCTGCAACAGGGACGTATTCACGCGTACTTTGAAATCAAGCATCTACATCCTCAATTGAAAGCGGGCAAGTAGTTACCATTCATCTTAAAAAAGCGGCACATCTTTTTAAAATATGTCGCTTTTTTTATTTGCCGATTCCGCTCACCTGTTTTTATACAGTGGTTTATGTAAAGCCTTTTAAGGGCTGACGGTCTTTATAGCAATGCCAATTAATGCTTAAGTCTAAATTCCGGGAATTCAAGGAATCAAAGCGAACCAAATGAGTGCAAAAAACAACAAAATCAAGCGACTTAAAAGCTGTCATATTAATTTAATATAATAAATGTACTGTAATATCAATGAGATTTGTTGAAAACAGTGAGTCTGGCACAATATTAGCTTTTGTTGTTATATATTGACAAGCACCAGTTGTTTTTTTCCAGACTTGGATAGGATAGATTTTTCATGATTTTTATCTAAGCAGAGGACGCTGAAGACAACGGTTTGATGGTTTCTATAATGGGAGAAATGCTATGTTAAACCCTGTTAATTTATCCTCTGATGTTTTGGGCGCTTTACTGGATTGGAGTGATATCAGTACCGGCCGCTTAGCATCGGCGGCACTGCTGATGTTTTTTTCGATACTGTTGTCCCTGGAAGCGCATTCGCCTTATAAAAAGTGGACATTCAAGGAGTGGCGTCAATCCTGCCGGACAAATGCCTCATTATTTTTATTTAACAGTGTGGTGTTATCGTTTTTCTCGGCCGGGCTGTTGTTATTTTCAGCCGATTTGGCTGATGGCAAAGGTTTGCTGTCATTTATTGAAAGCCCTCTGCTTAAAGGGCTCCTGGCGTTTTTATGGTTCGATCTGCTGTTTTACCTCTGGCACCGAGCCTGTCACCATTTTGAAGGGCTATGGCTGTTTCATAAGGTCCATCACAGTGATGCTCATCTCAACACCTCGACTGCATTTCGGGTGCATTCCATAGAGCTGTTACTGACCAATCTTTTGAAATGCGGATCAGTTTTATTGTTAGGTGTTGATAAGTCGACTGTATTGTTGATCGAGGCAGTGACAACATTATTTGTAATGTTTCATCATGCCAACATTGCCTTTCCCTTTGAGCGGGTTATGGGAAGGATCTTTATTGTGCCATTTTTACACCGACTTCATCATTCCAAAGAAAGAGCCGAGCATGATCGCAATTTTGGTGCGGTTTTTTCACTTTGGGACAGGGTGTTGGGCACTGCGGCAGAAGCCGAGCCATTAGAAATTGGCTTAAAAGATAAGTCATCGCCCGGCTTTTGGGCTCAGCTAAAATTCGGCTTCATCAATACGGCAAAAAATGCAAAAAGTCAGTTGCCTGTTGCAAGCACTGAAAGTATCCAGACCATGGTGGCTGAGGCTGCTTATTACAAAGCCTTAAAACGGGGGTTTTCAACGGGCGATACATTCAAGGATTGGGTGGAGGCCGAACGTGAGATCAGAATGCGATTCATGAACCTGCAAGGCGAATAAAATGATGTCGTTAGTGCAGCCGGGTTTAGCTCTATCGAGCGGGCCCTGCTTGCTTGTTTTGTTGTTTGAGTTCTACGAAGATAAAGCAATCAGATCGTGAATGTTTGCTCATATTGCAGTGCATAATGGATTAAAAAGCATGCGGTTTATTTGAAAACACGATAAGTTACTCAAGCAGCAGCAATTCTCAGTTTGATCTTTTCGGCGTCATTTTGGGCTGGGAAAAGCCTTTTGAGGAGCGTCGTAAACCTTCCATGGGGGCTTGACAGCAGCATCTGACCGCCAAGAACGGTGGAAATGCAGATTTTGTCCTGAATAAAAATCTTCCCCCCTGCTGCCGACATCCTCAAAAAGCTTCCCTCAGCCCTTTTTTCCCTTCAAATTGAGAATTGCTGCACAAGCAGTGAGATGCGCCATTCTGACTGCCCCAAAATTGAGGCTATTTTACAGACGATTCTTTTAATAGGTGCTCATGAAAAAGAAAGTTATTTATAGTCACGGCAAGGATAGTGTGCCCTGGGGTGAGAAAACCCGGGCTTTTGCAGATGTGGCCAAGCGTCATGGATATGAGGTCGAAAGTCCTGATTATCGGACACAACCGGATCCGGATGAACGGGTTAAGCAGTTATTGGCAACAGATTGGCAGGAATATGACAGCGTGGTGCTGGTGGGGTCCAGTATGGGTGGTTATATATCGACGGTGGCCTCACCCGTTATTAAACCTAAGGGACTGTTTTTGCTGGCACCTGCATTTTATCTGCCCGGTTACCAAATAACCGGTTTTACGCCTATGGCTGAGGCGATAGCTGTTTTTCATGGGTGGCAAGACGATATTGTTCCGCCTGAGCATGTCTGGCGATTTTGTCAGACCCATCGGATTCGTTTGAATCTTTATGACGCCGATCATCGGTTGATGAGCGTTCTGCCGGAATTGGCCGCTGAATTTGATCGCTTTCTTGCCGAATTAGGATGAGAAGGTTTGATCTTAAGTCTTTTGCCTTAATGGCAATCCCTTGCCGATTGATGATCCAATTTGAGGCTTTTGGTATTGTTGGTTCGGGTGGTTAGAGAGGTTGATGCGGTTTCGGCGAGGTTGCCATTTCACGTTCCTCGATTGCCTTTTTTATCGCATTAGCATTGCTCTCAATTTTCTCTGCCATTTCGTCATCTTTAGTCAATTGTTCCAGCAACACCTGATGGCGGTTTCGTTTTTGCTCAAATGCCTCAAAGCTGTCTTTGGGCACTGTGCTTTCCATCTCTTTAGTCCAGACCTTTTTTTGGAGTTCCTCTTTTTGGGCTTCTTTATCAAGATAGCGTTTATGTTTCTCCGCGAAGATGGCTTGTTTTGCATTCATCGACTTTTGGCTTTCAGGGCTTTGTTTTGTTTGTTCTGTCAGTCCCTGAACTGAAAAAAACAGTCCAGTCAAACCAGCGAACAATAAAAATAATTTTTTAATCATGGATACTCTCTTAACATTATAATGAGCCCAGATAGGCGGCTATTGCCTGTATCTCGGCTTCAGAAAATTGTGCGGCTACGGTCGGCATAGGTCCGCCTTTACGGTCGCCTTTCTTGAAAGCGGTTAATTGTCTGATCAGATAATCAGGCTGTTGACCGGCTAAGCGGGGGATATGAAGATTGCCTTTTAAAGCTTCGCCATGGCATCCCATGCATTGACTAACCAGCGTCGATCCTTGTTTTGACAAGGCCGCGTCGCCACCTGCGCTTTGGGTTTGCTGGCTGTTGAAATAGGCGGCGAGCTGTTCCATGTCGGATTGACTCAGGTTTGCGGCCTGAGTGTTCATGATTGAATTTTTCCTGCGGCCTTCTTTAAAGGCTTTGAGCTGAGCAACCAGATAGGCGGCTTGTTGGCCAGCCAGGTTGGGAAAATCGGGAGAGCCGCTATTGCCCTGAGCGCCGTGACACCCTGTGCAAGTGGTGGCCAGTTTTTCTCCGGATGAAGTTTCTGCTGCGGAGCAGGGTAAGGCAAGCAAACCAATGATTGACGCGCATAACAGCCATGAAGATTTGTGGTTTAGCATGACAGTCTCCCGTTTTGAAATAAGAGGGAAGGTGGGCATTGTGATGACAGGTTTATTTTTTCAATGGATGTAACCTGATTACCTGTCCTCACTATAAACCCAGTTTAGCTCTCATGTCAGTAAAATATTATTCATCAATTCAGTGTCATGATCATCCCTATAAATAACCCTCCCATTCCTGCTATTGGTGTCAGTGGCATCGTATTTAACGCTCAGCATAACGTGTTGCTGATCAAGCGTAATCAGCCTCCGGCTTTCGGGCTCTGGTCAATTCCAGGAGGCAAACTGGAGGCGGGAGAAACGTTGGTCGAAGCTTGCCGTCGCGAGGTCAAGGAAGAAACAGGCATGGATGTTCGGGTAGTGTCGATGGTCGCCGTTGTTGAAAGAAGGATTGATCAGTTTCACTATGTCATCGTTGATTTTTTGGCTGAACTTGAAGAGGCTTGCTCCTCAATACCTGTTGCCCAGACCGATGTTTCTGAAGCTCGCTGGGTCAGTATGCAGCAATTAGATGATTTTGAGTTGGTGCCCGGACTACAGGAAATCATGGTCAGGACCTATGACGCTTATTGCCGTGGAGAATTTCCAGGGTTTTGTGATGCTTCAAGCGTAGGTTCCGACTTCATCCTGCCTGCGGCAGGCGGTTTTTAATTCATGAAATCAAAAAAGAAATGTATCTGCTCACCCCCTCCAATTATAGTGGGTGTAGGTGGTTGATTGAAAAGGCTTCTGCAACAGGGATGTTGCAGAGAGCTACAGGGACGCATTTACGCGTCCTTTGAAATCAAGCACCTACACCCTTAATTCAAAGCG
>NZ_JAUSBX010000028.1 GCF_030651835.1 Methylicorpusculum sp. | reverse complement strand
CGCAGCAATATTGAAAAAGCGTTTGGAGATGCGGACATAGCGCTCGATGTTACCTTGGCCGCGGCCGATTCCGATGTGATTAAAACCTATGTCCGCCTGGGTTTTGGGGTTGGCATTATCGCCGGCATGTCCTATGAGGCAGGCAAGGATAAAGATTTGCTGGCCCTGGACCTAAAGGGCTTGATACCCGAATCGACAACCAAGTTTGCTTACTTAAAACACAGCTATTTGCCGTCTTATTCCCGGTTTTTTATTGAGCAGTTAGTGGTCACTTCAAACGCAAACTGAGATCAAATTGCGGTAAGTTAATTTTGACGAAAGCCATCTTGGCTTAGCTTGATGGATGGCGACAACTATCCTGACACAGGGGGTTTCCGGGCGGGCATGACGGGCTTATGAATTTAGCTGAAACAGCTCGCTAATCAGGAAAAAGATTGTAATATGTTATAATATTGCATAAATTATGACTCAACTCCAATTCCATCCACTTTCTTGATTATTGGCAAAATCCGCTTAAAAGCTAAATTAAGTGCTGATTTGTAAGGCAGCCAATCATTTCAATTAATTTACTATCCAGAACCATGAATCCTAAATCCTGTGCAATTTTATTTTTATCTGCCGGAACTGCCAGCATTCCAGTTAACGCGGATGACCATAAACCGATTGATTTCGGCAAAATGATCATCAGCACGCCACTGCCGCAGTCAACCTCAAATACCGCTCTGCCCGTCACTGTATTATCAGGCGATGATTTAAGACTAAAAGCAGGCAGTACAGTGGGTGATACGTTAAAAAACGAACTGGGCATTCATAGCCAATCTTTTGGTCCGGGCGTAGGCCAACCGGTCATTCGGGGCCAAAGCGGATCACGGGCGCAAGTCTTGCAAAACGGCTTGGGCAGTCTCGATGCTTCGGCCTTAAGCCCTGATCATGCCAACAGTACCGAAGCGTTTTGGGCTGATCGCATTGAAGTGTTAAGAGGCCCTTCGACCTTACTCTATGGCGGCGGCGCTATCGGCGGCGTGGTCAATGTCATCGATAATCGTATACCCGACAAAGTGCCGGAACGGCTGATAGAAGGCGCAGCCGAGCAACGCTATAACTTTGTCAACGAAGGAAAAACCAGCGCCTTTAGGCTGGACGGTGGCAAAGACATGTTCGCGGTTCATTTTGACGGCATGTTCAGAGAATCTATACCCATGCAAATTCCAGGTCTTGCCATTGATGAATCGAAAGAAGCCGCAAGTCATGACGATCATGATGCCGAAGAAGACGTTTTCAACAGCCGGGGCCGCTTATTAAACACCAACAGCCGGACTTATAGCGGTACAGCGGGTTTCTCGCTAATAGGTGAAAAGGGCTTTATCGGTTTTTCGGTCAACTATCTGGATAACAATTACGGCGTTCCTCCCGGCGCTCATGGACATCATGAAGAAGAGGATGGCGACCCTGAAGAACATGGTGATGAAGGACCTGAATCGGTGCGTATCGATCTACAACAAACCCGTTACGACATGAAAAGCGAAATCAAAGACCCGTTTGCATTCGCCGATAGCTTGCGCTTGCGTCTCGGTTATAACGATTACCAACATGCCGAACTGGAAAACGGTAAAACCGGCACGGTCTATACCAACAGAGGCTTTGATAGCCGGGTTGAATTAATACAAAAGCCCTGGGCGTTTTTCGATCACGGGGTTGTAGGGGCACAAACCAAAAACAGCGAGTTTGAAGCAAAAGGTGCTGAAGCGGTTGTGCCGCGTTCCGACATTAACGGCTACGGCATTTTTACCGTCCAGGATATTCATACCGGCCCACTTACCTTTGAATTTGGCGCCCGAGTAGAACAACAATTCATCGACGCCGATGGCCGAAAATCCTCTTCTCACACCCCAGTCAGCGGCTCAGCCTCCGCGCTTTGGAATCTAACCGATCAGGATTCGGTCAGTTTGTCATTCACCCGGGCACAGCGTGCACCCGATGTTCAGGAGCTTTACTCTGACGGCCCTCACCTGGCCACGCAAAGCTATGATATCGGCAACGAGAACCTGATTGAAGAAACCGCGCACAATCTGGAATTAGGGTTTCATATCGATCGAGAATGGGCCAAACTGGATCTTAACCTTTATCAGAACTGGGCCCAGGACTACATCGCCAGAATCAATACCGGCGAAGAACAGGATGACTTACCGGTTTACCGGGCCGGACAACGCGATGCCGAATTTCAGGGTTTTGAAGCGCAACTGACCGTTCCGCTGCTGGATACGCATTACGGCAGTCTGGATACTCAGTTTTTCGGCGATTACACGCGTGGACGCTTTACCGATGGTTCGGACGTCCCGAGAATGCCGCCGCTGCGTTATGGCATGCAATTAGGCTGGACACATCAAGTTTGGGATACCAACCTACGCCTCACCCGCGCGGAAGAACAGGACAAGCCGGGTGAAAACGAGACGGAAACAGACAGCTATTGGTTATTAAATTCGACGACCAGCTACAAAATAGCCGCAGGCGAAACCACCGACTTCCTGATGTTTGTCAAAGCCAATAATTTACTGGATCAAACCATTCGCCACTCCGTTTCCTACTTACGCAATACAGCACCGGATGCGGGAAGAGCGGTTGAATTGGGTGTTAGGGTTGTTTTCTAAAAATCAGTTGAATGGTTGAAAGGCGTCAGCCTGACCGGGATTGCCGGGATTGCCGGGATATTGAACACAAGGACGTGCAACAGCCTTTCCCATCCCTGGATACTGGTTTCCGGCAATCCATGCCGGAAAGACGTTAACTTTTAACGCAACCCTTGCTAAAAATTAAGCTTTTGTTGTCCCGCTAAACTTTTCAGACCTCACACTTAAATTGACCTAACCGCGTTAATGAGTATCCTTACTGCTGAATCGTCTGAAGCTTTTTCTTAAAAGATGCGGAATCAGCAGCCTTATTGGCATTTTGAGCGCATGAGATCGAATGTAAATTAACCAACGCGCAAAACCGGTCCACCTATCATTGCAACTGGCATGATTCGGCATTAAAGCTCTTAAAAACAGGAAATCCATAAAAGCTCTTCGAACGCGGCCTGTTAAATACTTTTCAGACTGATCCAATACTGACTGGGGAACCGGCGTATCCAAAATGGCATGCGTATAACGTAATGCATAATAAAGCGGAATACGTTGTTTAAGCTCATCGGCACGCAATAGCAAGGTGCTCCAAAAATCCGGGTGCGTTGCAAATTCTTTGAGCAACAAATCCAAATCCGACAAATCCCTGAAACCCTGTTCCAATTCACCCTCATGAAAAAGATGGGTTGCGCTATGCAAAATCCGGTCTTCAGGCGCCAGAACCCAGGTATTGTTTTCACCCGTCTGGACGATATTGGCCAGTAGTTTTTTACTATCGGGGCAAAATTTGCAGGTTTTAGGCAAAATATTATGATGAACATCAAGGGTTGTTTGCCGTTTTAAATGCCTCATCGGAGGAATTTCGTGCATCCATTCACGGTAATAGCGTTGATCGTAAGGATCAAAGGTATTGGTCATCCACCCGCCTTTGATCAGGGCTCGCTCAACTTCAGGTATAGCTTTCTCTGGCACCAGAATATCGATATCTGAAAAAAGTCGGCCCTTTCCTGCATGATTGTCGGCAAGATGGTAAGCCGCGCCTTTCAGAAAAATAATCGGTTCATCAATGGGTAGCAAGGCTTTCTCAATGCATTTTATTTCCCATATCAAAGATAATTTGAATCGTTGAGCATGAATCCACGCAGACTCCAAATGCATTCTAGGCTTATCCGGAATGGCATCGAAAAGGGCACTTTCCTTGAACATTTCCGCCAATCGGACTAAAACATTGGCTGAACGTGCCTGGCGTATCAACAAGTCCCATTGCTGCAAATGATAATCTTCAACGCAGTGCGGATTAATAAATACATCTCTTAAAAAAGCAGCAACAGGCATTCTCATCAATCAGTCAACTGTGTAAAAAGCTGAATTGCTTCAGTCAGTTGACTGTATTCAAAAGTGTAACAATCACATTGATCGATCAGATTACCCAATACATCAAACCCTTGAGAACCAAGCACGTTGTAGTTAAAGCAATCTTCCGCCGCACGCATCATGGATTTACCTTTACTCAATTCCAGCAGCTGAGTCTCTGAGGCTTCTTTGTACTTGGGAAATATCAATTTGGTAGGCTTTGCAGGCATAGCTGACTGCTCAATGCTAGCGTTGGGGGGACGCAGATGTCCGACTGTGCCTTTGGCCGTATCTTTGACAACTTGACCAATAAACGCTTGGTCAGAGAAATGATGAATAACATCAATGGACTGATTTTTAAGGCTGATAGGCCGAGGTACAGGGTGAACCATTCCGTCGACTGTTGATATAAGCGTCATCTCGTCGGATAACAAACGCCAACCGCTTAATACCAATGCTGCACATAAAGTGCTTTTACCGCTACCGGGTGTTCCCGGAAATATAAAAGCCTGACCGTTTCGTTCCACGACAGCTGCATGAATAATCAGATACTGATTGGAATGATTGGCGATACACCAGTTGAGACCCCATTCAAACATCGCAGCGGCTTGATCATAAGGCAAGGGTTTAAACGGCACATGACCATCAAATGAAAAACTGACTTGAGGCCTAAATAATCGGCGGGCCAGTGAAGGAGCATTCAGTTCAACGTGAAAGTCAATAAAGTCATCGTCGTGTAGTAGCTCAAAATCACCGTAAAGATTAATCAAATGCTGAGTGACATTATCAATTGATGAGGTCAAACAAATGTGGAAGCCACCTATTTTTAATTTAATGCCTAAGTGATTTCCCAACGATTGTTTTAACGTATGCGTTGATAAGGATGACAGTTTCAATTGAGCACGTTTTCTTCAAATTCCAGCACATTGAGATATCGGCAGTTGCTCAAAAATAGCTTAAATCCATCCTCAAGTTCGGCGGGAGACTCAAAATTAAATTGCTCAGCAAAAAAGTCTTTACACTCAGCTTGAGACCACCGGTTATCGCAAAATTTCTGCAGCATATTTCCGAAGGCATCGTCTACTAAATGAGTGTCACCAGTCAAAGGATTGTAAACAGCGCACTCATCAAACCAGTATCGAAACCTAATTTGACTGTCATAAGATACAAATTGAAAAAAAAAGTTTGGAGCCAATTATTAAACTCTCTCTAAGTTCCAGTTGATTTCAGAAAAGTGACAGCATCGCCTATAGTAGGAAAGGCAGCACTGAAATTACCTGACCACAAGCCAAGAACTTGTTGTGTTGTCAAAACATAATTTGCTACTGACTGAGCATTAAGATAAGCGGCTGCGAAGTTTCCTAAATAGTCATCGGTACATAAAACTTCTCTTATTGATTTGCTGCTTGTCGACGAACCAGCATAGCCACTATTACTTACAAAAACCTGGTTAAATAATTTCCCTTTGGACCATTTGGAGGGATCAGTACAAGGGGAAGTAGGAGTATTAGGGGTTTGGTACTCACCGTATATCAAAACTTGTGTTCCTTTCCATGTCCAGGTCTTCTGATTTTGAGTTGCGCTCAATATCGGATCTAACCAATAGGTTCTTAAGTTTCCCTGATTACAACTTCCAGTGCCAACCTGCGACATATTCCCGGAAAGCTGTTGAGACAAACATTGCGCGCCGAAAACCGGCCGACTCGCCAATGTAGCAATAACAGGTGTAGCTAGACCGGCTTTTGTAAAAGACCGCCTTTTCTTATCAACATCTTGTTTTTTATCAGTAGTAATATCTTGATTTTTCATAGATTGTGCCTGGAAGTAGATAAAACAATTTTGAAAGTGGTTGAATTCTACCAAAGCATCAATCTAAAGTATATTGCACGTTAGTACGCTCCAGCATATATTCCATCTTAATGCTTGTAAGTAGACGTCACTTTTCCATTAATTACCATGTAATTTATGCTGCCTTAATCCGATTTTTCAAAACAGCCTTCAGAGATTCATGATTCGGCAAGTTATTGCTGAGTGAAGCCGGAGGACTCATCACCCATTATCAACCTGTTCAGCGTCAAAGCACTGATTTACAATTCCCCCATTTTAAAATTACTGCCATTAGCGGATAACTTATGAACACATTAGAGGCGATCAAAGCACGTAGAGCGGTCAAGCTTTATGATGCGAACCATCGTATGACCGATGATGAAATTAGCGGTTTGATGTCCTTAGCCATGCTTTCGCCCACCGCTTTTAATATTCAACACTGGCGTTTCGTTGTCGTCAAAGATCCTGAATTACGCAGCCAAATCAGAGCGGCGGCTTGGGACCAGGCGCAGGTGACTGATGCTTCGTTATTGATTGTGCTATGTGCCGATTTAAAAGCTTGGGAAAAACAGCCCGAACGCTATTGGGCCAATGCGTCAAAAGAGGTTCAGGATTATCTGATTCCCGCTATAGACGAATACTATCGCGGCAAAGAGCACGTCCAGCGCGATGAAGCGATGCGCTCCTGCGGCATTGCTGCACAAACACTGATGTTGGCCGCCAAAGCCATGGGTTATGATTCCTGTCCTATGGACGGATTTGATTTTGATCAGGTCGCCAAGCTCATCAAGCTACCCGATGACCATGTTATCGCCCTATTCGTAGCCATTGGCAAGGCCATCCAACCGGCAAAACCCAGAGGCGGACAGTTAAGCAGGGAAGAGGTGGTTTTTACTGATACTTTTTGAAAAAAAGCCCGCAAGGGAAAGTGAATAGTTAACGTAACTGTGTGTAGGATGTGCTGAAAAGCGTGAAGCGCATCGTTCGCGAGCGATGCGCTTCGTTACTCAGCACATCCTACTTCTTATTTTTTTATTTTCGAGGCAATTCGGCGACTTGATGGTAAGGAGCTCGTGTTTGACGGTTGATTTATTCGCCCTTACACGGCTTCAGGCTCAAATACATTTTGCAACACACTCATCCCGTTAGGTTTTTTAACCATTTGCAATTGCGCTTTTATCCGTTTGTGAACTGCTTCGACATGGGAAATGACACCGACCATTTTGCCTTGAGTCCGCAAACCCTCCAGAGTCGAAATGACGATATACAGCGTTTCGGCATCCAGACTGCCAAAGCCTTCATCCAAAAACAGCGATTCAACCGAACGTCCATTGCTGGCCAATTCGGATAAGCCCAGCGCCAAGGCCAGACTGACTACAAAACTCTCGCCGCCGGATAGCGTTTTGGGGGCTCGGCGGGCGTTTTGCTGATATGTATCTTCAATTTCCAGTGCCAAGCCCTGCTCGCTGGGCATTTGTCTCAGATAAAAGCGGCCGCTGATTTTTTCCAGCATCAGATTAGCCCGGGTCAACAATTGTTCGGCCATTTTATTTTGTACTTTGCGTCTGAATACGGAGCCTTGTTCTTGCTCCAGCAACTTCACTTCGGCCAGACTTTCTTTGACAATTTCTTCCTGGGCAAGCTGCTTGGCGGATAATACTTCATACTTTTGCATCATTTGAAGCTGCCTGCCCAGCAGTTTTTCCAGATGCGTTATTTCGTGCCCGGTGATATCGATTTTCTCGGCGATGCCGCCCAACTCTTTCAGCAACTCATCATCCGTTAATCCGGTCATTTCATAAGCACGCTCTGCGTCCACTTGTTCCTGCAAACGAATCAGCTCGGCTTCTTTCTGACTCAACTCCATTGACAAGGCATTGAGCCGTTGCTCTATTTCGGGTCTGCGGGCCAATAAATGCTGAAGCGCAATCACCTCGGCAACCGTGTTATAGGCCGTTCCTGCGAGTTCATTTTGCAGCTGATTTATTTGATCCGTCACCTGTTCAGTCAATTGATTTAATGAACGTTCCTTTTCAGCTCTCAGTTTTTGCTTTTCCACCAAAGCCAAATGGAGACCGGCGGCTTCTTCAAACTTCAAGCGTAGCGATGTTCTTTCCAGCTTTTCAGCCAATTCAGTTATTTTGGCCTGACAGAGGCTCATTTTTCCGGTCAAATCGGCAATTTCGTTGTGCAGATTCTTCTGCCGCAACGCATAGCTTTGATAATCCTGGCGGCGCTGGTTCATACGATCAAAAAACAGGTCTTCCTTACCCTTTGCAGGCATAGTCTCTCCGACCAAAGCCAGTTGTTCCAGTACCTTTGTCGTTAGCGCTTGCTCGTCGGCCTTGAGCTGGTCCAGCGTCTGTTCCAGCTCTACGACTTCTTGAGGCCGGTTCTGACGCTGCATTTCAAGGTTTTCTATGCCTTGTTGCATTTGTTCAATAAAACTTTCACGCTTGGCAATCAGCGATTTAATTTGCTCAATCTGCTTGAGTTGACGACGATAGTTTGCAGCCAGGGCATTGATATTTTTAAACTCGGTAACTTCCGTCTTAAGCAAACGCCTGATGGCTCGGCTGTTGTCAATATTCAGATCTTCGCTGGCCGCATTCAGGCGATTACAAAGCGTCAGCCAACTAGCCCGTATTTGCCTGACTCTTTCTCGGTTGACTTTACTGTTTTCGTTTTGTTTGGTTACGGCTTTGATTTGCTGACTAAGACGTTCCGATCCTGCCAGTAAAGCCTGAATTTTAGCGCGTTGGTCAGCCAGCGCTTTTTTTGAATCCCCATAAACGGGCGGTTTGTGAGCATAAGGATGATTAACAGAACCGCATAGCGGGCACGGTTTGCCATCGACCAAATGCTCTCGATCGAACGCCATTTTTGCTACCAGTGCCTCGTTGGTAACGGCGGCTTCCAAAGCTTTTCGGATATTCTCCTCTCGCTGTAAATCGTCCTGATACCTTTGCAATTCAAGTTCAAGTTCATCTGAGGATTGTTCTTCCTTGATCCTGAACAAGCCGAACAAACTGAAGCCCGAGCGGGTCAGCCGAGCATGTTCCTGGCTGAGTTTGTAAAGATCACCAAAATCCTGAATTCGCTCGCGTTGGTCAGCCAGTAATTCCTCCAATTGCGTGACATCGTAACCGGAGGCGATTTTCTCCAGTTGATTTTCATAATTTTGGAGTTTGATTTTTAATTTTGCAATGGCACGCGAAGTGGAATCGATTGCCTGTTTGTTTTTACCCAGTTGCCTGGCGGAATTTGCCGTCAGTTTTGCCGTAGATTTGTACTTGTCATTCAATGAACTCAGCTGAGTTCTAAGATTTTTTAATTTTCCCGTTTCCGGAAAATTATCGATCAGATTGACATCGACGGCATGCTCACTCAGCCAGTTATCCACCGTGACCAAAACCGCCTGTTTCTCGTTCAACTGGAGATTCAATGAGTCCAGTTGCAAGGCTTCGGATTGTTTTTCAAGCCTATACTGCTCAATAGCTGACCTTTCCTCTGCTATTGCGGCTTGTTGATCCTCAAAAGAAATCGCTTGTTTCTCTGCCAGACGACCGGAGTCAACCGATGCAGTGGCAAGCAGGTCAGACAGCTGTTTAATTTCTTGATCATAGGCGGAAATAGCAATACGACATGATTCAATGGCCTTTTGCTGTTCCTCAATGGCAGTGCACGCATCTTTGTAAACTGAAACGGCCCGATTTTGTTCTATTTGCTCAAGTAATTGCTGCTGCTCGCCAAGCTGAACATTCAGTTTTTCTTTCTCGACACTTAAACGCTCAAGTCGATGTTCTGATGATGCCAAAGATTGCAGCCAGGCTTGCTGTTTTTTAAATTCGGCTTGTTGTTCTGTCAATTCACCCAATTGATCTTTGAAATCGTGCAAATCATATTCGTAAGCTTCCTGCTTTTCGGCTGGCAGCAGATCAAGCGCTGAAATTTCCTCATTGAGCAAGGCCAGCGTCGCTTGTTCCTGCTCAGCTTTATTGAAAATAGCGTTTTTGTAATCGGTATAGATGTCGGCACTGATGATTTTTTCGAGAATATCCATACGCTCATTATCCAGCGCATTCAGGAAAGCGGCGAAATCACCTTGAGCCAGCATGATGGAACGGGTGAAGTTGCGAAAATTCATTCCGGTGATTTCAGTCACCTGCTGACAGACCGAATGCTGCGTTTCAGCCAAAAGCATTTCCTGCTCTTCGTCATAACGTATCAGCTTCATTGTCGGCGCCATTATGCGGCCTCCCGCGTCTTGCTGTTCCCGTTCAACCATCCATGTCGCTTTATAAATCTTTTGGTCAACTGAAAATTCAACCGATGCGAAGCTCTCTGCCGTATGACGTGTCATCACATGCTGGGCAGGTCGGTCAAAACGGAAAGTTTCACCGTACAAACTTAGGGTAATCACATCCAGAATGCTGGATTTGCCTGATCCGTTAGGCCCGGTTATCGCAAAAACCCCCGCCTCATTTAAAGGCGCGCACTGAAAATCAACGCGGTTTTCGCCCTCTAAGGAATTAATATTCTTAAAGTGAAGTGTAAGTATTTTCATTGATTGGCGGCTTTGTCCGGCACCCGGGTTAGTTTTTTAAACCCGGGCATTATAGCGCCCTAAGGGCTTTTTTTCCTACCCGGGGTTTAACAACAGCAATTATGAAAGAAAGGGCTAAGGACGCTTTTTGAGGATGTTGGCAACAGGGATGTTGCTGTCAAGCCCCCGAGGAAGGGGGTACGGCATTCCTCAAAAGGTTTTTCCCAGTCCAAAATGACACTGAAAGTATCAAACTGAGAATTTGCTGGTTTAACAATAGAACTCGTTTGTCTGAGCCTTTATGAAGAAGACCTATCAAGATTTTCCTTTCGATGAATCCACGATTACTTTAATCAGGTTACCCGGATCATAATAAAACCCCCACTAAGCGTTTAAGCAAATCTTCCAGGGAAATCATTGTCAAGGTCAAGGGGAGCACAGGAGCCAGAACTGTAATAGCGGTTTGTAGAACAACTGTTTTACTGAACGGAAACGGCCGCATGGTCTGCACAATGTCAAAACTTCCGGCCAAATCGTTCAAGGATTGAATATCGCCGCTACCGACCAGAGCCTCATCCAGCGGTGCACCGCCGCGCAGCCATTTATCCTCAAATTCACGAACGTAGCGGTTCGCCAGTGCGCCATACTCAAGCAATCCCTGCCTTTTGACCTGTGCGAGACGAGGCGCGAATACGCACAAAGGACCGAGTACGAGTATCAAGAAAAAAGCCACACCGGCCACGATCTCGGGTTTAAAGTCCAATAGCGTTTTGCCTTCATGAAAAATCTGGTTGGCGATCAGTCCTGCCAGCAAACAGCCTTGAGACAACAGCAAGGGCATGAATGCCGCGGCACTTCCCCCGAGAAACCCGAGTCCTGCTGCACGATCTGGATGCGTAGGAACAAGATGAAGATCCAGCCGGGAAACCTGCCAAAGAAATCGAGCCCAAATGAAAATGCGAAAAATCCAACGTGCTAACAAGAATTGAAAAACCGGAATACTGACATAGCCAAACCAATACCCTGCCAAAGAATAGTGGCGTTGCCCATCCGTGATCGAGGCATACCAGGTTGCTGACTCCAGCGCTATCTGACTGGCCCACAGGTAATGCGTCACAGTTAGCACCAGAGCAATTAGAATGACTTCGATCGCCACCGAATTGCGCAAACGCATTGCTGAGCTGATCAATGCATCAAATTCCGGGCGAGTTTCAGGCGAAACGATTCTGCGCTCGATAAATTGCTGGATAGTCAGACTCATGCGTTTGTGAACCACGATTTCCGCAACCAACATTAATGGCAAGGCCAGAAGAAATCGAACGTGTACATCCACATCATAAATAAATGGGACTTTAACGGCGCCGCCCAGTGCATCGCCAGCCAACGCAGAAAGAAACAGCAACGGAAACCAGGTAAACAGGGAAATGATGATCACTCTACGTTTGACCAAATCCAGCGTATGGGTCGTTAAGCGGGCACGGATAAAAAGCTGATACAGCGGTCCACCTAAAACCAGGGAAAAGTCATCGGGAAGTGGCAATTTAGAGTTATTTTTCATAATTTCAAGTATTCAGGAGTTAAGCCCAGATAATGAACGATTGAGTATGCCAATAATAACGGATGGTGATCGGTTGATACAATAAACCGCCTGAGTATAAAGATGCTTTAGTAAATTTGTATCATCACAGTCGAAGTCCGGAATGGATTACCTGGCCGGTGAGAGCTCATTAAGGCATGTAATGATCAATGTTCATTAGCCTAGAAGAACTCAAAACGATTGGTGCCCTGCTGTTTGGCTCGATACATAGCCTGATCGGCATGGCGCAGCAGGAAATTTGGATCGCTTTTATCCAGCGGATACAAGGTTACGCCGCTGCTTATGCCGATTTTTACGCTTTGTCCGCCAATGGTATAAGGTTCACTAATGGCATGGTGAATTCGTTGCAGCGCCAGTTCGCAATGTGCCCTGGATTCGATACTGCTCATTAGCAACGCAAATTCGTCACCGCCCAGTCGCGAAACAGTATCACCTTCCCGCAAACAGGATTTCAACCGTCCGGCTACTTCAATCAAGAGTTGGTCGCCCGCATCGTGCCCCAGGTTGTCGTTAACCTGCTTAAAGCCGTCCAGATCCATATAGACCACGCCAAGCATGGTTTTATCTCGCTTGCAATGCGCCAGCGCTTGATTAAAACGGTCGGAGAACAGAATACGATTAGGTAAGTCCGTCAAAGCATCGTAATGCGCCAGTTTTTCCAACTTTTGATGCTGGAGTTTGGCTTGGGTGATATCAGAGAACAGCCCTAAATAATTAACAATTTCTCCATTCTGATTACGCATCGCAGAGATGGTTAGATTGACGACATAAAGTTCCCCGTTTTTTTTCCGGTCCCAGATTTCACCCTGCCAATGTCCGTTTGTCTGCAGGCTGTGCCAAAGTGCTCGGTAAAAATCCTTATCATGACGCCCCGACTTCATAATCCGGTGATTTTTACCGATCATTTCATCGTGCGGATAGCCTGTTATCGCGCTAAAAGTTGGATTGACATCAATGATGGTACCGTCGGCGTCGCTGATAGTAATGCCTTCATGAGCTTCACTGAATACCCTGGCAGCCAGCTGCAGCTTGATTTCGGCCTGCTTGCGTTCAGTGATGTTAGTCAGAATACAGTGAACAATGCTTTGGCCGGATTTATTTTTCTGCAACCGGGCATCGAGAATAACCGTCAGTAGATGTCCGGATTTTCTCGACAGCGAAAGTTCTGTTTCCATTGTGCCGTAGTGATCCAGCATTTGCAGTTTAAACTCGAACACCTGCCGACTCTCAGGTGCCATTAATTCAAACAGCTTTTTTCCCTGCAATTCATCGGCTGTATAGCCAAGCAAAGTGCAGAGTTGCGGATTGAAATCTAGCATGCATCCATGGATATCGAGGGCCAGATAAGCAACAGGCGTATTTTCGAATAGGCGCCGGAACCGGCGTTCACTTTGCTGTAATGACTTGGATAAATGTTGCGCCATGCCTGCATTGCGACGGGCACTGATATAAGCCAGGGTAATGAAAAAAAGTAATACCCCAACCAGCGATAAGGTCGATATTTCTACCCAGGGAGATGAGAATTGCGCGTTTTTTTCAAATTCAGCCAGTACCGTGTAGCGTAGCGTCCAGTAATGGCCGCCCAAATGCAGACGGAGCATTCGACTGGGCGCACCATTTTGCAGGGCAGACAATTCAGACGGATGGATAATTGGCCTGTTGTCGTAGAGCAAGCCGTCGATACTGAGATTATCAGCATCAAAAATCTCCAGATGCAGGCCAAACAGTTTTTTGCCCAGTATCGCATCCAGAAGATCAGCCATCCGGTAAGGGCTGTATACCCAACCGGCCAATGCGGCACGGCGTTGTTCCAACGTTTGCGGAATAGTGCCATTACGATATACAGGAAAATAAGCCAGCATCCCGGCCTGAACATCCTCGCTGGTTTCTTGTAAAAGCGTGACCTTTCCGGTATAGGCCAACTCGGCCCGGTCGCGCGCCCGCTCCATCGCCTTGTTTCGAACAGGCTCAGCAAACATGTCATAACCAAACGCCCGAAGATTACGTCCGGAAAAAGGTTCGAGATAGATGATACTGGAATAATTTTCGCGGTCACCTTCAGGATTGACCTCGTAATAAGGAAAACCTTGTTGACGAATGGTCTCAATGTGATGCTGGAGTTGCGCGCCGGGAATCCATACAGAATACCCCAAGCCCTGCAAGCCGGGATGATTCTGTTCCAGTCCCAGCATGCCGACAAACTGAGCCCAGTCTTGGCGAGTGACGTTATCACTGGCCGCAAACAAAGCGGCAGCACTGACCAAGGTATTTCCATGCAAGGCCATGCGCTCACGAATAATAGTGGTGACGCGCTCCGTTTCAAAATTAAAATGATCCATCAACCGCTGGTGATAGCGGTCATTGATCTGGTGTGTGACCATGAATAACGCCAGCAGCGAAATCAACAACACAATAAAAGCCGGGGAAAAATCCCTGTAACGGGTTAAGGCTTTGTTGCCCACTGTCTTATTTGTCATCGCCCCTCCTGGGTTGATCATTATCCTAAAAAGAGCGGTTGAATCCACTAAGCAGGCGCTGACAGGCATTCCGGCGACTGCAATTGACGCCCCTTGAGATACTTAACCAGCGCTAAACTCAAGATTCGGTACCAGCGCTGGATCGCTGTCAACTGCTCCGC
>NZ_JAUSBX010000105.1 GCF_030651835.1 Methylicorpusculum sp. | reverse complement strand
CTTGCGGATTCCATTCGACATGAATCCGCCCGCCAAATGTGTCGACCGTTACGGGTTCGGCTAAGGGTATCAATGCTTTTGATTGGCCATCACCCAATGGGTGAGTCATGATCTCTTGCATAAGCGCCTCATTCTCAATTGATATCAATTACTTGAGATAGTTTAGCAAGTTTTAACTGCTCTTTTTAGGTTAATTCAGGTCGTTGCTAGAATCGTCTGAACTAATTGATAAACGAGGTTCTTCGTCCTTCCCGTAATAGAGGGTGTAAATGGCTTTGCAGCCTAAACAGCAAAAAATCTTCTGACCTTCTTGGGTTTCAAGTTTAAACCCTGTTACCTTCACGGGCAGTCCGCACAGATCACAGTTTTTGTCATTTGCTAGTTTAGGCATTCAACGCTTTTCCTGCTTTAAAGACCGGCAGATTGGTGACAGCAATGGTGATTTCTACACCGGTTTGGGGGTTACGTCCTCCGCGTTCGGCACGCGCTGTGACTTCAAAATTGCCAAAACCCACAACACTAACCGATTGCCCGTTTTTCAAGGTTGCTTCTATAGTAGCGATCAGTCCATCCAGGCCTCGAGCCGCTGCGGATTTACTCAGTTGAGCATGGTTTGCAATGGCTTCGATGAGTTGGGATTTATTCATAGTGTCCTCGCTAGATCAGGGTGATTGATTATCAACTGTGTATTAAGTGGTTTTTCGTTTATTCAAAAAGGAATGATGATGTCAGTTGATACGTTAGCGCTTATATAGGGGTTTTACAGTGGAATAAAGACCAAAAAAATCCGGCACGAAACCGGATTTAAGAAAGGCACTTCGTTGCTTCGCACAACAGCAATGTCAGATAGACTTTCTATTCCATGCCAAATTGAAAATGTGACTGATTGCCGCAGAAGGTTTGTCACAGATTTACGATAGTACACAAAGCCTTTCGATATATTTCAAAACCAAGCAAAAGAACCTAGAAAAAATCCTTTATGGCTTAGCTATTAAAATTACAAAGTTGTTCAAATGTTTGCGTTGTGTCCGCGGAATGTGTCAATGACATTGAGACACCCAGTTGTTTTATTTAGTGTCTAATTGTTGTGTATTTATGGGTCAAGTTTCTCCCTTTGTGTTAATAGGCGGATTAATCCAAACGGCGTTAGGCAAGCTGGGTGGTAAAGG
>NZ_JAUSBX010000104.1 GCF_030651835.1 Methylicorpusculum sp. | reverse complement strand
ATCCCGAACTCGGCAGTGAAACCGCTTAGCGCCAATGATAGTGTGGCAGTTTGCCATGCGAAAGTAGGGAATCGCCAGGCTCTTATAGCAAACCCCATCCAGGTTTATCCCTCGGTGGGGTTTTTTTTTGACTTTGCTTTTTAATCAGCGGTCTTTTTTAAGTACAATCACCCTGAAAAAAGTCAAAAACTGAACCCAATTAGGCTTTAAATGCTTGCAGATAACCTAAATCCACTTCTTGAATCCTTGATTCCCGAGCTACGTGAGTCTTTGCTCCGATCAGTTCAGCTATGGGAAGAAAAAACTGATCCGTCCTTTCATTATCCTGAAAAACTTTTAGCTTCAATGGGACAAGTTTGGTTGGCTAGTTCTTTTGTTACAGAAAGCTGTATTCGTAATCCAGCCATATTGAAAGATTTAGTGATTACTGAAGATCTATTTTCAGCCTACAAAGAAAACGTCTACGCAGAAAAATTAGCAGGACTTGGTATTCAATCTGATGCTGAGTTGATAATAGAGTTAAGACGCTTTCGCCGAAGAGAGATGGTGAGAATCGCTTGGCGTGATCTGGCCGGTTGGGCTGAGTTAAATGAAACTTTGATTGAACTGACCTGGTTGGCAGAATCGTGCATTCAATATGCATTGAATTATCTCTATCAACAAGCGACAGCAATTTCAGGTATTCCTGTGTTAATCGATGGGTCACCACAACAAATTGTAGTGTTGGGCATGGGTAAGCTGGGTGCGTGGGAGTTAAATTTTTCATCTGACATTGATTTGATTTTTGCTTTTGCAGAAGACGGAGTTTTAAACGACAGAAAGCAGACAACGTATGGTGAATTTTTTACAAAAATTTGCAGAAAACTGGTCAAAGTTCTGGATGAAGTAACTGTCGATGGCTTTGTGTTTAGAACAGATATTCGTTTACGTCCTTTTGGTGATAGTGGGCCTATCATCATGACGTTTGACGGGATGGAAAATTACTATCTGACCCAGGCTAGAGAATGGGAACGCTATGCCATGATAAAAGCGAGACAGGTTGCAGGGGATCCTAAAACCGGACCGCAACTAATGGCGATGTTAAAGCCTTTCGTCTATCGCCGCTATATTGACTACGGTGCATTTGAAGAGCTGCGTAATCTCAAGTATATGATTACCCAGGAATTACAAAGAAAAGACCGGCTGGATAATATTAAACTCGGTCCGGGCGGGATACGGGAAATTGAATTTATAGGTCAGGCATTTCAGCTCATTAGAGGCGGACAAGAAAAATCGTTACAAATAAGGGGCATTCTTGAAGTTCTCCGGAAATTATTGGATTTGAATTTGATCCGGCAAGATGACGCGGACCGATTGATCTACGCTTATCAATTTTTACGCAAGGTAGAAAATCATATCCAGGAGTACCAAGATAAACAAACACATGATTTGCCGACGGATCAGAGTGTTCAGTTTATTTTGGCGAAATCCATGGGTTATGCAGAGTGGTCAGGTTTTAAAACTGATCTGGACAATGTGCGTAAAGAGGTCCATGAGGTTTTTGACCAAGTCTTCTCTCTATCCAAACAGGATAAAAAAAATCTGGATGCTGACTCTGCCTGGTCTGCTAACAAAGACGATGTAGATCTTGTCGAAACGCTGCGCGCGTTAGGTTTTCAGCAAGGCGAAGACATCCTGAATACCATTAAGGATTTTAAGAGTTCAGCAGCCATTAGACGATTAACCACCAAAGGAGCCGGGGTTATAGACAGGCTCATGCCTCAGCTGATGGAAACAGTGCAAGCTGTCAAGAATCCTGATGAAACATTTAAGTGCATACTCACATTATTTGAGGCTGTTGCAGGGCGGAATGTTTATTTATCGCTTCTTTCTGAAAATCCCGAGGCGCTTGCGCAGTTAGTTAAGCTGTCTGCAGCCAGTCCCTGGATCTGTGATTATTTATCTCTTTACCCCATATTATTTGATGAGTTAATGGATCCGCAAAGGCTTTATGATCCATTAAAAAAGCCTGATTTACTGCGTGAGCTCAATCGTATGTTAGTCGATGTTGAACAAGATGACACTGAGCAAGTGATGATGAAGCTGAGGCAATTCAAACATTTGAATGAATTGAGAGTTGCCGCCGCCGATATCATGGAGATTATTCCAATTATGGTGGTCAGCGATTATTTAACCTATATTGCAGAAGTCTTATTGGAAAAATCGCTGGAAATTAGTTGGCTGGAAATCACTCAAAAGCATGGTTTACCACCGGGTACCGATAATGAGTATTTGGGGTTCGGAATTTTAGCATTTGGTAAATTGGGCGGTATCGAGTTGGGTTACGGGTCGGACCTGGACTTGGTATTTCTTTATAGTTGTAACGATAATCAAGCCAATACCAATGGGTTAAAACCAATCACATGTTCGCAGTTTTACGGTCGGTTAGGCCAAAAAGTGATGCATATGCTCAACACGCGGATGCTCTCCGGTATTCTCTATGAAGTGGACATGCGGCTTCGCCCCAGCGGTAATTCCGGGCTTTTAGTAACGCCTGTCAATACTTATGAGGATTACTTGCGGAACAACGCATGGACTTGGGAGCATCAGGCGTTAGTTAGAGGCCGATTCATTACCGGCGATCCGAAAATTAAAACGGAATATGAACAAATTCGTAAACGGATCCTTACCCTGCACCGTGATACTGATGTTTTGAAAACAGACGTGCGTGATATGCGAGAAAAAATGCGTGAAAATCTTGTCTCAAAAAACTCCGGGTTATTCGACTTAAAACAAGGCAAAGGAGGTATTGTTGATATTGAGTTTATAGTACAATTTGCGATACTCAATTTTGCCTCCAAACATGAATCGCTAGTGACTTATACCGATAACATCAGGTTGTTGGAAGGCTTAAGTGATTGTGGCTATTTGGCAGAAGCGGATGCAGAAGAGCTCAAGCGTGTTTATTGCAGATACAGGGATTTTGGACATAAGCAGGCTCTTCAAGGAAAGCGTCCTGAAATTTCAAATACTGAATTCATTGAGGAACGTGCCACGGTCAACAGGTTATGGCATGACTTGATGGATTGAAATTAAAGAAAAGCATATTTCTCATGATAAGTTGGAGACAGAATAATGACGATGGACGATAGAGATGGATTCATTTGGCTAGACGGTAAATGGGTTGATTGGAGGGATGCCAAAGTTCACGTATTGACGCATACATTACATTACGGTGCGGGTGTATTCGAAGGCATACGTGCTTATCATGCGGAAGGTGGCACCGCGATTTTTAAATTGAACGAGCACACAGACCGATTATTTCGCTCTGCGCACATCCTCAATATGAAGATTCCATACAGCAAAGAAGAGCTTAACGAGGCTCACCGTGACGCGGTTGCCAAGAATAATTTGGACACAGCGTATATCAGGAGTATGTGTTTCTATGGTTCAGAAGGGATGGGACTGAGAGCAGATAATCTTAAGGTACATGTGATGATAGCGGCTTGGACTTGGGGTGCTTATTTGGGCGCCGATTGCATGGAAAAAGGCATTCGTGTAAGAACCTCTTCCTACACACGTAATCATGTCAACAGCACGATGTGTAAGGCTAAAGCGAACGGAAATTACATCAATTCAATTTTGGCGCTACAAGAGGCATTAAGCACAGGCTATGATGAAGCGCTTTTACTGGATCATGAAGGCTATGCCGCAGAGGGAAGCGGAGAAAACCTGTTCATCGTCAGAAAT
The DNA here is from genome assembly GCF_030651835.1 of Methylicorpusculum sp. Lineage (GTDB taxonomy): Bacteria > Pseudomonadota > Gammaproteobacteria > Methylococcales > Methylomonadaceae > Methylicorpusculum. The sequence continues at coordinate 22,220 of NZ_JAUSBX010000104.1, read as the reverse complement.
GGCAAGTTGTTCACACCAGAAACCACTTCGGCACTTGAAGGCATTACGCGCGATACTATTATGACAATCGCAGAAGAACAAGGTCTAAAAGTGGTTGAAAAAAGAATCACGCGAGATGAAGTCTATGTTGCCGATGAAGCTTTCTTTACCGGTTCTGCCGCAGAAGTAACTCCGATTAGGGAATTGGATGGACGAATGATTGGTAACGGCGGCCGTGGTCCGATTACTGAAAAATTGCAAAGCTTATACTTTGATTATGTTCACGGAAGAAGAACTGATCATAAGGAATGGTTGAGTTATTTGAAATAAGTTTTAATTTACAAGTTTTTCAGTCTGGTGATATTGGCATAATAATTGGTTGGAGCATTATAGCTGGATAATGTTTTTGTCTAGAACCGGGCTGTTAAGCTTTTATGATGGATCAGCCCTTTCAGATGGCGGCATTTATGTTTCATAGCAATTCACCCACTAAATCAGAATTGGCAGCAGTCACCCTGATCATACTTTCCTTTGCTTTATTGCCTTTGGGTAGAACAGTTGAGGTAGTAACAGCCATTATGGCTTTTTGTAGTTTGGCCCTTCTTGCAAGAGGTAAAATCAAGTCAGGTGTTACGAACTCTCCTTTCCTCATGTTTACCTTATTTTTTATTTCACTATGGTTGCCTATACTGTTAAGCAACATTGGCGCAGAAAATTTCAAAAATTCGTCCATCTTTACCATTAAATATTTACGCTTTTTGCTAGCAGGCATTTATGTTGTTTATATTTTGCAAAATCAGATACTAAGAGACTTGGTATTGCAAGCTTTAATGTTTGTAATTAGTTTTTGGTTAGTCGATGGATTGCTGCAATGGTTAGTAGGGTTTGATGTTTTTGGTAGAAATTACGAAGGAATGCGTTTAACCGGGCCGTTTAATAATTTAATTATGCCTGTTTATTTGTCGGTCTTTCTGCCTGTAACATTGGCTTATGCATCTACAAAATGGTCAAATTATATTGGCTGGTCTTTATTGCTATTAAGTTTATGGATTTTGTTGCTAGCCGGAAGTAGGGCAAGTATTTTGGTTTTGTTAGTAGGAGGAGTGGTATTCCTTTGTTATATATTTTTTACGGCCGAAAAAAAACCTATTATTCCGTTAGCATTTTTAGTTATTTTAAGTGTGGTCATTATATTAGGGGGGTATAAATATAATGACAACTTTAAAAGCAGAGCCGATCAAACTGTTATGTTGATGAATGGTGATTATGATTCCATTAATGCCGCCACTTCTCAGCGATTACCAATATGGGAGGCCGCCTATAACACGGGTATTAACAACCCTATCAATGGCGTAGGTGTCAGGGGATTTCGAGAGGTTTTTCATCTTTATGCACCACCAAATGATAGTTTTTCTCAGGAAAAGCGTAAGATGCTGCACCCTCACCTATTTATTTTAGAATTATTTTCTGAAACTGGAATTATCGGCTTGGTAGGGATGTTTGGCTTTATTTTTCTTTTTGTCAGTACGCTTAAAGACAGGGTCAAGCAATTTTCATTATTAGAAAGCAGTGCCGCTATTACAGTTATTATAGTTTTTTTTCCTCTAAATTCTCATACTTCTCTTTTTGGTAGTAGCTATAGTCAGGTGGCTTGGCTCATGATGGCGATCTGTTGTTCTCTACTTTATGGTCCAAGGGTCTCCATAGATTCAAAGACTTTATAATATTAAATTAAATAGAATGAAAATTTGTCAGGTAGTTGCTAGTTCAGGTAACGGTGGACTTGAAAAGCATGTTAGGGAGTTATGTAACGAGTTGTCTAAAACTGAGGAAGTAACGCTTATAGCATCAAAAAATATTCAAGCAGGTCTTAACGATTCAGTTCGATTTGTCCCGGTTGATTTCAGTCGTAGCCGATATAATCCATTTTTATTATGGGGTTTGTTCAGGTTGCTTCGTTCAGGCAATTATGACATTGTCCATGCTCAAGCAAATAAAGCCGTATGTTTAGTGACTAAGCTACGTTTTTTTTTATCGTCTCCAATCTTTGGAACCATACATAACAGTAAGCCAGGCAAAGGCAAGGTATTCAAGAACGTAGCTCATGTTATCGCAGTCAGCAAGGAGGCGGCTGCTAGAGTCAATGATAAGACGCCGGTTACGGTAATTTATAACGGTATAGATTATTCCTCACTGGTACCTGGCTATTCTAAGAAACAGCTTACAGATGAGTTTAACTTGGATAGCAAAAAACCCCTACTTTGCAGTGTTGGTAGATTGGTTAATGCAAAAGGATTTGACTTATTGTTGGATGCGTTAATTAATGTTGATGCGAATATGCTGATTATTGGAGATGGCCCTTTAAAATCAAATCTTCTAACACTAGTAGAAAAGAATAGCCTGCAAAACCGCGTTAGATTTTTAGGTTATAGAGATGATATTCAAAAGTTACTTTGTGCCGTTGATGGGATGATTATTTCATCGAGAAATGAGGGGTTTTCATATGTATTTGTTGAGGCTTTATTGTCGAAAACACCAGTACTTTCAACTGATGTTTCTACTAAGGAATTTCTCCCCAATTCTTTGATAATGAGTAAATATGTAGAATCAATTCAAAAAAAGATGAATGAATTTGTGTTTCAACCGGTTAAATGGAATGAAGACATGGATTCGGTCTTTGAGCGTGCGCAGCATGAATTAACACTCGAAGCAATGGTTGAAAATACACTCGCTGTCTATAAAAATGTTTTAAATCATAGTTAAAGTGGCTTTTAACAACCTTTATAAGGTATTAATAATGGCCTATTTATTCATACCAATAATCGTTGATCCAAAGACTTGGTTTAATATACTTGTAACTTTTTTTATACCATTTATGCGTCGGCCATTCCCCAATTAAGGCATCGTCAGGATTGGGATCTCCAGGAAATGCAACAACTTTTGCGTTATTGGGTAACTTAGGTTTTTGCCACCATCTAAAAGGCATGGGAGGAACGCATTGAACCTTAAAAAGAACGCACCATTCATCAGGCCAATACTCTATTTCTTTAATGGTTTTTGAAATATAGGTTTGAGAATTGCGGTAGGTATTTCTTATGTTTTCTGGATCTTTTAACAGCTTTTCCAGTAAATAGGGGTGGCTGCCAACTTTAAAACGATAAACAGAGGTGTTGCCTATGCCAGAATTAGGTTGCGTCCAATTATGCATCACTATAAATGATGCGTCAGTTTTATAAGTGAACAATTCATCAAGCTTATTCGTTACGACGATATCCAAATCAAGAAATAACCAAGTGTCATCCATGTGATCTAATTGATCCGCCCATAAGGAGACTTTTCGCCAAGGGTAATTACAAAAGGGTTCCGGAATCGCTATTTCAGGACAGGGATAGCACTCAACTTCTTTCCTAATCCCTTCCGCATGGTCAGTAAGGCAGACAAACCTGATCTCACCTTCTAAATTACGTCTAACCATTCCATATAGCTTATTGACATATTCGGGGCCGTATTTATTTCCCCATTTCATGCAGACAATTTGTTTCATGTTCTCTAATCTAGGTAAGACGTTTAGTAAATTATTTTTCTGGGCGATAGCTTAAAGGCTAGTTAATTAACCCAGTTGCTAAATCGTTTAGCAATAAATATTTATATAAATTATATCTGGATTGAAAGCTTAAAGCGCATTTCATTTTCCGTATATGTAACAGGATTAGATTTTTTGACTCTCTGAGGGATTTATCAATTCTTCGTATACCGAATAGGTATCCTTGCACATATTGTCTAAGGTAAATAATGAATTACTTTTAATAACTGGGCGATTTGATAAAAAGTCCTGTATTTTACCAGTGGCTGTTTCAATATCGCCAACTTCAACCAAGCCATCTTGAAATAATTCAGCCATCTGTTCTTGTACACCCCCTATTGCGTAACCAATGACAGGTATACCCAGGCTTAATGCTTCTGCTGTCGTCCTGCCAAAAGCTTCAGGTTCGGTTTTGATGGTTAAAACAATACTGGAAATTGACATGATATTTTCAAGATCATTTCTATGACCGGTAAACGTTATATTTTTCGATAAACCCGCGCCGGCAATTGATTTTTCCAGTTCATCCCGGTAATAGTTTTTTTTCGGATCCGTGTCTCCCACAATCAGGCCATGTACAGGAAGTGCCAAATCAATTAAGCGGACCATGATTTTGATAAAGTCTTCATGACCTTTTTTACGCGTCAGGCGTCCGGGGATGGTTATTAACGCTTTACCAGCTGTTTCCGGAAATTCTGCATACCATGCCTGCAGCCATTCTTTGCTTGGCCGGTACTCGGGAGTAAATTTTTGGGTGTCAACGCCGCGATGAATAACCCTTATTTTGTTCGGATCGACATTAGGATAGGCGTTGATAATGTAGTTTTTCATCATGTTGGAAACGGCAATGACGCGTTCACCGCATGCCATTATTTCGCTATATCGATTAACCGAATGATGGCTGTGAAAGGTGCTGACTAAATGGGGGCGGTCTTTTTTGGGTAACGATTTCCATGCCAAATAACAAATCCAGGCCGGTAAGCGAGAGCGGAGATGGACAATATCCGGTCGGATGTCCAGCATCATGCGTCTGAACCAGGAGATGTAGCGAAGTGTCGAGAGTTTTTTGGCACCGATGTCGGCTTGAATATGTTCGCTGCCTTCATCAATTAGCTGCTGTACCATGCGCCCTCCTGCTGAAACGACAATGGAGCGATGGCCTTGTTGTGCCAAAAAGCGGCCGATTTCCAGTGTGCCTTTTTCGACACCACCGCCATTTAATGCCGGTAGGACTTGAATCACGGTAAGTTGTTTATTCGACATAATTAAAGTGTTTTAGAATCAATTCCGCGCAGCGATGCGCTTCATTCAGTTGAAGACCGGAGTGGGGTATATTTGTTTTATTGAGCCAATCAGTGACACGATAAAGCGCTTTAGCTGTTAATAAATCCTGAATGCCTTGCTGGATGCGGCCGTTTTTAAGAATAGGCACTTCCAATAATCCGGTTGAGGCACCTGACGTCAATGCTTCGTAGATCATCGATACACTGTCCTCACTGACCCATACAACACCGGATTCGCAAAGTTGATCCGGGAGCCAGTCAGGTCCGGTTTCTGTATGGGGAATGATAGCCAGTTTGTTGTTGAGATGCTTCAGAAGTGGTAAAAAATCACCGGGCGTTCGTCTTGATGTAGTGAGTTTCCAACGAATGTCGGGGGCGCTATCGATTAGGGTTTCAATTTGTTCTGCCATCTGACGACTGTTCCAACCGTGATGTTTGGAAGGCCCTCCGATCAGAAAAAGCCCTATGTTCTTGTCGTGGCTTTGACTGGGTGTGATTTTATTGATGGCACCCAGGGTTGATATCACGTTATTTTGATGGAAATGCCCGTCATGTTGTGGAATCAGGGCCAGATCAAAAAGACGTAACGGCAACGAAGGCCTCATTAAAACGATTGATTTTCCGCCAAAAAGAAAGCGACCTATCAACAGTAATAGATGCGTTTTATGTCCAGCGGCTATTATCAAATCCGGTTTTTTTATTTGGGCCTTTTTGTACATTGCCACAATCGTTTGAAAGCGAGCCGATAAACTAAGGCCTGCATCGTACCAATGGTGTTCAAGCGGCTTTAAATCGGCCAAGGCATTGGCCAAGCCTTCCAGCTGAGTTCTATGACCGGGTTTGTTATCGGTTATCAGCCATAGTTGCAGCGGCTGGGAAGGACTCATAATTTGGGGCATTTACACAAAGGTTAAGGTATTCAAGGCCGCTCAGGTTAGCACGGTCAAGAGCCTTATTCAATGTGATCAATATACGGATTATGTTTAGTGCTCAAAGAGCTATAACGATAGCGGGTGTAAAGCCCGACTTGAATAAATGTGGTGTTTTCTGTTGGAATACAATTAACAAGATCGCACAACAGCACTATTGAGAAACCCGATAAATAAAGATAAATCAAAAAAAGAGAGGAGAAATACAGGGGCAATGGCCGCCTAATCTAAATGGGTCATACACCGTATTTGACTATAGCTCCCACATATTGGTTGGCGAGCAAAGCCTATTAATCCAATCAACCCACTACCGAAAAGCCAGATTGCTGTTGGTATGGGGACAGGTGTAGCAATAATATTGGAATGATAGTTGTAGGTAATGTTGTTAATACCTCCGTTAAATCCATCTGGCCCAAATATAATAAGAAACCCTTTATTTGATGATACATTCACATCAATAAGCGAGAGGGTAGTACCTTTAACCAATGGCGTACCAGAAAATACGCTTACATCAGTTTCCAAATCGATTACATTATATTCAACTATTCCTTGATCCCCAAAGTAGCCAAGGGTAAAACTTTCTAATTGCATAATAGTGTTTTCCGCAGTTACAGATAGCTTTAAGGCACAATTTTCTCCATACCAACAAAAAGCGGCGGCTCCTCCGGAATATCCTCTACCATAAGCAAGAAGTTCTGTAAAAAAATCATCGTTTGGATCCCAATTTAGCGATATCGGACCACTGCTGCCGAAACCTGGGGTCACTTTTTCTATGGGATCCCAATTCAAAACACCTGCGTCTTCAACTTTTACCGTCACTAAGGAGGCATTAGCAATATTGAAATTTGTTATAAATAATAGACTTGCCAATATTTTAAATGCGTAAAGTAATCTAAAAATATTCATAACAATCTCAACTTAATTAATTTAAATTACTCTTATATTGCCTGGAGTTAGTTACTCTATATTGAACAGTTGCGCTCATTAAAATTCAAAAGCTACGGGGTTGTCTTCGAGTGACTGAGGCCTGGAAATTGTCATAACTCCTTTAATAGCAATGTTTTGTTGATTTTTCTTCTCGTTGTCTTTTTTAATTTCGGCAACACCATCTATAAGTATTCGGCACGGGGAGTTTCCTATTAATCGATCTTCTTGCAAGATCACGCGCTTAAGTTGTCCGCTGGCTTTCAGTGCTTTAAATCTTAACCAGGCTAAATTAAGAGGGAAACCTGTTTTCGATAAAGATGCTGCTCCCCAGCCCAATATATATTGGTTTTGGTTATCTGGTTTTTGCTCATCATAAAAATGCTTAATAAGTAAATTTTGATGGGGCATTAGTGTGTTGTTTTGACCTGAAACGTTTGCATTGCTATGTATGGATAAAAGTGTTAATTCGCGGTTAACCGTTGCGACGCTAGAATATTCTTGTATTAGTATTTCTTTTAGCTTGCCGTTTTTAGTTTGGCGAATATTGATATTTTGTCCATGAAAGGAATTGTCAGCTTCCATTGTTGCATTCAAAACAAGTGGTTCCGTATTTTCTGATGAACTGATTTTACCAAAATTGGTTTCGGGTTTATTTAATGCGCCATCTGCGGAAATCTCAATAGGATATATACCCTCTAGCGTTTGGCAGCTATTGGCTAGAACGGCGGAACTTGAAATATCCATTACGCTCTCTAATAGCATAAGGCTAGTAATTTCATCGGACTCCAGCTTTATGGCTGCTAATGCCACAGGCCCGTTTTCAAATAAATCGGGTGCTGCAACTAACCTGGCAGAAGCTTGAGTACTTAAGCTGAAACTCAATATTCCAGCAAAGACGACTGGCAGAGTAGGCTTCATGATTGTCAGGCTCCTTTTCTTTTGAATTAAATCTTTAATTATCGAGTACTTAATAATCATAAGAGGTGACAATTGGATCAGTCGGACTTGACAAATCGATAGTTAGATTCCCTTCTTGTGAGATATAGTCCGATCCGTTATGGCCGATCATTTCAATTTTGATTCGACAGGATTGCCGGAAAGCCAATAAATCTTTCACGAAATAAGTGGCGCCATTGGTGCCCTCATCTCGGCGCATATTAAAGCGTTCCCAGTACTTATGAGTTGGATATTCTGGATTTGATAATACACTCATTCCCCAGCCAATATATGATGCATAACTATCAGCAGGATCGCTGGATGGGCTTCTGTTAAAGCTGGTAATTGCCTCAGTAGTGTACTCTCGAGTATTTAAGTTAATAGACAAATATAATCCCAACTTAGAGTTCATCTCCAATAGGTCGTCAGTTTCACTAAAAGTGTAATTTGCTCGGTAGTATCTAACGGGATTAAATAGGTTTTCACTCCAGGTAACCCCATACGCGGTGACAACTTGTGACCCAACTTCAGGGATTTTTGTTTTAGGATAGCCCATTACCGATATTGGGGTTTTATTCAATTGGACATTGATCATATTGTTTTGTTTTCGCTGTCCTTCTATTCCATTAGCAAATAGGGTGACGGGATACCTGCCCCTAAACTCAAAACAGTTTCTAGTGTCGATCCTAGCGCTCACAATGTCCATGACACTACTAAGCAAAGAGAAAGCTGTTCTTTCAGGAGCCGTTAACGCGTTTGCTGTTAATACTTCTTCAGCTTGGGCGACGGCTAAAGAACCAAACAAAATGACTGAGAAAACAATGCTACGTTTCATAACAATCTCAATTCGTGAAAATTCAAGAGTAGATTCACTAATATCAAAATAAATCTGCTATTGAATATTTACAGAGTTAGTTTGGCATTACGATTAACGTTTTTAGTAAGTACCGTCCGGCATTTACCGGACGGTGTTTTTAGAAGTTAAGAACGCAATAACAATTTAACTAAGGAACGAGCATGAAAAAACTTCTTCAAAGACTGAAAGGGGGCCGGAGGCTCGATTGACAGGTGTCGGCGTCAGGGATTGATGCTGTCAAGCCTAAACGGACGTATTCACTGCGTCCTGTCAGACGAACCACCGAACCCCACAAACAGTCATGCTTGTGGAGGTTATTTTGTGCTTATTCCTAAGCAGGCTTATCAATTAATTTAATTACCTGCAGTACAGTTGTTAAGCTCTGTTGAAACAGATGATGGGCTCACTCTTTGAACTGACAAGGTACCTTTTTGCCAGAACAGATCTTCTTGGCTGTAACCAGCGGTAGAGATTACGATGCGGCATGAGCTGCTTCCTACCAAGCGATCTTTTTGGAATACTGTGCAGCCTTGAGATCCATTATCACGAACGGCTTTAGATTTTTGCCACCATTTGTTAACTGGATAGCCATTTTTTGACACGGATTGCAGGCCATAATCGAAGATTTCATAGAAATCGCCGTTGGCATCATAGGTGTTGCCGTGATAGAAGTCTTTTATGACGCTGCTGTAAAATTGGTCAAAACTATTACCATTTCTGACGGTTTGAGATTTAACTTGTACACCCGTTCTCTCGCCGACCATCATATTGGCCAATTCGTTGTAAGTGTATCTGCCACGCAGATTTTGCACAGGTGTGCCGTTGATTGTGCCTTGAGCGAATTGCTCGACATCGTAATTTTGACCAAAACCGGCAACTTTGGGTTGGATGGTCGCATCCAATCTGATAGTGCTGATAGCAGATGTGCCCTCAATATAATTACTATTGGAGCCAGGGTGAGAATATACCTCGATAGGTGTTGAGAAGTTCGCACAAGTTCCTTGAGCATAAACCAGTCCTTCGGTCGCTTGCATCAAAGCTTCATTCAATGCGAAAGCGGTTTTTTCTACATCCCGCATATCGGTCATGTTCAATCTGGGGGCTGCGGGTCCTGTGTTATAAATACTGGGCGCACTTGGAGGATTTGCGTTTGCCAGGGTTGAAATGCCGAGTAATACTGCGGCGCTTATTGTTGTAATTTTAGTTTTCATGGTCAAACTCCTTAATTTATTCAATTATAAAAGTATTAATCAGCCATGATTATCAAAACAAATCACTGTGACATGGCCAACACAGTCATTAAGAGGGGGGTTATCACCCAAATTCTTTTTCTTGTGATCAGTTCGGTCTCTTTCTACGCCCAATCGACAGCAGGCCGATCAGTGCAGATCCCATCATCCAGGCTGCGCCCGGAATTGGAACAAGTGAAGGAGCGAGTCTTGGTGTAAGGCTATTAGTACCCGTTACCTCAAAAATATAAGGAGAGCCATGTCCTGAACCAAAAACCCCTGCCCAATATTCGCCCGGTTTATTGAGGCCGTTGTAATACCAGCCGAACTCTGATACTCGCTCACTTGTTAACTTAAGCCAATATCCTGTGCCTGGTTGCAATAATGCCGGTGCACTTTGGTCTTGTGGATCTGCGGTAAAGCTGATTAAAGTCCCTGGGCCGCCTTGAGTCCCGTCAAACTTAACCTCCTCGGGGGTGTTAAGGGTAAATAATGGAGCGCCAGGATATTTGCCCCATGTATTTTCGCTTGTGCTATTACTGAATACTTCCAAAGTTACACCGGCGAGAGAGGATGGTTCTAATGGGTCATCATTTCGCCCGCCGATAAGATAAAGCGTGGCGCCGGTGATGTCGCAGCCGTTCTGACAGAGCGATTGAGGTTTAGCGGGATCGCTCTGCGCATTGGGTACATAGAAATATCCTGCAAACCAATCGCCTTTTTGAATGGTATCGTAGCCATTTGCAACATTCGTATATGCGTCGTTCTGGTCTAATAGGTAATGTTTTGTGCTGTAAATGGTATCGGCTGATGAAGCCCCGGCGAATAGAGCCAACGCTATAGCCGAACTTAACTTAGTTATTGGTGATTTTAATTTCAACATAATTACCTCTATAGATTTAAACTAAACAAACACCCGTTTAAGAGGTAGTTTGAATAATGAGCTCTAGGCTCGGACATTAGTCGACTGAGCGACGCCATTTTTATTACTTAGGTATAAGTAACTGAGTTAAATGGTCATCAAACTCTTGAAATCAAAGGATATTCATGAGTCAGATAAACTCAGTCTTTTTGCTTGTTTTTAACTTAATAAATAGCGAACTTAAATTAAGCGGCTACAACTTTTCGGATGACAGACAAAGCCCGAATTTTTGTTTTAACTGAGCTGAAAGAATTCTCTTGTCTAAACGTTTTATCACCCCGTCTTTCGTATAAAGTTTCCTTGAAATACCCCTCAAATTTCCATAAAACCAATATCAAAATAAGCTCAAATAGCATCGATGATTTCTTTAGTGGTGTTAAAAAATATGACGTGTTAGGTGTTGATGAGTTGTTTGTTCTGGAAGAAAAGGTAAGCAGCAGAAATTATTGGTTACTGATCGATGGGTTTTGGGATGTTTAGATGTTATGAAAATTATCTTTATTCCATGCTCATTGACGTTCTTCGGCTACGAAAGAAACCGGTGTTTAACCCAAGACAACGATGAAGACTACAGTCGATTATTGTTAAGCATAAGATGTTCGTCCTGTTCGGATTGATTGCCTCTTCATCCATGAAAGTTATTGATTGCCAAATTCCAAAATGACTTTCACACTATCCAATAACGGATTTAATATTTCCTATCGTTTATAATTCGCCAAATTCTCAGTTCTGGTAGTCAACATGGATTATTCAACCGCAAAGCTAGCTCCGGAATATCACAGTTTTTTAAGTCATTTGCAGTATCTGGAAAAATTGACCGATGCGGAATTAAAAAAAGTCGATCGGGTCATGCAATCTACCGTGGTTGAAACCTTGCCCCATCTGCTGATCAAGTTGGGTATTTGTTCCGAATCCGATATTGCTGAGGCGTTTGTTGCGACTCACCCCATGGAAAAAGTCAGCGGGGAAGACTATCCGCTGGAAACGCCTTTGCCCGAAAATGTGTCGCTTCGATTTCTCAAGCAATATCATGTCATCGGTTTAAGCCAGAACGATGAGCAGATTCAGGTCGCCGTTATGGATCCTGAAAATCATTTTGTGCTTGATGCTTTGCAACTGGCTACCGGAAAAAATATTGCGGCCAAAATCGGACTGATGTCCGAGATTGATGCGGCACTGGAAATGCAATACGGTGAAGGCAAATCCCAGATGGATAAACTCGTTTCAAATCTGGAGTCGGATGAGATCGGCGAAGAAGATCTGGAACATTTGAAAGACATGGCCAGCGAGGCTCCGGTCATAAAAATGGTCAATCTGATCATGCAGCGGGCGATTGAGAACCGGGCGTCGGATATTCATATCGAGCCATTTGAACAACGTCTGAAAGTGCGCTTGCGTATCGACGGTGTTCTGCAAAATATCGATGCGCCACCGGTCACGTCCACTGCTGCCGTGTTATCCAGAATTAAAATCATGGCCAAATTGAATATTGCCGAACGACGCTTGCCTCAGGACGGACGTATCAAACTGCAAATGCTGGGTAAAGAACTGGACCTGCGTGTTTCGACGATTCCGACTTTATACGGCGAGAGTGTCGTTATCCGCTTGTTGGATAAGGAAGCGACGGTTCTTGATTTTACTGCCCTCGGCTTTGTCGGTAAGCATTATCAAAAATTCATTGAGGTTCTGTCTCAGCCGCATGGCATTATCCTGATTACCGGCCCTACCGGCAGCGGTAAATCGACGACCTTGTATACGGCGCTCAAACAACTCAATACTGCCGAACGCAAGATTATCACTGTCGAAGATCCGGTTGAATATCAATTGGAAGGCATTAATCAAATTCAAGCCAAACCTCAAATTGGTCTTAATTTTGCCACAGCACTTAGGTCCATTGTGCGGCAAGATCCGGATGTCATTATGATCGGTGAAATGCGTGATATCGAAACCGCCAGAATAGCCGTTCAATCAGCGTTGACCGGGCATTTGGTGTTGTCGACGCTGCATACCAACGATGCAGCCGGAGGCGTTACGCGACTGCTTGATATGGGCATGGAAGAATATTTGCTGAGTTCGACGGTTAACGGCATTTTAGCCCAGCGCCTGGTCAGAAAATTATGCCCTCACTGCAAGGAAAGTTATACCGTTGAACCCACTGTGGCTGAAGAATTGAAGTTGCGAAAATTTCAACCTGAAGGCGAATTGAAATTTTATAAAGCCGTCGGTTGTAATGCCTGCAATGGCCTGGGGTATCGCGGGCGAATGGCGATTATTGAGTTTCTGGTCATGAGCGATGCGTTGCGCAGACTAATCATGACCCATGCGGAGGCGGGTGAGATTCATCGACTTGCCATCGAAGAAGGTATGCATACCATGTATGACGATGGTTTGGTGAAGGCCTTGCAAGGGTCGACCACGCTTGAAGAAGTTTTGCGCGTTACCACTGAATCCTGATGGCGTTATTCGCATTTAAAGTCGTTAACAGTAGCGGCGAATTGGAAGAAGGTTTGCGCGAAGCAGTTGACGAAGCGGCTTTGATAGCCGAGTTACAAGCCGAAGGGCTCATGCCGATAAAAGTCTCACCTTCGCGGGGCAGGACTTTTCTGGGAATTCATTTGGGCGTCAAGCAGCTTCGCTTGTCACAAAAGGAAATTTTGCTGGTTACCGGAGAATTGGCAACCTTGTTGGATTCAGGGCTTCCGCTTGATAAATCACTGTCGGTGTTGATCGAGTTGACCGCAGAAAATGAAAAATTGACCAAGCTGCTGACGCGCGTCTTGGATAAAGTCAAAGGCGGTTCTACCTTAGCCGATGCCTTACAGAGCCAGGCGGGAGTGTTTTCGAAATTCTACATTAACATGATCAGGGCCGGTGAGGCGGGAGGGAGTCTTGGCAGTGTCTTGGTGCGCTTGTCGGAATATCTCGAGCGGTCACGAGAACTCAAGGATACCGTCAGTACGGCGCTGATTTATCCGGTCATATTAATGATCATGTCCTTTGCATCCCTGTTTGTGATGTTGACCTTTGTGGTCCCTCAATTTACCGAAATGTTTGAAAGTGCAGGGCAGGCTTTGCCTGTGCCCACCCAGATTGTTGTGGGATTGGCCAATTGGCTGCAAAGCTATTGGTGGCTATTGATGCTCGTTATATTGACTACCTATGTGTTCATGAGCTATCAATTGTCCGATCCAGTTTCTCGTAAGGCTTGGGATGCGCGTTTTCTTAAAATGCCGTTAGCCGGTAATATCATCCTTAATATGGAAACGGCCAATATTACCCGCACCCTGGGAACGCTTCTTGGGAATGGCGTGTCTATTATCAGCGCCTTGACGATCGTACGTGAAACGGTATCCAACTTGACGCTGGTTGATGCGGTAAGAGATGCGGAAGAGCAGCTTAAACAGGGACGGCATATGTCCGATGCTTTACTTGATAAGGCGGTTCTTCCTAAAATGGCGATGCAAATGATTCGTATGGGAGAGGAAACCGGACGCCTGGAAGAGATGCTGCTTCGTGTTGCTACTATTTACGATAAACAGCTTAAAGTGTCGATACAGCGCATGCTGGCATTATTGGAGCCGGTATTGATCATCACTTTGGGATTAATGATCGCAGGCATTATTGTGTCGATCTTGTTGGCTATTTTGAGTGTTAATGATTTGGCTTTTTAGGAAAAAACGATGAAACAACTGAAAAAGAACAGTGGTTTTACCTTGCTCGAATTACTCGTTGTGTTAGGTATTATCGCTATGTTGGCCGGAATTGTCGGTCCGCAGGTCATGAAGCATATGGGCGCTTCAAAAACCAAAGCCGCTAAAGTTCAAATAGAAGGGCTTGCCTCTTCGCTGGATATGTACAAACTGGATGTCGGCCGGTATCCGTCCACTGAACAGGGACTGAATGCGCTGATAGAGAAGCCATCCGATGTGGAGCGCTGGAATGGTCCTTACCTGCGTAAATCAAAAGTGCCGGTCGATCCGTGGCAGCAGCCTTATCAATACAAATTTCCCGGCGAACACGGTAATTTCGATTTGTTTTCTCTGGGAGCTGATCTAAAAGAAGGTGGCGAAGGTGAAGATCAGGATGTTGTCAGCTGGTTATAACAAAAGTTAACGAACATTATTGAAACTTTCAGGCTATTGAATTGTGCTGCCGAAAATCAAAACGACCAGGGGCCATCGAGGCTTTACCTTAATTGAATTATCGGTGGTGCTGTTTGTTATGGCGCTGGCTTTTGGCGCTGTTGGCATTTCACTCTCATCCGGTAATGATGCAACCACGATAAAAAGTGCCGCAAGAGACATGATATCGGCCTTGCGTTATGCCAGAGGTCAGGCCTTGATGCTCGGAGACGAGACAACGGTGGCCATCGACTTTGCCGAAAACACTTATCAGATCAGTACGCGGGATAAAATTTATCACATTCCAAAAAAAATCCATGTGACTTTAGTGACGGCGCAAAGTGAATTTAGCGGTGAAGGCCAAGCCAATATCCGCTTTTTTGGCGATGGCTCCTCGACCGGAGGCAGGGTCACCCTGGAGCTGGATCAATGGACCTGGCGCATCAATATCAATTGGTTGACGGGCTTGATCGATCTCGCCGATGCCTGATCAGCGCGGTTTTTCTTTAATGGAAATTCTGGTGGCCTTCGCTATCCTGGCGTTGGCTTTGGGTATTTTACTCAGAATCTTTTCCGGTGGTGTCAATACGGCGATCGTTGCCGATGACTACACCACAGCGGTCCAATTGGCCGAGTCCCTGATGGCCAGAATCGGCGTGGAAACGCCGATGCAACCCGGTCAGATGTCTGGCTTGGAATTTGATCGTTATGCCTGGCAAGTCAACGTCAGTCTGGCCGATGTTCAGTTAGAAGTAACAGACGAAAACACGAATGTGCCCCAGCTTCTAAGGATCGGCGTCAGTGTCAGTTGGGCAGAAGCAAATGCAGAGCCGCGGGTATTTGAATTAAATACCTTGCGTCTGGTTCGAAACGAACAGCCGCCTGGTACCTAGCCATGTTCTGTGCTTGCCGCCAAAAAGGTTTCACGCTGATCGAAATCATGATGGCCATGACGCTTTTGAGCCTCATGATGGTTTTGTTGTTCGGCGCACTTAGGATCAGTGCTCAAAGCTGGGAGGTCGGGGAAGGGAAAGTGGCTCAGGTTAGCGAAACAGCCATGGTCTATCAGTTTTTTCGCAGGCATTTAGCCATTGCGCAGCCGTTGTGGCACGATTTTTCTGAGGACGAAGAAAGGGCTTTTTCATTTAGAGGCACAGCTGAAAGCGTTCAGTTTGTCTCGCCATTGCCTGCGAGTGCTGCTCGCCCAGGATTGCAAGTGTTCACGGTGTATTTACAACAGGAAAATGGCAATAACGCTTTAAAAGTCTCGATAAAACCATTTTTCCCCAGTTCGGACGAGCAGGCGTGGCAAGACGAGGATGTGGTTATCCTCACGCATGTCAGCTTGTTTCAGATGAGTTATTTTGAATCAGATCCGCTCTCTGAATCCGGAGGATGGCAGCAGGAATGGGTCGATAGAGAAACTTTGCCGAGTTTGATTAAAATCAGAATTGCGCGTGATAACGAGTTGTATTGGCCGGATATGGTCATACCGGTCAAGTTGAGTGCTGCCGAAAGTTATGCCGAATTCTCGGCTGATTCTGAAGGGGACATCAGGTGATGCGGCAAAAGGGTGTGGCATTGGTGTTAGTACTCTGGATAGTGACGCTTTTGTCTATTATGGCGGGAAGCTTCGCCCTCAGCATGCGCAGGGAATCGTCTATAATGTTTGGACTTAAGAGCGTTGCGCAAGCACAAGCCTATGCTGAAGCCGGAATCGCAATGGCGCAAATGATGATGCTCCAAAGTGATCCGTTGAAACGTTGGCAAGCAGATGGGCAAATCTATGAATTCAGATTTGATCGCGCGCTAATACGGGTGCAAATGCTGGCCGAGAGTGGTAAGGTTGACCTCAATCAAGCGGACTTGAAATTGTTGCAAAGAGTCTTGAGTCAGGCGCCCATAGAGGCCGAAAAGCAGGCCAGGATTGCCGATGCTATTATCGATTGGCGCGATAAGGACGACACGGCGCGTGAAGACGGTGCGGAGAAAAGAGAATATAAGAAAGCCGGATTGAAGTACGTGCCGCGCAACGAAGCTTTTCAATCGCTGGAAGAGCTGCAAATGGTTTTAGGTATGGATTCCGAATTGTACGACTGGCTTGAGCCGTTTATAACCATTCACTCCGGAAAATCCGGCGTCGATTTGAAAAAAGCGTCGGCAGAATTGAGATTGATACTGGAAGATGAAGACGAAAAAAGGACAGGTGCCGGCTTGAGGAAAACACCTTCCAGGTCAGTGCCGGTTACTCCGGTTGATGAACAATCGGAGGGCGATTTTGATATGCCGGAAACCGGTGAAGAACAGGATAACAGCAGTAATACAGACGTATTGACCATCGTTTCGGAAGCAATGATCGATGAGGAAATCACGGCAACTGTTCATGCTTTGGTTAAACGAGTGGATGAGGGAAGCGCGCCTTTTTCTATTGTTCAATGGCGACCCAAATATACCAAAGCCCGCAGTTTATTTGCAGTCGAAATGGAAAATTATTAAAAGACATTACACATGCTGAATCTTGATGCAAACATCGATCTGGATGTAAAAAAGTTTTTTCGCTGGTGGGGCGGAGAGCTACTTCATTTATTGCCTGATCATCTTAAACAGATTCTGGATCAACAGCAGGGGCAACTGGTTTTAAGACCCTACCCGACGCTGTTCAGCTTGTCTTATGAACAAGGCGATGCGTGCGAAGATCTCGGCGAATTTAGCAGAGATGCCGATGGCATTGAGCAAATCAAAAGCCTTTTATTAAGTGACAACCGCTTTGAGAACGTCAACCTGGTCTTTCGGCTGACCGGGTTAGACGCAGTGAGTAAGGAGTTCTCATTCCCTCTGGCTGCTGCCGAAAATTTGCAGCAAGTCCTCGCTTATGAACTGGATCGCTTTACGCCTTTTAACAAGGATCAGGTCTATTTTGCTATCAAGTTATTGGAAAAAAATAAGCAAACAGGACTTGTCCGCCTCATCTTGGTGTTATCCCCCAGGGATAAAATAGATGCTCTGATTGAGGAATTAAATCCGCTAACTATCCGGCCATCCTTGATTGATTATGATTCTGTCATTAATGACCGGGAATCGAATCCATCCTATTACAATCTCCTGCCGGAAGATCATCGGGAAAAAAAGGTAGAATGGCAAAATTATATCCACGGCAGTTTAACGGCGCTATTTTTCATCTTATTGGCCGTGTTTCTGGTTTTACCGCTTTGGCTTGAAAATCAGGCTGTCAGCAAGCTGCGAGAAGACATTGCAGTGATCGAAAAAGAAGCAACCGTTGTCGATCAATTGCAATCAGAAATCGATAGCACTATTGCTCAGACCAAGCAATTGATCACAAAAAAGCAGCAATCCCCCTCTGTGGTTACCCTGCTTAATTCGCTGAGTGCCCTGATAAAAGATGATACGTGGTTAAACTACTTGAAATATTCCGACGGACAGATTCAAATTCAAGGCCAATCGCCGGCGGCATCAGCTTTAATTGCAATATTGGAAGGATCGGATTTATTTGCCAACGCCCGTTTTGTTTCACCGGTTACACAAGACAGGATGACGGGTTTAGAGCGTTTTCAACTCACGGTAGATGTAAAATCCAGGAGCAGTGATTGATAAAGCTCATCAATAAATACCCGCCGCAACGATGGTTGGCAGTAGGGCTGTTGATTGCCGTTATTCTGATGGTTATCGGCTTTTTAATTGTGCCGCTGGTCAATGAAGCATTGGACCTGCGTGACGAAAAAAACGAGCTGTTGTTCCGTTTGGAGCGCTACCAACGGGTTATCGCTAAAAAAGAAGCCGTCCTAGCGAATATAGATAAAATTAAGCAGGCCGACAGCACGCAGAACTATTTCAGCAGCCAGGGAACAGAAGCTTTGGCCTCTGCTGATTTGCAACAATTTATCAAAACGGCTATTGCCAATGGCGGAGGCCAGCTAACCAGTACGCAGGTTTTGCCCAGCAAAATTGAAGGTGAATTTACCCGTATAGCCGTCAAAGTCAGGATGAGTGGCGATATAGAAACCTTGCGTTCTGTTTTGTTTCAAATCGAATCGTCAATCCCCTTATTTGTGATTGACGACCTTGATATTCGTCCTGAACGCGGCATACGCAACCGGATAACGCGGAAAATTGAACCCAGCAACAAATTGAACATCAGTTTTCAGGCCTCCAGTTTTATGGGGAAAGGAAAATGATCAATGTCGCGCTAGTCAAGATACAGGCAAGTGTTTGTGCCATTCTTTTGGTGTTGGTCATCGGAGAATGGTGGTATTGGGGATCTTTAAACGGTGAAGTGGAACCCGGTGAAACCACCGTCAGTCCCGCTTACGATGAGCAGGCGTTCCCGCAATTAAAGCTGGATCAGCAGACTGAAGACAGTTACACCGATTTGGTCAGCCGGCCTTTGTTTATTGAAGGCAGGCGTCCAGTGCCCGAAACAGATACTGATAATTCCCCTAATTCTCAGAGTTCAGAAACATTGGAATGGGAATTGACAGGGGTTTACACCACGCAAAAAAAGCAGAGCGTATTGCTGCGCCGGACCAAAATGCAGCCTAATCAGAAAAGTCATATTAAAATTTCCAAAGACCAGGAAGTGGATGGTTGGAAGTTGATCGAAATATTACCCGATAAAGCTGTGCTTGAACGGGGCGGCGAAACAACAGAATTGATCTTGAGAAAGCCGAAATTGAAAGAGCTGCCCAAAACCCGACAGGTCCCGCCGCCACAGATGCCACTAACACCTGAAATGCCGCCTGATGCCGGTCAAAGTGAACCCATTCCTGAAGAAAATCTGACCCAATGAAAAAACATAATCTAATCCAAGCAACAACGTATTTGGCGGTATTAAGCCTGACGTTAAACGGTTGTGAATTTATGGGGCCTCAACAAAAACCCAAATTACAGCTGACGCAACCGTTAACCAATGATATTGATCATCAAGGTGTGATTTATGAACAACTGGATAATAAACCGCTGACGGATGAAAAAGATAAGCTGAAAACCGAAATTTATCCGGGCGGCGGCTTGCCGGTTTCCGATCTTACCGCGCGCAGAAGTCAGCCTTCAGAGGGTGGTCCGGGAACTTATAGCCTGAATTTTGATGAGGCCGATTTGGGTGAAGTCGCCAAAGTCATCATCAGTGATATTTTAGGGCAGAATTATGTATTGAGTCCCAAGGTCGCCGGGAAAGTGACTTTGCAAACCACTAAGCCGCTCAGCAAAGAACAGCTGATGCCCACGCTGGAAATGCTGTTGCGCATGAACAATGCCGCGTTGGTTAAAGACGGGGGTGTTTATCATATAGAACCGGCCGGCGAGGCTTTAATGACCTCGTCCTTGTCTGTTGCAGGAGCATCCAGAACCTTACCTTCCGGGTATCAGGTAAAGGTTTATCCGATCAGAAATGTCGGTGTCGCCAACATCGGCGAAATTCTTAAACCCTTGGTCGGCGAAAAGACGATATTACACAGCGATGCAACCCGCAATTTGCTGGTTGTTGGTGGCACGGCTGCCGAACTTGAGCGCGTTCAGGAAATCGTGTCGATATTTGATGCCGACATCATGCGCGGCCGTTCGTTTGCGATGTTTCCGTTGTCACATGTAGATCCGCCGACCTTGGTTGAGGAATTGGATCAGATTTTTAATAAACTCGGCAAAGAAGATGAGGGCAGCTTTTTTAGATTTATACCGATCGAGCGGATGAATGCCATTTTGGCGATTACTCATCAATCACGGTATTTAACCGATATCGAAAACTGGATTATTCGTCTGGATCGAGCCAAAAAGGCATCCGGCGGTGGTGTTAACGTCTATAAAGTCCAGCATGTCAATGCGCTCGATTTGGCCATGGTATTAAGTGATATTTATGGTTCCGGCAGCGTTCAGTCCAGAGGCGGGCAGGTGGCCGCCGGCCGCAAATCAGTTGAAGTCACAAATCGGCCTTCATCAACATCGTCATCTGCCCGAAATCGGTCGCAATCGACCGGTAACACGTCGCAAATCCAGCAGGTTCAAAGAACTTCCCCTGGCCTGGGTAGCCTTTCAGGAGGCTCTGGCGGCATTGCTTCCAATGTCAAAGTCGCCGGTGTCGGTGAAGTCAAGATTATCCCGGATGAAATTAACAACTCATTGGTTATCGTGGCAACCGCTCAGGAATACAATGTGATAAAAGACGTGATCAAACAACTGGATGTGATGCCTTTACAGGTGTTGATCGATGCGACCATTGTAGAGGTGACTTTAACAGATGAGCTTGAGTATGGAATCCAATGGTATTTTTCTGAAGGTAGTTCAGGTATTGGCAGTGGCTCTGTTCCAGACGATAGAAATATAAGTACCCAGCTTGGCTCAGCGGCAGCAAGTGCTGCCGCTGCCGCTGCGACCGGAGGTCTAAGCGCCATTTACAGCTCCGGCGCTGTTAAAGCGCTACTGAAAGCGCAAGCTAATGATGGCAATGTCAACGTCATTTCATCTCCCTCGTTGATGGTGTTAAATAATCAGGAAGCCAATATTCAAGTGGGAGAGGAAAAGTCGCTTAGAACTTCAGAGTCTACCCCTCTTTCAGGGGGCGCAGGCCCCGACAATGCGCTCATCCAAACAACCCAAATTCAACAGCGTAAAACGGGCGTCATGGTTACCGTTAAACCCAGAGTCAATGCCAATGGGTTGGTGACGATGGAAATTGAACAAAGTGTTGAAAGTTTTGGAAATACTCGCACAAATGGTAATCCGGATATTTTGACCCGGGAGATTGCCAGCTCAGTCGCAGTGCAAAGCGGAGAAACCATTGTACTTGGGGGGTTAATACAAGAGAGAAGTACTTCTACACAAAGTGGTATTCCTTTTTTGCATGATTTGCCTTTGATTGGTCCTTTGTTCGGCTCTACAGTAAAAAATAATGATAGGACCGAGTTGGTCTTATTATTAACGCCAAGAGTCGTTACTAATAGACAGGACGCAAGACTGGTCACCGACGAATTCAAGCGTAAACTGACCGGCATCTATCAGGATGTGCCTTTGGAAGTAGAAGTGCTTCAATAACCCATTCGTAGCCAAGCATTATGAAAAAAAGAATCCGCTTTTTTATCTTATTATCGGTAGTCCTAACGGGGCCTGTTGCACAGGCTCAACCCGTTGAAGCATCCGATCCCGGCTTTGTATTACTGGATGTTTTGTTGTACCGGCCGTTAGGATTGGCTGCAACAGCCGTGGGCACTGCTGTCTTTATCGGAATAAGCCCTTTAACGGCTTTGGCCTCTATTCCCAAGCCACATGACGCCTTTATCAAGACCGGCAATATATTGGTTTTAGCCCCCGCGGAATGTGTCAATGACATTGAGACACCCAGTTGTTTTATTTAGTGTCTAATTGTTGTGTATTTATGGGTCAAGTTTCTCCCTTTGTGTTAATAGGCGGATTAATCCAAACGGCGTTAGGCAAGCTGGGTGGTAAAGG